>CALIMJ010000028.1 GCA_938028835.1 uncultured bacterium | reverse complement strand
CCTTTGCGATCCCTGCCCTGTCCCTGGCCGGGATCCCGCCCTTCCACCGGCCACCCACTGGCCATCACCACCCCTACCAGCACCTGCCGGTCCCGCGGACGACCGTCCCGGGAATGCCCGTGGCGCGCCAGCTCTACCGGTCCCTGGCCCTCAAAGTAGGTGCTCGTGAGGTCGAAAAACACCAACTCCACCTGCAGCCCGAACAGGTCCCGCAGCTGCAGGTACAGGTCCTGCTCGATGGCCCCCTTGGCCTCCAGCAACCGGTCCAGGGTCCGGTACCACCGTTGCAGCTGCCGGTGCGCCACCTGCTCCCGGCCCCGCCTCTCCCACTAGGGCCGCCAGAGCCGGGTGTACCAGCCGGTGCGCTACCAACACAAACGCCCGCTCCGCCCCCCTCCTCCCCGCAGTGCCGCCGGACGATCTCCGGCAGGCCCAGGCTGTCCCACAGGCGTCGGGCCACCACCCCCGGTCCGTAGGTCAGCGCTTCCCGCACCCCCGCCTCTTGCAGGGCGCCCACGGGCTCGGTCAGATACGGCCGCAGCAAGGCCAGCAGCCGTGCCGCGTGCCGGGCCAGGAGGTCTGCCCGTCCCAGGTTGGCCACCACCCGCTGCCGGACGCGCCGCCCTTCCCGGTACCCTTCCACCAGGTAGAGGTACTCGACGGGGCCTTGGGCTGCCGCAAGCTAGTAGACGCCCTCGAGCACCACTCCCCTCAGCCGCCGTGGCACGGCTTGCCCTCCCCAACCGTTTTCGGTCCGTCCCACTGAATGAACGCAGCTGCCTGGCGTTTTGGGGCCCTGTCCCCTGGGGACAGAGCCTCGGGACAGAGACCCGGGACAGGGCCCGAGGGACAGGGACCCGGGGGACAGAGACCTGGGGGGACAGGGCCTAGGGGACGGGGCCTAGGGGACGGAGCCCGGGGGACAGGGGCCAGGTGCTAGGCCCTGGCGGGCTGCGCCCGGAGGTCGGGCTGCAACGCCACCACGGTCTCCGCGATCTGCACCGCGTTCAGGGCCGCGCCCTTGCGCAGGTTGTCCGCCACCACGAAGAAGGCGAGGTTGCCGGCGCCGTCGAACCGGATGCGGCCCACGTACGCGGGGTCGCGCCCGGCAGCCCGCAGGGGGGTGGGGAAGCGGCCCGACCGCGGGTCGTCCACCACCTCCACGCCAGGGGCCGCGTGCAGGATCTCGCGGACCTCGTCCAGGACCGGAGTCCGCTCGAAGGTGGCGTGCACCGCGACTCCGTGACCCACGAGGGTGGGAACCCGCACGCAGGTGACTCCCACCTCCAGGGTGGGGTGCTCCAGGATCTTGCGGCTTTCCGCCTGCGCCTTCAGCTCCTCACTGGTGTGCCCGCCGTCGCGGACCGACCCGATGGCCGGGATCACGTTCAAGACGATGGGGTGGCTGAAAGCGCTACCCAGGGACTCCTCCAAGGGCTCCCCGCGTTCTGCCGCGGCCCGCAGCTCCCGCCACAGCTGGTCCACTCCTGCCTGTCCCGCTCCGGACACCGACTGGTAGGAGCAGGCCACCACCCGACGCAGCCCGTAGCGCCGGTGCAGGGGTGCCAGAGGCATCAGGAAGGTGGCAGTGGTGCAGTTGGGGTTGGCGATGATCCCCCGGGGTCGGTCCAGCACCCGCGGGCCGTTGATCTCCGGGATCACCAGGGGCACGTCCGGGTCCAGGCGGAAGGTGGCCGCGTTGTCGATCACCACCACACCTCGCGCCGCGGCCCTGGGTGCCCACTCGCGGGACACCTCGTCGGGCACGTCGAAGATGGCGATGTCGCAGCCCTCGAAGACCTCCTCGCTCAGGGCCACCACGGGGTGCCCGTCCACTCGCTTGCCCGCTGACCGGGGCGATGCGGCCAGCCGCAGCTCCCGTACGGGGAACCGCCGCGCCTCCAGCAGGGCCACCGCCTGTCGCCCCACGACGCCCGTGGCTCCCACCACCGCGACCACGTACCCGTCCCGCACGGCTTCACCTCGCTCCGGTGGAATCCGAAGTTGTCTGTGTGTCCAGCAGGTGTTCCAGGCCCACCACCAGGTCCGACAGCCCCACGACCCGACGGACCGCCAGCAACACGCCCGGCAGGAACGACTCCTCGCTGTACGCGTCGTGACGCAGGCTCAGCACCTGTCCGGGCCCGCCGAACAGGACCTCCTGGTGCGCCACCAGGCCCGGGAGCCGGACGCTGTGCACCCGCACGCCGTGGTGAACTCCCCCGCGGGCGCCCGCCACCTTCTCCTCCTCCGCCACCGCAGGCTGCGGGGCCGTCCCCCGGGCCCGGGCAATGAGCTCCGCGGTGCGCAGCGCGGTCCCGCTGGGCGCGTCCCGCTTGCGGTCGTGGTGCAGCTCCACCACCTCCGCGTGGGGGAAGTACGGGGCGGCCAGCTGGCAGAACCGCATGAGCAGCACCGCTCCCAGGGCGAAGTTGGGGGCCACCACCCCGCCCACTCCCGCCCGCGCGCAGGCCTGCCGCAGGGCTTCCAGGGAGTCGGCAGCGTAGCCGGTGGCTCCCACCACCGGCCGCACGCCCGCCTCCGCGGCCCGAGCCGCGTTGAGCAGGGCCGGGTCGCCCACGCTGAACTCCACCAGCACGTCCGCGCGACCCCGTACCTGCGGAATCGCCTCCGCCGGCTGGATGGCAACGCCGACAGGTCCGACGCCGGCCAGCACCCCTGCGTCGTCGCCCAGGTGGCGCTGCCGGCCGAAGGCGGCCACCAGCTGCAGGTCCGCCTGCTGGCACACCGCCCGCACCACCGCGCGGCCCATGCGGCCCGCGGCGCCGCTCACCGCCACCCGCAGGGGAGCGCTCACACCACCGCCTCCAGGGCAGCCCGGGTGGTGGCCTCCGCGTCCGCGGGACCCACCGCGGCCAGCGCCGGCCGGTCCCGGAGCAGCCGCTGGGCCAGGGCCTGGACGCGGTCGGAGGTGACCGCCTCCAGCTCCTGCAGGACCTCGTCCGGGCTGATCCGCCGGCCGAAGTACAGCTCCGCCCTCGACAGGAAGAACATGCGGCTCGCGGTGCTCTCCAGCGACAGCATGAGGCTGGCCTTCAGGGACTCCCTCGCCCGGCTGAGCTCCTCCTCGGGGATCGGCTCCTGGCGCAGGCGATCCAGCTCCCGCAGGGAGACCTCCAGCACCTCCCGCGCCCGCTCGGGGCTGGTCCCCGCGTACACCGCGAACGCGCCCGCGTCCCGGTACAGGACGGTGAACGTCCCGATGCTGTACACCAGGCCCCGTTTCTCCCGCACCTCCTGGAACAGGCGGGACGACATGCCCCCTCCCGCCACGTGATCCAGCACCGACAGCACGTAGCGGTCGGGGTCGCCCTGCGGCAGGCCGGGGTAGCCGAAGCACAGGTGCACCTGCTCGGTGTCCTTGGCCCGGTACGTGGAGTCCAGGGAAACCGACGGCGTGGACGCTCCCCGGGGGAGTGCCTCCGCCGACAGCGGCCCGAGGAGTTCTGCGGCCTGCTCCACCACCTGGTCGTGGTCCACGTCGCCGGCCGCCGACACCAGCAGCCTGGGCGACCGGTACTCCCGCGACACGAACTCCACGAAGTCCGGCCGGCGCAGGGACTCCACGGTGTGGCGGAACCCGATCACCGGACGGCCCAGGGGGTCGTGGGCCCAGACCGTCTCCAGGAACAGGTCCTGGACCAAGTCGTCGGGGCTGTCCTCGTACATCTTGATCTCTTCGAGGATCACCTGCCGCTCCCGCTCCACCGCCTCCTCCTCGAAGAGGGAGCCCGTGAGCATGTCCGCTAGCAAATCGGTGACCTTCGGGAGGTGGTCGGACAGGACCCGGACGTAGTAGCAGGTGTGCTCCCGGTCGGTGAACGCGTTGAGCTGCGCGCCCAGGGCGTCCGCCTCCTCCGCGATGCGCTGGGCGGTCCGCCGGCGCGTGCCCTTGAACATCATGTGCTCGGTGAAGTGAGCGATCCCGCTCCACCCGGGCGGCTCGAACCGCGAGCCGGTCTCCACCCACACCCCCAGGGCCACGGTGCGGACCCCCGGCAACGCCTCCGTCACCACCCGGATCCCGGAGGGCAGCACCGTCTTCCGGTACTCGGTGTCCCGGACGTGCACGGGCGAGTCCAACGCCTACCGCTCCGGGCGAGGGCCAGGCCTGCGCGGCGGGCGGCGCGGGGGTCGGTCCTGGCGCGGACGGTCCGCAGCCCCCGCGCCCACGGGAGTGGCTGCCGCTCCGCCGTCGTCGGAGGCAAGGCCCCGGCGGGTCAGGTTGATGCGGCCCAGGGAGTCGATCTCCTTGACCCGCACCAGGATCTCGTCGCCCACCTTCACCACGTCCTCCACCTTGTCCACCCGGCGGTCCGCCAGCTCGGAGATGTGCACCAGCCCCTCCTTGCCCGGGAGGACCTCCACGAAGGCCCCAAAGTTCACCACGCGCGTGACGCGGCCCAGGTACGTCTGGCCCACCTCGACCTCCCGCACGATGTCCTGGATCATCCGCACCGCCTTCTGGGCGGCCTCCGGGTCCGTGGAGGCGATGATCACGCGGCCGTCCTGCTCGATCTCGATCTTCACCCCGGTCTCGGAGGTGATCTTGTTGATCACCTTCCCGCCGGGACCGATGACCTCCCGGATCTTGTCAGGGTTGATGTGGAGGGTCAGCAACCGCGGCGCGTACGGGGACAGGTCCGACCGCGGGGCCGGCAGCACCCGCAGCATGGCGTCCAGGATGGCCAGCCGCGCCTGACGGGCCTGCTCCAGGGCCTGCCGGAGCACCTCCCGGGTGAGCCCGGGGATCTTGATGTCCATCTGCAGAGCAGTGATCCCCTCCCGGGTGCCGGCCACCTTGAAGTCCATGTCGCCCATGGCATCCTCGATGCCCTGGATGTCCGTCAGGATGGCCATGCGGCCGTCCTCCCCGGTAATCAGGCCCATGGCGATGCCCGCCACCGGTGCCTTGATGGGGACCCCCGCGTCCATGAGGGCCAGGGTGCTCCCGCACACAG
>CALIMJ010000027.1 GCA_938028835.1 uncultured bacterium | reverse complement strand
CTTCCACACGTGGGGGAGCTCAGCGGCGGGGGCCACCTCAGTCATCCGCTGCAGGTCCGAGGCGAGGACCGCTCCTCCGGGGCCGGACCCCTGGACGGACTGCAGGTCCACCCCCATCTCTCGGGCCAGCCGGCGAGCCTTGGGAGAAGCCCGGGGCCTCGCGGGCGCGGGCTCCGCCGGCGGCCCGGGGACCTGCTCCGCCGCCACCGGTGCAGCCGCTACGGCAGGCGGACTCACCGGTGCAGCCGGCGGCTCGGAGGGTTCCTCCCCGGGAAGGAGGATCCAGCCGATCACCTGGCCCACGGGGACTTCGTCGCCTTCCCGAGCCAGCACCCGCGCCAGGACGCCGGAGGCGGGGGACTCGATCTCCACATTGGCCTTGTCCGTCTCCACCTCCAGCAGCGGCTCGCCCTGCCGGACTTCCTCGCCCTCCGAGCGCAACCACCGCAGGACCTTGCCCGTCTCCTGGGCCATGCCCAGGGCGGGCATGATCACCTCCCTCGGCACCGCTCCCTCCTCAGGGCCGTACGCCTTCCACCGCCGCGGACGCCACCACCGCCTCCAGGGGCGGGGCCGTGCGGTTCAGCTGCGACTGCACCTCCCGGGTGGTGGGAAGCGGCCCGTCCACGGTCCAGTACCGGGTGCCAGCCACCAGCAGCGTCTCCGCCGGGAAGCGGGTGATCACCTCGCAGCCGTCCTTGGTCACCACCAGCTGCTCCTCGATGCGGGCCGCGGACCACCCGTCCCGGGCCGGCCAGAAGGTCTCCAGGGCGAACACCATCCCTTCCTCGATGACCTCCGGGTGGTCGAAGGAAACGAGGCGGCTGAAGATGGGTTTCTCCCAGATCGAGAGCCCCACCCCGTGCCCGTACTGAAGGGCGAAGGCGGCCTCCTCGTTGGGGAAGCCGAACTCCTCCGCCCTGGGCCAGACCTTCACCACGTCCGCGGTGGTCACGCCCGGCTTGATGAGGCTGATGGCCGCGTCCAGGTAGTCCCGGCAGCGCTTGTAAGCGTCCACCATAGCCGGGGAAGCGCTACCCACCACGAAGGTGCGGTAGTAACAGGTGCGGTAGCCGTTGAAGCTGTGGAGGATATCAAAGTACACGGGGTCTCCGGGCCGCAGCACGCGGTCCGTGTACACGTGCGGGTGCGGGTTACAGCGCTCTCCGCTGATGGCGTTGACGCCCTCCACGTGCTCGGAGCCCAGGTCGTACAGGATCTTGGCCACCAACCCCACGCACTCGTTCTCCCGCACGCCCGGGCGCAGGAACTTGTACAGCTCCTCGTAGGCGGCGTCCACCATCATGCAGGCGGTCGCCAGCAGGGTGATCTCGTCCTGGGTCTTGATCTTGCGCGCCTCCTGCATGAGGGACTGGCCGTCCACCACCCGCAACCCCTCCTCCTGTAGGGCGAACAGCACGGGCGGCTCCACCACGTCTACCCCTACGGGTTCCCGGTGCAGCCCGCGGGTCTCCAGCTCCACCCGGATCTTGCGGGCCACGTCCCTGGCCCGCTCGGGGTAGGCGCCCCGGAGGGTGGAGATCCCCGCCCGGGACCGCTCACCCAGCCACGGGCAGTACAGCTGGTGGTGGCGCGCCGCCGAACCGAAGTCCCACAGGATGGGGTCGTCGTCCTGGGGCAGCAGGCAGAAGCGCACCAGCTTGTCCATGGCCCAGGTACCGATATGGGTGGCGGTGATGTACCGGATGTTGTTCATGTCGAAACACAGCAGGGAGCCCAGCTCGGACTGCCTCAGCAGCCCCTTGACCCGTGCCAGCCGTTCCCGGCGCAGGCGGTCGTAATCCACCCGCGCCTCCCAGTCCACCCCCATGAGGCCGTACGTCTTGATTCCCATCGCCCGCACCTCCTTTCCACGCCCGGGCTAGTTCCGGCCACAGAGCTCCCGCGCCACCGACGCCACCTGCTGTGGGGTGGGCACCGTCCGGTCCTCCAGGACCGGAGAAAACGGGACCGGCACGTCCAGAGCACCCACCCGGCGCACAGGCGCCTCCAGGTCGTAAAAGGCCTCCTCCGCGATGGTCGCCGCCAGCTCCGCGGTGACCCCGTACCGGCGGTGCCCCTCGTCCACCACCACCACCCGCCCCGTCTTCCGCGCGCTCCGCACCAGGGTCTCCACGTCCAGGGGGAAGATCGTACGTGGGTCCACCACCTCCGCGGAGATCCCCTCCTGCTCCAGCAGCTCGGCGGCCTCCAGGGCCACGTACACCATGCTGCTGGTGGCCACCAGGGTCACGTCCCGCCCCGGCCGCTTCACGTCCGCCACCCCGAAGGGGAGGGTGTACTCCTCCTCCGGGACCGGGCCCTTGACCTGGTACATCATCTTGTCCTCGAAGAACAGCACCGGGTTGTCGTCTCGGATGGCGGTCTTCAGCAGGCCCTTGGCGTCGTACGGGGTGGAGGGGACCGCCACCTTCAAACCCGGGATGTGGGCGAACCAGGCGTGCAGGCTCTGGCTGTGCTGCGCCGCGGACCGCCGGGTGGCCCCCAGGGTGGTACGGATCACCAGCGGGACCTTCAGCTTGCCGCCGGACATGTAGTGCACCTTGCCCGCCTGGTTCACGATCTGGTCCATCGCCAGGGTGAGGAAGTCCCCGAACATGATGTCCACCACGGGTCGCATGCCCGTCATGGCGGCGCCGACCGCGATCCCCACGAAGCCCGCCTCGGAGATGGGGGTGTCGATCACCCGCTGCGGCCCGAACTCGTCCACCAGGCCCGAAAGGACCTTGAAGGGGGTGCCCGCTTCTGCCACGTCCTCGCCGAGGATGAACACCCGGGGGTCCCGGCGCATCTCCTCGGCCAAAGCCTCACGGATCGCCTGGGCCAGGGAAATCTCCCGGACCGTACCGGCCGCGGGCCCACGCACCGCCGCGCTAGGCGTAGACATGCTGGGTCACCTCGCTGGGGTCCGGGTAGGGGGCCTGAAGGGCGTAGGCCACGCCCTGCGCCACCTCCTCCCGGGCCGCACGTTCTGCCGCCTCGAAATCCTCCGGCCCCGCAAGTCCGGCCGCGATCATCCAGTCCCTCAGCAGCCTCAGCGGGTCGCGTTGGGCCTTCCAAGCCTCCTCCTCCTCCCGGCTGCGGTAGTAGGAGCGGTCCACGTCGCCCACGTGGTGCCCGAAGTACCGGTAGGTATTGCAGAGGAGGAAGCTGGGGCCCTCTCCCCGGCGCGCCCGGGCCACCGCCCGGCGCGCGGCCGCCAGCACCTGGCGCACGTCCTGTCCGTCCACCTCCTCCGCGGGGATGCCGAACGCCCGCGGCCGCGCGAGGATGTCCCCCGCGGTGGTTTCCCGGTAGTGGGTGTACTCGTTGTACAGGTTGTTCTCGCACACGTACACCACGGGCAGCTTCCACAGGGAGGCCATGTTCATCACCTCGTACAGCAGCCCCTGACCCAGGGCTCCTTCCCCGAAGAAGCACACCGACACCTGATTTGTGCCCCGCAGCTTCGCCGAGAGGGCCGCCCCCGCAGCGATCCCCGCGCTGCCGCCCACGATGGCGTTCGCGCCCAGGTTGCCGGAGTCGGGGTCTGCGATGTGCATGGACCCGCCCTTCCCCCGGCAGTACCCCTCTGCCTTGCCCAGCAGCTCGCAGAACATGCGGTCCACCCGGGCGCCCTTGGCCAGGCAGTGACCGTGGCCGCGGTGCGTGCTGGTGATGGTGTCCTCGGGGCGCAGGGCCTCACACACCCCCACCGCCACGGCCTCCTGACCGATGTACAGGTGCGCCAGCCCGGGCATCCGCCGGCTCAGGTACAGCTCGTTGACCTGCTCCTCGAAGGCCCGGATGGTGGCCATCCGTCGGTACATCCGCAGCCAGTCGGCGGCGGAGACGTCCTGGACTTCCTCCGGCAACTCCGCGCGGTTCACCGCGACCGGTGGGTGCATCCCTTGCCCCTCCTCAGCGCAACTCTGGTTCGCGGCCCGCCAGGCGCGAAAGCACCTCGAACAGCACCGCGAAGTCGTAGGCCGCCAGGCCCAGCCCGCGGGCCGCGGTCAGGTACTCGTTGGTGGTGGCGGTGGTGGGCAGGGGGACGTTGAGCTCCCGGCCCATCTCCAGCGCCAGCAGCAGGTCCTTCTGCATCATGTTGACGTCGAACCACGCCTCCTCCGGCATCCGCAGCACGAAGGGGCCGCGGTACTTCAGCATGGGGGACGCGATCACGCTGTTCAGCAGCACGTGCACCGCGGTCTCCCGGGGGATCCCGCCGCGCTCGGCCAGCAGCAGCCCCTCGCTGAAGGCCAGCATCTGCACCGCGAGGCTCAGGTTGGTGGCCACCTTCATGAGCACCGCCTGGCCGTTGCCGCCCACGTGGGTCACCACGGGCCCGATGTCCTGCAGGATGGGGCGCACCCGCTCGAAGGCGTCGCGGTCTCCGCCCACCATGATGGACAGACGCCCCTCCTCCAGGGTCACCACGCTCCCTGACACCGGGGCGTCCAGCATCTGCGCGCCCCGCTGGCGGACCCGCTCCGCCAGCGCCCGGCTGGCCGCGGGGCTCACGGTGCTCATGTCCACGTACACCTTGCCCGGGCCCAGCCCCGCCAGGATCCCGTCCGGTCCCTCCGTAACCGCCTGCAGGGCCTTCGTGTCGGTGACCATGGAGAACACCACGTCTGCGCCCTCCGCCACCTGACGGGGGCTGTCGGCCCACTCCATCCCGAGGTCCACCAGCCACTGGGCCTTGGCCCGGGTCCGGTTGTAGCCCACCACGCGCCGGCCCGCATCCAGAAGGCGTTTCACCATGCGGCTGCCCATGACCCCCAGGCCCACGAACCCGACCCTGTCCAAGTCTCACCCTCCTCTCGCGTTGTCGTCGTCACCGTCGGTGTGCAGGACCCTGCGGATGTCCTGATGCACCCGCCCCAGGTGCTCCGCCATGCGCAGCCGGGCTAGTCCAGGATCCCCCACCCGCAGCGCCTCCAGGATGGCCCGGTGCTGCGCCAGGGACTTCTGGGGACTTCCGGGGATGTGGTAGACGCTGGCCAGCGCCCGGTGCAGGGGATCCCGGATGGCCCGCATCACGTACACCGCCACGCGGTTGCGGGTCGCCTCCGCCACCGTGAGGTGGAAGCGCAGGTCCGCCTCGATGTAGCGCGCCTGCGAACCCAGCCCCGCCTCCATCTCCTGGATGGCCTCCTCCATCCGGAGGAGGTGGATCTCCGTGCGGCGGGCCGCCGCCAGGGCTGCAAACTCCGTCTCCAGCATCTTCCGGATCTCGTACAGTTCCTCCAGGTCGAACGCCTCCAGGGTGAGGAGGAACCGGACCGAGTCCACCAGGGCGTTGCCATACTCCGCCACCACGAAGGAGCCGTGGCCTGCGGACCGGATCACGCCCTTGGACTCCAGCAGCCGCAGGGCCTCCCGCACGGAGGACCTCCCGACCCCATACCGCCGGGCAAGCTCGTGCTCCGGAGGCAGGCTGTCACCCGGGCTCAGACGCCGCTGGCGGATCTGGTGCAGCAGGCGGTCCGCCACCAGCTGGTATACCTTCGGGCGCTGGACGGGCTCGTACACGTCAGTCCACCACCGGTTTTCCGGTTAGCTCCACGGCCTGAGGGACCCGCGGGGGACGCCTCAGGAGCCTGTGGCGCTGCCACAGGTACACCACCCCGAACAGCCCGATGCCGGCCAGGTCCGTGCCCAGGGTGGGGATGAAGCACAGGATCGTGGCCGCAGCCAGCACCAGCCACTCCAACAGGTTGGTCCGGACCAGGAAGTACGCGGTGCTCATGATGGAAAACGCCACGGTACCCACTACCGAGGAGACCGCGGCCCACAGGTTCTCCTGCCAGGTGCCGGTCATCAGGATGTGGGTGTACGCGAAGAGGACCGGCATGACGTAGATCATCTTGGCGAAGCGAAAGCTGTTCCAGCCAGTCCTCCACGGGTCCGCCTGCGCCAGGGCCGCCGCGGTGTACGCCCCCAAGGCCACGGGAGGGGTGATGTTGGAGTCCAGGCTCAACCAGAAGATGATCATGTGGGCCGCGAGCAGCGGGATCCCCATCTGCACCAGGGCGGGTGCCGCCACCACCGCCAGCACGAGGTACGCTGCCGTGATGGGCATGCCCATCCCCAGCACGAAGCTCGCCGCGGCCACCAGCAGCAGCGCCACCGGCAGACTCCCTCCGGACACCTCCAGCACCAGCTGGCTGAACCGGACCCCGATCCCCGTGAGGGTCACCACCGCCACCACGATCCCGATAGCCCCCGTGGCCGCCGCCACGTAGGTGCTGTTGCGGCCCGCGTCCACCAACGCCTCCCACACCTCCCGGGGGCCCATGCGGGTCTCCCGCCGCAGCCAGCTGACCGCCACGGTGCTGAGGATGCTAGCGATCACCGCCATGGACGCGGAGGTAGTGCGTACCAGGACCGCCACCAGAACCACCAGGGGAAGCAGCAGGTACCACCCGCCGCGCAGGACGTCCCACAGCCGGGGGATCTGCTCCGACGGCAGTCCCTCCAGCCCCAGCTTGCGCGCCTCGCAGTACACCATCACCCCGACCCCGAGGAAGTACAGGAGGCCAGGGAGCATGGCGATGGCCGCGATGCGGGCGTACGGGGTCTGAGTCAGCTCCGCCATGATGAAGGCCCCCGCGCCCATCACCGGCGGCAGGATCATCCCGCCCGTGGACGCCGCGGCCTCCACGGCGGCGGCGATGTGCGGGGGAAACCCACACCGCTTCATCAGGGGGATGGTGAAGGCACCGGTAGTGGCCGTGTTGGCCACCGGGCTGCCGTTGATGGACCCGAACAGGGCGCTGCTGACCACGGCCACCTGGGCGGGCCCGCCCCGCATCCGCCCCACCAGGGCCACCGACAGGTCCATGAAGAACTTCGCCACCCCGGCCCGCATGAGGAAGGCGCCGAAGGCCACGAAGGGCAGGATGTAGGTCCCCAGGATGTCCGGCATGACGCCGAACAGGCCCTCCGGGGTCAGGTAGAAGTACTCCACCACCCTCCGCAGGCTGAAGCCGCGGTGGCCCACCACCGGCGGGAGGTAGTTCCCCCATACGGCGTAGGCCACGAGGAGCAGCGCCACCACGGTCATGGACGCCCCCAGGACCCGGCGGGTGGTCTCCACCGCCAGGGCTAGGGCCACCACCCCCAGAGCCACGTCCACGGCGTGGAAGGCCCCCGCGCGGTACGCGAGGCCTTCGTACTGGACGATCCAGTAACCCGCCACCGCGCAGCTGGCCACCGCCAGCAGCACGTCCGCCCAGCTGGGCCGGTCCGTGGGGGAGTGGCGGGTGCCCCGGTGAAGGAGGAAGGCAGCGGCGAAGGCGTAAGCTACCGCCACCCCGCGGTGGTACTGGAGGCTGGTGACTCCGAAGGCCGCGGTCCACAAGTAGTAGAGGACCACGGCCGCCAGCCCCAGCTGGACGAACCGGTCCCAGGCGGGTGCCAGCTTGCGCATCCGGGATTAGCGGGCCCGGATGGACTCCGGGATCTCCAAGCCCACCGAACGCCAGTGAGCCTCCGCACCCGGGTGCAGCGGGATGCTCACCCCGAGGAGCGCCCGACGGCTGGTCATGTCCGCCGAGGCGCCGTGGACCTGCAACATGTGCGCGTGGCCCTCTCGGCCGTAGGCGGCGGCCACCAGCCGTCGCACCAGGTCTGCGGGGACGTCCTTGTGGGCGAACCACAGCCCCGGAAGCCCGACCGTGGTGACGGACTCAGTGAGGCCGTTGTAGCCACGGGCCGGTACCACGTACCGGGTGAAGTACGGGTACTTACGGAAGAAGTCGGTCCGGGACAGCGGCCCGTACAGGTCCAGCAGCTGGACTTCCTTGGCGATGGCGGCCTCGATGGTGGCCCGGTCCGGGTAGGGGCCGGTGTAGTAAAACGCCTCCACGCGTCCGTCCCGCAGGGCCCCGGCGGCCGCAGAGCCCAGCAGGGGGACCCGCTGGATGCGGTCCCACAAGCCCAGCTCGCCGAAGATCCGCTGCGCGTTGCTGAAGGTTCCGGAGCCAGGGGAGCCCACCGCCACCCGCTTGCCCACCAGGTCTGCCACGCTGCGGATGCCGCTGTCCTTGTACGTCACCAGGTGCCCCACTCCCACGAACAGCAGGCCGATGGCCCGGATGTTGCGCTGGGGACTGCCCTGAAAGGCTTCCACCCCGAAGTACCCCTCGTGGACGTCGCTGGCGAAGGCCACGGCCATCTCTGCGTCCCCGGCGTTCACGCGGCGCACGTTCTCCACGGAGCCGCCGGTGGCCGCCACGGTCACTTCCACCCCGGGCACGTTGCGGGAGAGGAAGGTAGCCAGCCCGGTGGCGAACACGTTGAAAATTCCTGCGGCAGGGCCCCCGAGGATGGTGACCCGGGCAGTGGCAGGCCCGGCCAGGGACCCGCCGGACGACAAGGTCACCACCAGGAGCGCGCACGTCAATCCCAGGACCCTGGCCCAGCTCAACCGCCGCATGGCACGTCCCCCTCTCTCGACCAGCCGGTCTGATTGTCAGACAGTCTTATTCTGCGTCGCTCGGCCAGCTCCTTCCGCCAACGGAGAAGTTGGTGGAGGCGGCGGGAATCGAACCCGCGTCCTGAACAGGTGAGGGCGAGGCGTCTACGCGCGTAGCCTGCGATTTGGTCTCGCCGCGGGCCCTCCCGCAGGCGGGATTGCCCGGGGCCCAGCTCCTTCGGTCTTAGCCCGGCCGCCCGGAGCGCGGCGACCGGGAGCAGCCGGCTTGCTCACGCCCCCTCCGGGCCCGCCGGCGGGGCCCGGGGAGACGGCCGCGGGGCTTAGGCCGCGGCAGCGAGAACAGGCTGGTTGACGCTTATTCGCGTCCGGTAGGTTGTTTTACGAGGACCCTACCAACCTCGGCGCGCAGCCCCGCTGCTTCCTGCCCAGTCGAGACCGTTCGCCCCCACGGGAGAGACGGCCCACAGGGCCGGTTTCATTCTATCACGCTCTGGCAGGCCGGGGCCGGCCCGCCAGGGCCCGGGCAATCTGTCGCTGCGCCTCCCGCTTCCGGATGTCTGCCCGCTTGTCGTACTGCTTCTTGCCCCGCGCCAGGGCCAGCTCCACCTTGGCCAACCCCCTCCGGAAGTACACCCGCAGGGGGATCAGGGTGTAGCCGCGCTCCTTGACCTTGCCCACCAGCCGCCGGATCTCCGACCTGTGCAGCAGCAGCTTCCGGGGCCTCAGGGGGTCGTGGTTGAAGGGGCCGGCCTGCTCGTACGGCGCGATGTGCATGTTGACCAGCCACACCTCCCCGCCCCGCACCTTCGCGTAGGCGTCCTGCAACGAGGCGCGGCCGGCCCGCAGGCTCTTCACCTCGCTGCCCAAAAGCTGCAGCCCGGCCTCGTAGGTCTCCTCCAGGTGGTAGTCGTGACGGGCCCGACGGTTGGCGACCACGGTACGCTCCCCCTCAGCGGGCATCAGCCACCTCCCGGAGGGAGCCGCGCAGGAAAACCCCCTGCCCGCTGCACACCACCTCGCCGTCCCGGATCAGCTCCGCGCGGGTCGTGATGGTCCGGCTGTCCTCCCCCGCGACCCAGGCGCGCACCTGCAGCCGCTCGCCCGGGCGGACGGGTTTGCGGAAGCGGACCTCCATGCGGGCCGTGAGCGCCTGGTAGCCCCGCAGGTAAAACACGTTGCCCATGGCGTCGTCCAGCACCGCGGCCAGGATCCCGCCGTGGACGATCCCCTCCCAGCCCACGTGCTCCTCCCGCGGGACGAACTCCGCGGTCACCGCCTCGTCCTCCCGGGTGAAGCGCAGCTGCAGCCCCACGGGGTTGTCCGGGCCGCACACGAAGCAGCGGTTGGCCACCGTCACTCGCTTCCGGGTCTGCGGTACTCACCCGAACGACCGCCCGCCTTGTGCTCCAGCCACACGTCGGCGATCGCCATGTCGCGGTCTGCGGCCTTGCACATGTCGTACACGCACAGGCAGGCGGAGACTACCGCGCACAGCGCCTCCATCTCCACGCCGGTGCGCGCCACGGCCCGTACCGTGGCGCGCACCTCCACCGCAGGTGGCTCGTCCCGCAGGTGGAACTCCACCTCCACCCCCGAAAGCGGGACGGGGTGGCAGAGGGGCACCAGCTCCCAGGTGCGCTTGGCGCCCTGGATGGCCGCCAGCTGGGCTGCAGCCAGCACGTCACCCTTGGCCACCTGCCCGGCCCGGATGAGGGCCAGGGTCTCAGGCCGCATGCGCACCTCGCCCCGGGCGGTGGCCACCCGCAGGGTCTCGCTTTTCTCTGAGACGTCCACCATGCGGGGCCGACCCGCTAGGTCCAGGTGGGTGAGGCGCTCGGTCACCACTCCTCCCAGTCCCGGAGGGGCGCGTTCCAGTCGGTGGGCCCCGGGGGCTTGACGGACAGGTGGCAGCAGGACCGGCCTTTGTTGGCACCATGCCAGTGCCAGGTACCAGCGGGCACCCACACCACCTCGCCCGCTTTCACCACCCGGCGCTCGGTCTCCGTGGCCACCACGCCCTCGCCCTCCAGGAACACCAGGACCTGGTCGGTGCTGTGCACGTGCGGCCGGGTGCGGGCGCCGTCCTCGAAGAACACCGCCACCACCTCCACGGCCCCGGGCTGGTCGGTCCGCCGCAGAGCCTGCATCCGCACCTGGCCCGCGAAGTCCCCAGGCCGCTCGGGCGCGTCCGCCTTCGCCCTCTCCGGTTTCAGCAGCAGCACGGCTCCCCCTTAAAAAAAATTAGTCGAACAGCCGGACCTCCACCTGGGTGCCGGCGTCCATCTGGGCACCCATCGGGACCCGAACGTAGCCGTCCGCGCGGGTCATGGTGGTAATCATCCCTGACTTGCCCAGCACCGGCTCTGCGGCTAGCACGTCCTCCTGCCAGCGCAGGCGGACCCGCACGAACTCGTCCCGGTCCTGCGGGGCAACCAGGGGCGCCACCAGGTTGGCGGGGACCGTACGCGGTCCGCGCAGCTCGGGCCGCAGCCCCAGCATGGCCTCCAGTACCGGCCGCACCAGCAGGTCGAACACCACCATGGCGGAGACCGGGTGTCCCGGCAGCCCCACCACCACCCTCCCGTCGCAGAAGGCCAGGATCGTAGGCTTACCGGGTTTGATGGCCACCCCGTGCACCACCACCCCCGGGTTGCCCAGCCGGGGCACCACCTCACCCAGCACGTCCAGCGCGCCCACCGAGCTGCCGCCTGAAGCCACGACCACGTCCGCGGTCCGCATGGCGTCCCGCAGGGCAGCCTCCACGGTGCCTGCCTGGTCCGGCAGGATCCCCCCGAACCTGGGGACCGCGCCCAGCCTGGCTACCTGCGCGGTGAGGGTGTACGCGTTCATGTCCCGGATCTGCCCCGGCCGCGGCTGGTGGTCCGGAGGCACCAGCTCGTCGCCGGTAGAGAACACCGCCACCCGGGGCGGCAGGTAACAGGGGACGTCCACCACCCCCAGACCTGCCAGCAGGCCCAGCTCCTGTGGGCGCAGGCGCGTGCCCCGGGGAATGACCACCTCCCCCCGGCGGGCGTCCTCGCCCTGGTGCAACACGTTCTCGCCGGGTGGCACCGGCCGGAGGACGTAAACGGTCTCGCCGTCCACCCGCGTGTGCTCCTGCATGACGACGGCGTCGGCTCCCGCGGGGACCATGCCGCCGGTGGGGACCCGGGCGCACTGCCCAGGCTCCACCCGCAGGTCCGTCCGCTCGCCCATGCGCACCGCACCCACCAGCTCCAGCACCACCGGGTCACGGGGCGAGGCGTGTAGCAGGTCCTGCGACCGGACCGCGTAGCCATCCACGGTGGAGCGGTGGAAGGGCGGCAGGTCCTCGCCGGCCCGAACGTCCGCGGCACACACCCGGTCCAAGGCCTGCTCGAGCGGGACCACCTCCTCCCCCCGTGGCCGTGGCCGCACCACGCTGAGGTACCGGTCCAGGGCCTCTTCCAGCGTGAGGATCGCCCCGAACGCCTTCACCCCGACCCCCGGGCTCACTGACTTCCCGGCAACCCCCATCCTAGGGGGACGGAGAGGGAGAGGGGAGCAGCTCGATGGGGACCAGGCGCGAGGGCTCCCCCCTGCGCTGCACGATCTCCCACTTCCTGCCGTCGTAGCGGACCTTGTCCCCCACCTTCACGTCCTGGTAGAAGGGGTAGGGCACGTAGTACGGGGCCCGGTCCACCACGATCACGTACAGGGTCCCCGCCTCGCTCTCGATGTACTTGTCCTCCACCCAGCCCAGCACCACCCGGCTCTGGGACTCGCAGGAGGGGATGAGGTCGGCGAACACCACGAGTAGCACAGAGGCCAGCACCGCTAAGGCTTTCAAGGCCACCACCTCCAGGTGTCGGACGCCTTCCATCATAGGGTCCGGGGGAAGCAGGCGTCCACCTCGCCTGTGCTATGCTGCCCGTAGACCCGTCGTGGAGGTGGCCATGAAGCTGGCCGACGCGCGGCCCACCCCGCTGCCCTTCCCCAGCCACGGGGCCGTGTACTGGAACCTCACGGTACCCGAGCTGGTGGAGCACGCCCTCCGGCGTCGGGAGGGGATGCTGGCGGAAGGGGGGGCCTTCGTGGCCGTCACCGCGCCCCACACGGGCCGCTCCCCCCAGGACAAGTTCGTGGTGCGGGAGCCGGGTGTGGCCGACCACATCTGGTGGGGTCCCGTGAACCAGCCCATGGAGCCGGAAGCGTTCGCGTCCCTGCGGGACCACGCCTTCCGCTGGGCGGCGACCCGCGACCTGTACGTGCAGGACGTGGCCGTGGGGGCCCACCCCCGGTACCGGGTGTCCGTAAGGGTAATCACCGAGCTCGCATGGCACAGCCTGTTCAGCCGCCACCTGTTCCGCAGGCCCGAGGGGGTGCAGTCCGTCACCCAGCCACCCGCGTTTACGGTCGTCTGTCTGCCCAGCTGCAAGGCGGACCCCTCCCGCCACGGTACCCGGTCGGAGACCTTCATCGTCCTCAGCTTCACGCAGGGCTTGGTCCTCATCGGCGGCACCCTGTACGCCGGGGAGATCAAGAAGTCGGTGTTCACCCTGATGAACTACCTGCTGCCCCAGCGCGGGGTGGCCTCCATGCACTGCGCGGCCAACGTGGGGCCCGACGGACGCAGCGCCCTCTTTTTCGGGCTTTCTGGCACCGGCAAGACCAGCCTGTCCACCGACCCCGAGCGGTATCTGGTGGGAGACGACGAACACGGCTGGGCGGACGAGGGGATCTTCAACCTGGAGGGGGGCTGCTACGCCAAGGTCGTCCGGCTTTCACCGGAGGCGGAGCCGGAGATCTATGCCACCACCCGACGGTTCGCCACCGTACTGGAGAATGTGGTGGTGGACCCCCTGACGCGGGAGCTGGACCTGCACGACGACCGCGTCACGGAGAACACCCGGGCCGCCTACCCTCTCAGCTACCTCTCCCAGGTGGTCCCGGATGGTCGCGCTCCCCACCCTACGGACGTGGTGTTCCTCACCGCGGACGCCTTCGGGGTCCTGCCCCCCATCGCCCGTCTGGACTACGACCAGGCCCTGTACCACTTCCTGTCGGGCTACACCGCGAAGGTGGCGGGCACGGAGAAGGGCGTGCGGGACCCGCAGGCTACCTTCAGCGCGTGTTTCGGCGCGCCGTTTCTGCCCCTGCCGCCGGCCCGGTACGCGGAGCTGCTGGGCGACCGGCTGCAACGCCACCGCTCCCGGGTGTGGCTGGTGAACACCGGCTGGACCGCGGGGCCCTTCGGGGTCGGCCACCGGATCCCCATCCAGTACACCCGGGTTATGGTGCGGGCGGCCCTGTCGGGCGCCCTGGACGAGGTGCCCTACTGGGAGGAGCCGCGCTTCCGGTTCAAGGTTCCCGAGCGGGTGCCGGGCGTGCCCGCCGAGATCCTGGTCCCCCGCAACACCTGGCCGGACCCGCAGGCGTACGACGAACAGGCCCGCAGGCTCGCCCGGATGTTCGCGCAGAACTTCGAACGGTTCGCGGGGCAGGTGCCGGTGGACGTGCGGCGCGCGGGGCCGGTGGCAGACAGCTGAGTCCTTTTACCGTTCCGTGACACGGCCGGGGGACGGTGGGGGTGGGGCCCAGCAGGCCCCGGGGTGCAGGGTTGCCGCAAAAGGTCCTCGTGGTGGACGACGAGCCCCACATCGTGGAACTGGTGCGCTACAACCTGGAGCGCGAAGGCTTCCTGGTCAGCGTGGCCTACGACGGCCACGACGCGCTGCACCGGGCGCGCACGGAGCGGCCAGACCTCATCGTGCTGGACCTGATGCTCCCCTACGTGGACGGCCTGGAGGTGTGCAGGGCCCTGCGCCGAGAGAGCACCGTCCCCATCCTGATGCTCACCGCCAAGGACGGCGAGCTGGACCGGGTGCTGGGGCTGGAGACCGGCGCAGACGACTACGTCACCAAGCCCTTCAGCCCCCGGGAGCTGGTGGCCCGCGTGCGCGCGATCCTGCGGCGGGCGCGTCCCGATTCCGCGGCGGGGGCGGCTCAGCCGCAGCTGGTGGCGGGCGACCTGATCCTGGATCCTAACACGCGCGAGGTGTTCCTGGCGGGCCGCCCCGTAGACCTCACCACCAAGGAGTTCGACCTGCTGCGGCTGCTCATGGCCCACCCGAATCGGGTGTTCACGCGGGACGCCCTGCTGGAGCACGTGTGGGGCTACGACTACCTGGGGAGCACCCGCACCGTGGACATGCACATCAGCCGGCTCCGGGACAAGATCGAGGACGACCCCGCCTCGCCCACCTACATCGTCACGGTCCGCGGGGTAGGCTACAAGTTCAAGGTCCCCGAAGCCGGCCGGAGGACCCGGAGGCCCGGCGCCCGTTGAGCCTGCAGGCCCGCCTGCTCGGCAGCTACGTGGCGGTGGTGGCGCTGGCGCTGCTGGTGGCCGGAGCCTATGCGGTCCGGCAGATCGAGCAGCGGTACACCCGCGCGTACGCCCTCAGCCTGGAAGCTCAAGCCCGCGTCATTGCCCAAGCGGTACGCCCGCACCTGGCACAGGGCCGGGACTTCCGCGCTGTGGAGCAGCTGGCGAAGGTGTACGAGTGGCGCCAGGGCGTGTACGTGGGCATCCGGGACCCCCGGGGCGTGAAGCCGCACCTCGGGCCCGACCAGCCCCCACCGCCCCCGGAGATCCTGCAGGCCTTGCGGGGCCAGGTGGCCACCGCTCAGCGCTGGGACGAGTGGACGCAGGAGGTCCGGATCTTCGCCGCCGCCCCGGTGGTGGAGGGCGGCCGGCTGCTGGGCGTGGTGCACGTGTCCGCGCCGAGGCTGTGGGTGGAACGCCAGCTCCAGCAGATCTGGTGGGCCTTTGCGGCCGCGGGGGCCCTGGCCCTGGCCACCGGGACCTTCCTGGGCCTGCGGATCAGCCGGTCCGTCACCCGCCCCCTAAGGGAGCTGGAGCGGGGCGCCCAGGCCATCAGCCGTGGGGAGTACGGCCGGCAGGTTCCCGTCTACGGTGCGGACGAGGTGGGGCGGCTCGCGGAGGCCTTCAACCGCATGGCGCAGCAGCTGGCCCAGACCATCGACCGGATCCGGGAAGAACGGAACCGGCTGGAGGCGGTGCTGTCCAGCCTGCGGGACGCGGTGGTGGCCGTGGGGCCGGGCGGAGAGGTGTTGCTGGCGAACCGCTCTGCGGAGGAGCTGCTGGGGGTCGGGCCGGACGCCCTCGGCCGGCCCCTCCGCGAGGTGGTGCGGCTTCCGGCCCTGGTACAGCTGCTGGAGGCCGCAGCCCGGAGCCAGGAACAGTCCGAGGAGCTGGGCCTGCCGGGCGGCAGGGTGGTGGAGGTGACCTGCAGCCCCATCCGCGGCAACGCCCAGCCCGCGGGGGCGGTGGCGGTGGTCCGGGACGTGACGGAGCTGCGACGGTCCGAGCGGCTGCGCCGGGAGCTAGTGGCCAACGTCTCCCACGAACTGCGCACGCCCCTCACCTCCATCAAGGGGTTCGCGGAGACCCTCCTGGCGGGTGCCCTTCGGGACGAGCAGAACAGCCGGCGGTTTCTGGAGATCATCGAGGCCGAGACCAACCGGCTCACCAAGCTGGTGGACGACCTGCTGGAGCTCTCGCGGCTGGAGTCCAAAGGGGTCACCTTCCGTCTCCAGCCCGTGGACCTGGGAGAGCTGTGCCGCGCCCTGGTGGGCCGTCAGCAACCCCGGGCGGAACGTGCAGGGGTGGAGCTCACCTGCTCCGCGGAACCCGGCGCCGTGGTGCTGGCGGACCCGGACCGTGTGGAGCAGGTACTCACCAACCTGGTGGACAACGCCCTCAAGTTCACCCCCGAGGGCGGGCGTATCCATGTCCAGGTCGGTCGCCACGGTCCGGAGGCCTGGGTCTCGGTGGCGGACACCGGCCGGGGCATCCCCCCAGACGACCTTCCGCACGTGTTCGAGCGCTTCTACCGCGCGGACCGCTCCCGCACCCGCACCAGCGGGGGCTCCGGCCTGGGCTTGGCCATCGCCAAGCACCTGGTGGAGATGCAGGGCGGCCGGATCTGGGCGCAGAGCAGCCCCGGTCAGGGCAGTATCTTTTCCTTCGCCCTTCCTCTTCTGGCCGGAACCGCACACCCTTCCGCCGAACGCAGCGGGACCTGACCCCGACGACCCACCTTGCCATCCCTCTGGACTCCACGCACGACCCGCGGCGGCCACTGCTGGCCCGGGCTCAAATGTGGTCCGTCCGCGCGGTCTCGATCCGGAGCCCGGCCCGCAGCCCCGCGACCAGGTTGTACGGGCCGGCTGTAATGGTACGTCGCAGGAAACCGACAAATCCGAACACCGCCGGCAGCGCGATCAGCGATCCTACGATCGTCGCCAACCCGGTCAACCCCAGGACAGTCCCCTCCCGGCCCAGCCACACCAGGCCAAGTAGCAGGATGATGACCTGGACCCCCGCGAGCACGAGGCCGTAGACGGAGCCCGTTATTGCCGAGACGGCGCCCACTACCATTCCCGCCGACAGCCCCCCGACCTTCTTGATGACGAGTATCGCGCAGCCCTCCTCCGGTCCGACTGTTCACCGACCGCCACCTGGCGCAACCTGCGCGTTAGCCCGCACACGGCCGGATTCAAACGGGCGGCTGGAACCGACCGTCTACCGCGGTCCAGCCGCCGTCCACCACCAGTACCGAGCCGGTCACGTAGCTGGCGGCGTCGGAAGCCAGGAACACCACGGCGCCCGCGACCTCCTCCGGCCTGGCCCACCGGCCCAGGGCGGGCTTTTCCGCGTACGCCCGGTACCACGCGGGGTCCCGCTGGATGGGCGCGGTCAGCGGGGTTTCCACCACACCGGGAGCCACCGCGTTCACCCGCACCCCGAAGGGCCCCAGCTCCGCGGCCAGGGCTCGGGCCAGCTGCACCACGCCCGCCTTCGTAGCCGCGTACACCCCCTGCCCGGGCTCCACCACCTGCGCGCGGATGGACGCCAGGACTACGATGCTGCCGCGACCCTGCTCCGACATCACGCGCCCTGCCGCCCGCAGCACGTGGAAGGTGCCCTTCAGGTTCACCGCCACCACCCGGTCGAACTCCTCGTCCGCATAGTGGACCAGGGGCTTGCGTACGTTGATCCCCGGGGTCACCACCGCCACGTCCAGGGACTCCCACCGGCTGCGGACATCGTCCACCAGCACCCCCGTGGCCGCGGGGTCGGTCACGTCCACGTAGAACGCCTCCGCGCGCCCACCGGCCCGGTGGATGGCCTCCGCGGTGGCGCGGGCTGCGTCCTCGCGGACGTCCGCGCACGCCACCACGGCACCCTGCGCGGCCAGAGCCTCGGCCGCGGCAGCCCCGATGCCGGAGCCGGCACCTACCACCAGCGCCACGCGCCCGTCCAGTCGGAACATTCGGGTGTAGTCCAAACCCGTTACCTCCTTCCCTGCGAGCCTCCGGCGGATCCGGGCGTGTCCTGCGCGCGGACCCGCAGGTCTACCCGCTCAGGGCATACACCACGGCGGCCGCGTAGATCCGGGCAGCCTCTACCAGCTCGTCCACGTCCACATACTCGTCCACCTGGTGGGGGATCTCACGCTTGCCCGGGCCCAGCACCACCACGGGCAGTCCGGCCCACGCCCACAGGAACGTGCCGTCGGTGCATCCGGGAACGCCGCCGTACCGAGGCTCCCTGCCCGTCACCAGCCGCACCGCCCGCTCCACGGCGCGCACCACCGGCGCCTCCCGCGGGGTCTCCGTCCACGGTCGATCCTCCACCAGCTCGGTGAGGGCCTCCACACCCTCCTGACCTGCCGCGGCCCGTTCCGCCAGGTCCTGCAACGCCTGGAGCAGGGCCCCGTGGTTCTGGCCGGGGACCGTGCGCAGATCCACGGTGACCTGCGCTTCGCCTGCCATGACGTTGAACTGGGCGTCCCCGTGAGCCGGGGCCCGGATGGTGGTGGGCGTGATCCACGGAAGGCCCAACAGAGGATGGGCACCGGTCCGGAGCTGCTCGGCCGCCTGCAGCTCGGACAGCGCCAGGACGAAACGTGCCGCCGCGGGCAGGGGGTTCGACCCCGCGTACGGCATCGCTCCGTGCGCCTGCCGGCCCCGGAAGACCGCCAGCACCCGCAACGCCCCCTTCTGCGCCAGGCACACCTCGTTCTGTTCAGGCTCGCAGACCACGGCCCCGTGAAAACCGTCCGCCAGCCCAGCCCGGACGAAGGCCTTGACCCCCTCCATCATCCCCTCTTCGTCCACCAGGGCCGCCAACCGGACCCGGCCCCGGAGCCCGTGCCCGGCTCGCCGCACCGTGTCCACGGCCACCACCGCGGCCGCCAGGCCGCCCTTCATGTCGCAGGCGCCGCGACCGTACAGACGGCCGCCCACCACCTCGCCTGCGAAGGGGTCATAGGACCAGGCACTCCGGTCGCCCTCCGTGACCACGTCCGTGTGCCCCTCCACGATCAGCCCGAACCCCGGCTCACCCGTGTCCCAGTCCGCCACCACGTTGGGCCGGCCGGGTGCTGCCTCCTGCACGGACACCGTCCACCCGCGGCGCTCCAGCTCCTCCGCGAGGAAAGCGGCCACCTGAGCCTCGTTGGCGCGGGGGTCACCCGGCCGGACCACGCTGGGGATCCGGATCAGGCGACGGGCCAGCTCCACCACCTGTGCCGCATCCACCGCGGCGGCCACCCGCCGCGCCTGTTCATCCACGGCGGCTCTTTCCGGCATCCAGGCCCACTCCTTCTCCCAGAAAGGGCGATGTCACCGTCTTCCACACCCCTCCACTCCGCCCCTCCTGGTGGTGGACGGCCCCGGGTTGCTGCCAAAAGCCTTCAGCCCGCGCCCTCCTCGGAAAGGAGCGGGAGCGGCACGGGGGCTCTCTTCCGGGCTGACAGGTCGAAGGCTTTGCTGACCATGAGACGGTGGTGCGCCTCCGCCGCCGTGGCGTGGGGCGTCGACACGCCCGTGGAGACGCGATCGAGCCAGGCCACGCTCTCGTCCCGCATGGGCCCCCAGAGCTCACCGAACGCCACGTCCCCGGGCGGGTAGCTGCCGAGGAAGTCCACGAGCCGGCTCTCGTGGGGGCTGTAGCCCTCCACCTGCGGTGCGCTCACGGCCAGGAGCACATCCCGGTGGGTGTCGTCCACCGTCAGGACCCCCTCGGTCCCCACGATGCCTACCTCCACGCTGTACACCGCCCCCGGCCACGTCACCGGCAACGCCCAGGACACCGCCATGTGCAGCAGGGTGCCGTCGTCGAAGACCACCGTCCCCACCGTGGCGTCGATGCCCGAGTACAGGGGGCCGAGCACCCGGTCCACCGCTTGCGCGTGGACCTCCACGGCCCGCTTTCCCTCCAGGAACCACAGGCACAGGTCCAGGGCGTGGGTCCCGGAGATGACCATGGGGGAGATCCGGCTCGGGTCGTCCGTCCTCCGGTAGTTGTCCAGCGCCACGAGCCGGTTCAGGAAAGCGCGGGCGGTGACGAGGGTCCCGTCCGGCACTTCTCCTTTGCCGCCAGCCACCTGCGCCGGAACCGCTGGGTGTAACCCACCACCGCGTCGACTCCGGACTCCTCGATGGCCCGGAGGATCCCCGCGGAGTCTCGAAGGGTGGTGGCCAGGGGCTTCTCCACCAGCAGCGGCAGGCCCCGCTCCACCGCGGCCAGGACGGGGTCGGCGTGGAGGTGCTCGTCCGTGGCCACCACCACGCAGGTGACCTCGTGGCGCGCCAGCAGCTCCCGGAAGTCCGTGGTCACGTAGTCGGCGCCGATGCGCCGCGCCACAGCCTCTCCGCGTTCCGGGATCCGCTCCGCCACTCCGATCCAGTCCACCGCGGGGTGCCGGGCCGCGATCTGAGCCCGGAACGTCCCCACCCGCCCCGCACCCACCACCGCAACCCCGAGCCGCCGTACGGTCTTCCCGCGCATCCCTGCCTCCTCCCTGACCCCCTGTCAGATTTCGACGTTTCCGCGCCCGCCAGTCGACCAGGCTTCCCGCAGCCCGTGGTTTGACTCGTTCCGCGGGTGCCCGTAGAATACAGTGTCGCGGGCCCTTAGCTCAGGTGGTCAGAGCGCGGTCCTGATAAGACCGAGGTCCGTGGTTCGAGTCCACGAGGGCCCACCACCCTCGGAACGCCCGCGGGACGCCACCGACCAGCTCGCCCTGCGAGGTTCCCATCCCCTGCGGGACGGCCGGCGGTTTAAGCCTGGTTTAAGGCCTCAGGTGCCATTAAGGTTTCAGGATGCGGGCACCCCTCGTGGCCGCGCTTGTCTTCCTCGCCGCGTTCCCAGGCGGCCTGCAGGCCCGCGCTTACGAGGTGCGCTCGGTGGGCGGCTGGCAGAGGGAACTCCGGGCGGAGACGGTGGTGCGCACGTCGCCCGTCCCGGAGCAGGTCTTCTTTCGCGTGGAGCGCACCCCCGACGGCCGGTACCGGAACCCCACCCACAACCTCCTCCTGACTTCCCGCTGCGAGATTCTGGACAGCTCCGGCAAAGCCACCGGGCTGGACGCGTGGCTGTGCCCCGTGGACCCCGACAAACCTCGCCTCCTGGTTCCCCTGAAGCGGGACGATCCCAAAGCGGTGCTCCCCCTCCGGCGCGGCACCGTGGACCTGGATCTGGACGGGGACGGGGTGACCCACGAACGAGGCTACATGCTCGTCACGGAGACGGCCATCTTCGTGGTGGCCTACAGCCCCCACACCCGGCTGCTGAAGTTCGACTTCGTACGCTTGGGCGACCCCCAGAAGGTCCGGGTCGTGCAGACGCTGCGGCGGTACCAGGTGAAGGCGGTGCCGTGAGGGCCTCGAGCTACCCTCCCCCGGGAGGCGGGCGGCCGCTACCACGCCCCGGAACACGGTCCTGCCAGCTCCACGCGTCCGGTAGACGACCTTCAGTCCCGCCACGGCTACCGGCGGGTCCTGCTCCCGCGGGTAACGGACGAAAAACGGCTTTCTAAAGGACCACCGCGAACACGATCCGGAGGCCGTGAGCCACCCGCGCCAGCCCGGCGATCCGCGTCCCCTCCTGCTCCAGCTCGCGCACAGCGGAATTCGGTCGGCGAGCGCGCCGTCGAGTCTCGTCTGCAGCAATTCCAGGATCCGGCGGAACCTTCCGTCCACAGCCCCACGCGCTCAGAACGACTCCCCCGCAGCTGCTCCAGCAGCCGCTCGCCCGGGACCCCGGCCGATAGGCCCGCGAGGCATACCGCTCGCACCGGAACCCGCAAGTCCCGCACCGCCTTGTCCCGCATCCAGCGGACGTCGATGCGAAGCCCGACCACGGGATAAGGGCGAACGCGTATCCTCCCCGCACGGCCAGCATCGGCTTCCACGGAACCTCGCGGGCAAGGTGCAGGAGGGCCTGCCGGACCTCCGGCCCGAGGAGCCCCGCGAACCGCGGGGTCCATCCGACCGGCGGCCTGCCAGGCCACCAGGAGTGGCTCGCGCATCTCAGCAGAGCTCCACGGCTCGCCCCGCCAGCCGGGCCCGCACCTCCCGCAGGCGTGCACGGTACCGCTCCAGCTCCTGAAGGCTTCGCTCGCCCCGACGGGCGTCGCCTTTGGCAAAAGCGAAGTCTATGGCCAGGTCGTAGTACGCCCGCAGATCCCTCCACGCCCCCACGCCCCCGCGGACCAGGGCCCGCCACAGGCAGCGAAACCGCCGCCGCGGCGAGAGGAGCACCGGCAGCTCCTCCGCCGCCACCAGGTCCGCCTCCCCCACCAGTTCCGTCCGAACCAGGCGCGCCTCCCGCTTCCAGGAGAGGTAGGCGATGGCGCCCAGGGTGACCCACGCGGGCCCCTCCAGGACACCCCACGTGAGGGGCAGCACCACCAGCAGGTCCACCCACACGTTTCCGCCTGACAGGCGCGACAGCCAGGGGTCCAGGAACGTGGCCGTGAAGTTCCACGCGAAGTGGAGGAACATAGCGGAAGCCAGACCGAGGAGTGGGGCGCCCACCCTGCCCGCGAGGGTCCGGCTTTCCCGGGCGTACCCCAGTCCTGCGCCCGTACAGGCCGTGTACGCGGAGTGGCCTAGGCCGCCCACGAGCGCCCGCGAGTAGAACGCGACCGCAAGGCCCTGCAGCCCACCGCGTTCGAAGGCGGCGAGGAAGTAATCGACGTTTTCCACCACCGCGAAGCCCAGGCCGGCGAGGGCGCCGTATACGATCCCGTCCAGCATGCCGTTGAACTCATCCCTCCACAGGAGCGCGATCAGGAGGACTGCGGCGCCCTTCGCGGTCTCCTCCGTGAGTGGGGCGACGAAGGGCGCCATGAGCTTCCCCCCCAGCTCCCGGCCGAAAACGAGCTTCAGGACCAGCCCGAGGAGGCCGTTCGCCAGGGCTGCGAATAGGGTGGCGACGGCCGCGCCCCACAGGAAGGCGGCCAGCAGCAGCCATCCCGGCTCCCTCTCGTGCCGGTCGACCCACAGGATCAGGAAGGTGTAGAGGGGGACTACGGAAAAGGCGGCCGCCGTGGTGAGGAGGAACGACGCAAAACTGGCCCCCATCAGAGTGAGGCCCAGGTTGAGGACGCCTGCGATGAGGATCAGGCTCGCGACCGCGAACCCGCCCGCCCAGCGGGCGATGGGGAAAGGCTGGGGCTCGAACCCCGTCCCCACGGAATCACCTCTTGGCACGACCTCCGCCAGTGGGGGCCGGGATCACCGTGGAAACCTCATGAAGTTCGGCCTGCCCCCCCTGCTACTCGAACCTGAACAGGATCCTCAACGGCACTCTGTCCGACCCTGGCTCCACGAGCTGGAAGCCGTACAACCCCTGCGGGAAGTTGCCGGTGTATCGAGCCAATTTTTTTGTGCGTTGTGATCCGCCCCCGCCTTTCACCGCCGGCTCCCGGCGGCTCACCGGGACCACGCTGCCCTGGGGCCTGATCTGCACCACGAGCCCGTCCAGCTGGCCAAAATAGTCGCGGAGGGTGAGGTCGAAGTACACGCCCACGCTCTGGTCCTCACCAGCCCGGAAAGTCCCCGTGGGTGTGCGGGATCCGCCGGGCCGGAACGTATACGCGTCATTCACCTCCACGCCGGACACCTGCTGGGGGCAGGTGGCCCGGCCGAGGGCTTCCGGACTCTCGGGTAGCGCCTGCGGGCACCTCCCCGTCAGCGGGCCGGGTCGGCTGAAGGAAAAGCCTAGGACCACGATCGCCACAGCAGCCAGCACACCCAACCCGGCTACCGTAAGACAGCCGCAACCGACGCACCCCCAAAAAGGTCGGGAGACCATCGCTCTACCGCAAAGCCTGCAGGGAGGGCGCTTAAGCCAGGCTTAAAGCCAACCCTTCGCCGCCAGGAAAAAGGCCCGCCGCACCCCGCCCACCCCAATCAGGCAGCCGCCCTTCGCCGGGCGGGGTGTCACCTGCGTGCTCGCCCCGAAGTGTAGGAGGCCCGCATTGCGCGGAACAAAGAGAGCAGGGGGCGGAACTCCGCCTCCGGGGCCAGCCCGGCGAGGAGCTCCAGCCCCGTCACGTCGCTTCCTCCGTAGAGGATGCGCAGCCAGAACAGCATCCGCGTATTGGAGGACGTTTCCCGCCAGCGCGCTTCCCCTTCCCCTCGCTCTGCGTCCTCACGGGTCAGGTGCCAGCGGAAGGCTGGCTGCTTCCCAACGGGGAGGAATTCCACCAGAAGGATCCGTGCTGCCTGGGGGACTGTGAGCCGGCCGCGGACCGGCAGCTCGGGGAGCACGACAAAGCGCGCTCCCCGGAAGGGGTCGTCCCGGTAGAAGACCACCATCCCCACGTCCAGGGCCCGGTGGACCCTCCAGCCGACCGGCCGAAGGATGCGGAAGGAACCCTCCGCGTCGGCGTAGGGCTGCAGGCGCACCGCAGCTGTCTGCGCGGCGCCGGCGAGCAGCAAGACGACCACAGCCACCGTCGGTCCACCGGTCACGTGTAGGCGATCCCCAGGCTGTCCAGGCGCGACCGGAGTTCGGCGATCCGAGCCTTCAGGGTTTCCTCCGGAGTGCCGCCGGGCCTGCCGCGCTCCAGGCGCCACCGGACGAACGCCAGTTCCGCGAGGGCGTCGTAGTACTGCCGCAGGGTCAGCCAGCCCCCCGGACCCCTACGCGCCAGTGCCTCCCACAGCCGGCGCCCCTTGGTCGAGACGGTAGCCACCGCCTGCAACTCCTCCTGCGTGATCCACCCCGCCGCCACCAGGTCAACGAGCCGGGTGCGGATGAGTTGCTGCTCTCGCCGTCCCGCGACGAAAGCCAGCACCCCCAGCACCGCCATGGGCGGCAGGAGGAGGACGCCGAAGGTCACGGGCACCAGGAAGAGGCGCCCCGCCCCCGTGCCTGCAGCGACATCGAGGCCGATGTTGGTGGAGTTCCACAGGGCGTGGAGGGCGATGGCGCAGACGTAGCCCGCCACCGGTGCGACGAAACGGGCCGCCCCGCCCCGCTCGCGCCCGTAGCCCAGCCCGGCGCCCGTGCAACCCGTCCAGACCGAGTGCATCAGCCCCAGCAGCAGGACGCGCAGGAGGAAAAGCATCGCGAGGCCCGCGAACCCGCCCGCGGCAAAAGCCCGGCCCAGGTAGAGCACGTTCTCGGCCACCCCGAACCCCAGACCCACCAGCGCCCCGTACACCAGGCCGTCGGTCAGGTTGTCGAACTCCCCGCGCATCAGCAGCGCGATTCCCAGGACCCCCACGGCCTTGGCCGTCTCCTCCACCACGGGAGCCACGAGCCCCATGGTGACCCGGAGAGCCCACTGGGGCCCGAACAGCAACTGCAGCAGAAACTGCCCCATCCCGTTGAACACGAACGCGGCCAGGATGGAAACCGTGGACCCCCACAGGAAGGCAGCCAGCAGCAGCCACCCGGGCTCCTTCTCGTGACGGTCCAGCCACAGCAGGAAGGCCACGTAGGCGGGGACCGGGAGGACCGAGAACAGCAGTCCCAGGGCGAACGGCACGATCCCCCCGGTACTGCCCAGGAGGAGCGCGAGCACGAGTAGCCCCATGACAATCAAGGAGGACAACACACCCACGGGCAACAGGCGGTAAGCGGTGTCCAGACGATTCACTCCGAGGGTTGTCACCTGCTAACCTCCCAGCCAGCGGAACTCCCGCAGCATCCGTGTAAGGGTAGCCTCCCACCGACTCCACTCCCGGTCCGGTGCCCGACCCAGCAGCAGGTAGAAGACCTGGGTGTCGAAGCCGTGCACGGGTGGGCGGGCCAGGACGCACACGAACACGGCCCGCAGGGCCTGCCCGGACGCGCTCGTCCACCGCGCCTCGCCCCGCACCGAGTAGATTCCGGACCCGAGGTGTTCCACGCGCTGGCGGACACGCAGATTCGGGTACTGGCCCAGTCCCGCGAACGTCGTGAGGACCTCCCGGGCGGTGGCCTCCGGCCCGGGGTCTCCCTGCACAAAGCGGCGGGGGAAAACGGAGAAGGAGGTGCCCTCCTCCAGGCTGTCCCGCACGAAGGCCACCGACCCCTCTACGGGATCCTCCCGTACCTGCCACCCCCTCGGGTAGCTCATGGAGAAGCGGCCGGAAGGGTCGAAGTACAGGACCCAGTCCGAGCCGGGCGGGACCGGAGCGAGCAAAAGCAGGGCCGCCAGTAGGTACGCCACGCGAACCTCCCTACCGGCAGGGGGCGGTGTCCGCCTCGGAGGGCGCCCGGTTCCGCGGCAGGGGCGTGTAGGAACGCGCCATGGCCATGAACACGGGCTCCAGGCTCCTCCAGGCCACCTGCTGTGCCTGGAACACCCGCCACTGCTTCATGGTGAAGTTTGCCACGCGGGAGTGGAGGTACCGTCCCAGCAGCACGGCCTGCATGGGTTCCCGGCGGAGGTTCGTCCACGTGGCCTCCACGAACGCCCGCTCGCTCTCCTGGGGCATGGGTTCCACCGAGAAGGAGACGATCCGCAGGTCCGGGTACCGCCTGCGCATGGCCTCAAGATGATGTTCGAGATCCTGTCGGGCGGGGATCACACGTCCCGTGACGCCCAGCATGCGCGTGAACACCGCGCTAGCACCCTCCCGGGGATCCTCGCCCCGGGGTGTGAACAACACGCCCGGGACCCCGTGGGTCAGGACCTGCCACCCCACCGGGTACTTGACGCAGAACTCACCCTCCGGATCCAAGTACGTGTCGTACGACACCTGCGCGGGGGCCGGAGCCCCGGACGAAGGCCACTGGGGCGCGCCGGGCGGAGGCTGCGGGGGCTGTGCCGGCTGGGGAACAGGCCCTGGAGCCGTTGGGGCAGCCGGAGGTGGCTGCGGTGCAGGCGGCGCGGGTGTCGAAGCAGGCGGCCCGGCGGGGGGCTGCGACGCAGGCCGCTGGGACGCCAGATACCATACGACCCCACCCACACCCAGGAGGAACAGGAACCCGATTGCCGCAGCGGCTAGGAGGACCACCACCGCCCAGGCGGTCACCCCGGCCTCGCCGGTCGCCGCGGGCCTCACGTCAGCACACCCAGCTCCCGCGCCCGCCGTTCCAGAGCTGAAAGGCGCTGGCGGAGGGCCTCCACGTCTGGGGCGGCGGGTTCCCCCTGCTTCGCGCGCCACAGGGCAAAGGCGAGGTCCACCCGCGTGTCGTAAAGCTGCCGCAGGAGGTTCCAGGCGAGCGGCCCCTTGGAGGTCAGCACGGCCCACAGCCTGCGCCCTCGGGACCGGGGACGCGTGAGCAACTCCACGTCCTCGGGTGTCAGCCTCCCGGCCTCCACTTCTCCCGCCAGGCCCTCCCGGATGGCCAGGACCTCCCGCTTCCAGGCGAAGTACGCGATGACCAACAGGAGAACCAGCGGGATTCCCTCCAGGAGGAACGACATCACGGGCAGGAGAAGCAAGGCGACAGATCCCGCGGACCTCGCCACCGCGGGGAGGATGAAGGATGCGGAGAAGTTCCACAGGAAGTGCAGGAACATCGCGCAGAAGTAGCCGACCACCGGGGCCACGAAACGAGCCGCTCCCTTCGCCTCCCGGGCGTAGCCGAGGCCGGCGCCCGTACACGCGGTGTAGACGGAGTGGGAAAGGCCGCCCAGCACCGCGCGGATCACGAACCCCACGGTGAGGCCCGCCAGGCCGCCCTCACGTACGAAGCGGGCGAAGTACAGGATGTTCTCCGTGACGGCAAACCCGAGGCCTGTGAGGGCCCCGTAGACCAGCCCGTCCACGGTGTTGGTGAACTCCCGACGCCAGAGCAGGAAGATGAGCAGGACGGCGAGCCCCTTGCTGGTCTCCTCCACGGGCGGAGCGACCAGAGGCGGGGTGAGCCGGCTGCCCAGCTGGGGTCCCGCCAGCGCCCGCAGGATCCAGCCGCCCGCTGTGTTCAGCCAGAGGCTCAAGAACGTGGCCACCACTCCGCCCCACAGGAGCGCGCCCAGGAGCAGCCAACCCGGCTCCTTCTCGTGGCGGTCCAGGAGCAGGATGAGCCCGGTGTAGAAGGGCAGCACGGACACCGCGGCGAGGCTGGCCACGAGGAACTGCCCGAATCCCCCGGCCGCTCGGTAGAAGAGGACCATCTGGACCAGGGCGAGCAGGAACAGGAAAAGACCGGCCGCCATCAGGGCCGCGGCCTTCAGGAAGCTGTCGGTACCAAGCCCTCGCATCCCGGAGATCGACGTGCTGAGCCCCCTACTGCAGCAGGAACGGCACCACGAACGCCAGCGCCTGCGATTGCGGCGACGCGAGCGCGAAGGCGTGCAGGCCCGGACTCCCCCCCTGGGTGTTCAGAGAGACCGCGTGCCGGCCGGGACGGTCCAGAGGCTGCGGCTGTCCCACCGGGAACACACGGTCCTGGGACTCCACGCGGACGAAGACCATGACCAACGGGCTCTCCAGGCGTGTCACCTCAAAGTACACCCCCACGGTCTCGCCGACCCGGAAGGTACCCGTAGGCTCCCCGGGTTGACCGTCGGGGCCCGGTCGGGCGGTGAACCCAAAAGTCACCTCGACACCCGGCACCTGTTGGGGGCACATCCCCCTGCCCAGGGCCTCCGGCCCCTGCGGCAGGGCCTGGGGGCAACCTGCCGCTTGCGGCCCCGGTGGTGGCGCGGGCTGGGCCGGCGCCGGCTGAGTCGGTCCCGCTGGCGGCGCGGGCTGGGCCGGCGCCGGCTGGCCCGGCGGGGCAGGCTGGGCCGGTCCAGGTGGCGGCGCGGGCTGGGCCGGGCCGGGCGCAGGTTGAGCCGGACCCGGCGGAGGTGGGGGCGGGGCTGCCGCAGGCCTGGGCCGTCCGAAAGCCAGGTACCCCGCGACCAGTGCCACCACGGCCAGCAGGGTGAGACACCCGCATCCAAGCCCCCCGCCGAGGAGTAGGTTCCGGTTCATCGCGTGGCCTCCCGGATCCGGTTCCGATACAGCTCCAGCTCCGCCTCGTTTGCGAGGCCCCGTTCCAGCCTGCGGCGGGCGAACGCCAGCTCCGCGAGCGGCTGCCGCACCACCTTAGGGATGGATCCCCACCGTCCCTGCACCGCGGCGTCCACGTACTCGCGGGGCACGTGGCCCTCCGCCGCCTCAGCAGGCAGGTACGAGCGGAAGATCTCCCGTTCCCGACGGAGCGCCCAGAGGATCGTCACCGCGAGCACCATCACACCCAGCCAGTCCGCCACCGTGCGGGCGAGCGACACCAGCCCCGCAGGCCCCATCCCGGAAACCCGCAGGGCTGCCAGAGCGTCGTAGGCAGCGTGGTAGAGGGCTGCGGCAAAGAACCCTCCCACAGGCAGCCACCACGCGGAGGAGCCCTCAAGCCCGAACTCCCGCACCGCGCCCAGGGACGCGCCGAAGACGGCGCTGAACGCGCAGTGGGTGAGCCCGGTCACGAGGACCCCGAAGAACAGCCCTGTCCCCACGCCCGCGAAACTGCCGGCCCGGGCCAAGTCCCACAGGTACACCGCGGACTCCGCCAGAGCGAAGCCCGCCCCCACCACCCCGCCGTACACCACGCCGTCCAGGACCCCGTCGAACTCCCGCGGAAGAGCCCGGAACAGCAGGAGGAGCACCAGCGCCTTCGCGCCCTCCTCGACGAACGCTCCCGCGGGGTTGGGCCCGCCGAAGAAGGCAGCGTTGAGGGCGTGGAAGGCCGCGGGGTACACGGACATGCGGATGCCCGCGAGCCGCTCCACCAGCACCGTCAGCACGGGAGCTGCCACCGCCCCGCCCAGCAGGGCGGCCGCCAGCACGCTGCCGGGCTCCTTTTCGTGCCGGTCCACCCAGTACAGGGCCACCACGTAGAGGGCTGTCAGGAGCAGGACGATCAGCGCCCCCACGACGATGTCCGAGCCGCCCAGGGCAGCACCCGTGGTCACCGCGTCGGGGGGTGGAGACTTCTCGATAGGCCACGGTGAATACGGGCGGGGTGGTACGGTTAGCACGGATCCCATGTTCTTCACTCCCTCCGCCTGAGCTTCACATCTTCATCCACGGCCCCTTGCCCTGCAGCACGGCCAGGGTGTTCACCACCCCACCGGCCACCCAAACCAGGAATCCCAGAGAACTCCAGCCCAGCCCTCCGAGGGTGGCGATCGCCCTCACCGCCTCGCTGCGGACGGCCGCGGCTACCATCAGCAGGAACAGCGGGAACCCGCCGAACACCACCGCCAGACCAAGCCCCCACCCGATGGCCCAGATGGCGTGTTTGCGCAGGAAGGGGTTCGGGGGACGCAGGAGCAGCCCCGCAAGGGCCACAAACCAAACCCACCACCCGCCAATGGCCACCCACCGCTGGGTGGGGGTCAGATCCGCCTCAGGACGCTCCATCGGCCACCCTCGGGTCGCTTTTGCCTTTGGGTAGCACCGGCGGGCTTAAAGCCCGCTTAAACTCCCCCGTACGGAGGGGTCTCTAGGCGGAGATGGAGGGGAGAAGTTCTCTGCAGAGGGCCTGGGTCTCCGGGAGAGGGTCAAGCCCCAGGTCCTCCTTCAGGCGGTGAACGAACGACCGGTACAGTTCCAGGGCCCTGCCCGGCTGGCCGACAGCGCCGAGGTGTGTGAGCAGGGCCCGAAGGGCCGGCTCGTGCAGGGGCTCCAGCTCCAGTACCCGCTCCAGCAGAAGAATTCCCCGCTCCGGCGGGGCCTCGCGTCCCCGTGAAAACAGGAAGTCCACCACGCGGCGGTGGAGCACGTGCCGGACCTGATCCACCGCTGGAAGGTCCACCCCGGCAGCCACCGGCTCCCGGTACAGCCGCAGCACCTCGTCGGCGTCCCCTCGCTCCAGCGCTGCCTCGAGGCTCCAGAGATCCACCCGCGCGTTGCGAAGCCCGTCGGACGTCAGATAAGTGGGAACGCCCCACGGTTGCAGGGCCCGGCGCAGGTGGTGCATCTGGACGTGCAGGTTGTTCCGGGCCCGTTCAAGGTCAGCCTCCGGCCACAGGTGTTCCGCCGCCTCCTCCGGTGCGTACCCCAGCACCATCAAGGCCAGGAGGGCTCGGGCCGTGGGCGGGAGGACGACCTCCTCCTCCAGTCTCCGCACGCGGAACCGGCCGAGCAGTTCTACCTCCAGGGGTGGCACGTCGGCGGCGCGCCGCTGGATGGCCTCCTTCCAGCCTGACCGGAAAACCTCCTGGATCGGGTAGACGTCCGCGTATTCGGGCCGACCGCGCGGTAGCTCCCGGACGGGGATGAGGGCCGGGAGGATCGCAGCGCCAACGGTGGTGAGGCCCACCAGAGCGTCCAGGTCCTCCTCCCTGCGCAGGATCCGGAACCTGGCGGCGTGCCACACGGCCCGCTCCTCCCGATCCCAGGGCTGCGGGGGAAGCAGGGCTGCGGCTTCCTGTCGTCTTCCCAGGGCGGCAAGGCTCAAAGCCGCCTCCACGCGGGTCCAGAACCCCCGGGCCGGCTGGGCCACCGCGAGCGCTTCGCGCGGGGCACCGGCTTCCCGCAGCGTCCTCGCCCACAGGCCCCGCACCTGATCCTCCAGGTCGGGGTTTTCCTGCGTCTCCGGCAGACTCAACAGGCGCTGGAAGGCTGGCCGGTCGCCCTCCACGTACGCCTGCCAAGCGGCTGCCAGCACCTCGGCCCAGACGTTCCACCCGGAACGCACCTGCGCCTTGCGGAAACAGGCCAGGGCCTCCTGTCGCTCTCCCACGAGCAGGAGCAGGCGCCCTGTCTGCAGCAGGGTCAGGGGCAGGTCGTGGGAGCGATCCCGCTCTTGCACCTCCGCGGTCCGCCGGTTGTAGGCGAGGTACTGTTCCAGGCTGCCCTCCCGCTGCCAGCGGAGGAAGGCCTGGTTGTACCCGATCGGGTGGAAGAGGTAGGGGTCGTCTGGCGGAAGCCTGCGCCGGGCGTCTTCCAGGGCTGCCTGAAACCGATCGAGCTGCTGCGCCTTCCACAGGGACCACAGGGTCCAGTTCAGAAACCGGGCAGCGGCGCGTGGGTCTACCCGGTCGACCAGGCGCCACCCCTCCTCCACGGCCCGAAGCGCAAGCTGCAGGTCCACTTCCGGAGCGTGGTAGGCGATCAGGCCCCACGCCCGGATAGCCACCTCGGGATGGGAATAGTCCGCATCCCGGGCGAGGGTTTCCAGGCGGGCGAAGGCCTCCCTCAACCGCCCGGCCAGGCAGAGGGCCATGCCGTGCGCCAGCCTCCTCCAGGGCCCTCCCCTGCCCGGTAGAGCCCGGCACCAGCGCAGTACGCCGGAGGGAGTCTGGGACGCCAGATGCACCGCCTGAGGCCTGTCGAGAAGCTGGTCCAGCTCGGCCCACAGACCGCAGCGCAGGTAGGCCTCGGCCCGCAGCTCGGCGGGCAGCTGGGGCGCACGGCGCCTCACCACCTCCTGTACCTCAGACGGGTAGGAGCTGTGCAGGACCTCCGCGAACAGAGCATGGAGCTGAACCCCTGCGGGCGTGCGCTGGGCAAACCCGGACTCCACGAGGCGCTCCACGGGCCTTGCTGCCTGCTCGCCAGAGAGAGCCGGAACGCAGGACAGCAGGAGGAGGAACTCCCACTCCTCCGGGCCCAGGGAATCCCGGACGCCACGGACCAGGGCAGCTTGGAACTCCAGGCTTCCCGCCAGCACTGCGGTGTGCACCGCGATGGGCCATCCGCCCGCCCTCTCCCAGACCTCGTACGCCCTGTGGTCATCCCGGACCAGCTCCTGGACCTCCTGGAGCGTGAACCGCAGATCCTCCGCAGTGAGGAGGACCAAGCGTCCCTGGGTTCGAGCTTTGGGGAGTTCGGGCCACGGGAGGTCGGCCCGGCTGGCGAGGCCCAGGAGCAGACCGTCCAGGAGGAGACGCAGATCGGCAATCTCCGCGGGCGTTACGTCGTCGAGGACGAGGAGCGTGGGCTGTTGGCTCAGTCGGGCCTGGAGGACCCTCCCGCTCGGGGTAGGTCCCAGACCCAGGATCCGCCCGAGCTGTTCGCGGAGGCTGGACGAGCCGGCGCTCACCCACAGAACCCGCCAGCCGGAGGCCCTGATCCGGTCCGCCCACTGCTGGAGCAGGACGGTCTTGCCGTACCCGTACGGAGCACGAAGCCAGACTACGTGGCCCGGCTCTTTGGGCAAACGCTCCAAGAGCCGGCGACGGAGGATCCACCGGGCATGGCCCACGGAGTCGCGAACTCCAGCGGTGTGCTTAAGGCGATTTTAACCCGCAGGGCAAGACACTCGGTCCAAACCAAGCCGGTGGCTAGGGTGGCCGAAACGGTAGCGGTCTTGTTCCTGAGTGCGGGGGCGCTGGCCTACGGCCTGCTGGCCTGGCGGGCAGCGGTGGGCTGGGACCTGGCCTTGCTCTGGCGGTCGCTGCTCGCCGGCGGGGCCGGGGTCCCCCTGGTGCTCCGGGGCGCTGCGGCTGTCCCGGGCCTTTCCAGTCTGCCGTGGCCGGGGTTCGTCCCCGCTTGGCTGGCCGCAGGCGGGTCGCCGTGGGCTGGAGCCGCCGAGGAAGCGGCGAAGGCGCTGGTGCTGGCCGCGGTGGTCTGGCCGCAGCGCCGCAGGTTGGCGGACGTCTTCGACGGAGCCCTGTGCGGTGTGTTTGCGGGAGCTGGCTACGGCCTCTGGGCTCTGTGGGTCCTGGTCCGGCACGCTCCCGCTACACCGGGGGATGTCGGGGTGCTGCTTCACCTGCTCGCCGGGTGGATCTTCCACGCGGTCACGGGCGCGGCCTCCGGGGCGCTTCTGGTCTGGAGTCACCAGCTGTGGCAGAGAAAGCGGGTCTTTCTGGCCGCGGGCGCGCTCCTCGGCCTGGCTCTGCCCGTGGCGGCTCAGGCCTCCTATCTGGCACTGGTTGCCGCCGTCCGGCAGCCCGGTACCTGGTCCCCAGCTGCAGCCGGGGGCCTGCTCCTGCTCGAGTCCACCGGCCTGGCTGTCCTGGCAGGGTTGTACGGATGGCGGGCGCGCCGGCAGCGCGTCCTATGGAGCCTCCTTCGGGAGGAGGTGGCCACGGGGCTCGTCTCCGAGGAAGAGTTCTACACCCTCCTCGCCGACGGCAGAGGGGTGCCCTCGGCCGTACGTCACGCCCTTCTGAGACTGGCTGCGGCCAAGTGGTGGGTGGCCCGCGGTCTGGCTAACCCTGTAGCGGTGGAGAGATGGAGGGACCGGGTGAGGGCCGCGCGGCCCCGTTAACGCGGCTTCGCCGGCTCACGTCCGTAGCCGCCAGGGGACTCGACGCGGTGGCACAGTACCTCGGCCTGCCCGTCAAGTGGAGGGACCTACGGCAGGCGGCCAGTGCCTGGGTGCTGCTGCTGCGGCTGGGGCCCTGGGGAATCCTAGGGTTCGTACTCTTCGCGGGTACCCTGGCCGGGTTCGGGCTCGTCGTCTCCGCGCCCGCGACCGAGCGCTCCCGCCTGCTCGGTACACCCGCCGCCCTGGCCCTCCTGGGAGGGGTCGCCGCGCTGGCCTTCGCCCTCGGGCTGTCGGAGATCCGGGGCCGGCACCCTGTGGTGCGGTTCGCCGCGGGCCTGTACGTGCTTTGGTACCTCCTCCTGGCGCCCGTAATGGCGCTTCCCCGCGTCGTGGCCCTCCTGCCCGCCTGGGTCCTCTACGCGGTGGAAGCCAGACGGATCGCGGAGGACCGGGCTCGCGCCACGTGGCTGTTCCCGTGGGCCCTGCTCCTCGGGCGGCTGAGCCCGGTCATCCTGCAGCCCCTGTGGATTTCGGTCCTCGTGTGGACGGGGGTGTACGCGGCTGTCGGTTGGGCGCTGGTGCGCAGGCCCCCCGGCGCCTTTCAGCGGGAGCGGGCCGCCCTGTTCTGGAGCATGGCGGTGGTCTACGCATGGGGCGTCCTGCAGAACCCCGCGCGGCTCGCGCAGGCCCTGCACCTGGGTTACGGCGCTCTGTTCACGTTCCTGGGCCTGTTCTGGATGTGGCTGGCCGCGGACCTGGTGGACGACGCCTCAGAGCTCGCGGAGCGGGCGGTGGGCCGGCTGCGCGGCCTGCTGGCACGCCGCTGGGTCCCCTATGGGGTTGCGGGGACACTGACGGTTGTGGGAAGCACGGCCCTGCTGGCAGCCTTGCTGCCCCGGGCCGTGCTGGAACCCCTGCCGCTGTCCGTCCTCTGGCTGGTGGGCGGCTTCCTGCGCAGTGCGTGGATAGACGGGCTGGTGGTGTGCGGTGCTCTGATGCTGCTCGCGGGAGCTGTGACGTGGCTTCGCGGGACCCGGGCACCCGACCCCGTGGACGCAGCGGCGGACGGGCTGGCCTCCGGCGTGGTCCTGGCGCTCGTGTACTGGGCCGGCGCCCAGGCCTGGACGGGGCTGTCCGAGGTGGAGGAGCCTTCAGGCTGGTGGCCCCTCGTTCTGGCGTCTGCGCCGGTGCTGCTGGAGGAGTTCAAGCAGACCGCGAAGGGTGTCGGGCGAGGCACAGCCGCCGGGGCGTTGACGGTCCTGGCGGTGGCGCTCCTGGGGATCACTGCCACCAGCTTCCGGTTCGCCGCAGAGCCCGGGGACGCTGTGCGGACCACGACCCTCTACCCCTTCCTCGGCATGTTGCTGTGGGGGGTACCACACCTGCTGACGAGACTGGTCGCGGGGTGGGGCGTGCAGATCCCTTCGACGCGCTTGTTCCTCGCGGGTTACTTCTCCGCGTTGCCGGCGGCCCTGCTCCTCCCGGATCTCCGGACCGGGTCGCCGGCTGTGGCGGTGCTCCTGTGGCCCGTGGCGCTGCGCGCCAGCGGGTGGGCCGTCGCCGGTCCTACCGGACTGCGGTTGGGAGCAGGCGTCCTGCTGGCGAGCGGGACGCTGGCGTTCTTCTACGAACCTTTGCCCCTGCCCGTGCCCTTCGCACCCTGGACGGACCTGGTGATCCAGAGGCTGGGGGAGGTGCGGGCCACGGAGATGCTCAGCCGGGCCCAGCTGGTGGCCTGGGCAGGGGCCGCGCTGGCTGGAGCCGCTTTCGGGGTTCGAAGCCGGGCGGGCTGGGCCGGCGCGGCCCTGCTGTGGGCGTTGTGGAACCGGCTCCTCCTCTGAGGAGGCGCTACCTGCGCACGAGCCTGCGGATCCGCTGTGCGGCCCGCCTTCCGGTCTCCGCAGCGCCGTTCATGTAGCCCTGGTAGTTCAGGCTCGTGTGCTCGCCCGCGAACAGCAGCCGACCCACGGGCTCGAACTCGGCGCCTGCGATGGTGGTGTACTGTCCCACCTTCCAGCACGCGTAACTGCCCCGCGCGAAGGGATCCGAGGGCCAGTGCCAGCGGGCCACCCGGCCCGTGTACGCGCTCCGGACCCCGGGAAAGACCCGCTCCAGGTCCGGCAGCGCCCTCTGTGCCTGCTCCGCGGCCAGGCCGTCGCCCACCTCCACCCCCGCCCGGCCGCCGAGGAAAATCGTGTACGTGCCCGCGGTGCCAGGCCTGCCCCGGCTGCTGTCCCACCCGCTCTGGAACGGCAGGTCGGTGAACAGCTCGCCGGAGGAGCCTCCGGCGCGCCACACCCGCTGCCGGAACCCCAGGATGAGCTTGCTGTTGGTACCGTAGCCCAGTTCCTGGATGGCCCGCCGCTTGGCGGGTGGCAGGTCGACCTGCAGTTCCACCTGTCGCAGGAGGGTGAAGGGAACGGTGAGGATGACGAAGTCCGCGTCCACCTCCACGGTCCCGGCTCCCCTGCGCTCGAACACCAGGCGGTAACCGCTGCCCCGCTGCCGGATCGCCACGAGTCGGTGGCCCAGGTGCAGGGAAGGCCGGAGGAGGGCGGCCAGCCGCTCGCAGATCAGCCCGCTTCCCCCCCGCACGCTGTAGCGCTCGTCGCTGTCTCCGTACACCTCGAACGTCGACCCCGGATCCGTACCGATCAGGAGTACCAGGTTGAGGGCGGACTGCTCGGCCGCGTCCAGCCCGTACTCCGTCACGTAGGCCACCTCCAGCAGTTCCCTCATCCACCCGGACGCCCCGATCCGGTCCAGGTACTCGGAGACGGACATGCGATCCAGCTCCCGGGCACGCGGGTTGTGCTGGCGGTAGGTGACCACGTCGCCCACGGCGTCCTGGTCCTGGCGGATCCGTCGGGCCAGGGGCTGGAACGCGCGCACCACCTCCGGTTCTGCGATGGGGCGGCTGTCGAAGTAGAAGGTGGGGCGCAGGCGGGCCTCCGGACCCCCTTCAAGGTCAATTAGCTGCAGACCCAGCGAGCGCACCAGACGGTGCATGTCTTCGTGGCCGGTGTCGATGAACTCCCCGCCGAATTCGGTCACCAGGCCCGGGACGACGGCCCCTGCCACGGAGAACATGCGGCCCCCTGTACGGGTACTGGCCTCGTAGATCCGTGCCCGGATCCCGGCCCGACGCAGGTGGTAGCCGGCCACCAGCCCGGCGATCCCCGCGCCCACGATAACCACCCGGGGGGCCTGAGGTCCCGCCAGGACTTCCACGGGGCGGAGCAGCTCGCCGGCTGCCACCAGGGCGGCACCGCCCGCGGCGCGCAGGAACTCCCGCCGCCCCACCCGCCGCTCCCGGCCTCTCTCCACCAGCTCCTCCAACCCCGGAGCTCCGGGTCGGTTGGCTAGGTCCGCAAGCCGCAGCCAGCGCCGGACCCAAAAGAACGTGACCGTCCGACCGCCACTCCTTGCGCGCATGGACCTCCTCCTGACGGCTGTACCCGTCCCGCCCTGCGGGCCCGGCCGGTTTCGAGTCAACGGCAGCCGCCCTTAACGGGCGCTTAAAGCGGAAGGGGAATCGGGGGATGCCTCTTACCGGCCACGCTCGCGCGGGAAGGCTGTGCTCGACGCGCTCTGTGGCTCCTACCGAGCCAAGGTCCCCGTCTGGTAGCTCCGCAGCATCAAGGCCGCCACCGTGAGGGACACCAGGGCCACCGCCCGGGCTTCGCGGCGCGCAGGGACCGTCCCGCGGAGGAAGCCCCCGGGTCGCAGCCCGAAAGCCGCCACCCCCCCCACAAGAGACAGCAGCCCGTAGACCAGGTGGAGTGTGTCCGGTGGCCTGAACCCAGACACGTACAACGCGACACCGGAAAGGCCCTGGACCACCACCATCGCCGCCGCGGGCAGGTAGACGCCCCACAGCCAGCCGGGCAGGCGCCGCCCGGCGAGATCCAGCACGAACGCCACCAGGAACACCCCGGCGTGAAGGGCTACCGCAGTCCACAGGAGGGTCCGGAAGGCGTGTACGGCAGAAATCATACCCCCGGAGTTCGACGCCCGGCGCCGCGCACCTGCAGAGAATACGCAAAAGGACGCGGGGGAGGGCCCTGCGGCCCTCCCCCGCCCCGTGTCCATCGTGGACGCCTAGGCCTTCTGCTCCTCCTCCTCCTTCTGCTCCACCACCAGGGCCTCGGTGGTAATGAGCAGGCCGGCGATGGAGGCTGCGTTCTGGAGGGCGGAGCGCACCACCTTCGCGGGGTCCACGATCCCCGCCTTGAACATGTCCTCGAACTGGCCCGTCAGCACGTTGTAGCCCACGTTGGGGTCCTTCTGCTGCCGGACCTTCTCCACGATGATGGACCCCTCCTGACCGGCGTTGACCGCCAGCTGCTTCAGCGGCTCCTCCAGGGCGCGGCGGACGATGCTGGCGCCCACGGCCTCGTCGCCCTCCAGCTTGAGGGCGTCCACCGCCTCCTGGGCCCGCACCAGGGCCACGCCGCCGCCGGGGACGATCCCCTCCTCCACCGCGGACCGCGTGGCCGAGAGGGCGTCCTCCACCCGGGTCTTCCTGTACTTCATCTCCGTCTCGCTGGCGGCCCCGATGCGGATCACCGCCACGCCGCCCACCAGCTTGCCCAGCCGTTCCTGGAGCTTCTCCCGGTCGTAGTCGGAGTCCGTCTCCTCGATCTGCTTGCGGATCTGCTGGATCCGCTTCTCGATCTCCTTCGGATCGCCGGCGCCACCGACGATGATGGTCTCCTCCTTCCGGACCCGGACCTGCTTGGCGCGACCCAACTGGGAGATGTCCGTGTTCTCCAGCTTGAGGCCCAGTTCCTCACTGATCACGGTCCCGCCCGTGAGGATGGCGATGTCCTGCAGGATGGCCTTCCGCCGCTCCCCGAAGGCGGGCGCCTTCACGGCGCAGACGCTGAGCGTACCCCGCAGCTTGTTCACCACCAGGGTGGCCAGGGCCTCACCCTCCACGTCCTCCGCGATCACCAGCAGGGGCTTGCCCGTCTGGACGGTCCGCTCCAGCACGGGCAGCAGGTCCCGCACGGAGGAGACCTTCCGGTCGGTGATCAGGAGGTAGGGTTCCTCCAGCACCGCCTCCATCTTCTCGGGGTCGGTGACGAAGTAGGGGGAGATGTAGCCCTTGTCGAACTGCATCCCCTCCACGATCTCCACCGTGGTTTCGATCCCCTTGCTTTCCTCCACGGTAATGACCCCGTCCTTGCCCACCTTGTCCATGGCGTCGGCGATGATCTTGCCGATGGACGGGTCGTTGGCGGAGATGGTGGCCACCTGCTCGATGGCCTCCTTGGTCTCCACGGGCTTGGCCACCTTCCGCAGGTGCTCCACCACCGCCTCCACCGCCTTGTCGATGCCGCGCTTGAGCGCCATGGGGTTGGCCCCTGCGGCGACGTTCTTCAGGCCTTCCCGGATGATGGCCTGAGCCAGGATGGTGGCGGTGGTGGTCCCGTCGCCGGCCACGTCACTGGTCTTGGTGGCCACCTCCCGGACCAGCTGGGCCCCCGCGTTCTCGAAGGGATCCTCCAGCTCGATCTCCTTGGCCACCGTCACCCCATCGTGGGTGATGGTGGGCGAGCCGAACTTCTTCTCCAGCACCACGTTCCGCCCCTTGGGGCCGAGGGTGATCTTCACCGCGTCCGCCAGCTTGTTCACGCCGCGCTCCAGGGCCCGGCGGGCTTCCTCGTCGAACCGCAGCTCCTTGGGCATGGGCGATCCCTCCCGACTAGGCCTTCGCGGCGGCAGGCTCCCGCTCCACGATGGCCAGGATGTCGCTCTGCCGCAGGATCAGGTACTCCTCGTCGCCGATCTTGACCTCGGTGCCCGCGTACTTGGCGAACAGCACGCGGTCGCCCACCTTCACGTCCATGGGCAGCCGCCGACCGTCCTCCGTGAGGGCTCCGGGCCCCACCGCCAGCACCTCGCCGTGCTGGGGCTTCTCCTTCGCCACGTCGGGCAGCACGATGCCACCCTTGGTCCGCTCCTCCTCCTCCAGGGGCTTGACAACCACACGATCACCCAGGGGCTTCAGGTTCATGGCGACCCTCCCTCCTTGGCCGTGGAATTTGGCGTGCGGGATTAGCACTCTCACCCGGAGAGTGCTAATCCAAGCCCTAAGTGTAGGCGGACGGGTGCGTCCCCGCAAGCCCTCCTTGACGAGGGCTCCTACGCCGGGCATGATATCATCAGATAACGATATGATCGAGTGAGTTCGTTGGCAGCTCGACTGCAGGCAAACCCCACTGCCCTGGCCCTCAAGGCCAAGCTGTTCCGGGGATTCGCGGACCGATCCCGCCTAGCCATCCTGGAGTGCCTTCGGGAAGGCCCGCGAACCGTTGGGGAGATCGTCCAGGCCACCGGGCTGAGCCAGCCCAACGTGTCCAACCACCTGCAGTGCCTCTGGGACTGCGGCCTCGTACAGCGGCAGCGGGACGGCCGGTTCGTCCGCTACCGGTTGACGGACGGCCGGGTGGACGCCCTGTTGCGCCTCGCGGACCGGATCCTGGCGGAGGTGGCGCGCGGCGTGTACCAGTGCACCCGCTACGCCGAACACGAGGACGCCCCATGACAGCACCCTCCACCGCCGAGCTGCCCGTCCGCGGCATGGACTGCGGGGACTGCGCCCGCCACGTCCAGCGGGCTCTGGCCGCGGTGCCGGGGGTCAAGGAGGTGGAGGTCCTCCTGGCCTCCGGTGTGGCTGTGGTGCGTTACGACCCCTCCCGTACGGGAGTCGGGCAGCTGCAGGACGCTCTCCGCCGTGCAGGCTACGAGGTCGGCCCGGCCCGCCCCCCGTCCGCTCCCGCTTACGGGCGAGCTTTGATGCGGCTGCTGGGTGCGCTGTTCGGGGCAGTGCTGGTGGCGGTCGTCCTCGGAGAACGGGCCGGGCTCCTCCAGGCTCTGACCCGACGCGTGCCCCCGCCGATCTGGATGGCGGTCATTCTGGCGGGTGGATGGCCGGTGTTCTGCAACGTGCTCCGGGCGGCCCTGCGAGGCCAAGTGGTGGCTCACACCCTCATGACCGTGGGCCTGTTGGCCGCGGCGGCAGTGGGGGAGTGGGCTGCTGGCGCGGTGGTGGTGTTCTTCATGCGGGTGGGGGAGTTCGTGGAGCGTTTCACCACCGAGCGGGCGCGGGAGGCGGTGGCGCACCTCGCCCGCCTGAGCCCCCGGACAGCCCGGGTGGAGCGGGACGGGGCAGAGGTGGTGGTCCCCGCGGACACGGTGCAGGTGGGCGAAGTGGTGGTGGTGCCGCCCGGGGAAGCGGTGCCGGTGGACGGACGGGTGGTGGAGGGGACCGCCACGGTGGACCAGGCGGCGATCACCGGAGAGCCCATGCCCGTGGACGTGCAGCCCGGCAGCGAGGTCTTCGCGGCCAGCGTGGTGCGGGCCGGCTACCTCCGGGTCCGTGCCGCCGCCGTGGGGCCGGAGAGCACCTTCGGCCGCGTGATCCGCATGGTCCAGGAGGCCGAGCGCGACCGGGGGCCTGTGCAGCTGGCTGCGGACCGGTTCTCCGGCTGGTACCTGCCCGTCGTGGCGTCGGTGGCCCTGCTAACGTTCCTCCTCCGGAAGGACCCCCTCGCCACCGCCGCGGTGCTGGTGGTGGCCTGCTCGTGCTCCTTCGCCCTGGCCACCCCCGTGGCGGTGCTGGCCAGCGTGGGCGCCGCGGCCCGCAGGGGCGTGCTGGTGAAGGGAGGTCGTTACCTGGAGCTCCTGGCACGGGCGGACGTGGTCCTGGTGGACAAAACCGGCACCCTCACCGTGGGACGGCCGGAGGTGGTGGACGTGGTGGCCCTGGACGGACAGCGACCGGAGGAGGTCCTCGCCCTGGCGGCTTCCGCGGAGTGGTACTCCGAGCATCCCCTCGGGGAGGCCGTCCGGCGCGCCGCGCAGGCCCGCCAGCTGGACGTGATCCCTCCGGAAACGTTCGAGGCGCTACCTGGGGTCGGCGTGCGGGCCCGCGTCTTGGGTCGGGAGGTCACGGTGGGGAAGCCGCAGGGACCGGCTCCCGACGGCCCATCAGGCCAGCTCGAGCAGCAGGGCAGGACCGTGGTGGTGGTAACCGTGGACGGCCGGGCGGCAGGCCTTCTGGCTCTGGCGGACCGGCCGCGTCCGGGTGTGGCGGAGTGCCTGAAGCAGCTAGTGGCCCTGGGAGTGCAGCGCGTGGAACTCCTCACGGGGGACAGCGAGGCCGCCGCGCGGGAGCTGGCCGGACAGCTCGGTATCGCGTGGCGGGCGCGCCTACTGCCGGAAGACAAGATCGAGGTGGTCCGCCACTACCAGAGGAAGGGGCACGTGGTGGTCATGGTGGGTGACGGGGTCAACGACGCTCCGGCCCTCGCGCAGGCGCACGTCGGGGTGGCCATGGGCTCGGCGGGGACCGCGGTGGCCGTGGAGGCGGCCCACGTGGTGCTCCTGCGCGAGGACTGGTCCCTAATCCCCCAGCTGTTCCGCCTGGCGCGGCGGTTCATGGGGACCGTGTGGCTGAACCTGCTGTTCACGGCCGCCTACAACGTCGCCGGGCTTACGCTGGCCGCGGGGGGCGTGCTGTCCCCGCCCCTGGCGGCCGCGGCCCAGTCACTGCCGGACCTGTTTATCCTCGGAAACTCGTCCCGGCTGCTGCGGCGGATGTGAAGGGCCCACGCGCCCGCCTGTGCCGTCTTGCCAGGGGAGGTCGGCCCACGCCCCCAGGTCCAGGGGGGCCCGCTCGCCGCGGGCCAGCCGGAACGCGCCCGCGCACGCGATCATGGCCGCGTTGTCGGTGCACAGCCACGCCGGCGGCAACCACAGGGGGATGCCCAGGCGGTCCGCTTCCCGTGAAAGCCGCTCCCGCAGGGCCCGGTTGGCCGCCACCCCCCCGCCCAGGAGCAAACAGGCTGGCCGCAGGTCCCGGGCGGCCCGTACCGTCCTGCGGACCAGGTGGGACACCACCGCCTGCTGGAACGCTGCGGCCAGGTCCGCCACCTCCGGAGGTGGGCTCTGCTGCAGTGCCCGCAGGACCGCGGTCTTCAGCCCGCTGAAGCTGAAGTCGTACCCATCCTCCGAAGCCAGCGGCTCCGGCATGGGGACGCGGGCAGGGTCTCCCTTCTGGCTTAGCCGGTCGATCTCCGGTCCACCCGGGTAGCCCAGGCCCATAGCCCGGGCGGCCTTGTCGAAGGCTTCGCCCGCGGCGTCGTCCCGGGTTCGCCCGAGCACGCGGTACCGGCCGTACTCCGGGATCCACAACAGGTCGGTGTGGGCCCCGGACACCACCAGGGCCAGGGCGGGCGTGGGGAAAGGCCCGTAAACGAGGACGTTGGCGTAGATGTGCCCCTCCAGGTGGTTCACGCCCACAAGGGGCTTACCGGCGGCCAGGCTCAGGGCCTTGGCAAACGCCACGCCCACGGCGAGTGCGCCCACCAGACCCGGCCCGCACGTCACCGCCACCGCCCCCAGGTCCGCCACCTCCACCTCGGCGCGTTCCAGGGCCTCGTCCACCACCGCCACCAGGCGCTCCACGTGCCGGCGCGCCGCCAGCTCGGGCACCACCCCGCCGTAGCGGTGGTGCAGGTCCACCTGCGAGGCCACCACGTTGGACCGCACTTCCGTGCCCTGGACCACCGCGGCCGCGGTCTCGTCGCAGGACGTCTCGATCCCCAGAACCGGCTGCCCGTACACCGGAGGACGCTGCGCGCCTTCCCGCCCCCTCACCACGGCAGGGCCCCCTTCAGGGCCTCGAACTGCGATCGGAAGGGCTCCTCCCAGATGTTCCCGGTCCACATGATGAGGGCGTCCTCGCCGTTGTCGCTGTAGTACCGCGGCCGCACGTGGACCTCCCGGAAGCCGTACTTACGGTACAGGGCCTGGGCCGCGTGGTTAGACCGCCGGACCTCCAGGGTCACCCACCGCGCCCCGCGCGCCCGCGCCTCCTCGATGAGGGCTGCAAGCAACCGCTCCCCGATCTTCCGCCTCCGGCAGCGCGGCTCCACCGCGAGGGTCGTCACGTGGGCCTCCTCCAGGATCACCCACATGCCCGCATAGCCCACCACCACTCCGTTCTGCCGCGCCACCAGGTAGCAGGCGCTGCGGTTCTCCTGCAGCTCCCGGCGGTAGGCGTCCCGGGGCCACGGGGTGGAAAAGCACTGGCGCTCGATCTCCAGGACCCGCGGGAGGTCCTGCAGCCGCATGGGCTCGATCTGAACCGACGCCACCAGCTTCATCCTCGTCCCACCTGCCGGAACGCAGGCGTGCGGCCGTACCACGGCTGGATGTGCACCAACGGCTGTGCTCGGCCTTCCAGCAGACGCTGCCGGCCGAGCCAGGCCACCGAAGCCGCCCTCGGGCTCCAGGACGTCGGGTCCGCCAGGCGACTGTCCGGCAGTGCCCGCGTGAACACCGCGGCCCACCGCGCCAACCCGTCCCCGACCAGCACGCAGCCTCTGGCGGCGTCGCCCGCTGCGCGGAAGGCGTTTAGTACCTCCTCCGGTGGTGCCACCAGCTCTTCCACCAGCCGGACCACGCGGCCGTCGCGGCGCTGGAACAGCGCTGCCGCCACCTCGCCGCGCCTGGCGTCCACTAGCACCCCCACGGTGGAAGCCTCCACGACTGCGGCCAGAGCTTCCAGGGTCGGAACCCCGCAGGCGGGCAGGTTCCGTGCCCGTGCCCATCCTACCGCCGTGGCGATCCCCACCCGCAGCCCCGTGAACGATCCGGGGCCCACGGACACCGCCACCCCCTCCACGACGTCTGGACCCCAGCCCACGTCCTGCAGGAGTCCCCAGATGGCGGGGGCCAACCACTCCAGAGACCTTCCAGGCCCTCGCACGGTGCGTTCCGCCAGGAGGCCGGAGCCGTCCACCAGGGCCACGCTGGCCGTGTCGGTGGCCGTCTCAACCCCCAACACCCGCACGTTCGGCCTCCGCCTCCCGTTCCCACAGCCGGAGCAGCTGGGAGCTGGAGCTTCCCGTAGCCCGCACGTGAAGGCTGCGGACCTGGGAGCCGGTCCCGTGGATGTAAACCCAGAGGCAGTCCGCGGGCAGGCGGTCGGATGCGCGATCCGCCCACTCCACCACCACCGCGGCTTTGGACTCCATCAGCTCGTCGAACCCGATACCGTCCAGGTCCTCCGGCCCGATCCGGAACAGGTCCACGTGGTAGAGGTACACCCTGCCGCGGTACTCTCGCACGAGGGTGAAGGTCGGGCTGGCCACGTAGCCCGACACTCCCAACCCCCGGGCCACGCCCTGCACGAAGGTGGTCTTTCCGGCGCCCAGCTCGCCCACCAACGCTACCACGTCGCCCGGCCGCAGCACCTGCCCGAGGGCCTCGCCCAGGCCGCGGGTCCGGGCCTCGCTGGAACTGGTCCACTGGCGGCCCGCGGCCGCCTCCGCGGGCTTCATCCCTCCCTGCGGACCCGCAGCCGCAGCCCCTCGACCCCCACCACCCGCACGCGCTCGCCCGCCCGCACCGGCTCGTCCGACTCCGCGGTCCAGTCCTCCCCCGCTACCAGGACCAGACCCTGTCCGTCCAGGTCGGTCTTCGCCACGCCCACACGCCCCACCAAAGCCTCCCGGCCCGACACGGGCTGCCTGCGCTGCGCCCGGACCGCCGCCCCCAGGGCAAAGAGGAAGAAGCCTCCGGTCATCAGTCCCAGGGCCACCACCAGGGGCACCGACGCCCGGAGGTACGGCTCCTGGTTGCTGGTCAGCAAGATACCGCCGAGGATGAACGCCACGATGCCGCCCACCCCCAGCACACCGAACCCCGGGACGAACAGCTCCGCCATGAGCAGGGCGATCCCGAGGGCGATGAGCGCCAGGCCTGCGTAGTTCACCTGCAGGATGGCGAACGACGCCAGCGCGAGGATGAGGGCGATGGCCCCCACCACCCCCGGCACCACCGCTCCCGGATTGTTCAGCTCGAACAGGATGCCGTAGATGGCCACCGTCATGAGGATCAGGCCCACGTTGGGCTCCGCCAGCAGGTCCAGGAACCGCTCCCGGAGGTCCATGTCCAGGTCTACCACCCGGGCGCCTCGGGTCCGCAGCACCCGAGGCCCGCCCAGGACCTCCACCGTGCGCCCGTCCACCCGGGCCAGCAACTCGTGCACGTCCGCGGCCAGCAGGTCCACCACGTCCATCCGCACCGCCTCCTCGCTGGGCAGCGCCGCCGCCTGGCGTACGGCCCGCTCGCCCCACTCCGCGTTCCTCCCGCGTCGGCGGGCGAGGGTGCGGATCTTGGCCACCGCGTCCTCGGTGGCCTTGCGGATCATGGTCCTCTGGCTCTCCGTCTCCTGCTCTCCGCCGCCCACGGCCACCGGGGTGGCCGCCCCCAGGTTGGTGGTGGGCGCCATGGCCGCCACGTGCGCCGCGTACACCAGGAACACCCCCGCGGAGGCTGCACGGGCACCGGGGGGCGCCACGTACACGATCACCGGGACGGGTGAGGCCAGGATCGCCTTGGTGATGTCGTCCGTGGACTTCAACAGGCCGCCCGGGGTGTCGAGCTCCACCACCAGGGCCACCGCTCCCGCGGCGTGCGCCTCCCGGATCCCGCGGCTGATGTACATGGCGGAGGCGGGGGAGATGACCCCCTCCACCCGGATCCGGTACACCACGGGCCCCTGCGGGGCGGCCAGACCCAGGCCGGACCCGAGGACGAGGAGCAGTAGGAGGAGCAGCCGGTAGACCACCAGGACCTCCACCCCCTACGGTACCCCACCCGCGCGCTGCCGCGAAAGACACCACCGCGCGCCGTGTGCGTGGAGCAGCCGACCGGGAGGACGACCGGCCCCTTCGACCCGTCTAACCCTGCCGCTGCTGGCGGTACAGGGCCTCCACCTCTTCCAGGGTGCTGGCCTCCTGCGGCGTCTTGTCGGCGCGCACCCGGACGATACGGGGAAACCGCAGCGCGTAGCCGGAGTCGTGCCGGTCGCTGCGCGTCACCGCGTCGAACGCCACCTCCAGCACCACCTTCGGCTCCACCGCCTTGAAGTGCCCGAAGTCCCTCACCGTGTGGCGGAGGAAGAACTCCGTGAGCTGCGCGATCTCCGCGTCCTGCAGGCCGGAGTAGGCCTTGCCCACCACGCGCAGGCGGTCGCCGTCCCGGACGGCGAAGGTGTAGTCGCTCAGCCACCCCGCCCGTTTGCCGTGGCCGTACTCCGCACCTACCACCACCACGTCCAGGGTCGCCAGCGGCTCCTTCCACTTCAACCACAGCCCGCCCCGCCGCCCCGGCCGGTACGGCGCGTCCAGGCGTTTCACCACCAGGCCCTCGTTGCCACGTTCCCGGGCAGCCTGGAAGGCCTCCCGCAGGGAGGCCACGTCCCGCACGGGCCGGGCATTCGCCAGGCGGACCGGTCCGGAGAAGCCCAGGGACTCGAGGCGCTGCCGGCGCTCGACCAGGGGGAGGTCCACCAGATCCTGCCCTTCCACCCTCAACAGGTCGAACAGGAACAGGACCACGGGGACCTGCTCCGCCACCTCGAGGGGATCGAGCCGGCGCAGGCGCTGCTGCAACCGTTGGAACGGGGCCGGCTGCTGTCCGGCCCAGGCCACCAGCTCGCCGTCCGCGATGTACGCGGGGCCGAGCTGCAGCAGAGGCTGTCGGAGCTCCGGGAAGCTGTCCGTCACGTCGTCCAGGGTGCGCGAGTACAGCGTGACCCGGTCGCCCAGCCGATGCACCTGCACGCGCACCCCGTCGTACTTGTCCTCCGCCAGCACCTCCTGTGAGCCCCCCCGGAAAGGCTCCGCGGGGTCGGCGAGGGTGCCGGCCAGCATGAAGCGGAAGGGGCGGAAGTAGCGCAGGGAGCTAGCGGCCAGCTCGCCCCGGCGCGCCTGACACGCCACCTCTGCGAGGTCCGAACACAGCAGGTCCGCGCGGCGCACCGCTGCCGGCCGAGCGCTGAACGCCTCCGCCACCGCCTCCTGCAGCAACCCTTCCTTCAGACCGATCCGCAGGTCCCCGGTGAGCACCCGGACCAGGTACTTCGCCTCCATGGGCTGCGCCTGCTCCAGGAGGGCCCGCAGGACCGCCGCCCGGAACTCCGCAGCTCCCTTCCCGCGCACGGCCGCTGCGCGCCGCAGCTGCGCGTGGGTAGCCTCCAGGGTCAGGGGCTCGCGGAACAGGGGGACGGTGCGCCGCCGGGCCACCAGCTCCGCGGCTGCGTCTCCTAGGTCGCCCCAGCGCAGGTACAGCTCCGAGACCTCCCGATCCGTAGCCCCGGACAGCTCCTGCAGCACCTCCACGAGGGTGGACCAGCCGATCTGCAGTTTGTCGGGATCCCCGGGCGGCAGCACGCGACCGGTCAGGTACGTACACGCGACCCGCAGCGCGTCCTCCGGGAGCCGGCGCAGGTACGCCGCCAGCAGGGTGACCTTCTCCCGTTTCGACGGCGTACGGGACACTGCGTCCAGGGTGGCCGCGAACTCCGCCCAACGCGCCAACGCCCACCTCCTGCGGCGCCTCCAGACTAGATGGACCGCTCCGCGGATGCAACGCGGTCCTTTGTGGAATTTCGTCCGGTCGGGGGATTGACAACCGGGTGGGCCGGCGCTATCTTGCGCGTACAAAACTGAACCGCGCACCGTTCGAAAGGGCAAACCCGCGGTAACGCGGGGACGCAAAGCCAACGGGGCCTGTGAGGAACAGGTCGGCCGGGTTGCCGAAAACGGTGGTTTCGTTTTTGGGCCCGTTCGCGCGGTGCGCACGGGCCTTCTGTTCTGCAGAGGGCACCGGGCGGGAAGCGCGCGCGTGCGGACCCTACCCCCCGAGGTCCGCGCGGCGCGCTTCCACCCGGTGTGCGTCCGAGGGTACCCCCCAAGCCCACATCCCTGACGGCCCTCCGGGGTCAGGGCGCACCCGACGGGACGGCTCCGTCACCGATCAGCGCGCGGTCACGCGGGTGAGCCGGCCGGTGCGCGAGGCCGTGCACGTACCGCCGGAACGCTCCGTCCACTGCCTCCGAGAGCACCAGCCGCCTCAACAGCTCGAAGTCCGCTCCCCAGGCCTCCGCGCGTTCCCGGGCGGCGTCCAGCAGGGAAGCGAAGACGCCGGGCAGCGCGTCCGCCAGCTGCGCCGCGGCCTCCGCGGTGCGGTGGTCGGTCCGCACCAGCAGCGCCCCGGTTCCGCGGTACAACTCCGCCACCGCGTCCACGGCGCAGCGATGGTCTCCGCCCAGCAGCACCCACCGGGGCCGCAGGAAGTCCCGCACCGCCTGGCCCCGGCGGAGCAGCAGGGGGTTGGAGACCACGCCTGCGGGAAAGCCTTCGCCCCGACGCTCCCGCAGCCGGTGCTGAAGCCACTGGGCAGTCCCCACAGGTACGGGGGTCTGAAGGGCCAGGACGCTGTCCGGCGCCGGTCGACTCACGAGGTTGTCCGCCCACGGCTGCCGCCGTGGGTCCGTGGCCACGCACCACAGGGCTGCGTCTGAAGGCGGATCCTCCGCCAGCTCCAGCCACCCGCAGCCCAGGGCTTCCCGGAACAGCGGCTCCAACCCGGGTTCGAAGAACGGCAGGCAACCCCGGCGCAGCGCCGCGCGTCGGGCGCGGTCGGGCTCCACCGCCAGGACGTGACGGCTGGGACCGGCCAGGCAGCTGGCCACCACCAGGCCAGATGCCTCTACCCCCACCACCACGACCCGGGCCTCCGCCACCTCGCACCTCCGCGGGTACCCAAAGCAAGTTCCGTGCCGCCCTTCAAACCCGGTCCCACACCACCTCCCCCGCCACCACCGTGAAGGCCGCCCGGCCCTCCACCAGCACGCACAGGTCCGCCCGCAGACCCGGCCGTAGCAGCCCGCGATCCTCGAGACCCAAAACCCGCGCGGGAGTGGTGCTGGCCATGCGGACGGCGTCTCGCAAGGGTACGCCCCACCGGATCGCGTTGCGTACCGCTTCGTCCATCCGCAGGACGCTGCCCGCCAGGGTCCCGTCCGCCAGGCGCGGAGCCTCACCGGCTGGGGCAGTCGCCACGGCTCCGCCCAGGCGGTACCGACCCGGCGGAGCCCCTGCGGCGGCCATGGCGTCGGTCACCAGGGCCACCCGTTCCGGCCCCAGCACCCGGTAGGCCAGGCGGAATGCCGCCGGGTGCACGTGCACCCCGTCCGCCACCAACCCGCACACCCAGGAGCCTTCCTCCAGAGCGGCGCCCACGACTCCTGGCTCCCGGTGGTGCAGACCCCGCATGGCGTTGAAAAGGTGGGTGACCATCCCGGCACCAGCCTCGAAGGCCTGCCGGGCCTGCTGGTAGGTGGCGTCCGAGTGACCCACCGACGCCACGACCCCCGCGCTCGCGAGCCAGCCCACCAGCTCCAGCCCGCCCGGCTGTTCCGGAGCCAGGGTGACGACCCGCACAAGGTCCCCCAGGTCAGCCACCAGTTGCCTCACCCGCGGATCGCCCGGGGCCACGATCCACCGCGGGTCGTGCGCCCCGGCCCGGTTCGGGCTGAGGGCCGGCCCCTCCAGGTGGACCCCTACCGGCTGGGCCCCGGCTCCCGCACCCGAGGCCACGACCCGCGCAGCCGCCCGCGCCACCTCCACGGGCGCGGTGATCAGGGTTGGCAGGAAGCTGGTGGTGCCTGTGGACGCCAAGTACCGCCGTGCCGCGGCGAACTGTTCGGGCGTGCACGAGAGGAAGTCCGCGCCGGCGGCCCCGTTCACCTGCAGGTCCACGAGGCCAGGGGCCAGCACCCCATGGCGGAACTCCCGGTCCGCGCCACGTGGCGTGCCCTCTCCCACCTCCGCGATGAGCTCGCCCTCCACCACCACGTAGCCCGGTACCAGGTTCCGGTCCGGAGCCACCACCACGCCCGCCGCCAGCACGAGGCGACTGCCCACGCCGTCCCTTACCAGGTGATCACGTGGAAGCCCGACGTCTCGAACCGGCTCATGGCCTCCAGCACGTCGTTGACTTCCTCCAGGCGGATCGTGCGCGCCACCAGGCGCGCGGGTGACAGCCGCCCCGAGGCCACCAGGGCCAGCAGGCCTCCGAAGGCCCAGCCCGGACAGCCCGCGCTGCCCAGCAAGCTGAGCTCCAGGAGCACCGCCCGGTCCACGGGGATCGGCACGGAGCCCTGATCCTCCCGGCCCGTCAGGCCCACCTGCACCACCCGGCCGCCGCGGCGGACGCAGCGCACCGCCTGCTGGACGGTCTGCGCCAGGCCCACGGCCTCCACCGCCACGTGCGCCCCCTCCCCGTCCGCCAGCTCGCGGACACGTCGGACGGGATCCTCCGCGGAGGCGTCCACGCAGGCCACCGCACCCTCCCGCGCGGCCCGCCGGAGGTTTGCTTCCCGCACGTCCACGGCCACCACCTGCGCTCCCAGGGCCGAAGCGATCTGCACCGCCGACAGCCCCACCCCTCCCGCTCCGAACACCGCCACCCACTCGCCCGGACGGACCCCGGAGCGGTTGGCCACCGCGTGGTACGCGGTGGTGTACCGACACCCCAGGCTCGCCGCGGACACGAAGTCCACCGCTTCCGGCAGCCTTACGAGGTTGACTTCCGCCTCGGGGACCCGAACCCGGCGCGCGAACGCACCGTCCAGGTCCACCCCCAGCACCCCGCGCCGGGGGCACAGGTTGGACCGGCCGCTGCGGCAGAACTCGCACCGTCCGCAGGCAATCCGGAAGGGGACGGTCACCCGGTCGCCCGGGCGGAAACCCTCCACCGTGTCCCCCACCGCCTCCACGACCCCCGCGAACTCGTGCCCGAGCACCAGCGGCAGCCTCGGCCGCACCCCCACCCAGCCCCAGTCCCCGCGCCACACGTGCCAGTCGCTGCGGCACACCCCGCACGCCTCCACCCGCACCACGGCGTCCGCGGGGCCGCACACGGGCTCCCCGACCTCCCGCACTTCCAAAGGGACGCTGAACTGCACGAGGACCGCCGCCTGCACCTCGAACCTCCCGCGGCCCCGAAGGAGTCGCGCCTGAGCCCGCTCCGGCAGGTGCCCCGGGTCAGGCGCCTTCCGTCACGTACACCACCCGCAGGATCTCCTCGATGGTGGTGACCCCCTCCAGCACCTTGCGGATCCCGTCGTCCCGCATGGTCCGGAAGCCTTCCGAGCGGGCCACGTCCCGGATCTCGTTGGCCGAGGCGCGCCGGACCACCCGTTCCCGGATCCGGTCGGTCACCACCAGCAGCTCGTACACCCCGGTCCGGCCCTTGTACCCCGTCTGGCGGCAGAAGTCGCAGCCAGCACCCCGGTACAGCACCAGGTCCTCCTCCTCCGCCAGCTCCTCCGACAGGCGCCGCACCGCCTCGCGGGGCGGCCGGTACGACTCCTTGCACTTCGGGCAGATGGTCCGGCTCAATCGCTGGGCGAGGACCCCGATCACCGACGACGTGATGAGGAAGGGCTCGATGCCCATGTCAATCAGGCGGGTGAAGGCGCTGGGGGCGTCGTTGGTGTGCAGGGTGCTGAGCACCAGGTGGCCCGTGAGGGCCGCCTGCACGGCGATCTCCGCTGTCTCCCGGTCGCGGATCTCCCCCACCATGATCACGTCCGGGTCCTGCCGGAGGATACTCCGCAGGCCCGTGGCGAAGGTGAGCCCCGCCTTCGGGTTCACCTGGACCTGGTTGATCCGGGGGAGCTGGTACTCCACCGGGTCCTCCACCGTGATGATGTTCTTGTCGAGGGTGTTGATCTTGCTCAACGTGGCGTACAGCGTCGTGGTCTTGCCGCTACCGGTGGGTCCGGTGACCAGGATCATGCCGTACGGCTTGCTCGATAGCTCCTCCCACTGGGCCTGGACATCACTGGCCATGCCGAGCCGGTTCAGGCTGATGAGGGCGTTGGACTGGTCCAGGATGCGCATCACCACCTTCTCCCCGAACATGGTGGGGAGGGTGGAGACGCGGAGGTCGATGTCCCGGCCATCCACCTTCAGGTGGATCCGGCCATCCTGAGGCCGGCGCCGCTCCGCGATGTCCAGGTTCGCCACGATCTTGATGCGGGATGTCAGCGCCGCCTTGAGGTTCTTGGGGGGCGACATGACGTCGTGAAGGACCCCGTCGATCCGGTAGCGGACGTGCAACCCATGGCGGTGGGGCTCGATGTGGATGTCCGAGGCCCCCTCCCGGATGGCCTGGTCCAGGATCACGTTGACCAGCTTCACCACCGGGGCCTCGTCCACCATCTCCCGGAGCCGGTCGATGCTCACCTCCTCCTCGGCGGCCGCCTCCTCCTCCGTGACCAGGGCCTGCTCGAAGATGGAGCCCACGTGGTAGTACTTGTTGACGGCCTGCATCAGCTCGTCCTCGGTGGTGATGCGGGCCTCCACGTCCATCCCGGTGACGAGCCGGACGTCGTCCAGAGCCAGCAGGTTCAAAGGATCCACCAGGGCCACCAGGAGCCGGTCCCCGTTGCGGCCGAAGGCCAGTACCTTGTGACGGGAGGCGATGTGCTGAGGCACCAGGCGCACCACCTCCGGGTCCACAGGGGTGCTGCTCAAGCTGACGTACGGGTACCCCCACTGCACCCCGATGGCCTTGGCCAGGTCCTCCTCTGAGATGAGCCCCATGCGTACCAGGATGCGGCCCAGCCGCTCGCCGGTGCGGGCCTGGATCTCCAGGGCCTGCTGCAGCTGTGCCTCGTTCAGCAGTCCCATGCGAACCAGAATTCCGCCCAGGGCTTCCCGCCGGACCAGGGTGGGGGCGCCGGGCCGCGCCGCGGCCCGGGGTCCGGAAGGAGGTGCTGGGGGAGCTGAGGCCGCCGGGTCCGGCACCGGAAGGGCGCCCGCGGAAGCCGGCGCGGCCGGCTCGACCGCCTGGCGGCCCGGAACTTCGGCGGAGCTCAGTTCGGTGGCCTCGGGCTCCGCCTGGGCTAGCTGCCCGCGCGCGGCGGCAGCCTCAGGGGGTGCATGAGGGGCCTCCGGCTCCGGGCCCTCCCCCGCGACTGGAGAGGCTTGGGCGTGCTGCCCCTCAGCCGGTTCGGGCGTAGCCTCCGGCTGCGCCGCCCCGGCGGACGGCGAGACGTCCGGCCCGTGGGCCCGTTTCGCGTACCCGTCCGCCCTCGCCTCCAGGGCTTCCGCGCGCTCCAGGACGCTGGCTGCCTCCTGGGGAAGGCCGAGCCTCTCGTACACCTCGCCCAGCGCCAGAAGGACCACCGCAGCTTCCTTCATGAAGCCGCCGGACTGGTACAGGTCCGCTAGGTCCAGGTAGTGGACGGGCTCCTCCGGAGCCAGCTCGATGAGCTTCTTGTACTCCGCGATGGCTTCCTGCAGCCGGCCGGCGTGCGCGTGCCGGATGGCCTGGTGGTACCGCCACGCGCACTCCAGGGTCTGGTTGCTGGCGGGAATCCCCAAAGAAGCCTTGTACTCCCGGAGGGCGGCCAGCTCCGTCTCCGCCTGCTCGGCCTTGGTCCCGCTTGCCTTCATGGTCCGCTCCCGGCTCCTCGCCACCGGTGCCCCCCCGGCCACCGCCGTCCTGCCTCTCAGTTTACGCAAAGAGCAATTATTGTACCCCGCCGCCCGTCGCCCTAGGCCACGGCCCCGGGATGACGGGACAGTAGCACAGGTCCCCGGGGCCCGCAAGGCAACCCCGCCTCCTGGAACGAAACTTGCTCCAACAGCTCCCTGAAGGACCCCACCGGGGCAGGAGGGAAGTGTTGACACCCATGGACGCACGGCACGAGCTGGACGTGGCGATCGTGGCGGGGCTGATAGCCGACCGACACCTGATCAGCCTGGCCCTCAACGAGGGGTTCGCGCCGGAGATGCTGGATAGCCCCGTGGCGCAGCGGCTGAGCAAGGTGGTGCTGGAGCTGGCTATGGCTCGGGCCGCTTCCCTGGACGAGTTGAGCGTGCGTCACGAGGTGCAGGAGCGGGGACTGCTGACCCCCGAGATGGAGCGCCTCCTGCAGGCGGTGCGGTTGACCCGTCCGCCCTCCGCCGCCCAGATGGCCAGCTACCTGGACGTGCTCAAGGCCCGGGAGAGCCGCCGCAGGCTGGAGGCGGTCCAGCGCCGGATCCAGGACTTCCTCCGTCAGGGGGAACGAGCGGGCTCCCGGGACCTGGTCCGGTTTGTGGGCGAGGTGGTAGGCGAGCTGTTCGAGATCCAGAAGCGGCGCCTGCGGCAGCGGCTGGTCCCCGTCGGGGACGTGGTGGCGGAGCTCATCGAGAACGTCCAGAATCCCTCCGCGGGGGGACTCCTGGGGTACTCCATCTCGCCCTTCGATCGGCTGAACCGACTGCTCTCAGGGCTGCGGCCGGGCTTCTACTACGGGCTGGCCGGGGCGCCCCGGCGGGGCAAGACGAACCTGGCGTTGCAGCTGGCCAGCTACGTGGCCCGCAACCACCGCATCCCCGTCCTCTTCTACTCCTGGGAGCAGACGGTGAAGGTGTTGAGCGCCCGGCTTCTGGCCAAGGAGATGCTGGTGAGCCCGGCGGACATCCTGGCGGGGACCGTGGACCGTTCCCCGCTCAGCCTGGCGAAGCTGCGGGCCGCGGAGGAGGAGGTGTACCGGTTTGCGCCCTACCTGTACCTGGTGGAGGCCGGACGCAGGGACACCCTGGACCGGATCAAGGCCCACGCCTACAACGTCATGCAGGAGCACGACACCGACCGGATCCTCATCTGCCTGGACTACCTGCAGAAGATCCCCCTGGACGAGCCCGTCGCGGACGACAAGGCCCGTACCGACCTGATCTCGTCGCAGCTGGCGGAGCTCAGCCTGGAGCTGCGAGCCCCGATTCTGGCCATCTCGCCCCTGGACAAGGAGGGCTGCCGCCTGGACGAACGGCCCGCGGAGGACGACGGGGAGTCGGATCTGTACGAGCGGCCCACCATGCACCACAGCGTGGGTTCAGGCGATCTGGAGTACGACCTGGACGTGGCCATGGTGCTGGTCAAGGACTGGAAGGCTACCCGGGACCTGCGGGAGTACCTGGAGTCCAAGGCCCGTCAGGAGGGGCTGGACCCGGAGGAACTGCCGAAGATCGACATCCTCAACCTGTTCGTCGACAAGAACCGGGACGCGCCGGAGGCGGAGGCCAACATCGTGCAGTTCGCCTTCTTCATCACCCTGAACAAGTTCGTGGAGCTGGGCTACAAGCACGAGAAGGAGTACCGGGCGGACTTCCGGGGCTTCTCGAAGGTGGTGGAGATCTACAGCCAGCTCAAGGAGGCCGGGCTGCTCCATGGGCCGCGGGAGGCCCTGGTGGCCGGCAGCTAGGGATCCGGAAAGGGGGTCGTGCGCATGAACATCGAGCAGCTCCTGAAGGAGGTGGTGGACCACCAGGGGTCCGACCTGCACCTGACGGCAGGGGTCCCCCCCATCATGCGGGTGTGGGGCAAGCTGACCCCCCTCGCGGGCTACCCCGTGCTGACCCCGGAGGACACCTACCAGTTGGCCTACAGCATGCTCAACACCCTGCAGAAGCAGAAGTTCGAGAAGAACTGGGAGCTGGACCTGTCGTACGGGATCCCCGGTCTGGGCCGGTTCCGGGTGAACGTGTACCGGCAACGGGGGGCGGTGGGGGTGGCTATCCGGGTGATCCCCCACGAGGTCCCGCACCTGGAGGATCTGAACCTCCCCAGCGTGCTGGTGGAGCTCACCCGCAAGCCACGGGGGCTGATCCTGGTCACGGGACCCACGGGCCAGGGGAAGTCCACCACCCTGGCGGCCATGATCAACCAGATCAACGAGGAGCGCAGCTGCCACATCGTCACCATCGAGGACCCCATCGAGTACCTGCACGAGCACAAGCGCAGCGTGATCAACCAGCGGGAGCTGGGCTTCGACACCCAGTCCTTCCCCAACGCCCTGCGGGCCGCCCTGCGGGAGGACCCCGACGTCGTCCTCATCGGCGAGATGCGAGACCTGGAGACCATCGCGGCGGCGCTCACCATCGCGGAGACCGGTCACCTGGTGTTCGCCACCCTGCACACCGCCAACGCCGCCCAGTCCATCGACCGCATCATCGACGTGTTCCCGCCCTACCAGCAGCAGCAGGTGCGGGTGCAGCTGAGCTCGGTGCTGGAGGCGGTCGTCAGCCAGATCCTCCTGCCCAACCAGCTGTTCCTGCGGCGCTTCGGCAGCCAGGAGGGCTACGCGGCAGCCCGCCGGTCCGGCGCGGTGGCCACCCTACGGCGAACCTGGCCCACCCTGGAGGAGATCGGGCGGGTGCCCGCGGTGGAGGTCATGCTCGCCACCCCCGCCATCCGCAACCTCATCCGGGAGGGCAAGACGCACCAGATCGAGTCCGCGATCCAGACCGGCGCGGAGTGGGGGATGCAGACCCTGGACCAGTCCCTGCGCGACCTGTACCATCGAGGCCTGATCTCCTTCGAGGACGCCATCGGGAAGGCCATCCACCCCGAGGAGCTGCGCAAGATGATCGCGTGAAGGGAGGAGGGTACCCATGGCGGTCTATCAGTACACCGCCCGCGACCAGACAGGCCGGGTGGTCACCGGAACCCTGGAGGCGGAGAACGACACCCAGGTGGCGGAGAAGCTCCACCAGATGGGCTTCTTCATCACCGCCATCGAGCGCGCCAAGGCCGGACCCGGAGAGGCCCGCAGCTTCTTCGACCTGTTCCGCGGGATCTCCCTGCGGGACCTGGCCCTCATGAGCCGACAGTTCTCCACCATGGTGAACTCCGGCCTCACCCTGGTCCGGTCCCTGACCATCCTGGAACAGCAGACCACCAGCCACCGCCTGCGGGAGATCCTGAGCAAGGTCCGGGCGGACGTGGAGCAGGGGCGCACCCTGGCAGAGGCGCTGTCCAAGCACCCGCAGGCCTTCAGCTCCCTGTACGTGAACATGGTCCGGGCGGGAGAGGCGGGCGGAGTCCTGGACGACGTGCTGCAGCGCCTGGCGACCTTCCTGGAGAAGGAGTTCGCCCTGCGACAGAAGATCAAGTCCGCCATGGTGTACCCCGTGATCCTCACCCTGGCAGCCACGGGCGCCTTGCTGTTCATGACCATGGTCATCATCCCGGAGTTCGTGGTCTTCTTCCAGGAGCTGAACGTGGGCGACCTGCCGGTACCCACCAAGATCGTCATGGCCATCAGCTACGTCCTCCGGACCTTCTGGTACGTGTGGATCCCGGGGATCGCCCTCGCGGTGTGGGGCTTCCTCCGGTGGCTGCGCACGCCGATCGGCAGAGCGTGGTGGGACCGGGCGAAGCTGCGACTCCCGGTGTTCGGGCCCGTCATCCACAAGACCATCCTAGCCCGGTTCGCCCGGACCCTGGGCACCCTGCTGGGCGCGGGCGTGCCGTTGCTGCAGTCCTTCGAAGTGACCAGCAAGGCGGTGGACAACGTGGTGGTGGAGGAGGCCATCCGGAAGGTCCGGGCCAGCATCCGGGAAGGCGAGAGCATCGCCATCCCCCTGTCCCAGGTGGCGCTGTTCCCGCCCATGGTGGTCCAGATGGTGAAGGTGGGCGAGGAGGCCGGGAATTTGGACGAGATGCTGGTGAAGGTGGCGGACTTCTACGACACGGAGGTCGAGGCCGCGGTGGCCACCCTGGCCAGCACCCTGGAACCTGCCATGATCGTGTTCATGGGCCTGGTGGTGGGGGCCATGGTGATCTCCCTGTACCTGCCCATCTTCCAGCTGGCCGCGAAGGCAGGATAGACGAGCCCCGCGGCCGCACCACCAGGGCGTCGCTCACCGGCCGCTCGCCCCCCTCGTCCGAGGGGCGGTTGAGCACCGCTCCTCCCACCACCAGGGTCGCAGACCCGCCGCCGTCCAGGTTGACCGCGTCCACGGCACCCAGGCGCACCAGCTCCCGGGCCAGCTCGGAGAGGGTCATGCCCAGGCTGTGCTCCGGCCACCGGCCGTCCACCACCACCAGCAGCAGGCTGCCGTCCGCGGCCACGCCGACCGCGGTACGCGGGTGCCGGCGATCCCGGAAACCTTCCGGGAAGCCCTCGTGGGAGGGGCCGGCCACGCCTCCGGAAACCAGGCGCGGCCCGGCGCACACCACGTGGCGGACCTTCTGCCAGCGTGGGTCGCCCGAGGCGGGCCGCAGGGACAGGAACACCCGCACCGGATCGCCAGGGCGGAGAACCTCCAGGGCGGGGGCCGCGGAGCCACTACTGGACAGCACGAACCCGTCGGAGGGGATCGGACTGCTGCCGCCAGACCTGACTTCGCGGACGATCCCCCCTACCACCCCCACTTCGACCCCGGAGGGGTCGGCGGGCGTGAGGTCCCCGTAGCGAGGCGTGAACAGGATCACCTCGCCCGGCCTGCGCCTGCGGTTCACGCCGGAAAGCCGCAGCGCGCCGGCCGGTGTCAGCACCTCCCCGTACCAGTCCAGGGCGTCCACCAGCCCGACGCCGTCCCCCAGCCCCAGGCAGGAGCGACCCGGTACGGGCTCGCTGACCCACTCGCCGTCTACGACCAGTCCTCCCAGCGGGTCGCCGTCGGGAGCAAAGAAGCCGCCGTTCGTAGCCGCCACCGCGCCCGCACGCCTGGCGATGTCCGAAGTGCGCTCCCGTCCCGGGACCCGATCCCGAGCCAGCGCCGGCCGCACCTCGAACCTCCGGGGATCCACCCGCAGAGCCACGATCCACTGCGGCACGGGAAGTCGATCGAGGTCCCGCACCGTGGACAGCACCCATGTGGGCAGCCCCTCCACCCTCAGGCGCTGTGCCAGCTCCCCTGCTTCCTGACGCGTGGCGAAGGAGCCTACCCGGACCTTGTACAGCCCGTCCACCTCGTCCACGAACGCCACCAGGCCAGCCGACCGCATGCGGGCTGCCAGCCGCTGAGCGTTGTCAGGGTTGGCGAAGGCCCCTACCTGCACCCGCCAGATGGGCAGCGCACGCAGGGCGCCCCGCTTTTCGGCCAGCAGGAACAGCCCCGGCGCCAGCTCTTCCTCGTAGCGCAGCCGCACCCCCTCCTCCACGGCCCGCAGGTAGGCCCACAGGAGGCTCGCGGCCTCCGCGCGGGTGATGAAGCGGTCAGGCCGGAGGTCACCCCACGGCTCCTGCAGCAGGGGCGGTTCGGTGCGGACGGCCAGGAGGAGGGGAGCACGGGAGGGCTGTGCGTTCGTCCGGGCAGCCAGCCAGCTGGCCTCCCACGCGTAGCCAAGAGCCCGCACCACCCAGTCCACCGCCTCAGCCCGGCGCAGGGGCTCCTGCGGCCGGAACCGGCTTTCCTCCGGCAGCAGCCCGTACCGCGCAGCCGCTTCCACGAAAACTGCCTCCGGGCTGGAAATAGATACGTCGGGGTAGCTGGCCCGGTCTGGGCGCACCGCGGGCAACCCCCGCGCGGCCACCAACCACCGGACGAACCGCGCGCGCGTGAGGGTGGACTCCGGCCGGAACAGGCCGTCCGGGTCGGTGTCGACCACCCGGCGTTCCAGGAGCCCCTGGATCCGCGAGGCGGCCCAGCTGCCGGCCAAGTCAGGGGGTCCAGCCTGTGCCCACGCCCGGGACAGCGCCACCGCCACGACCCACAGGACCGCCCACAGGAGCCGCACGGAGGTTCGCTTCGCGGGTCCGGGCTCGGGGTCCTGCGGCAGGGAAGCTACGGACAGAGCCGAAGTGTTCGCTTACGTGGTGGAGCTGCGTACCTCCTACGCGCAGGACCTGCGCCTGGTCTCCGGCTGGACGGGCTGGGCGGGGTTGCTCGTCCTAGCCGGCGGGCTGGTGCTCCTGCCCCTGGTCGCCCCGCGCTACGCCCTTTACGTGGTCACCCTGGCCGCGGTGCACGCGGTGGTGGCGGTCGGGCTGAACCTGCTGGTGGGGTACACGGGTCAGATCTCTTTGGGTCACGCTGGGTTCTTCGCGGTGGGTGCGTACACCCACGGGTTGCTGCTGACCCGCCTGGGATGGGGTTTTCTGCCGTCCCTGGTCGGCGCCGCAGTCACGAGCGCCCTGTTCGGGTACGCGGTGGGCCTGCCGGCCCTACGGCTTACGGGACCGTACCTGGCCGTGGCCACCCTGGCCTTCGGCCTGGCGGTGCACCAGGTGCTGGTGAACTGGGAGGCTCTGTCCGGCGGCCGGTCAGGGCTGTTCCTACCCGACGTGCAGCTGCTGGGCGTTTCCCTCAAGGACGAGCGGGCGCTGTACTGGACGGTGCTGGTGGTGGCCGGCTTGCTGGTGTGGGTAGCGGTGCGGCTGGTCCGGTCGTACGTGGGCCGTGCGTGGGTGGCCATCCGGGACAGCGACCTGGCGGCGGAGGTGTCCGGGGTGAACCTTACCCGTTACAAGACCCTCGCCTTCGCCCTCAGCGCCCTGTACACGGGGGTCGCGGGAGCCCTCATGGGGCACGTGGTGGGCTTCCTGGAGCCCCAGCTGTTCACCCTGTTCGAGTCCGTGTACTTCTTCTCCATGGTGGTGGTGGGCGGACTCGCCTCCATCAGCGGCAGCATCCTGGGGGCGGTCCTCCTCACCCTGCTGCCCCAGGCGCTGTCGGGGATGGGGGAAGTGCTCAACGTGCTGTACGGGGCCGCGGTGATCCTCGTTTTGCGCTTCGAGCCGGGCGGGCTAGCTGCCCGGTGGCTGCGGATCCAGCGGTACTGGAGGACCTGGCCCCTGTGACCCTGCTGCTGCAGTACGTGGCAAACGGTCTGGCCGCGGGCAGCCTGTACGCCCTGGTGGCGCTGGGGATCGTCCTGCTGTACCGGTGCTCGCGGGTCCTCAACTTCGCCCACGGCGACCTGGCCACGCTGGGGGTGTTCCTCGCATTCAGCGGGGTGGCACGGGGCTGGCCCTACGGCCTCGCCCTCCTCACCGGTCTCGCGGGGGCGGCGGCGGTGTCCGCGACCTTCTACCGCCTGTTGATCAAGCCGGTCCGGCAGGCCACGGCCCTCAGCCTGGTCATCACCACCCTGGGGTTCGCCCTGTTCCTGAGCGGCGTGATGGTGTGGGTGTGGGGCACGGACACCAAGGTGTTCCCCTTCCCGCTGTCCGAGGTCCGCGTCTTCCGTCTGGGTGGGGTGGTGGTGAGCGAGCTCACCGCTGGCTCCCTGGCGGTAGGTCTGGTGCTGGTGGCGGGGCTGTCCGCCCTGGTGCAGAGGACCCGGCTGGGGTTGGCCATGCGGGCGGTGGCGCAGAACCCGGTCGCCGCGCAGCTGCTGGGCGTGCCGGCGGGTCAGGTGCTGGCGGCCACGTGGGCCGTGGCCGGCGCTCTGGGCGCGGCCGCGGGGATGCTGCTGGCCCCCGCGGTGCTGCTGGACCCCTTCATGATGCTGGACCCCTTCCTCAAGGGGTTCGCCGCAGCGGTCCTCGGTGGTATGGACAGCCTGCCCGGCGCGGTCGCCGGGGGCCTGATCCTGGGTGTCGCGGAGAGCGTGTTCGCGGGGTACGTGTCGGTGAAGTACAAGGCCACCCTGAGCTTCGTGGTGATCGTGGCGGTGCTGCTGTTCCGACCCGAGGGGCTCCTGGGCCGGCCCTTCCACCGACGGGTCTAGCCCTCGCGCGGGGGGGCGGCGCCCGTTAGTCTAGAAGAGCAGAAACGGAAAGGGGGAGGGAGATCATGCGGACGGCGGCGTGGCTGTGTGCGGTGGTGCTGCTGGCCTTGCCCTTGAGCGCCGGCGCGCAGGAACGGGGCGTGACCGCCGACGAGGTGGTCATCGGTTCGTCCATGCCCCTGAGCGGCCCTGCGGCGTACTGGGGCGCGGTGGGCCGCGGCATGGAGGCGTATGCCCGGTACCTGAACGACCAGGGAGGGATCCACGGCCGGCGGCTGCGGGTGGTGCTGCGGGACGACAGCTACCTGCCTCCGAGGGCGGCGGCCAACGTCCGGGAGCTGGTGGAACGGGTAGGGGTGTTCGCCATCGTCGGCCTCATCGGGACCGCCAACGCCTTCGCGGTCCGCGACTACCTCGTGCGCAACCAGGTCGTGTGGATCAGCCCCACCGCGGACGCCACCATGTGGTACGGGTTCCGCGACAAGAAGTACCTGTTCGTCACCTACCCCTCCTACGTGGAGGAGGCCAAGATCCTGGTGGACTACGCAGCCCGGCAGCTGGGTGCCAAGAGCATCGCGGTCTTCTACCAGAACGACCTGTACGGGCAGAAAGGGCTGCTGGGCGCCAAGCAGGGGGCGGTGCGGTCGCGGGTTCGCATCACCGCCCAGGTCCCCTACGAGGTCACCCAGGCGGACGTGAGCTCGGAGGCGGTGAAGCTGCGCGAGTCCCGGGCGGACGCGGTGCTGCTGTACGCCACCCCGCGCCACGGTGCCCTCATCGTGCGGGAGATGGCCAAGATCGGCTACACCCCCAGGCTGCTGAGCTCCTTCACCCTGGGAGACCCCATCATGTTCGCCCTGGCGGGGGAGGCGTGGAACGGGGTGATCTCCACCGCCTTCTTCCCGCTGCCGGGCACCGGCGACAGCCGGGTGGACGAGGCCCTGGCCATCCTCACCCGCGTGGACCCCGCGCTGCGCACCAACCCCTTCAACGCCCTGGCTGGCTGGGCGTTCATGGAGCCCTTCGTGGAGGGCCTCCGCCTGGCGGGCCGCGAGCTCACCAAGGAGCGGTTCGTGACCGCCATGGAGAGCATCCGGAACTGGGACGGCCAGGTGATCCGGGGCGTGACCTTCGGGCCGGACCGCCGGCAGGGCATCAACCGGGTGTTCCTCACCCGGGCGGAGGGCGGCCGGTACACGCGGCTCACGGACTGGATCAGCTACCCCACGGGCTTCTGAGTACCGGCGTGGACGGGCGGCCACTCCTCCAGGTGGAGGGCGTGACCCTCCGGTTCGGAGGGGTGGCTGCCCTGCAGGACGTCAGCCTGGAGGTCCGGGCCGGTGAGCTGGTCAGCGTCATCGGACCCAACGGGGCCGGGAAAACCAGCCTGTTCAACTGCATCTGCGGGTTGTACCGGCCGCAGCGCGGCCGGGTGCTGCTGGACGGCCAGGACGTCACCCGAGCCTCGCCCGACGTCATCGCCCGGTCGGGTGTGGCCCGCACCTTCCAGAACCTGGAGCTGTTCCGCGGGATGACGGTGCTCGACAACCTCCTGCTGGGGTGCCACCGCCACTTCCGGACCCCCGTGTGGGAGGTGGCGGTGTGGAGCCGCCGCGCCCGGGAGGAGGAGGTCCGGCAGCGGGAGCGGGCGGAGGCCATCCTGGAGTTCCTGGAGCTCCAGGCGTACCGCGACCGTCCGGTGGCCGCGCTGCCGCACGGGGTCCAGAGGGTGGTGGAGCTGGGCCGGGCCCTCACGAGCCAGCCGCGCCTGTTGCTCCTGGACGAACCCTCCGCGGGGCTGGTGGCGGAGGAGAAGGACGAGCTGAAGTACCGGCTGCAGGACGCCCGGCGGGTCTTCGGGCTCACCGTGGTGCTGGTGGAGCACGACCTCCGCATGGTCATGGATCTCTCGGAACGCGTGGTCGTCCTGGATCACGGGGAGGTCATCGCCCAGGGGCCGCCGGAGGCGGTGCAGCGGGACCCGAAGGTGGTGGAGGCATACCTGGGCGTGGGGGCATGACCACAGAGGTCCTGTCCGTCAGGAACGTAGAGGCGGGCTACCGGAAAGGGCTGGTGGTCCTGCGGGGGGTCTCCCTGCAGGTGCGGGAGGGCCAGGTGGTGGCCCTCCTGGGCAGCAACGGCGCGGGGAAGAGCACGCTGCTGCGGACCGTCATGGGGCTGATCCCGGACCAGCCCGAGAAGGGCGAGGTCACTTTCCGCGGGGTGCGCCTGAACGGAAAGGAGCCGGACGCCATCACCCGGATGGGACTGGCCCTAGTACCCGAGGGCCGCGGGCTGTTCCCGGAACTCACGGTGGAAGAGAACCTGCAGCTGGTGGGCTACGCCCGTCGGTACACCCGGACGGAGTACGACGCGGTGCTGGACCGGTTCCCCGTGCTCCGGGAGCGGCTGTGGCAGCAGGCGGGGACCCTCTCGGGGGGCGAGCAGCAGATGCTGGCCATCGCCCGCGCCCTGCTGCTGCGCCCGTCCCTGCTGTTGCTGGACGAGCCGTCCCTGGGCCTCGCGCCGCGGGTGGTGGCGCAAATCTTTTCCATCCTGCAGTCGCTGAACCGGGAGGGGATCCCCCTCCTCCTCGTGGAGCAGAACGCCCGGATGGCCCTCCAGGTGGCCCACTACGGGTACGTTCTGGAGGCGGGCCGGCTGGTGCTGGAGGGGCCCGCGGAGCGGCTGCGGGAGGACCCCAACGTGCAGGAGCTGTACCTGGGGATCCAGAAAGAGCCGTCCCCCAAGGGATTCCGCCGGTGGCGGCCCCGCCGCCGGTGGGCGTGAAGGTAGCCCGTCTAACGGTACAGGCTCTCGATCAGGTCACAGTACTTCTCCACGATGGCCTTACGCTTCACCTTCTGGGTGGGGGTGACCTCCCCGTCCTCCTGGTACAGCCGCTTGGGCAGCAGGGCGAACCGCTTCACCTGCTCGGGGTTGCTCAGCGACCGGTTCACCTGCTCCACCTCCTGAGCGATGAGCTCCCGCACCTGCTCGTTGCCGCTCAGGTCCGCGAAGGTGGAGAAGGGAATCCGCCGGTCCTGGGCCCAGCGGGTCACGTTGTCCTCGTCGATGACGATCAGGGCCACCAGGTACGGCCGCCGGTCGCCGATCACCACCGCGTCCTGGATGTAGGGACTGGTCTTCAGCAGGTTCTCCACGTACGCGGGCGCGATGTTCTTCCCGTAGGCGTTCACGATCAGGTCCTTCTTGCGGTCGGTGATCCGCAAAAAGCCGTCTCCGTCCATCTCCCCCACGTCCCCGGAGTGCAGCCAGCCGTCCCGCAACGCCTGCGCGGTAGCCTCCGGGTCTCTGAAGTAGCCGGCGAACACGTTGGGGCCGCGGACCAGGATCTCGCCGTCGGGGGCGATGCGGACCTCCACTCCGGGGAGGGGCTGCCCGACGGTACCCAGCCGGATGCGGTCTCCCTGGTGGATGGTGGTGGGACCGCTGCCTTCCGTCTGTCCGTACACCTCCCGGATCCGCACCCCCAGGGCGTGGTAGAACTCCAGGATCTCCGGAGCGATGGGAGCGGCCCCGGACACCGCGAACCGCACCCGGTCCAGCCCCAGACGGCGCCGGAGCGGACGCAGCACCGCGAGCTCCGCCAGCGCGTGCGCGGCCCGGAGGGCCGGGGAGATGGGCTCACCCGCCAGGCGCGCCAGGGCGTACCGCCGCCCCACCCGGAGGGCCGCCTCGTACGCGGCGCGCTTGAAGGCGTCCACCTCCCGCATGTGCAGGGTGAGCTGCGAGTGGAGCTTCTCCCACAGCCGCGGCACCGCGAACAGGATGGTGGGACGCACCTCCTGCAGGTTCTGGAACAGGGTGTCCAGGTTCTCCGCGAAGTACACCGCGTACCCCCACACGAGGGGGAGGTACACGCTCAGCATGCGCTCCGCGATGTGCGACAGGGGCAGGAAGGACAGCGCGCTGTCCGTGGGGTACAGGGCGTTGGCCTGGCCCAGGGCCTGCGCGGTCCACAGGAGGTTCCGGTGGGTCAGCATGGCCCCCTTGGGCGGCCCTGTGGTGCCCGAGGTGTACAGCAGGATGGCCACCTGCTCCTCGGACGCCCTCCGGGCGAGGCGCTCCAGCCCCTCGGGATCCCACGCGGCGCGGCCCAGGGTGCGTAGCTCGTCCAGGGTGAGGACCTGCGGGTCGGAGAACCCGGCCAGCCCCTCCGGATCCATGACCACGATGCGCTCCAGCTGCGGGAGCTGGCCGCGGACCTCCAGGGCCTTATCGAGCTGCTCCTCGTCCTCCACGAAGAAGACCCGGGCTTCGCTGTGTCCCAGGATGTACGCACACTGCTCGGGCGGGTTGGTGGCGTACACCGCCACCGACAGGCCCCCGGCCAGCAGGATCCCCATGTCGCAGAACAGCCACTCGGGCCGGTTGTTGCCGATGATGGCCGCGGCCTGGCCGGGCTGGAAGCCCAGGGCGATTAGCCCGCAAGCCACCTCCTGCGCCGCTCGGCCGTAGTCCGCCCACGTGACCGGGTGCCACAGTCCCCTGCGCTTGTGCCACAGGGCCACCCGCCGGTCCCGCTCCCGCACCGCCCGCAGGAAGTGCTCCGGCACAGTACCCGTGATGACCTGCTGGAGTTCGAGGGTCGCCACGTCAGCCTCACCCCACCCGCCGTCCCGGACGGCTTGCATTTCCTCCACCCGGTAGAATACCCTTTGGAGGTCGGGAGGGAGACGCCATGATCCGTCCGCCCATCGAGACGTTGCTGGAACGGGTGCCCAACAAGTACCTGCTGGTGATGCTGGCCGCCAAGCGGGCCCGGGAGCTGCGGTCCGGACAGCTACCCTTGGTGGACGTGGACTCCCAGAACCCGGTCACCGTGGCCCTGGAGGAGATCGCGGCGGGACGGATCCGGCCGGAGACGCCCGAGTCCGTGGAGGCCATCTTCGCCAACCTGCCCACCCCCTAGCGTCGAAAACCCTGGCCCCGGGCCGGTTCAGGCCCGCAGGACCTCCTCCACGGGCGTGAACGGGAGGCCGTGGGCTTCCGCTACGCCCGGGTGAGTGACCCGGCCGTCCACCACGTTCAGCCCCCGCGCCAGGGCCGGGTCCTGGCGACACGCTTCCCGCCAACCCTTCCGGGCCAGGGCGACCGCGTAGCCCACGGTGGCGTTGGTGAGCGCCACGGTGGACGTCCGCGGGACCGCCGCGGGCATGTTGGTGACCCCGTAGTGGATCACCCCGCCCCACTCGTACACGGGCTGGCTGTGGGTGGTGGGCCGGATGGTCTCCACGCACCCGCCCTGGTCCACCGACACGTCCACGATCACCGACCCCGGCTTCATGGCGCGGACCAGGTCCGCGGACACCAGCTTGGGGGTGCGGGCGCCCGGGACCAGCACGGCGCCGATGAGCACGTCCGCGTAGGCCACCGCCTGTTCCACCGTGTACGGGTTGCTGGCGAGCACCTGGATGCGACCGTGCAGCACGTCGTCCAGGTGAGCCATGCGCCGCGGGTTCCGCTCCAGGACGGTGACCTGCGCGCCCATGCCCAGGGCCACCCTGGCGGCGTTGGTCCCTACCACCCCGCCGCCCAGCACCACCACCGTCCCGGGAGCCACGCCCGTGACCCCTCCCAGCAGGGTACCCTTCCCGCCCTGCGTGCGCTTGAGGTAGTAGCTGGCCTCCTGTACGGCCAGCTTGCCCGCCACCTCGCTCATGGGCGTGAGCAGGGGCAGCTCTCCGTCGGGGAGCTGGACGGTCTCGTACGCCAGCGCCACCGCCCCGGAACGCAGCAGCGCGCGGCTGAGCGCCTCGTCCGCAGCTAGGTGGAGGTAGGTGAACAGCACCAGCCCCCGGCGCAGGTACCCCTGCTCCTCGGGCAGAGGCTCCTTGACCTTCATCACTAGCTCGCAGCCCCACGCTTCCGCCCGGTCGCGGGTGACGCGGGCTCCCCGGCGCACGTACTCCTCGTCCGAGAACCCGCTCCCCTCGCCCGCGCCGGACTCGACCACCACCTCACATCCGGCCTCCACCAGCTGCATCACCCCCGCCGGGGTGAGGCCCACCCGGTACTCACCGTCCTTGCGCTCCCTCGGCACTCCCACCCTCATGGCCACCTCTAAGCTTCCACGCGGGTCGGCGGCCCTCCTGGTGGTACCATCGGCCCGGACCCCGAGTACCGGAGGGACCGATGGGACACGCCGTGGCCGGACCGGGGACGTCGCGCGTCCTGCGGGCCGTACCGTGGGCCGCCGCCGCGGCGGTGCGGGCCGCGCTGCTCTGGGCCCCCGGCCACCCCGCAGATCTGGCGGCCTTTCACGCCTGGGCGCTGCGGCTGGCGGAGGTGGGGCCCTGGCGCTTCTACGCGCCGGGGCTGTTCGCGGACTACCTGCCCGGCTACCTCACGCTCCTGTGGCCGCTGGGGTTCCTGGTGCGCGCGTGGCCGTCCGCAGCCGGCCAGCTCGTCAAAGCGGTCCCCGCGGCCGCGGACTTCGCGGTGGCAGCGCTGCTGTGGCGCCTGGGAGGAGCCCGGGGCCAGGTGGCGGCCCTGGCCTACCTGTTGCACCCTGCGGTCCTACTGGCCGGAGCCTGGTGGGGGCAGGCGGAGTCCGTGTCGGTGGCGTGGCTACTGGGCGGCGCCGTCGCGCTACACGGGGGAAGGCCCGGGTGGGCGGGAGTGCTGTTCGGGTGGGCGGCCCTCACCAAGCCGCAGTACGCTGCAGCCGGCGCGGTGCTGCTGCTGGGCCTCGCGTGCGGCCGGGCCGGGCTTCGGACGCTCGTGTGGAGTGCGGGGAGTTGCGCGCTCACCACCGCGGCAGGGGGGCTGCTGTTCGGACTCTCACCCGTGGGGCTCGCGCGCCTGGCCCTTTCCGCCTCCGCCACCTACCCCTATGGTTCGGTGAACGCCCTCAACCTCTGGTACCTCGCCGGCCTGAACTGGAGGCCCGACACGCTTCCTGTCCTGGGGCTTATGGCGTCCGTGTGGGGGCTGCTGCTGGCTTCGTTGGCCGTAGCCTGGGTGACCTGGCGCGTGGCGGGCCGTGGCGACCCGGGCCTGGCCGCCCTCGGCGCTGCCGCGGTGTGCGTGGCCGCCTTCGCCCTGGCCACCCGCATGCACGAACGGTACCTGTTTCCGGCGTTGCCCCTAGCCCTTGCTAGCTGGGTTCTCGGACAGACCGGCGCGGCATTCTGGGTCGCCCTGTCCGCGGTGCTGCTGGCCAACCTCGCGTACGGGTTCGGCTACGTGGCCAGTTTCCCGCAGTACGCGACCCCGCCGTGGTCGGCCCTGTGGCCGGTGCTGTCCGGACCCGCGTCCTACGGAGCCGCGCTGGCCACCGTCCTGGTGGCCGGGTGGAGCCTGGGCGCTGTGGGCTCGGCGGCGCGTCGTGCCGGGCGTGCTAGGCTGGTGCCGTGAGCGCCGACCCGAAGACGGTGAGCGCGCGCCTGCGGGAGCTGGCGGAGGCGTACGTGAGGGCCTTGCAGCGCAGCCTGGGGCCATCCCTGGTGTCCGCGGTGCTCTTCGGGTCCGTGGCCCGGGGCGAAGCCGGGCCGACCTCGGACGTGGACCTGTTGGTGGTGGTGGAGGGCCTACCCGCCTCCCGGCTCGCCCGCCACGACGTGCTGACGCAAGCGGACGAGGCGGTGGAACCGTTGCTGGAGGCGCTGCGCAGGGACGGGATCCACACGGACGTGTACCCGATCCTCAAGACCCCGGAGGAGGCCCGCCGGCTGCGGTTGCTCTACCTGGACATGGTGGAGGACGCGGTCCTGCTGCACGATCGGGACGGTTTTTTTCGGTCCGTGCTGGACCGCATGCGGGAATCCCTGCGTCGGCTGGGGGCGCGCAGGCTCCGGATCGGCCGCGTTTGGTACTGGGACCTCAAGCCCGACTACCGGCCCGGCGAGGTGTTCGAGCTGTGACCAACCGGACCGCCGCCCGGGCCTTCCTGCACCAGGCCACGCTGGTCCTGGAGGAAGCGCGCTCCCTGCGCCGCCGCGGAGCGTGGAACCTGGTGGTGCGCCGGTGTCAGGAGGCCGTGGAGCTCTGCCTGAAGGCCGCGCTGCGCGCTGCGGGGGTGGAGGTCCCTCGACTGCACGACGTGGGAGCCACCCTTCGCGCCCACGCGGCGCGTTTTCCGGATCCCTTGAGGGGAGAAGTCACCGAGCTGGCAGCCATTTCCCGACGCCTGACCCGGGAGCGTGAGCTCGCCTTTTACGGGGACGAGGAGACGGACACCCCGCCCCAGGACCTTTACGGGGAGTCCGACGCGGAGCGGGCCCTGGCGGACGCGGAACGGGTACTGGCTTGGACCGAGGCGGTTTTCGCGCGTCTTCCAGGGGACGGCTGACTGGGCCCAAGCCACCGGGGCGGTTCTGAGCGCCGCGAGGCGTCAGGCCAGCTGGAAACGCACGCGCTCGCCCGGACGCTTCTGCGCCAGCTGGGGCAGGTCTTCCTCTACCACGACCGCCAGGACCGGGTAGCCACCTGTAGTGGGGCCGTCCGGCATGAGCACGATGGGCTGGCCAGATGGCGGGACCTGCACCGCGCCCACCACCATGCCCTCCGACAGGATCTCGCCGGTACCCCCGTGGGCGATCCGGGGCCCCTCCAGGCGGTAGCCGGAACGGTCGCTGCGGGCGCTGACCACGTACTCCTCGGCCACGAAGCGGTCCAGGGCTCCTGGCTCGAAGGCCGCCAGGTGCGGGCCCGCCACCACCCTCACGGACCCGGAGCGGCGCGGCGCGGCCGGCCTGGCTACGCCCGGGATCCGGCGGGCCCGGCGCACCAGGTCACCGCGGCGCAACACCTTCCCGCCCATCCCCGACGGCACGTGCGTGCTGCGGCTCCCGAGAGCTTCCGGTGCCTGCACCCCACCCGCCACCGCCAGATAGCACCAGTTACCCCACCGTGGCCTGCGGAAGCGCAGGACCTGGCCCCGCCGCACCCGCACGGCCTTGCCCAGGGGCACAGGCGAACTATCGACCTCCGGGGCGAAGTCTGCACCCGCTAGGGCCACCTCCACGTCCACCAGCGCCTCCAGCACCGGCGCGGGCCAGGTGAACTCCAGCGCGCCACAGTCCGGGCTGTTCCCCACCGCGCCGTTTGCCTCCCGCAAGGCTTCGGGATCCATGGCACCGGAAGGCGGAACCCCGTAGCGCCGATAGCCGAACCGGCCCAGGTCCTGGACGCTGCACAGCAGGCCGCCGTCGAGCACCACAAAGGCCGGTACGCCGTCGGATTCCGGTTCCAGCACCGGGCGGGCTGCCTGCCAGTCCGCCCGCTCCACGGCCACGAAGCGCACCCGGTCTCCCACCTCGAACAGCGCGGGCGGCCGGCGTGCGGGGTCGAACACCTGCAGGGGCGTGCGCCCGAGGATCCGCCACCCTCCCGGGCTGGGCGACGGGTAGATACCGGTCTGTCGGCCTGCCACCGCCACCGACCCGGCCGGCACCCTCGGCCTTGGCTGCGGCAGGCGTGGCACCGCAATGCGGTCAGGGACCGTCCCCATGTACGCGAAGCCGGGCGAGAAGCCGAGCATGTACACCAGGTACTCGGTCCCCGCGTGCAGCTCCACCACCTCTCGCTCCGAAAGACCCGCCCACCGGGCTACTCCTGTCAGGTCCGGGCCGAACTCGCCCCCGTACACCACGGGCACCTCGTGCCGCTGTCCTTCTGGCGGGGCCTCGGGGCCCTGGGGGGCCTGGCGTGCACTTGCCGCCAGCGCCTCCGCGGTCACCGTCTGCGGGTCGAAGTGGACCAGCAGAGACGCGTAGGCAGGCACCGTCTCCACCACTCCGGGAAGCCTCCCCAGCCACCGGTCCAGGTGCAGCACCCGGGCCAGCAACCCGGGATCCACCTCGGTGCCCAGCCGCACCAGGAGCGCCCGGGACCCGAAGGGCAGGACTTCCATTAGACCCGCGGGGACGGCCCGCGGTACACCCGGGGCAGACGCGGGCCCAGGCGCGTGACGATTTCGTACGGGATGGTCCCGCACAGGGAAGCCAGCTCCTCCGCTGGGGCCGCGGGGCCCACCAGCTCCACGGCTTCTCCCTCCTCCACCTCCAGGTCGCCCGCGTCCAGCATGAGGAAGTCCATGCACACGGCTCCCGCGTACCGCACCCGGTGTCCCCGCAGGCTCGCGAATCCTCGGTTGGACAGGTTGCGGGGGATGCCGTCCCCGTAGCCTACTGGGACTGTCACGATGGTGGTCGCCCGCGAGGTCCTGTAACTAGCGCCGTAGCTGACCGGCGTCCCCTCGGGCACACGGCGGACCTGCACAGCTCGGGCCACCACCCGCATGGCCGGCCGCAGCCCAGGCGTCGGCACCCCGGGCGACAGCCCGTACAGGGCGATGCCGACCCGTACCAGGTCCAGGTGGCTGGCTGGCAGCGTGAAGGTGGCCGCGGTGTTGGCCGCGTGCACGAACGGCACGTGGTGTCCCCGGGCTCGGAGAGCCTCCACCACCGCCAGGAACTGTCGCAGTTGGGAGAGGGTGAAGCTCCGGTCCGTGTCCGCGGACGCGAAGTGGGTGTACACGCCCTCCAGGTGCAGTCCGGGTGTGGCGACGATCCGGTCCGCCACTTCTGCGGCCTCCTCCGGCGCGAACCCGACCCGGGTCATGCCCGTGTCCACCTTCAGGTGGACCGCCACGCCCACCGGGGACCGGCTGCTGGCCTCCACCGCGGCCTGCAGGCTCCCGGCGGAGAACACCGTGAAGGACACCCTCTGGCAGGCTCCCTCCACGACGGCTTCAGGGGCGCTGTAGCCGAAGACCAGCACGGGTACCCCCACCCCCGCGGCGCGCAGCTGCAGGGCCTCTTCGGCCAGCGCCACCCCCAGCCACGTGGCACCCGCCTCCACCGCCGCCCGGGCCACGGGCACGGCGCCGTGTCCGTACGCGTCCGCCTTGACCACGGCCAGCAGCTGGGTGGAGCGGCGGAGCACCCCCAGCGTAGCGCGCACGTTGGATCGCACGGAGTCCAGGTCGACCTCAACCCACGCTGGCCGCATGGAGGTAGCTGAACGCTTCTCTGGCCCGTCCGGTGCGGACCCTGTAGATGGCGTCCGGAATGCGTTCCGCCACGTCGTGGGCCAGCAACCCTCGGTCGCCCCACTCCTCCGCCAGGAGGTCCGCGGCGAGGCCGTGCAGGTACGCCGCCACCCAAGCGGCGTCGAACGGCACCAGGCCCTGGCCCAGCAAAGCGGCCACCGCGCCTGTGAGTACGTCTCCCATCCCCCCGGACGCCATTCCGGGGTTGCCTGTGGGATTCACCACCACCCGGCCCTCGGGAGACGCCACCACGGTGCGAGCGCCCTTCAGTAGGGTTACCGCACCCGTGAGGCGGGCCGCGGACCGCGCCACCTCCAGGCGCGCGCGCTGCACCTCCGACGTGGAAACCCCCAGCAGCCGGCCCAGCTCTCCCGGGTGCGGGGTGATGACCACGGGCGCCCGGGCCGCGCGCAAGGCAGCGTGCTGGCCGCGCAGCACGTTGAGGGCGTCGGCGTCCAACACCAGGGGGCGGTCGCAGGCCTCCAGGACCGCCCGGACGACCCGGCTCACCCCTTCCCCCGTGGTGAGGCCAGGCCCCAGGGCCACCACGTCCGCGTCCTGCGCGTATTCCATCACGGGGTCCAGGGCCGAAGGATCGAGGGCGCCGTCCGCGTCCGGCAAAGCGGCCGGCATGAACTCCAGGGCAGAGGCGGCCACGGACGGGAAGATACAGCTCGGTACCAGCAGCCGTACCAGCCCCGCCCCGCACCGCAGCGCGCCCAGGGCCGCCAACTTGGGCGCACCGGGGAACCGGGCGGACCCGGCCACCACCAGCACCCTGCCGTAGGTGCCCTTGTGGGTCTCCGGAGCCCGGGGCGGTAGCAACCGGGCCACCTGCGCTGCGGTGGCCACCTCCGTGGGAAGGGGGACGCCTTCCAGGAGAAGCCGGCGCGGAAGCCCCAGGTCCGCGACCAGCACCTGCCCGCAGTACGCGGCGCCCGGGTACACCAAAAGGCCGACCTTGGGCAGGCCCATGGTCACCGTTACCTGCGCGCGCACGCACGGGCCCTCCACCCTACCGGTGTCCGCGTCCAGGCCTGACGGGACGTCCACCGCCACCACGGGCAGCCGGCTGTCGTTGATGGCTTCGATGGCGCGGGCCGCCAGGCCCATGGGGCTGCCCCGGAAACCCGTGCCGAAGATGGCGTCCACGACCACGTCCGTACCCACCCCCACGGCCCGCAGGGCGGTGTCTACTGCGCCCACCACGTTGTCCACCTCGACGCCCCCCGCCCGGAGGGCCCGCAGGTTTGTGGCAGCGTCTCCCTCGAGGTCCTGATCACGGGCCAGCAGGTACACCCGCACCGACAGCCCCGCGTTGGCGAGGTGGCGGGCCGCGCACAGGCCGTCCCCCCCGTTGTTGCCCTTTCCGCACACCACCACGACCCTGCTCCCGCCGCGCTCTCGCAACAGCCTCCAGGTCACCTGGGCCACTGCGCGGCCGGCGTGCTCCATCAGCACGAGCGTGGGCAGCCCCGCTTCCTGCGTGGCCCGCCGCTCCAGCTCCCGCATCTCGCTAGCGGTCACCAGCTTCACGCCGCCCCTCCGCCACCGCCACCGCGACCGCGTAGCCCCGCGCGTGGGACAGAGACAGGTGCACTGCCACGACACCCGCCCGCTCGGCCAGCCGGGCCGCGGCGCCGGACAGCCTGGCCCGCGGCCGGCCCCCCGGGTCGCGGGTGACCTCGATGTCCCGGAACCGTACCCGGCCCCACCCGCAGCCTAGGGCCTTCATGACAGCCTCCTTCGCGGCAAACCGGGCAGCCAGCCGCGCGGGGCCGTCTCGACCCGACGCCCGCGCCAGCTCCACGGGCGTGTACACCCGAGTCAGGAACGCCTCGCCCCAGCGGTCCACCGCCCGCCGGATACGCGCCACCTCGACCGCGTCCACCCCGACGCCCAGTACCACCTACATCGCCCCCTCCGGACCCTCCGCCTCCTCCACCAGCAGGACCGGGATGCCGTCCCGGATGGGATAGCGGCGGCCGCAGGACGCACACACCAAGCGGTCCTGCTCCTGCCGCAGCCGCCCGTGGCAGGCGGGGCAGGCCAGCAGCTCCAAAAGTGCGGAGTCCACGGGGTGGCCCGGGCCGTCCATCCGAGATGGTACGCTTCGGCGTGGGCTTGGGGGATTCCCGCTACTCCACCGTCACGCTCTTCGCCAGGTTCCGGGGCTGGTCGATGTCGTGCCCTCTCTCTCGCGCCACCCAGTACGCCAGCAGCTGCAGGGGGACCGCGGCCAGTACCGGGCTCAGCAGGTCGTCGGTACGCGGGATGCGCAGTACCCGGTCCGCCAGCTTCCCGATCTCCGGGTCGTCCTCGTAGGCCACGGCGATGACCCTGGCCCCCCGGGCCTTCACCTCCTGGAGCCCGGAGACCGTCTTCTCGTACACGTGCGCCTGGGTCAGCACCACCACCACGGGAGTCCCCGGAGTCACCAGGGCCAGGGTGCCGTGCTTCAGCTCGCCCGCGGGCATGGCCTCCGAGTGAACGTAGGAGATCTCCTTGAGCTTGAGGGAACCCTCCATGGCCACCGCGTAGTCCAGGCCGCGCCCGATGAAATACACGTGCTCGCTGTCCGCCACCTCCCGCGCCAGAGCCTCCACCGGCGCCGGGTGGTTGAGGATCTCCTGGACCTTCCGGGGCAGCACCGCGAGTTCTTCCACCAGCTGCCGGGCCCGGTCGGCGGGCAGGCTCCCGCGGAGGGAGCCTAGGTGCAGCATCAGCAGGACCTGCCCCACCAGCATGGTCAGGTACGCTTTGGTCGACGCCACCGCGATCTCGGGGCCCGCCCGAGTGTAGAGGACGTCGTCCGCCTCGCGGCTCAGGGTGCTGCCCACCACGTTGGTCACCGCCAGCACCCGGGCACCCCGGGATCGGCACAGCCGCGCGGCGGCCAAGGTGTCCGCAGTCTCGCCGGACTGGCTGATGGCCACCACCAGGTCCCCGGCACGCACCGTGGGGTCCCGGTAGCGGAGTTCGTGCGCGTAGTCGGCCTCCGTGGGAAGGCGCAGGACCCGCTCGAACAGGTACCGGCCTACCAGCCCCGCGTGGTAGGCGGTCCCGCAGCCCGTGATCCAGACCTTGTTCAGGGCCCGGGCGAAGGCGGTGTCGAGGTGGACGTCCTCCAGGACCACGGGCCCGTCGCCGTCCAGCCGGCCCATGAGGGTCTCCTGCAGCGCGCGCGGCTGCTCGTAGATCTCCTTCAGCATGAAGTGGGGGAAGCCGCCCCGCTCCGCCTGATCCGCGGTCCACGTGACGTGCATGCGGCTGCGCGACACCGGCCCCCCCTCGAGGCTCTCCAGCTGCACCCCCTCCCGCGTCAACACCACCAGCTCTCCGTCGTTCACCACCAGCACATCGCGGGTGTACGGCAGCAGGGCGGGGATGTCAGAGGCCAGCAGCATCTCGCCTTGCCCGAAGCCCACCACCAGGGGGCTGATCATGCGAACCGCCACGATCCGGTGGGGCTCGTGAGCGCACAGGACCACGAGGGCGTACGCGCCGGAGGCCCGTCGCACCGCCCGGCGGGTGGCCTCCACCAGGTCCCCCCGGTACTCCTCCTCGATGAGGTGGGCCAGCAGCTCGGTGTCGGTGTCCGAGCGCAGACGGTGACCGCGGGAGGCGAGCTCCTCCCGGAGGGACAGGAAGTTCTCGATGATCCCGTTGTGGATGACCACGAAGCGGCCCGACTCGTCCGTGTGGGGGTGGGCGTTGATGTCCGTGGGCTGGCCGTGGGTGGCCCAGCGAGTGTGGCCGATGCCCACCGTGCCGGGAATCGGGTCGCGCTCCAGGATCTCCCGCAGGCGCGACAGCTTCCCCGCGGCCTTGCGCACCTGCACGGTGCCGTTGTGGGCCACCGCCACACCCGCGGAGTCGTAGCCCCGGTACTCCAGCCGGCTCAGTCCGTCCAGCAGGAGGGGGACCGCCGCCCGTTCTCCGATGTAGCCCATGATGCCGCACATACTCGCCTCCCGCCCGGGGACCGACACCCATCGCCCCGCGGCAACCGCTCCTGCAGCCGCGGCCTACTGCCCGGCGGCCGCGGGCTCCGCCTCGCGGCTCACCACGAACTCCTTCTCCAGCGCCTCCAGACGCGCCACGATCCCTCCGTACTCGAGCTCCGACATGGGCAGCATGGCCGGCCCGAAGAACCCCTGCCGGCGCATCTCCAGAGCCTTGGCCGCCGCCCGCTCACGTACGTGGACCCAGAAGGGATCCGCGAACAGGTCCGTGGGCTCGGTGAACTGGCCCTCGTGCACGGAGAAGGCGAGGCCCGAGACCATGGGCACGCAGAAGAAGGTGCTGGCAGGGGTGTTGATGGGCACCGGCATCAAGGGTAGGTTGTGGCTGCCACGGGTGTCCCCGGCCACGAAGGGCACCACCGCGAAGGGCGGGCCGAACTCCTCGGTGGCCGGGAAGATCTTCTGCACCCGCACCACCGCCACCGGGTCGTCCTTGCCCACGTACCGCCCCGCGATGTTGCGCAGCCGGGTGGTGGACACCGCAGCCGCCTGCTCGTGCGGGTACTTGCGGGACCAGATGGACTCGATGACATAGCGGTGCGTGTCCCGGAGCAGCGCGGCGATGTCGTACAGGCGCTCGGGCGCGTCCAGGGTGATGGTGCGGTCTCCCTCCGTGTAGTCCACGTCCATGATGCGGAACCGGAAGCCCTGGTGCAGGTCCGGGGACAACAGCAGGCCGGAGGAGTACATGGGATCCGCGAAGGCGAGGTACAGCGGCAGGTTAAAAGCACCGGGCTCGGTCTTGTCCGCGGCGAACACCACCACCGCCTCGTTGGGGCGCTCTTCGAACTCCATCTCCGCCGCCGCGGGTCCCAGACCCCGCACGTTGCCCGAAAAGGCATCCTTCAGCAGGTCTTGGCCCGCGCCGTACAGGCCCTGCTGCCGGGCCACCTCCGCGCCTGCCCGGAACGCTTCCCAGGCGAGGGCGTGGACGTCCGGATGCCCCACCCCGTGGCGGTGGGACAGGATCAGACACACGTCGTCCCCGGTGTGCGCTACGTAAGCGTCCACCAGCAACTTCCCGCGCTCGGCGAACACCCGCTCGCGCACCACTTCCAGGACTCGCTGGCTGGGCAGGGTGTGCCCGCCCACGCTCCCGATGTCGGCCTTGATCACGCTCAGGGTGGTACGCATACGCTCCCTCCTTTCGCGCAGCGCGCAAGGTTTCCGTCCCGCCCGCAAGCAGCCGGACGGGAGGTCGAATGGCTGGACTGTCTCGTGGGACCCCTCGCGCCCAGGTGGGACGCCTGGCGCGACGGTCAGCTCAGGAACGGCGCCGGCCGGCAGCTTTTTGTCCCGGGGTCACCCCCGGGCTTTGTCAGCTACCTTTTGCAGACCGGATGGGTTTCCGGAGGCCCGCCGGTGGGCCTGGGGTCACCCGCCGAGCAGGGAGTTGCCGCTCCCCGTCGAGATCCCCCGCCTCGTCAACCCGCAACCTGACCGGCTGCGGGTCCTGGCGCTTCCACCCAGGTGTTCCCCTCTCACCTCCCTGGCAAGCCCTGCCTGTTGTGTACCAGACCCGGGGGGTTCGCGCAACCGGCCGGTCGGCGGATTCACCTCATCCGAACGGTGGATCCAGAGGACCGCAGGGGCACCGCGGTGCACGACAGTCAGCCTAGCAAAGCCGCCCTACCGGGTCCCTGCCAGCCTCCGAACGGCTACCGCCACCATCCCCAGGGCCACAGCTACCAGATTCACCGCCAGGTCCCCCAGCTCCGCCCCGCGGTAGGGCAGGAAGCCCTGCACCCCTTCCAGTGCGAGCCCGTACACCCACGCCAGAGCCGCCGCGCGACCGGCCGGCATGGCCCGGGAAAACAGCACCGTGAGCACCGAGAAGCCCACCAGGTGGTAGGCAGGGCCCCCGGCCTGGAACCCGTGGGGCCCCAGGGGAGGCAGGAGGCCCCCGACCCCGACCGCAACCATCCACGCGAAGGCCCAGACCCGCCACAGGTCGCCCGAGCGAGCACCATCGGACGCGCTCACGGCCCACCGGCTCCCCCTGCCCTCTCCCGCAGGAACGCGGCCAGCTCTTCCGCGGTCTCACGGGCCCGGTCCGCGTCCTCGTGCTCCACCATCACCCGCACCACCGGCTCCGTACCGGACGCCCTCACCAGGACCCTCCCCTCTTTGCCCAGGGCGCGGCGCGCCAGCTCGACGCGCCGGCGCACCGCGGCATCCTGGAGCACGCCCTCCCGGGAACGAACCGGCACGTTCACGAGGACCTGAGGGTAGCGGGGGATTCCTGCCACGAGCTCCGCCAGCGACCGGCCCGACTCCTGCATCACCCGCACCAGCTGCAGGGCCGTGAGCAGCCCGTCCCCCGTGGTGGCGAGCTGGCGGAAGATCACGTGGCCGCTCTGCTCCCCACCCAGGACCGCACCCAACTCCTCCATGCGCTCCAGCACGTACCGGTCGCCCACCGGGGCCCGCTCCACCCGGATTCCTTCTCCCTCAAGGGTCCGCTCCACGCCCAGGTTGGTCATGACGGTGACCACCACCACCGGCGGGTCCAGTTGTCCCCGGGCGCGCAGGTGACGGGCGCAGGCGGCGAGGATCAGATCCCCGTCCACCACGCCCCCGGTCTCGTCCACCGCCACCACCCGGTCCGCGTCCCCGTCGTGCGCGAACCCCACGTGCGCCCGGTGTTGGACCACGGCCTGTTGGAGGGCGGCAGGGTGAGTCGACCCGCAGCCCACGTTGATCCTCGAGCCGTCGGGCTCCGCGTGAAGCGCCAGCACACTAGCCCCCAGGGCCTCCCACAGCCGGGGAGCCAGCCGGTACGCGGCTCCGAACGCGCAGTCCACCACCACCCGCAGCCCCCGGACGGTGGGTGCGTGGCGCAGGAGATGGCGCAGGTACAGCTCCTGCGCTTCCGGAAAGTCCTCCGCGCTCCCCACCTGCACCCCGGTAGGCCGCGGGCCCCGTTCGGCCAGCGCGGCCTCCACCTCTGCCTCCACCGAGTCCGGGAGCTTGTGGCCGTCTGGGCCGAACAACTTGATCCCGTTGTCCTCGATGGGGTTGTGGGAAGCAGACACCACCACGCCCGCGTTGGCCCGCACCTCCCCGACCAGGTACGCGACCGCCGGAGTCGGTAGGATCCCGGCGCGCAGGACCCGCGCCCCGGCAGAGCACAGACCAGCCACCAGGGCGGCCTCCAGCATGGGGCCGGACACACGGGTGTCCCGACCCAACAGGAAAGTCCCGCCGCCCAGGACCCGAGCAGCGGCACGGCCCACGGCCAGCGCCAGCTCCGGGCTGAGGCTGTCGTTGGCGACCCCGCGGATCCCGTCCGTACCGAACAGCTTTGCAGGGCCACCGGGGATCCCGGGGTCTGCGCAGGCCGTCTCTGCAATGTGTGGACTCTCCAGGGCGTCCTCCCTCCTACCTGCGGGTCGCACGGGCTGAAACCTCGGGCGGGTCCACCCAGGCCACCACCAGGCCCTCGGGCACGCTCACCCGCACGGGAAGCCGCGTGCCTGCGGTTGACTGAGGCGGTACGGTCACGAAGGCCTCCACCTGGTCCGGCTGCAGGCGCTCCACGGCCTCCTTGGGCCCTACCACCGCCACCCGCACCGTACCCGGCTCCAATCTCACCTCCAGCCCCGCTTCCGCCCGCACGCTCACCGCTACCTCCAGCTCCCGCGAGACGGGCGTAGGCAGCACCACCACCCGCACCGAAACCGTAGGGCCGCCGTCCGCCCGGACCCGGGGCGGGAGCCGAAGCCGTACGGTGCGCCGGACCTCTCCTTCCACGGCGCTCACGTCCACCGGGTCCGTGAGTAGCACCGACACGTTCAGCACCGCTTCCTGCGGCCCGCGAACCGTGACCACGGGAGGGCTGGCCTCCAGCAGAGCCACTGAAAGCCCTGGCCTGGGGCGTCCGATGATGGTGGGCACCACCGGCACGGCTCTGACCAGTGCGCCCTCTCCAACCGGCAAGGTGACCTGGACGTTCGGGGGCTGGGAAGTCACCCCCTGGAGCTCCGCGCCGTTCTGGTCCTCCACCCGCACGCGCAGGCTCTGCGTGAGGGAGGTGCGGAGCCCGGTGACGTCCACAGCCACCCACGCCCGCTGCACCTGTTGGACCAGCGACCTAGGGCCCTGCACCGTCACGCGGGCGGGCTGCACAGATGGTTGTCCCAGCACCGCCCCCGGTGCCGGCGTCCCCTGGAGCACCACCTCCACGGGCACCTGGCGGCGGGCCACCGCGTCCACGCCCACCACCACCTCTTCCGGCTGCACGCCCAGCAGTCGCAGCCCCTGGGGGGTCCGGACGCGCACCGGGACGCGGTACTCACCCGGCTCGGCGACCTGCCCCAGCTCCACGTACGCCTCCAGACCCTCCGCGTTCAGCTCCGCCACCGCGGAACGCGGCCCCCGAACCCTCGCCTCCACCCGGGACGGCATGGACACCAGCACCAGGCCCGCCGCCAGCCCGCGGGCGCGCAGCTCCACGCTGAGCGCCCGCTCGACCTGCGGGTTGCGGTCCGCGGCCACCATGTACCACAGCGCCACCGCCACCGCCAGCGACAGGACCCGGTACAGGTTCCGCTCCGCCGTCCGCACCGCGCTACCCTCACCCCCCGCGCCGCCACGGCCACGCAGGCGCCGGCCGCGCGGGCGTGGGCGCGAACAGGCGCAACAGCTCCGCCCGCAGCTCCTCCTCCCCAAGCCCGCGACTCAGCGTCCCGTCCCGAGCCAGGGACACCGTTCCGGTCTCCTCGGAGACCACCACCGCCACCGCGTCGGTGCCCTCCGTGATGCCCACCGCAGCCCGGTGACGGGTACCCAGGGCCCGGCTCAGCAGGGGACTCTCACTGAGGGGGAGGACGCAGCCCGCAGCCACGACCCGATTGCCCCGGACGATCACCGCCCCGTCGTGCATGGGGGTGTTGGGTTGGAAGATGTTCAGCAACAGGGGGACGCTGAGCAGGGCGTCCAGGCGGATCCCGGTCTCCGCGAAGTCCGCCAGCCCCGTCCGCCGCTCCAGCACGATCAGGGCCCCGTAGCGGCGCTCCGCCAGCACCCGGGCGGCGCGCGCCACGTCGTGGGCCAGCCGCAGGGCCACCTCCCGCTCCAGGGCGCTGGGCGGCCACAGCAACCGGCCCCGGCCGATCTGCTCCAGGATCCTCCGGAGCTCCGGCTGGAACAGCACCAGCAGGGCTACGGGGATGATGGCACCCAGGTAGCCCAGGATGGCCTGCAGCGTGTGCAGCCCCAGAGCGCTGGCTGCCGCGTACACCACGAACAGCACCCCCATGCCCTGGACCAGCTGCACCGCCCGGGTGCCCCGGATCAGCAGCATGAGCTGGTAGACCACAAACGCCACGATGGCGATGTCGATCAGGTCGTTGGGCCGGACCACCACGGGCAAGGACACGACCCCTCTCCTGCTCAGATCACCCCGACCCCTGCCGGCGGGACTTCGGGGAACCCCGGTCCGCGCTGACACGCCATGTCCCGTCCCCCTTAAAGAACGAGGGCCAGGACCGCTTTCTGCGCGTGCAGGCGGTTTTCTGCCTGGTCCAGCACCACAGACCGCGGCCCGTCCAGCACCTCGTCCGTGATCTCCTCGCCCCGGTGAGCCGGCAGGCAGTGCAGCACCACCGCTTGGGGGTCCGCGGCGTCCAGCAGCTTTTGGTTCACCTGAAACCCCTGGAAGGCGCGCCGCCGCTCCTCCCGTTGTGCCTCCTGGCCCATGCTGGTCCACACGTCCGTGTACACCACGTGGGCCCCAGCCACCGCCTCGCGGGGGTCGGTGAGGACCCGGACGGACGCACCCCAGCGGCGCGCCTCCGCCTGGGCCTCGGCCACCACGTCGGGGTCCGGGGCGTAGCCGGGCGGGGTGGCCACGGCCACCGAAAGCCCCACGCGGGCAGCCGCCAGCAGGAACGAATGACACACGTTGTTCCCGTCGCCCACCCACGCCGCACGGATCCCCGAAAACCCGCCGAAGCGCTCCTCCAGGGTCAGCAGGTCGCCCAGGGCCTGGCAGGGGTGCTCGAAGTCCGACAGCGCGTTGATCACGGGCACCGCCGCCGCCTCCGCCAGCTCCACCAGGGCGGCGTGCCGGTTGACTCGGGCCACGATGCCGTCCACCCAACGGGACAGGTTGCGGGCCACGTCCGGTACGGTCTCCCGCACCCCCAGCTGCACATCCTGAGGGGCCAGGTAGACGGAGTAGCCGCCCAGCTGCCGCACGCCCACCTCGAAGGTGACCCGCGTGCGCAGGGAGGGCTTCTCGAACAGCAACGCCACGGCCTTGCCCGCCAGGATCTCGTGACGGATCCCCGCCCGGTGTTCGCGCTTCAGGTGGTGGGCTAAATCCAGCACCTGGCGGACCTCCTGCGGGGAGAGGTCCCGTACGCTCAGCAGGTGGCGTCCCCGAAGCGTCTGACCCATAATGCCTCCCGACCACGGTGTGGTGGAGGACTTCTGCACCGCCGACCGCCAGTCCTGTGGTGACTAGCCCGTGGTCTGCAGGCCGGCGGCGATCCCGTTGACGGTCCGCTGCAGCAGCTCCGCCACCGCCGGGTCGTCCGGCCGCGCCCGGCGCTCCCGCAGCAGCCGGACCTGCAGGTAGCTCATGGGGTCCACGTAGGGGTTCCGCAGCCGCACCGACCGCTGCAGGACGGGCGCGTTGTCCAGCAGCTCCCGCTGACCCGCCACCTCCAGCACCCTCCGCACGGTCCGCTCGTACTCCTCCCGGATGCGGCGGTAGAACCGTTCGCGGACCGACTCCTCCTCCACCAGCTCCGCGTACAGGCGCGCCACCTCCAGGTCCGCGGTGCCCAGGCTGATCTGCGCGTTGTCCACCACGGACCGGAAGAACGGCCAACCCGCGTACATGGCCCGCAGCTCCGTCATGGCGTGTGGGCCCTGCCGGGCGAACTCGTCCAGGGCGCTGCCGAGTCCGTACCACCCCGGCAGATTGACACGGGTCTGCGTCCAGCTGAACACCCACGGGATGGCGCGCAGCGCCTCCACCCCACCCTGTTGGCCCCGGGCTACCGGCCGGGAAGCCATGTTCATGCGGCTGATCTCCCCGATGGGGGTGGCCTGGGCGAAGTAGCGGGGGAAGTCCGGGTCCTCCACCAGGGCCCGGTAGGCCCGGCGGCTGCGCTCCGCCAGATCGTCTAGGATGGCTTCCCAGCGCTCCATCGTCCCCGGCTCCGGTCCCTGCCCACAGGCGAGACAGGCGCGCAGCAGCGCGCTGGTGAGTTGTTCCAGGTGGCGCCGGGCAATCCGGGGGTTGCTGTACCGCGCGGCCAGCACCTCTCCCTGCTCCGTGAGCTTCAGCCGGCCGTCCGCCGCCTCCCGGGGCTGCGCCAGGATGGCGCGCTCGGTGGGTCCTCCGCCGCGGCCGATGGCCCCGCCACGCCCGTGGAACAGCCGGACCGAGCAGCCGTGACGGCGGGCCACCTCCGGCAGCACCTTCTGCGCACGGTGCAGCGCCCAGTTGGCCGCCAGGTACCCGCCGTCCTTGTTGCTGTCTGAGTAGCCCAGCATGACCTCCTGCAGGTCACCCCACGCGCGGATGTGGGCCCGGTAAGGGGGGAGGCGAAGCAGCTGGTCCAGGACGTCCCCGCAGCGCCGCAGCTCGTCGATACCTTCGAAGAGGGGGACCACGTGCAGCCGGCTGACTATCTCAGCGCCTTCCCTTCGGTACAGTCCCACCTGGGCAGCCAGCCACAGAACTTCCAGGACGTCGCTGGCGGACTCCGTGAGGCTCACGATGTACGTCTGGCACGCCTCCGGTCCGAAACGCTCCTGCCACCGCGGGATGGCGCGAAACAGCCTCACCACCTCCACCACCTCGGGGTCCTGCGGGGTGACCTCCACCGGGCCGGTGTCCAGCAGCCGGGTCAGGAGGGTGACCCGCTCGGGCTCCGGAAGGCTCAGGTAGTCGTCGGCGATGCCTGCCCGCCGAAGCAGGTGCGCCACCGCCTGACCGTGCACCCTGCTGTCCTGCCGGACGTCCAGGGCGGCGAAGTGGAACCCGAAGGTGTGCACCCGCACCAGGAGGTCCTGCAGCCGTCCCCGAGCGATGCGCTCCCCCCGGTGGGCTTCGAGGCTGCGGCGGACCTGCTCCAGATCTTCCGCGAAACTCTTCGGGGACGGGTACCCGCCGGGCCTAGCCTCCAGGGTCCGCCGCAGCCGCTCTTCCACCACCCGCAGCTTCCTGCGGTAAGGCTCCGTGACGGGCGGGAACTCCGGGTCGGCCTCCAGCTCCGGAAGCGCCGCCAGGTCCCTCCTCAGGGAGCTGGCCAGTTCCTCACAGACCTGCGTCCGGCGGGTGGACACGCTGAGCTCCCGGCCCAGCGCGGTCACCTCCTCCAGGTACAGCCGCAGGACGCGCTGGCGCTGCCGGTGCAGGGTCTGCTCGGTCACCTCCACCGTAACGTGGGGGTTCCCGTCCCGGTCCCCGCCCATCCACGAGCCGAAGCGCAAAAACGGCCGCACCGCCGGCCGGGCCTCGGGCGCGTAGTGCTCCACCGCTTCCTGCAGGTCCCGGAACAGCACGGGAGCCACCGCCCACGCGCTGCGCTCCAGGTAGTACAGGCCTCCGGCCACCTCGTCCAGGGGCGTGGGGCGGCGGGCGCGCAGTTCCTCCGTCTGCCACAGCGCGGTGATCTCCGCCAGGAGGGTCTGCGTGGTGCGCCGCCGGGCTTCAGGGGTGGCCCGCGGGTCGTTGAGGGCGGCCAGCAGGTCCGCCACCGCCCGGAGGTGGAGCAGGACGGACGCGCGCCGGGCCTCCGTGGGGTGGGCCGTGAACACCGGCCGCAGCTCCAGCCGCTCCAGAAGCGAGGCGAGGCGGGCGGCTGGCACCCCTTCCGACCGCAGGTGGCCGATCGCTGCCGCTACCGACTCCGGCCGGGGCGCGGGGTGGCCCCGTACCTCCCGCTCCCACAGGGTCCGCAGCCGGTGGTGTTCCTCCGCCAGGTTGATGAGGTGGAAGTACAGGGAAAACGCGCGCACCACCCGGTCCGCGTCCACGAGGTCCAGGCCCCAGATCAGCTCCCGCAAGGCCCGCTCGTTTTCCGGCGAGGGATCCAGCCTTCGCGCGATGGCCTGGCGCCGGATGCCCTCGACCCGCTCCAGCAGGGCCGGCCCCTCCTGTTCCTGCAGCACCTGCCCCAGCAGGCTGCCCAGCAGCCGGACGTCCTCCCGCAGGCGCTCGATAGGGACCCGCACGGCGAGTGGTAGACAGAAAGTTTTAGTTAGCAGATTACCTGAAGGACGGTCCCGGCGTCGAGGACGTGAGCCTACAGCCGGGTGCGCCCAGCCAGGAACGCCTCCACCTGACGCCTCGTAGGCAGCGCCGCGGTGGCGCCGAGGCCGGTGGTGGCCAGGGCACCCACCGCGTTGGCGAAGCGGGCGGCTTCCTCCAGGGAGCGACCCTCCAGCCACTGCACCACGAAAGCGGCATCGAAGGCGTCCCCGGCGCCCGTGGGGTCCACCACGTCCACGGGCCACGCGGCTACCGACAGCCGGTCCCCTTCCGCGGTGGCCACGGCGCAGCCCCGTTCCGCCCGCTTGAGGACCGCCACCCGCGCCCCGGCGTCGATCACCGCCTGGAGGGTGTGTTGCTCGTCGCACCCGCCGAACACGTACTCGGCGTCCTCCGTGCTCAGGAACGCCAGCTCCACCAGCGGCAGGGTCTCCAGGACCAGTGCCCGGAATCGGTCCGGCGGCAGCAGTTTGGGCCGCACGTTCAGGTCGTAACTCACCACCAAACCCCGGCGGCGCGCCCGCTCCACCGCCCACCGCACCGCCTCCCGGGCAGAGGGGGAGATGGCCTGGCTGATCCCGCTAGTGTGCAGCAGCCGCGCTCCATCCAGCGCCTGTACGGGCAGTCCATCCGGGGACAGACGGCTCGCTGCGGACCCCGCCCGGTAGTACGTGAACCGGCCCCGGCCCTCACGGTCGTGTGCCAGGAAGTAGATCCCCGTGGGCTCATCCGACGCCACCTGGACGTAGGCGGTGTCCACCCCCTCGCGCTGCCACATGCGCAGGAGGGAGCGACCGAACTCGTCGTCCCCGACCCGCGTGATATAGGCCACACGGGCGCCGAGGCGCGCAGCGGCCACCGCGAAGTTGGAGGTGTCCCCCCCGAACCCGCGGCGGTAGGTGTCCGCCTCCTCCAGGGAACCCTCCACCGCGGCGAACTCCACCAGCGCCTCACCCAGGGACACTACGTCCGCCACACCCTCACCCTCCCGGTCTTGGCCCGCGGCTGGACCATCCCATGGCCTGCGAGATACGCTGCGCGGCCTCCCGCACCAGGGGTCCAAGCTCCCGCCGCGCCCGCTCCAGGGAGATGCTGGACACCGAACCGGACACGCTCAGCGCGCCGGCGACCCTGCCCCGGTGGTCGAAGATGGCCGCCCCCACGCAGCGGATGCCCTCCTCGTTCTCCACGTTGTCGATGGAGAACCCCCGGCTCCGGACCGTGGCCAGTTCCTGGAACAGCCGGCTAGCTTCCGTGATGGTGTTGGGCGTGCGGCGCACCAGCCCGTGCTGCCGTACGATCTGCTCCACCTGTTCCTGCGGCAGGTGGGCGAGCATGGCCTTCCCCAACGCGGTGCTGTGGGCAGGCACGATGCGGCCCACCATGGAGGCCATGCGCAGGGGGCCCGGGGACTCCAGCTTCTCCACGTACACCACGCGGCCGCCCTCCAGCACCCCCAGGTGCACCGTCTCCCCTGTCCGATCCCGCAGCTCCGCCAGCACGGGACGGCCCACGGTCCGCAGCTCTAGTTGTTCCAGACGACGCGCCGCTAGCCACAGCACCCCGGAGCCGATGACGAAGGAGCGGCCGTTCTGGGCCACAAGCCCTTCCGCACAGAGCGTCTGCAGCAGCCGGTACACGGTGGGGCGCGGCAGGCCCACCGCCGCGGCCAGCTCCCCTGCGGACAGAGGCCGGCCCGCGTCCCCCAGCGCGCGCAGGAGCCCGGCGGCCCGCCCCACGGACTGGACGCTGTCCCTGGCCAGTCGCCCTTCAGCCTCGGTCACCGCACCGGCTCCGGGGCCGCAAGCCCCGCCCTCTCCGCCAGCTCCCGCAGCACCGCCACCGACTCCTCCGGCAGGGGGATCCCGGTCTGC
>CALIMJ010000026.1 GCA_938028835.1 uncultured bacterium | reverse complement strand
CTCGGTACTGGGCGCACAGTGGCGGCCGTTCCTGGAGCAGCTGGCCGGGCAGGTGGGTGCGTACGTGGAATCCTTCATCCCCGTGGCGGACCGGCTGGTGCGGGGGGAGTTCCCCGTGGGTCTGACGTACATCCGTTACGTGTACCAGTTCGGGAAGGAGGGGGCGCCCCTGGACTACGTCCGGCTGCCGGTGTTCCTCGCGGACGGCCACCGGATCGCGCTGGGCGCCCGCGCCTCGCGGCCCAACGCGGGCAAGCTGTACATCGAGACCCTGCTGTCCCGGGCGGGCCTGCTGGCGCTGGCGCAGGACGGGGACTTCGTCTCCCTGCCGGGCGTGTACCCGCCGCTGCGGGACGCGGACAAGCTGCGCATTGTGGCCATGCGGGACTACGACGAGGCGGGGCTTACGCGGGCGAGGGAGGAGTTGGGGCGGATCTTCCGAAGGCGGTAGTGGACGGTCAGTTACTTCGGGGAGGTGAGACGGGATGCGGAAGTGGGGAGGGATGGCGATAGGAGGGTTGCTGCTGGCCGTGGCCGTGGGCGTGGTGCCCGCGGCACCCGCGGGGCCCCTGCGGGTGGCGTTCCTGGGACCTCTCAGCGGGCCCTTTGCCTTCTGGGGGACCAACGCCCGGGATGGCATGCGCATGGCCGTGGAGGAGCTGAACGCGGCGGGAGGGGTGCTGGGGCGCCCGGTGGAGCTCCTCGAGCGGGACGACCGCAACAACCCCGCGGAAGCCATCAGCCTCTTCCGGTCCCTCGCGGAACGGGAAGGGATCGTGGCCGCGGCCGGGACCATCAGCAGCGACATCGGGACCGCGCTGGCCCGGGAAGCGGACCAGCTGCAGGTCCCCGTGTTCCTGGTCCGGGCAGGGGCCCATACCATCCTGAGGAAGACGAGCCGCTACACCTTCCGCACGTGCCTGGTGGCGTCACCCATGTACGTGCAGGCGTCCGCGGCGCTCATGCAGTACGCCAAGTACACCCGGGTGGGCGCCATCATCGCCGACTACGCGTGGGGCCGCTCCTACATGCAGTGGCTGGACCGTTTCGTCCGGTCGGTGCCGGGCATGCAGATCCAGATCGAGGTGGCCCCCGTGGCCGCCTCCGACTTCACCCCGTACCTGCGGCGGCTGCAGGCCTTCAACCCGCAGTTCCTGGACATCGGTGGCCACCCGCCCGGGATCCCGGTGATCGTCCGACAGGCGGCGGAGCTGGGGTTCCGCCAGCAGATGTTCGGCGCCCACAACCCGCCCGAGTGGATCGTCCAGCGGGCCGGGGAGGCCCTGTTCGGACGGTATGTGGACTACACCTGTGCGGACTTCACCCACCCCACCTTCCGCCGGCTGGCGGAGCGGTTCTTCGCCACCTACCGGCGCTACTTCGACGACAACGCCTTTGCAGGGTACGCGGTGGTCAGGATGGTGGCGGAGGCCGCCAGGAAGGTGGGCGCTGCGGATGCCCGTCGGATCGCGGAGGTGATCCGGCGGGGGCGGTTCGTGCAGCCCGGCTACGGCTGGCCGCTCTCCTTCACCGAGTGGGGGGAGATGAGGGAGGCGCGACCCATCCTGTTCACCCTCCAGCGGGGAGAGTTCCCCGGGGGCGTGTGCCCGGGCTGCGGGTGGGTGCAGAAGTTCGAGTTCCGGGTGCCGCGGCTGGAGCCCTACGTGCCGGAGGAGTGAGGAACGCGGCCTACTGGGCTGAGGCGGACCGCCGGCGCTGAAGCTCTTCGTAGGCGGTGTAGCCCAGCCGGCTGGACACCTCCCGACAGGCCGCCACGATGGCCCTGCGCAGCTCGTCCTTCTGCCGGTGGAAGCGGTACGCGGGCACCGACAGGCTCATGGCAGCCACCACCTCGCCCCGGTGGTCGCGGATCGGGGCGGCCACGCAGCAGAGCTCCAGGACCGCTTCCTCGATGTCCAGGGCGTAGCCGCGCAGCCGGACCTGCTCCAACTCGGCCCGCAGCTGCCGGAGGTCGGTGATGGTGTTGGGCGTGAGGGCGGGCAGCCCCGTGCGGCTCAGCAACGCCTCCACCTCCGGCCACGGACGCGCCGCCAGCAACACCTTGCCCACCGCGCTGCAGTGCGCGGGCAGCTCCACGCCCACGCCCGTGACGGAGACCTGGACCGCCCGGGTGCCCTGGAGTTTGTCCACGTACAGCACCCGGTCCCCCTCCATGGTGGCTAGGTGCACCGTCTCCCCGAACCGGGAGACGAGCTCCTCCATCACGGGCCGGGCCTCCAGCCGGTACTGGGTGGTGGCCAGGAGGGTGCTGGACAGGGCCAGGATGCGCCAGCCCAGCCGGTACCGGCGGTCCGCGGTGCGGCGCAGGAGGCCGATCTCGCACATGGTGCACAGCAGCGCGTGGGCGGTGGACTTGGGGATCCCCAGGAGCGAGGCCACTTCGCTGACGCTGCGTTCGGGATGGTCCGTCCCGAACAGCTCGAGCACCTGCCCCACCCGCTGGACCGTGCTGAGCATCCCACCGCATTTTAGGCACCCGCGGGGCGGGACGGAAGGGGTATGTTCCGGTATCGTGAACAAA
>CALIMJ010000025.1 GCA_938028835.1 uncultured bacterium | reverse complement strand
CGAGCCCTGCTGGACGTGCGGGCTGCGGACGACCTCACCTGGCAGAGCCGGCCTGCTGCTCCACCGGGAACCCGGCGGGCCACGCCGCAGACAGCGCCGCCCGGCGGCCAGGCGCAGGCGCCCACCTGAGGCTCTGAGGGCGAGGCGGTTCCCCGGCTCCCGGCGGCCACCTCCGCTGATGGCGCCCGGGCGAAGCCTAAAAGCGCCTCCCGGCGGGCGCTGTGCCCTGGGGTGCGCCCTGTACGTCCCGGATTCCGATCCTTGTCCCTGGCTCCCTCCCCCGGGACTGTCCCGTGGTCCCGGCCCCTTGGCCCTGACCCCTTGATCCCTGTCCCCTTAGGTCCTGTCCCATAGGGTCTGTCCCCTGGTGCCTGTCCCTTGGGCTCTGTCCCCTGGGGTCTGTCCCCAGGTGTCCGCGCCGGCAGCCACGATCTGCAAGCCTGGCGGGACCTGGTCCTCCTGGGAGCCCTGCAATCCGTCCTGCGCCGCTGAAGGGCAGCCGCAGTCTCGTGCGGCTGGCGCCCGGAGCCCCCCTTGACACTCCAGGGGGTCGGAGTGTGGCATAAAGAGCTTGGCAGGCCACGCCGGGCAAGACGCCCGGCTGGAGCGTGGATCGTGTCAGCAACTTCTCTGGCCGCAACCGTCAGCGCACCGGAAGGAAGCGTCGAGTGGCTGGTGGACCAGATCCGGCGCCTGCGGGAAGAGCGCAGGGCCGTGATCCTGGCCCACAACTACCAGCTTCCCGAGGTCCAGGACGTGGCGGACTTCGTGGGCGACTCCCTGGGGCTGGCGCAGGCCGCGGCGCGGACGGACGCGGACGTCATTGTGTTCTGCGGGGTCCACTTCATGGCGGAGACCGCAGCGGTCCTGTGCCCGGACAAGACGGTGCTGTTGCCCGACCTGGAGGCGGGCTGCTCCCTGGCGGCTACCATTACTGCGGACCAGCTGCGGGCCTGGAAGCGGGAGCACCCCGGAGCGGTGGTGGTGGCGTACGTGAACACCACCGCGGAGGTGAAGGCAGAAAGCGACCTCTGCTGCACGTCCACCAACGCCGTGCGCGTGGTGGAGTCCATCCCCGAGGACCGGGAGATCCTGTTCGTCCCGGACTTCTTCCTCGGGAGCTACGTCGCTCGGGTCACGGGCCGGCGGCTGCACCTGTGGATGGGGGAGTGCCACGTGCACGCCGGGTTCACGCCGGAAGACGTGACCGGACTGTTGGGGACGTACCCTGACGCGGAGCTGCTGATCCACCCGGAGTGCGGGTGCGTCACCTCGTGCATGGTGTTCCTCACCACAGGAGACCTTCCCCGGGACCGCACCCACATCGTCTCCACGGAGGGGATGGTGCGCCGGGCGCGGACCTCCCGGGCGTCCACCTTCGTGGTGGCCACGGAGACGGGGATCTTGCACCGGATGCGGAAGGAGGCGCCGGGGAAAACGTTCGTGGCCGTGCGGGAGGACGCCGTCTGCCAGTACATGAAGAGGATCACGCTGGACAAAGTCTACCGGTCGCTCCGGGACGGGGTGTTCGAGGTACGGGTGGATCCGGAGGTGGCCTCCCGGGCCCGCACGGCCATCGAACGGATGCTGGCGCTGAGCTGATGGTGCACGGCGGCCTACTCACCCTGGAGCTGGAGCGCGTGGTAGCGGCGGCTCTCCGCGAGGACCTGCCGTGGGGCGACCTGACCACGGAACCCCTGTTTCCGGAGCCTCTCCGGGCGTGCGCGGAGGTCTTGGCCAAGAGGCCAGGGGTGATCGCGGGCATCCCGGTGTTGGAGGCGGTGTTCCGGCAGTTGAGCCCGGAGGTGCGCACACGCCCGGAGGTGGCAGACGGGGCCGAGGTGGAAAAAGGACAGGTAGTGGCGGTGGTGGAGGGAGATGGCCGGGCCCTGCTCGCCGGAGAGCGGGTGGCGCTCAACTTCCTGAGTCATCTCAGCGGGGTCGCCACCCTCACGCGGCGGTACGTCCAGGCGGTGGCCGGGCTCCCGTGCCGGATCGTGGACACCCGGAAGAACACGCCGGGCCTGCGGGTCCTGGAGAAGTATGCGGTCCGGGTCGGAGGAGGGGCCAACCACCGTTTCGGCCTCAGCGACGGGGTGCTGGTGAAGGACAACCACCTGGCGCTACTCAAGCGCCAGGGTCTTTCCCTGCGGCAGGCCGTGCAGCGGCTCCGGGCACGAGTCCCCCACGGGATCCGGATCCAGGTGGAGGTCACCGACCTGGACCAGGTTGACGAGGCAGTGGAAGCTGGCGCGGACGCGCTGCTCTTCGACAACATGGACCTGCCGACCCTGCGGCAGGCCGTAGCACGGTGCCGGGGCCGCGTGCTGACGGAAGCTTCGGGCGGGATCACGCTGGAGACGGTGCGCGCGGTGGCGGAGACGGGCGTGGACCTGATCTCCGTGGGCGCGCTGACCCACTCCGCCCCGGCCCTGGATCTCAGCCTGGAAGTCCGCTAGTCGCGAGGGAGCCCGCCGCCGGCCAGGACCCTTCCCGTAAACCGGGAAAGCGGCTGCAGCTGGGCTGGGTGGCTACGAGACCTGCAGGGGAGATACCTGAACCAGGTCGTCGCCGGCCTCCAGTTCGAGGGTGTACCGGCCCTTCGGAACCGACGTGAAGGCGAACTGCCCCACCGGATCCACTTCCGCTTCCTGCTCGTAGCGGGCTCCGAGCAGTCGGGCTCGCGCCCCTGGCTCCAGTTCAGCCTCGCGGAAGACAATGCCAGCCAGAGTGCGAAGGGACGGATCTTGCGGGTCCTCGGTGATGGAGACCGTCAGGGTGAACTCTCCGGCTCTGTACGTGGCCGAGGCCAGCTGAAAGCTCCCGCGGACCGCGTAGGCCGGGGCCAGTTCGGCCACGCGCAGCTGCGGGAGCAGCTCCGCCACCCAGAGCCGTACGCCCGGCCGATCTCGGCTCTTCAGAAAGCGGTCCAGGGTGGCAAGCTCCTGCTGACAGCGTGGACACTCGCTAACGTGGGCTGAGACCTCTTGCTGCTGGGCTCCCTCCAGCGTGCCCAGGTGGAGCTCTCCCAGGACGAGCGGGTCGGGGCAGCGAAGGCGATACAGCTGCCGCGCTAGGGCGCGTTCGAGCGGATCCTGGGCTTCTTGCATGGGCCCTCGCCTCCATCCTAACTGAACAAACGTGGGGCAGGTAGCTTTTCGACGCCGATCGACCCGGCGGCGACCTCCAACAGGCGACGATCCGGCTCTTGCGAACGTAAGTGCGCATCCCAACCGATCCAACTGTTAGCTTCGCTCGACTTGTTCTAGCAGGTGCTAGACTCAGTCTTGGAGAACGCTAGAATAGACCTGGGCAGGGGTGGTCCGTGGGTCGGCTCCTTGCGGAGGTCAAAAAGAGTTTCGGCCTGAGGGTCCACGAGGCCCGCACGAGCGCGGGATTGTCGCAGCGGGAGCTGGCCCGGGCTCTAGGATTGCGCAGCGCGGTGGCGGTGGGCGACTGGGAGCGCGGCAAGGCGTTCCCCAAGTTCGAGACCTTCCTGCGGCTGTGCGAGGTTCTGAACAAGCCGCCGGCCTTCTTCCTGGAAGGCTACACCGAGCCTCCCCGGGATGACGACCCGCTGCTTGTGCTCGAGCGGCTGGAGCAGCGGATGCAGCAGCGGCACCTAGAGCTCCTGCACCGCCTGGAGCAACTCCCCGCCGAGGTGAGCGGGTGCGTACCGCCCGACGAGGTGGCCCGCTTCCTCGACTCCATGGACTTCGAGCGGGATGTCCTGCCCAACCTGCCCCTGGACGTGCGGGGGGCGCTGCGGGCCCGAAAGCTCCCCCCGGCTCTGGAGGACGCGGCCTACGGGATCGCCCGCAACGCGGCCTGGCACGCCTGGGACGTCACGCGGGAAGCGGTGCGGAACTGGCTGCGCCGCCAGCGCCGTCCGTGAGGCCGCGCCCCCGGGTAAAAACGTCAACGGGAGCTGCCCCGAGTGACCTGCCCGGCTCGCGCCGGCTCGACCTCTCGGGACCTCACTCCCGTTGACAGGACAGATTATATCGACCTTGAGCCTACGGCGCAATGGGGAACGCTTGGACGGTTTTCCTCACCTGGGGGGCGCCGCCGGATCCTTTCCCCGCCCTCGGCCCACTATCGCACCCCACGGTGGCTTACCTTTCGTAAGCCAGGTACCAGGTACCGGTTCCAGGTACCGGTTCCGGGCACGGGCTCCAGGAGGGCGTACAGGGGTGGCGGTCCAAAAGCCTCCCAGGCGGCGTTCACTTCAATGGAGTCGATGGCGACGGCATTGCGGGCTGGAGGGGCCGGGGGTAGGGTAGGGGGTGAACGGGATGGCGACGGTGGAGGAGCGGCTGGCGTTCGTGGAGGGGCGGGTGCAGGAGCTGTCCGGGGGGTACGTGCAGCTGCGGGAGGACATCCGGGGGCTGCAGGCGCGGGTGGAGGCGATGGACGAGCGGCTG
>CALIMJ010000024.1 GCA_938028835.1 uncultured bacterium | reverse complement strand
GGGGCTAAGCCTTCCCCACGGGCCAGGGGACGGTTCCCCGGCACGTACGCGGGGACGTCTCTGAGGGTGGCCCTCGCGTGGGGATCCATGGCGCCCTCCGGGAGAAACGGTTCGCCCTGGTCCGGCCGCTTCCTGCGTGGGGCGGCCGCAGCACGGTGAAACGTTGGACCGGTACAATGGGAACTTGTGGACCACCAGGGGCTTCTTCGCCTGCGGGACGTTGTCCTCGACCTGCGCCGACGGGTGTACGTGGTCGGGGTTCTGAACGTGACCACGGACTCCTTCTACGCCGCCGCCCGTCACCCCGACCTCGCCTCGGCCGTTCGCCGGGCCCGGGAGATGGCGGAGGAGGGCGCAGACCTCATCGAGGTGGGCGGGGAGTCCGCGCGGCCGGGGCCACACGTGCCCGAGAAAGAGGAGATCCGGCGGGTGGTCCCGGTGATCGAGCGGGTCCGGTTAGAGCTGGCGCTGCCGGTGGTGGTGGAGACGGTCAAGCCGGGGGTGGCCCGGAGGGCCCTGGAGGCCGGCGCGGTGGCGGTGAACGACGTGAGCGGGCTGGCGCGCCCCGAGACGGCGGAGGTGGCCGCGGAGTATGGCGCGGGGCTGGTGGTGATGCACCGGCGAGGCCCACACAAGGTCGCGCAGGTGGATCCCCGCTACGAAGACGTCTTCCGGGAGGTGTACGCCTTCCTCCAGGAGCGCACCGCCCGCGCGCGGCAGGCAGGGGTGCACGCGGACCGGATCCTGGTGGATCCCGGCTTCAGCTTCGGGAAGACGCCCGCCCACGACGTGGAGTTGCTGCGCCGGCTGGACGAACTGCTCACCCTGGGCTACCCAGTGTACCTGGCCACCTCCCGCAAGAACTACCTTCGGGACATCCTGCGGCTGCCGCCGGAGGAGCTGCTGGAGGCCACCGCGGCCGCGGTGGTGCTGGGGATCGAGCGGGGCGCGCGGGTGGTCCGGACCCACGACGTGCGGTTCACCGCCCGGCTGGCCCGTACCCTGGAGGGGCTGCTGGGGATGGTGCCGGTCCCGGACACCACGGAGTCCTTCGTCCGGCAGACGGGGCGGGTGTAGGGAGGGAGCAGGAGGGCGAGTATGGACGGACGCGAGGCTGTGGGACAGCGGGCGGCCACGCCGCGGGTGCTGGTGGACCGCCAGCGGATCGAAGCCGCCGTGGTGGAGATCCTCCGGGCTATCGGGGAGGACCCCGGGCGGGAGGGGCTGCGGGGAACCCCGCGCCGGATCGCGGCGATGTACGAGGAGCTGTTCAGCGGGCTGCACCGGGATCCCGGGGAGTACCTCCGGGTGGGGTTCGACGAGGAGCAGCACCACGAGATGGTGGTGCTCAAGGACATCCCCTTCTACTCCCTGTGCGAGCACCACCTGCTGCCCTTTCACGGTGTGGCCCACGTGGGGTACGTGCCCAACGGCCGGGTGGTCGGGATCAGCAAGGTGGCGCGGGTGGTGGAGACCCTGGCACGGCGGCCTCAGCTCCAGGAGCGCCTAACCTCGCAGATTGCCGACCTGCTGGTCGACGCCCTGCAGGCCAAGGGCTCCGCGGTGGTCATCGAGGCGGAACACCTTTGCATGACCATGCGGGGGGTGAAGAAACCGGGTAGCGTCATGGTCACCTCGGCCATGCGGGGTCTGTTCCGGGAGGACGCCCGTACGCGGGCGGAGTTCCTGTCCCTCATCCGTGCCCGGTGAAGTCGGTGCCGGCCCTTGCGGAGACTCCGGCTTCCGCGCGGGTGGCTCCTGGCGGCCGGCTGGGCGTGGCTGGTGGCCAGTGCCCTGTGCGCCCTCGCCCTGGGGTCGGTGCCCGTGCAGCTCCCGGAGGTGTGGGCGGCGCTGCGGGGCGCCATGAGCACCGCGCCGGGAGGCGGCCCCGCGTACGCCATCGTGGTGGAGTTGCGGCTGCCCAGGGTGGTGCTGGCCGGCTTGGTGGGCGCTGCCCTGGCCACGTCCGGGGCCGCGTACCAGACCCTCTTCCGTAACCCCCTGGCCGACCCGTACGTGGTGGGAGTGGCTCCGGGTGCCGCCCTGGGTGCGGTGGGGGCGATCGCCGCGGGGCTGGGAGGCCTAGCGGTGTCCGCTGCCGCGTTCGCATCCGCCGCTGGGGCCGTGTTCTTGGTGTACCGGCTGGCCGCAACCCGCGGGCGCGGACCGGAAGACCTGCTGTTGGCCGGGCTGGCGGCGGGCACATTCTTCGCCGCGGTCCTGTCGGTGGTCCTGGTCCTCTCCCACGGTTCCCTCCAGCAGGCCCTGGCGTGGTTGCTGGGCAGTTTGGGCGGCCGTGGCTGGGACCACGTGCGCCTGGCGGGGCCAGCCGTCCTGGCAGGATACGGTCTTGCCCGATCCTACGCTCGGGAGCTGGACGTGCTCCTGCTGGGAGAGGAGGAAGCGAGCTCCGTGGGCGTACCGGTCCCACGGGTCCGAGCGGCGGTGGTTGGCGCCGCCACCCTCATGACCGCGGCCGCGGTAGCGTCCGCAGGGCTCGTCGGATTCGTGGGGTTGGTGGTGCCGCATGCGATGCGCCGGCTGGGCGGTTCCGTGCACGCCGTGCTGCTACCCGGCTCCGCCCTGTGGGGAGCTGCGCTGCTAGTGTGGGCCGACCTGCTGGCCCGGACCGCCGCCGCCCCCCTGGAAATCCCCGTAGGTGCCGTCACCGCCTTGGTGGGCGTTCCCTTCTTCCTGTGGGTCCTCTGGCGGGGCGCCGGATAGCCTGGAGGCGACGCCCGGATTCGAACCGGGGATCGGGGTTTTGCAGACCCCTGCCTTGCCTCTTGGCTACGTCGCCCCAACCGGGATTGTACCAGCTCAGAAGGGGCAGCTCAACGCACGAAGGGCGTCCGGTCCGCTACCGACGCCGCCGCCTGCTCCACCTCCGCGTACGGCGGCTCCACCTTCGGGTCCTCGGACACCCACCGGTACACCACGGTCCCTTGGGGGTCCACCACGAACACCGCGCGCCGGGCCAGACCCGGGAAAAGGCCGGCGAAGGGCCTCGGATCCTCCACACCGAACGCCCGCACTGCCTGGCGGCCGTAGTCGCTCAGCAAGACGAAGTTCAGCCCCAGCTGGTCGGAGAAGGCCTGCAGGCTCGCTGGCAGGTCCACGCTGATCCCCACCACCCGTGCCTTCACCTGATTGAACCGCTCCAGTCCGTCCCGGAGCGCGCACATCTCCCGGGTGCACGTGGGCGTGAATGCCGCGGGGAAGAAGGCCAGGACCAGGGGCTGGCCGAGCAGGGAGGACAGCCGGACCGGCTGGCGGTCCGGACCTACGAGAATCACCTCGGGGACGTGATCCCCCACCTGGATCTCCGGCAACCCGCACCTCCGGACCGAAGAGCTTGGCCGCGGGCAACCGCTGCCGCCGGCGGCATTCTAACACCCGGCGCGGAGGGCCTCACAGGCAGGGGGGGTCGTGGAGGACGGTGCCGCGATCCAGTCAGGCCACCACTTCGTACGAACCGTCCGGCCAGCGCACCACGATGAGGTCTCCTTCCGCCTGCAGGTAGGCCAAGGCCGGTGAAAGGCGGTCCACCCGCCAGGGGGTTGCGGACGGCCAGGGTTTCCCGTGGGGCCCACGGCCAGAGGGCCCCGCAGGTCCCGCACCACACGGTGGGCACCCAGCCCGCCAGTACGTGCCGACCGATGCGGTGCGCGCGCTGCTCCCAGCCCTGCCGCAGGTTTGCAGACCCGCAGCGGGCACACACTGCCACGGGTTTTCACCTCCGGCACGGGTGGGTGCAAGAAACATGCCGGAAGGAGCGCGACCTCGGGGATCACCAGCCCTGCCTGGAGCGGGCGACGGGATTTGAACCCGCGACCTTCGGCATGGCAAGCCGACGCTCTACCGCTGAGCTACACCCGCCCGTCGCCTTCCGATTATAGGGTTGCGGCCGGCCGGCCGCAACGGTACCGTGGTCCGGGGCGGGTGGCGAAACCGGCAAACGCGGCGGACTTAAAATCCGCTGGGCCACAGGGCCCTTGTGGGTTCGATCCCCACCCCGCCCACCACCCGGTCAGCCGCTGGCGAAGAACACGAGGTAGATCAGCAGAGCGATCAGCAGCCAGAGCAGGACATCTCCCATCGTCGCCTCCGCGGTCTCCCTTGCCCTATTCTGGCACCCCGAGGGGCGGCCGGCCAGGGGTCGTACCTTGGACGCCCCGGGCCCCGCTGGTATAATCGACCCGGCCTCAGAGCCCACGTAGCTCAGGAGGCAGAGCGCGTCCTTGGTAAGGACGAGGTCACCGGTTCGAGTCCGGTCGTGGGCTCCAGCTAGAACCCGCATCCTGCAAGGATTCCAGCCATCATGGCCCTGCGGTCACCCTCACCGTCGAGCGGGCTTGTGCGCCTATAGTGCGCCTGCTATCGTGGAGTAAGCATGATTACGGCGGAGTTGGCCTGCGGTGGCGGGGCAGATCCGTAAGCGAGGGGACCGCACCTGGCTGGTCCGGGTCTACCTGGGCAGGGACCCCACCAACGGGTCCAGGAAGTGGCTGTCCAGGACCGTCCACGGCACCAGGAAGGACGCCGAAGCGCTCCTCCACCGGCTCCTGCGTGAGAAGGACCTCGGCGCCATCACCAGGCCCTCCACGGTGACCCTCGGTGAGTACCTCGAGCGCTGGCTGGACGATGTAGCCCGCCATCGGGTCCGGCCATCCACCCTGCACAGTTACCGCGAGCAGCTCAGACGTTGGGTGTACCCTTTGCTGGGCAGGAGGCGCCTGTGCGACCTCGCTCCCGTGGAGGTCCAGGACCTCTACAGGCGGCTGTTGGAGAGGGGGCTCGCCCCGGCCTCGGTCCGGAGGGTGCACGCGAGGCTTAAGACCGCCCTCAGGCAGGCCGTGCGGTGGGGGCTGATTCCTGCCAACCCCCTGGACCGTGTGGACCCTCCCAGGATCCCCAGGAGGGAGATGAGAGCGCTGTCCCCTGAGCAGGCCAGGCGCTTCCTGGAGGCCGCCCGGCAGGACCGGTTCGCGCCCCTCTGGTGGCTGCTGCTGGAAACCGGCTTGCGCCCGGCCGAGGCCCTGGCGCTGCGCTGGGAGGACGTGGACCTGGAGCGGGGCGTGGTGTATGTGGTCCGGTCGCTGACGTGGGCTGGGAGGGAGTGGAGGTTCGAGGAACCCAAGACGCCGAAGGCCAGGAGGTCCATCCTGCTCTCGCCGGGCCTGACAGGGGCCCTGCGGGCTCACCGGAGAGCCGTGCTGGAGCAGAGGATGCGGGCAGGGCCGCTGTGGCAGGACCTGGACCTGGTTTTCCCCTCCGCGGCTGGCACCCCACTCGACCTGAAGAACCTTCGGGATCGCCACTTCAGGGCCGTGGCGGAGCGGGCAGGCCTCCCTCGTGATTTCCGGATGTACGACCTCCGGCACACGGCGGCGACCCTACTGTTGCTGGCAGGCGAGCACCCGAAGGTGGTGGCCGAGCGGCTGGGCCACGCCACGGTCCACATGACCCTGGACACCTACTCCCACGTGCTACCTACCCTACAGCGGAGGGCGACGGAGAGGATGGCCCGGCTGCTCGGCGCTGCGGGTGATGGCCTGACCGGGGACTCGGATGGCAGCACTGAACCTGTCCATGGCTAAAGCCGGGGAGTTCTAAGGGGAACCACCGCAACCGGGGTACCGTCAAAAAACGGTGGAAATACGAGGGCGGTGTACCCTCCTCCTAGCTCAGAGAACAGGGATGTAGCGGAGCGCGATCTGGGCGAGGGATGGCCACGACGAGGACACCCAGCAGCCAGTAGAACTGCTGGCGGGCCTCGCGCCGGAGGTCGGAAATCTCCTGGCGCATCTCCGCCCGCAGGCTGGAGATCGCCTCCCGGGTCTCCGCCCGCAGGTCTCTGATC
>CALIMJ010000023.1 GCA_938028835.1 uncultured bacterium | reverse complement strand
GATGACGGCCTTGAGGGTGAGGATGTGCTCCAGCACCAGCTGCTGCACGGCCTCCGTCGGCAGCGACTTCGTCGCCGCGTTGATGAACGCCCCGAACTCCCGGCTGTACGCCGTCAGGTCCGCGACCGCCCTGTCCCGCTTGGCCGCATCCCCCGTGGCCAGCCCCGTCGTATAGTCCACCACCATCCCGATGTGCTTCTTCCACAGCGGACCGAACGCCCGCTCCGCGTCCGCACCGTAGACCATGCCCATCAGCTTGATGAGGTCGTCGGAGTTCGCGTCCAGGGCAGCCGCGGCGGCCTGGAATCGAGCGGGCTGCCCGCTGAGGGCCCCCCGAGTGGCGCTGGCGGCCAGCGCCACGTGCTCGGTGAGAAGGTTGTTCAGCGCGATCCTCAGGTCGGCCGCCGACATAGCTCCGGTTGGAACCGAGGTCGCCGGCCGGATACCTGCCAGCAGGATCGCCAGTACGGTCAGGCCGAGCCAGACTGCAGCCATACGCCTCATCGCCTTACCTCCTTGGTACCCGCGTGTGAGTGGGTGTCTGCACTGTCGACGGCACTCCCCCCGGTAGGGAGGGCCGTGTGCGCTAGCGTCCTGTGCGCCCCTATCACCTCCTCAAGGCTGCACGACCAGCTCCCCACGCATGTGGTCGTGCCGCGCGCAGAAGTATGGGATCGTCCCTGCCCGGGCCGCCGAGAAGCGGAACGTCGCCCCCTTGCCGGGGAGTTCGCCGTGAAAGAGGCTTGTGCGGCGCTCCGGAACCCCGCTGGTCACCGTGTGCACGACGTCGTCCCGGTTGGTCCACTCCACCTGTGCCCCCACCGGGACGGTAAGGCGGCCGGGCCGGAACTGGAACAGCTCGATCACCACCTCCGCGGTCGGAGTGGGTTCCGACAACGACGTCGCCGGCGCGGCCTTGGGTTGCCCTGGGGTCGTTCCGACGCAACCCAGAAGGATGACGAAACCCGCGACCGCCCAGCGCATCTTAGCGCGCCCCGGCGTTGCCCACGCGGGTAGGCGTGAGCGGCGACGTTCTACACCCTGCACCATGCTTCGTCCCTCCCCTCCGACCCTCGCGGAGGTGGCGTCACCCTATCCTTCGCACGAGCCACACATCCGGATGGATCGGCGGTACCCATCCCTTCCGCACGCCAGCGCGAAGAGGGGAGTAGGGGATCGGTCCCCAGGGGAAAAGGGGGCCGGGCCCCGCCCGTCGAACAGCGGGATGTTATGGAGGGGCGGGATCTGCCAGTGGGGCGCCTTCCGGATGCCCCGGAGCGGCTGGTGGAGCGGATCCGTGAGGGCGACGAGGCGGCTTTCGCGGCACTCTATGATCGGTACGCTCGCCAGGTCTTCTCTCTAGCCCTGGGGATCCTGCGTGAGTTGGAGGCGGCGGAGGACGTGACGCAGGAAGTCTTTCTCGCTCTGTGGCGAGGCGCAGCGCGCTTCGACCCCCGGCGCGGCACCCCCGAGGCTTGGATTCTCACCCTCGCGCACCACAAGAGTGTGGACGCCCTGCGCCGCCGGAAGATTCGGCGGGCCGAGCCGTTGAGTGACTCGGCGGTAGGGCCAGAGGATCCGATGGAGGAGGCGCTGCGGGCCCTCCAGAGCGCACAGGTCCGCGCGGCTCTGGAAGCGCTCCCCCCCACACAGCGGGAGATCCTGGCGCTGGCCTACTACGGAGGGCTGACGCAAAGGGACATTGCGCGTCGGCTGGCGCTGCCGCTGGGGACGGTCAAGACGCGCATGCGTGACGGCCTCCTGCGCCTTCGTGCCCTCCTCAGGGAGGCCGCGCTATGAACTACTCCGAGGAGCACCTCCGGGAGCTGCTTGCCGCTTACGCACTGGGCGCGCTGGAGCCGGAAGAGCGGGAGCAGGTGGAGGCCTACCTGGCGCGGTCCGCCGAGGCCCGGCGCGAGCTAGCGGACCTGATGGAGGCGGCGGCGGCTCTAGGGGCGGCCTTCCCTCAGATCTCTCCCCCCCTTCCCCTCCGCGACCGCCTCCTCGCCCAGATCCGCGCGGAACGCCGCCAGGCCGGCCGGACGCGCGAGCGCGCGGGTCTGTGGCCGGCGGCCTTTGCGGTGGCGGCCAGTCTCGCCATCATCCTGGGCGGGCTTGCCTACACGTGGCGGCTACGCGTGGTCGCCCTGGAGGACCGTCTGGCTCGGCAGGAACAAGTGGTAGCGCTGCTCACGAATCCGGCCGCGCGGGCCGCCACGCTCCAGGGTACTGCGCCTGGTCGGGTCAGGCTGATCTACGACCCGCTCGGGCGCCAGGGGGCGTTGCTGGTGAGCGATCTCCAAGACCCCGGCGCTGGATTCGTTTACCAGCTGTGGCTGATCGCCGACGGCCAGGCAGACAGCGCCGGGGTCTTTCGACCTGTGCCAGGGCGGCCGCTCATCCTCCCCCTGATCGCCGACTTCGCACGCTACCAAATGGTGGCCGTGACGGTGGAGCGTGGGCCGTCAGGCGTCCAGCGGTCCGCTAATCCCCCCGTCCTCACGGCTCGCCTCTGACGCCCTGAGACGCCGGCGGGACTTGGGGTCAGCCGGCGGCGACCGGCCGACACGTACCTGCATGCCCGGCTGGTAGGCGACGGTGGCCTGTCTCACCGCCCTGGTTACCGGCAAATGTGCGGGGGGCGGGGAAGACGTGCGACGGCCACGGCCCCGCAGAAGGCGGCCGCGCCCAGCGACGCGAACGCTACGCCCCAGCCCGCCCGGTCCAGCAGCCACCCGAACACCGCCGGGGAGATGGCGGTCACCAGGAAGCCCAGGCCCGACTGGACGGCCATGGTGGTGCCCAGCCACCGCGGGTCCGCGGCCTCCGCCACGGCCGCGGAAAGCGTGCTGGACTCCGCGGTGACCAGCAGGCCGTACAGGAACGCCAGGGGCAGCACCACCCCCATGCCCAGGGGGAGGGTCCAGCCCACGGCGAACGACACCGTGGCGGAGGCCAGCAGGACCGCCACCACCGTGGGACGCCGGCCCACGCGGTCGGAGACCCACCCGCCCAGGGCGTTGCTGGCCGCGCCCGCCAGCAGCACCACCGAACCGAAGGCCGCCCCCCGTGCGGCAGCGGAACTGAGGGGGACGCCCTGTCCGGCCCACAGGGCTGCGAGGAAGGCGGAAAGCCAGGCCCGCATCCCGAAGAGCTCCCAGTTGTGAGCGGCGTACGCCACCACGTACCGCATGGCGGTGCGGTTGCCCAAGACCTCCCGCAGCCGCAACGCGGCGCGGGGCTGCCGCGGCGGATCGTGGGCGATGCGCCAGGCCACCCCGAAGGCGAGGAAGGGACCTGCCGCAGGCACCAGGAAGCTCCACCGCCAGCCCCACGGCAGCAGACCTCCCGCCACGGCCAGCGAGAGGGCGGCACCGACGCTGAAGCACGCGATGTACAGCCCCATGGCCGCGCCCCGCTGTCCAGCTTCAAACCGTTCCACCACCAGCCGCATCCCCGGCATGTAGGTGCCGGCCAGGCCGGCGCCGCACAGCAACCGCAGGACGAAGGCGGAGCCGAAGTCCCGCGCCAGCAGGGGGAACGCGAGGTTCGCCAGGCCGTTCCACAGGGCCGACAGGAGGTAGATACGGCGCACGCCCCACACGTCCGTGAGGGTGGACAGGACCAGCACCGCGAGGGTGTAGCCCAGCTGCTGGGCCGCGAACACCGCCCCCGCCCGTCCCGCGGACAGGTTCCACTCCCGCTGCAGGACCGGCAGCGCCGCGGCGTAGCCCGAGAAGGTGAGCATGGTCCCCACCTCCGCGGCGCACAGCAGGACCAGCCACTTCCAGGGCGGGGTAAGCTTCACGCCTCCGGCAGGAGGGCGTCCACGAACGCCTCGGGGTCGAAGGCCTCGAGGTCGTCCGGCCCCTCGCCCGTACCCACCAGCTTCACCGGCAGGCCCAGCTGGTGCCCGATGGCGAGGACCACGCCGCCCTTTGCGCTGGTGTCCAGCTTGCTCAACACCACCCCGGTGGCGCCCGCGGCCTCCCGGAACTGCCGCGCCTGCTGCAGGGCGTTCTGCCCGGTGGTGGCGTCCAGCACCAGGAGGGACTCCCACGGGCAGTCCGGCAACAGACGAGCCAGCACCCGCCGGATCTTCCGCAGCTCGTCCATGAGGTTCGCCTTCGTGTGCAGGCGGCCCGCGGTGTCGGCCACCAGCACGTCCGCGTGCCGGCTCAAAGTGGCCTGCGCGGCGTCGTGCACCACCGCCGCGGGGTCTGAGCCCTCCCGGTGGCGGACCAGTTCCGCGCCCGCGCGGCGCGCCCAGACCTCCAGCTGGTCGATGGCCGCAGCCCGGAAGGTATCCGCGGCGGCCAGCACCACGCGCTTGCCCCGCGCGCCCAGGTGGCAAGCCAGCTTGCCCGCGGTGGTGGTCTTCCCCGACCCGTTGACGCCCACCACCAGCACCACCGCCGGAGGCGGCTCGAGCTGAAGGGGCTGGGGCTCAGGCAAAAAGCCCCGCAGCACCTGGCGGAGGGCCGCGCGAACCTCCTCCGGCCGCCGGAGCCCAGCGCGCACCCGGCGCCGGAGTTCCTCCACCGCCTCCGCGGTGACCTCCACGCCCACGTCGGAGGCCAAAAGCGCCTCCTCCACCCGCTGGAAGAAACCCTCGTCCGGGGGACGGGTGAAGGCGTCCTGCAGGTGGTCCGCGATGGCTTGGCGCGTCCTGCGCAGCCCCTCTCGAATCCTGCCCCACAGGCCCGCGCGTCCGGCTACGTCCACGGGACCTCCACGCCCGCACCCACCTCGGCCGCCCGCCGCAGCGCCAGCACCCCCACCGCCACGTCCTGCACGGCCACGCCCACGGACTTGAACAGGGTCACCTCCTCGGGCCCGCGCCGGCCCAGGGAGGGGTCGTCTACGAGCCGGCCGAGCTCCACGGCGCGTCCCCAGTCGAAAGCGCCCTCCGCGGCGGCCTGGATCAGGTCCCCGGCTTCGGCCCGGGCCGCCTCCAGGCTGTCCACCACCACCCGCGCCCGGCCGACCACCTCCGCGGGGACTTCCCGCATCTGCGGGGTGAACGCACCGATGGCGTTGACGTGGGCACCGGAGCCCAGGTCGGAAGCCGCGAACACGGGCTGGTGGCTGGGCGTGGCGGTCACCACCACCTCCGCGCCCCGTACCGCGGCCTCCGAAGAGGGAGCGGCGAACACGGACGCGCCCTGCAACCAGGGTTGCTGCCTGGCCCAGTCCGCGAACGCCTCCCTGTGGGACGGGGTGGGACAGTACACCCGTACCTGGGTCACCGCGCGCACCGTGCACACCGCCTCCAGTTGCCTGCGGGCCTGTCCACCGCACCCGAACAGCGCCACCACCCCGGCCTCCCTGCGGGCCAGCAGATCCGTGGCGAGCCCGGTAGCGGCTCCTGTACGCAGCGCGGTGAGGGAGGCGCCCTCCACCAGACCGAGGGGCGTCCCCGTGTCCGGGTCCTGCACCAGCACCGCGGCCTGGATGGTGGGAAGTCCACGCGCGGGGTTGCGGGGGAACACGGTCACCGCCTTCACGCCCAGCCCCAGTCCCTCCACGAACCCGGGCATCCACAGAGCCGTCCCTGCCGACGTGTCCAGGTGCACCCGCAAAGGCACCCGTGCTCGGCCGGCCGACAGCGACCGGAACGCCTTTCGGACCGCCTCGATGGCATCCCGCATGGGGACCAGGCGGTCCACTTCCGCGGCGCTGAGCACCCGGAGGCTGGGCACGGGCCCTCCGAAGCCGCGCCGGGCCTCAGGCCTGGGGCGGAGGCGGCGGGGCCTGCTGCGGCAGCTCCACCGGGATCCGGGGGACCTCCAGGGCCGCGGGCGGCGGCTCGGGCGACGCGGGCTTGACCGGCGCGGGCAGCAGCGCCTCCTCCAGGACCTCGTCCATGTGCTCCACGAAACGGAACCGCAGCGCCCGGCGCACGTTCTCGGGGATCTCGTGCATGTCCCGCTCGTTCTCCTTCGGGAGGATGACGGTGCGGATCCCCGCCCGGTGTGCTGCGATCACCTTCTCCTTCAGCCCCCCCACCGGCAGGACCTTCCCCCGGAGGGTGATCTCGCCCGTCATGGCCACGTCCTTACGCACGGGGCGTCCGCTCAGGGCCGAGGCCAGGGCTGTGGCCATGGTGATGCCCGCGGAGGGGCCCTCCTTGGGCTGCGCGCCCGCGGGCACGTGGATGTGCACGTCGAACTTGCTGTACCAGTCCTCGTCCACGCCCAGCCGGCGGCTGCGGGACCGCACGTAGGACACCGCGGCGTTGGCGGACTCCTTCATCACCTCGCCCAGCTGCCCGGTGAGGACCAGCTTGCCGTTTCCCTTCACCAGGGTGGCCTCCACGGTGACGATGTCCCCCCCGGTCTCCGCCCACACCAGGCCCGTGGCCGCCCCCACCTCGTCCTGCTTCTCCGCCAGGCCGTAGCGGAACCTGGGCGGGCCGAGGAAGCGGTGCAGCATCTTGGCGGTGACCCGCCGGGGCGCCTTGGGGTCCCCGGAGGCCACCAGGGTGGCTACCTTCCGGCAGATGGTGCCGATCTCCCGCTCCAGGTTTCGCACCCCGGCTTCGCGGGTGTATTCGCGGATGATGCGGCGCAGGGCTGCGTCCGTGATCTGCAGCCCGAAGTCTGCCAGCCCGTTCTCCTTCCGCTGCTTCGGCACCAGGAAGTGCCGGGCGATCCCCAGCTTCTCCTGCTCGATGTAGCCGGGGAAGCGGATCACCTCCATGCGGTCCCGCAGGGCCGGGGGGATGGTGTCCAGCACGTTGGCGGTGCAGATGAACATGACCTCGCTGAGGTCGAAGGGGAGCTCCAGGTAGTGGTCGCTGAAGGCGTGGTTCTGCTCGGGGTCCAGGGCTTCCAGCAGAGCTGCGGAGGGGTCACCCCGGAAGTCCATCCCCAGCTTGTCGATCTCGTCCAGCATGAACACCGGGTTCTTGCTGCCTGCGGTCTTCATGCCCTGGATGATGCGGCCGGGCAGGGCTCCCACGTAGGTCCGCCGGTGGCCCCGGATCTCCGCCTCGTCCCGCACGCCCCCCAGGGAGATGCGGACGAACTTGCGGCCCAGGGCCCGCGCGATGGACTTCCCCAGAGAGGTCTTGCCCACCCCCGGTGGGCCCACGAAGCACAGGATGGGCCCCTTGGACTGGGGGCTCAGCTTGCGCACCGCCAGGTACTCCACGATGCGCTCCTTCGCCTTCTCCAGCCCGTAGTGGTCCTCGTCCAAGATCTTGCGGGCCTCCGGGATGTCCAGGCGGTCCTCCGTGCGCACGCTCCACGGCAGCGCCAGGATCCAGTCCAGGTAGGTCCGGACCACCACCGCCTCCGCCACCATGGGCGGCATCTTCTCCAGCCGACCCAGCTCCTCCAGGGCCTTCTCCTTCACGGGCTCGGGCAGGTTGGCGGCCTCGATCTTCTTCCGGTACTCCTCCACCTCCGCCTGGCGCTCGTCCTTCTCGCCCAGCTCCTGCTGGATCGCCTTCATCTGCTCCTTCAGGTAGTACTCGCGCTGGGACTTCTCCATGGACTTGCGGACCCGGTTCTGGATCTTCCGCTCCAGGTCCAGGATGTTGATCTCCCGCGCCAGCACCTGGGAGAGGAACTCCAGGCGGCTGGCCACGTCCAGCTCCAGCACCTTCTGCCGCTCCTCCGTCTTCAGGGGCAGGTGCTGGGCCACCAGGTCCGCCAGCTTGCCGGGTTCCTCCGCGTTCATCACCGCCATGTACGCCTCGGGGGCCACGGTACGGCTCAGCCGCGCGTACCGCTCGAACTGGGAAGTCACCCCCCGCATGAGGGCCTCGATCTCCAGGGTCCGCTCCGTGGGATCCTCCACGGTCCGCACGTGGGCCAGGAAGAAGGGCTCGGTGTGCACGAACCCTTCCAGGTGGACCCGGACCAGCCCCTCCACCATCACCTGCAGGACCCCGTCCGGCTGCTTGCCCACGTTGAGGACCCGGGCCACCACCCCCCACTCGTACAGGTCCTCCGGCTTGGGGTCCTCCACGTTCTCATCCCGCTGGCAGACCAAGGCCAGCAGGCGGTCGGACTCCAGGGACCGCTCCAGGGCCCGGACCGACTTGGGCCGGCCGACCCCGAGGGCGATGGGCATGTGCGGGAGCACCACCACGCCCTTCAGCGCGAGGACGGGAAGCTGCGTGGGGTAGACCGTCTTCGTCTGGCTCATGCCGAACCTCCGTCGGGTGCCCCTGCCGGCAGCGCACCCGAACCTCTACTCGTATTTACGCACACCGCGACCCCAGGATTCCACGGGGAGCTGGGACCGTCACGTGCACCCGACGCGGGCCCTGCTGGGAGGGACCCGCGGGCCCTCACGAGGCGGGCTTCTCCTTGGCCAGCCGTTTGGCCTCCGCGGCGGTGATGAGGATGGGCCGCGCCCGGCGTTCCACCGACTCCAGGGTGATGACGCACCGCTTGATCTCCGGCCGGGAGGGGATCTCGTACATCACATCCAGCATGATGTCCTCGAGGATGGTCCGGAGGCCCCGGGCACCCGTGTTCCGGGCCAGGGCCTCCCGGGCGATGGCCCGCAGGGCGTCCTCCGCCACCACCAGGTCCACCCCGTCCATCTCCAGGATCTTCTGGTACTGGCGGACCAGGGCGTTCTTGGGCTCCACCAGGATCCGCACCAGGTGATCCTCCGTGAGGGGCTCCAGGGGGACCAACACCGGCAGCCGCCCGATGAACTCGGGGATGAGGCCGTAGCGCAGAAGGTCCTGGGGCATCACCTGTCGGAGCAGCTCCCCCGTGTCCCGCACCTTGGGGTTCGACTGGGCGCCGAAGCCCATGCTGGACTGGCGGACCCGGGCCTCGATGATCTTGTCCAGGCCCTCGAACGCCCCTCCGCAGATGAACAGGATGTTGGTGGTGTCCACCTGGATGAACTCCTGGTGGGGGTGCTTGCGGCCCCCCTGGGGGGGCACGTTGGCCACCGTGCCCTCCAGGATCTTCAGCAGGGCCTGCTGCACGCCCTCGCCGGACACGTCCCGGGTGATGGAGGGGTTCTCGGACTTGCGGGCGATCTTGTCCACCTCGTCGATGTACACGATCCCCCGCTCCGCCTTCTTCACGTCGTAGTCCGCCGCCTGGACCAGCCGCAGGAGGATGTTCTCCACGTCCTCGCCCACGTACCCCGCCTCCGTGAGGCTGGTGGCGTCCGCGATGGCGAAGGGGACGTCCAGGATCTTGGCCAGGGTCTGGGCCAGGTGGGTCTTCCCGCAGCCCGTGGGCCCGATGAGGAGGATGTTGCTCTTCTGGAGTTCCACGTCGGTGGGCCGCCGGTGGGCGATGCGCTTGTAGTGGTTGTACACCGCCACCGACAGCACCTTCTTGGCCCGCTCCTGCCCGACCACGTACTGGCACAGGGTCTCGTAGATCTCGTGTGGCTTCGGCAGGCTGCGGGGGCCCCGCTCCTCCTGCTCCCCGTACAGCTCCTCCTCGATGATCTCGTTGCACAGCTCGATGCACTCGTCGCAGATGTAGACCCCGGGACCCGCCACCAGCTTGCGGACCTGCTCCTGGCCCTTCCCGCAGAAGGAGCACTTCAACCGCTCCCGCTCATCCCCGAAGCGGAACATGCGACCCCCTCGCCGTCCTTGATCCCGCTCCCCTGTCACGGCCGCGTGAACCGAACCGTCCCACGGGTCCAGAGCAACTTCCCTGCCTCACCGCGCGAGCCGCGCCAGCTTGTCGCTGCGCGGCTCGATCACCAGGTCGATCAGGCCGTACTCCTTGGCCTGCTGCGCGCTCATGTAGAAGTCCCGGTCGGTGTCCCGCTCGATGCGCTCCAGGGGCTGGCCCGTGTGGCGGGCCAGGATCTCGTTGAGGATCTTCCGGAGCTCGATGACCTCCTTGGCCCGGATGGCGATGTCCACTGCCTGGCCCTGGGCTCCGCCCCACGGCTGGTGGATCATGATCCGGGAGTACGGCAACGCCCCCCGCTTTCCCTTCGCCCCCCCGGCCAGCAACAGGGCGGCCACGGAGGCGGCCATGCCCACGCAGATGGTGGCCACGTCCGGCTGGATGTGCTGCATGGTGTCGTAGATGGCCAGCCCGGCGGTCATGGAGCCCCCCGGGCTGTTGATGTACAGCTGGATGTCCTTCTCCGGGTCCTCGTAGGCCAGAAACAGCATCTGGGCGATCACGAGGTTGGCCACCTCGTCGTCCACGATCCCGCCCAGGAAGATGATGCGCTCCTTGAGCAGACGGGAGTAGATGTCGTACGCCCGCTCGCCCCGGGCGCTCTGCTCCACCACGATGGGGACCAGGGTCACGGCTCTCCCTCCTTCTGGGGCTCGGCCCGGGCAGCCGCCTCCGCGGTCACCGCACCGCCGGAGGCCCGCTCCACCAGGTAGGCCACCGCCCGGCGGCGCCGCAGCGACGCCCGCAGCCTCGCCATCCCGCCCGTGCGCTCGAGCAACTCCCGGACCTCCTCCGGGCTGCGGCCGCTATCCTCCGCCAGGTTCTGGACCGCGTGGGCCACCTCCTCTTCGGAGGGCTGCAGCCCCTCCGCCTCGGCGACAGCGTCCAGCACCAGCCGGGTGCGGACCCGGGATTCCGCCTGCGGTCGGAACTCGTCGTGCACCTGCTCGGCGGACTTGCCCACCAGCTGCAGGTAGCGGTCCCACGACAGGCCGCGGCGCCGCAGCTCCTCCTCCAGGTCCTCCAGCAGGTTGTGCACCTCCGCGTGCACCAAGCTCTCCGGCACCTCCACCTGGGAGGCGTCCACCACCGCCTGCAACACCCGCTGTTCGTACTCCCCCCGCGCCTGGGTGCTAGCCCGCGCCTGCAGCCTCGCCCGCAGGTCCTCCCGCAGCTCCGCCAGCGTCTGGTGGTCGCTGGCGGTCTGCGCGAACGCGTCGTCCAGGGCGGGCAGCTCCCGCACCCGCACCTCCACCACGGAGAACCGCACCGGCCCGGCTTCCCCTTCCCACTCCACCTCGTCTCCCGCGGACCGGCCCTCCAGCAGCGCGCTCAGGGTCTGGGGAGTCTCCCCGCCCCCGACTTCCAGCATCAGCTCCCGGCCCTGCGCGAACCGGCGCTCCCCCTCCGGCGCCTGCAGGACCTGCACCAGGACGAAGTCCCCGACGGATGCAGGTCCCTGCTTGGGCAGCAGCTGCGCGTACCGGGCCCGCAACGCCTCCAGGGTGCGCTGGACCTCCTCCTCGCCCACCCGGGGTTCCTCAAAGGGGATCCTCAGCTCCCGGTAGTCGCCCAGCCTGACCTCCGGCTCCACCTCCACCCGGGCCACCACCCGCAGGGGCTTGCCTTCCTCGATTTGGGCCTGCTCGAACCGGGGCCGGCTGATGGGCCGGATGCCGCTCTGCCGGACGGCCTCCCGGTACGCCTCCGGGAGCAGCCGCTCCAGCGCCTCCTCGTACACCGCGTCTCGGCCCACGTACCGCTCCACCACCGACCGGGGAGCCCGGCCGGGCCGGAACCCCGGGATCTTGGCCCGCTGGCTCACCCTCACGACCCCCTGGGCCACCGCCCGCGCCACGCGGTCCTCGGGGACCTCGATCTCCAGCACCGCGGTGCTTCCCGGCTCCCGCCGGACGCTCAACACCTTCACCCTTCGGCCTCCTGAACCTCCTGCCGGCGCCTTCCTGGTGCGGGCGGAGGGATTCGAACCCCCACGGGACGAGCCCACGGGATCCTAAGTCCCGCGCGTCTACCGTTCCGCCACGCCCGCCCGGTCCCTGCCTCCTGCCAAGAAAACGTCGAACCCCGCAGCTGCCTGCGGGGTGTATGCAACCACCTTGCCGGACCCCGCGGCGTCCCGCGGGCCGCCTGGCTTGCGCTTCTGGAGGGCCGTGCAGGACTCGAACCTGCAACCTTGGGATTAAGAGTCCCCTGCTCTACCAGTTGAGCTAACGGCCCACCGCGGATTTTACCAACGGCCCTGGGGGGTGTCCAGAACGTCCGGTCGCCTTCCGGCTCATCCGTCCACCACCGCGGTGGCCTCCACCTCCACCAGGACCTCGAGCCCACGAAGCCCGCCGTTAGAGGACCGCCGGCTCGCGGTACTCGCCCCACACGGCCCGGAACACGTCGCAGATCTCCCCCAGGGTGGCGTACGCCTTCACCGCCTCCAGGATGGGGTACATGGTGTTGCCGCCCGCCTCCGCCACACGGCGCAGCTCCCCCAGGCACGCCCGGACCCGCTCGGGGTCCCGCTCCGCCCGGACCCGCTTCAACCGCTCCACCTGTCGGCGCTCCACCTCCGGCGGGATCCGGAGGATGGGGATGGGCTGCGGCTCGCCGGAGACGAACTCGTTCACGCCCACCACGATCTTCTCCCGCCGCTCCAGCTGCTGCTGGTAGTGGTAGGCGGCGTCCGCGATCTCCCGCTGGGGGAAGCCCGCCTCCACCGCGGCCAGCATCCCGCCCAGCTCGTCGATCCTCCGGATGTACCGCCACGCCTCCTCCTCGATACGGTTCGTGAGGGATTCCACGAAGTACGAGCCACCCAGGGGGTCCACGGTGTTCGCCACCCCGCTCTCGTACGCGAGGATCTGCTGCGTCCGCAGGGCCACCGTGACCGCCTCCTCCGTGGGCAGGGCGTAGGTCTCGTCCATGGAGTTGGTGTGCAGGGACTGGACCCCGCCCAGCACCGCCGCCAGGGCCTGGATGGCCACCCGGGCGATGTTGTTGAGGGGCTGCTGGGCGGTGAGGGACACCCCCGCGGTCTGGGCGTGGGTCCGCAGCATCCACGACCGCGGGTTACAGGCGCCGAACCGCTCCCGCATGATGCGGGCCCACATGCGCCGGGCGGCCCGCAGCTTGGCGATCTCCTCGAAGAAGTCGTTGTGGATGTCGAAGAAGAAGCTCAGGCGCGGGGCGAAGGCGTCCACGTCCAGCCCCCGTTCGATCCCCGCCTGCACGTAGGCGATGCCGTCTGCGAGGGTGAAGGCCAGCTCCTGCACCGCGGTGGCGCCTGCCTCCCGGATGTGGTAGCCGCTGATGCTGATGGGGTTCCACTGCGGGGTCTCCCGCACGCAGAACTCGAAGGTGTCCACCACCAGCTTCATGCTGGGCCGGGGCGGGACGATCCACTCCTTCTGCGCGATGAACTCCTTCAGGCAGTCGTTCTGGATGGTCCCCCGCAGCTTGGACCTCGGGATCCCCCGCTGGTCCGCCAGCGCCACGTACATGGCGTACAGCACCGTAGCGGGCGCGTTGATGGTCATGGAGGTGCTCACCTCGTCCAGGGGGATCCCCTGGAACAGCAGCTCCATGTCCGCCAGGGTGTCCACCGCCACCCCCTCGCGGCCCACCTCGCCCACGGCCCGCGGGTGGTCGGAGTCGTACCCCATCAGGGTCGGCATGTCGAAAGCCACACTGAGCCCGGTCTGGCCCTGCTGCAGCAGGTAGTGGAAGCGGCGGTTGGTGTCCTCCGCGGTCCCGAAGCCCGCGAACTGCCGCATGGTCCACAGCCGGCCCCGGTACATGGTGGCGTGGATGCCGCGGGTGAACGGGTACTCCCCCGGATAACCGATGTCCCGGTGGAAGTCCGCCTGAGCCACGTCCTCCGGGCCGTACAGGCGCTCCACCGGCAGGTCCGACAGCGTGGTGAACCGCCACGGCCGCTCCGGCTGACGCTCCAGCGTCTCGCGCAGGGTGGTCTCCTCCCACCGCCGCCGCGCCGGTTCCACCCCTTCGCGCTCCCGCATGGCCGCCATCCCCACCACCTCCCCGGTCCTGCGCGTCAACCCTGCGCCTTGAGACGGCGCACCTCTTCCGTGAGCTTCGGCACGATCTGGAACAGGTCCCCCACCACGCCCAGGCTCGCCACCTGGAAGATGGGCGCGTTGGGGTCCTTGTTGATGGCCACGATGTATTTAGACCCCGACATCCCGGCCAGGTGCTGGGGGGCCCCGGAGATCCCCACCGCGATGTACACCGTGGGGCTCACCGTCTTGCCCGTCTGGCCGATCTCGTAGTCGTGGGGCACCCACCCACTGTCCACGGGCGGCCGCGACGAACCCACCGCGGCCCCCAGCTCCGCGGCCAGGGCGTCCAGCAGGGCGAAGTTCTCCGGACCCCGCAGGCCGCGGCCGCCCGAGACGACCACCTCCGCCTCCGTGAGGGAGACCCGCTCCCGCTGCAGGGAACGCGTCTCCACCAACCGGGTGCGGGGCTCGGGCACCTGCACCGCCACCACCTCCACGTCCGCCGTGCGCCCTTCGCGACGCTCTGCGGGCGCGAACACCTTCGGCAGCACCACTGCCAGGTGCGGCCCGTCGCCCACGTACTCCACGGTCCCCATGACCTTGCGGGTGTACATGGGCCGCCGCGCCTGTAGCCGTCCGTCCTGCACCCACAGGGCCTCCACGTCCGTGACCACCCCGGCACCCACCCGCGCCGCCAACCGCGGGGCGCAGTCCCGTCCCCACGCGGTGGACGGCACCATCACCAGCCAGGGAGCGCGCTGCCGCACGATCCCGCTGAGGACCTCGGTGTAGGCCTCGGTGCTGTACGAGCGCAGGTGCGGGTGTTCCACGGACAGCACCGCGTCCGCGCCGTACTCCCCCAGCGTCCGCGGCAGCCCATCGAGGGGGTGGCCGAGCGCCACGGCCACCAACCGGCCACCCCGGGCGTCCGCCAGCTCGCGGCCCTTGCCCAGCAGCTCCAGGGTAATCCGACGCGGGCTGCCGCCCGCGTGGTCGGCGATCACCCAGACGTCGCTTCCCATCGGGCTCACCTCACAGGACTTTGGCGGTTTCCTGCAGGAACTGCGCGATCAGCCGCGCGCCCTCTTCGGGCGAATCGGGGGTCACCACCCGGCCCGCCTCCCGCCGCGGGGGCGGGTCAAACCGGCTGTAACGCACCCGCGCCGCCTCCGCTCCCACCTGCCCGGGCTCCAGCCCCAGGTCCCGCAGGCCCAGGGTGCGGATCTCCTTGCGCTTGGCTTTCATGATGCCCGGCAGGGTGGGGTACCGGGGCTCGTTGATGGTACGCTCCACGGTGAACACCGCGGGCAGCGGGACCTGGAGCACCTCCACGCCCCCTTCCACCTCCCGCTCCACCGCGGCGACGCCGTCTGAGATGTCCAGCCTGGAGATGGCGGTAGCCTGCGGCAGGCCCAGGTACTCCGCCAGGGCGGGCCCCACCACCGAAGCGTTGTCGTCGGTGGCCAGCCGGCCGCACAGCACCAGATCGTAGCGCAGCTGCCGGATGGTCTCCGCCAGCACGCGGGCCACCCCCAGGTGGTCTGCACCGTCCAGGGCGGGGTCCTGCACGTGCACGGCCTCGTCCGCGCCCATGGCCAGGGCCGTCCGCAGGGCCTCGGTGGCCCGGGCGGGCCCCACACACACCACCGTCACCGTGCCGCCGTGCTTTTCGCGCACCCGCAGGGCCTCTTCCACCGCGTGCTCGTCGTAGTAGTTGAGGATCCAGTTCAGGCCCTGCTCCTCGACCCCACCGCCGTCCGGCCGGACCCGGATGGGCTGCTCGGTGTCCGGCACCTGCTTGACGCACACCACCACGTCCATGGGCACCCTCCTGTCTACCAAACGTTCGTTAGCTCAAGCGAGCAGGTTGCGGGCGATGACCAACCTCTGGATCTCCGACGTGCCCTCGTAGATCTCGGTGATCTTCGCGTCCCGGAAGTACCGCTCCACCGGGTAGTCCTTGATGTACCCGTACCCTCCGAAGATCTGCACGCCCTGGTGTGCCGCGAACATGGCGGTCTCGGAGGCGAACAGCTTGGCCATGGACGCCTCCGCGGTACACCGTTTCCCCTGGTCCCGCAGCCACGCGGCCCGCAGGGTCAGCAGCCTCGCAGCGTCGATCCGGGTGGCCATGTCCGCGATCTTCCACTGGATGGCCTGGAACTCCGCGATGGGCCGGCCGAACTGCCGGCGCTCCCTGGCGTAGGCCACGCTCTCCTCCAGGGCTGCCCGGGCGATGCCCACCGCCTGCGCCGCGATGCCAATCCGGCCCCCGTCCAGGGTCGAGAGGGCCACCTTGAACCCCTCTCCCGGAGCTCCCAGGAGGTTGTCCCGGGGCACCCGGCAGTCCTGCAGCAGTACTTCGCAGGTGGAGGACGCCAGCAGGCCCATCTTCCGCTCCACCTTGCCCACGGAGATCCCCGGGTGATCCCGCTCCACGATGAACGCGGAAATCCCCCGCGCCCCGGGCTCCGGCTCCGTGCGGGCGTACACGATGAACACCCACGCCTCCCGCGCGTTGGTCACGAACACCTTCGTGCCGTTGAGGACCCAACTGTCGCCATCCAGCCGCCCGGTGGTCTGCAGGGAAGCCGCATCCGAACCCGCCTGGGGCTCCGTGAGGCAGTAGCAGCCGATCTCCCGCCCGGAGGCCAGCACCGGCAGGTAGCGGCGCTTCTGCGGTTCGGTGCCGTAACGGAGGATGGGGTCGCAGACCAAGGAGTTGTTCACGGACAGGATGGCCGCGGTGGACGCGCACGCCCGGGCCACCTCCTCCATGGCCAGTACGTACGCCACGTTGTCCATGCCCGCGCCCCCGTACTCCTCCGGCACCATCACCCCCATCAGGCCCAGCTCCGCCAAGCCCCGGACGATCTCCGCGGGGAATCTGTGTTCGGCGTCGAGCCGGGAGGCCACGGGGAGGATCTCCCGGGTGGCGAAGTCCCTCGCGGTCTGCTGGACCAGGCGGTGCTCCTCGCTGAGGGCGAAGTCCATAGGGCCTCCGACACCCGGAATCCGTGCCCATGGTAGCGTCCCGGCCCGCTGGCGGCAACCGACGCGCAGGGAAAGTCCGCCCGCACGGTGTAACCGTCCGAGGGGTGAGGTCGTGGAGCGCATCCGGTCGCAGGTCCGCACCGACAGCGAGACTTTCCGGGAGAACGAGGCCTACCACCGGGCCCTGGCCCGGGAGCTGCGGGAGCGGCTGGAGCAGGTCCGCCGGGGCGGGGGGGAGCGGGCCCAGCGCCGGCAACGGGAGCTCGGGAAGATGACCGCGCGGGAGCGCATCGAGCATCTCCTGGACCCCGGCTCCCCCTTCCTCGAGCTCTGTCCCCTGGCCGCGTGGGGGATGTACGACGGCGAAGCGCCCAGCGCGGGCATCGTCACGGGGATCGGCCGCGTGAGCGGGGTGGAGTGTGTGATCGTGGCCAACGACGCCACCGTGAAGGGCGGGACCTACTTTCCCCTGACGGTGAAGAAGCACCTACGGGCCCAGGAGGTGGCGCTACAGAACCGCCTCCCCTGCATCTACCTGGTGGACTCCGGCGGCGCCTACCTGCCCCTGCAGGCGGAGGTGTTTCCCGACCGCGACCACTTCGGCCGGATCTTCTACAACCAGGCCCGCATGAGCGCCCTCGGGATCCCCCAGATCGCCGCGGTCATGGGCTCCTGCACCGCGGGGGGCGCCTACGTGCCCGCGATGAGCGACGAGGCGGTGATCGTGCGGGGCACGGGGACCATCTTCCTGGGTGGCCCGCCCCTGGTGAAGGCCGCTACCGGCGAGGACGTCAGCGCGGAGGAGCTGGGGGGAGCCGACGTGCACGCCCGCCGGTCGGGGGTGGTGGACCACTACGCGGAGTCCGACGAGCACGCCCTGCAGATCGTCCGCCGGATCGTGGCCACCCTGAACCGCCGCAAGACCGTGGAGCTGGACGTCACCGAGCCGGAGGATCCCTACTACGACCCCGAGGAGCTGTACGGGATCCTTCCCCGGGACCTGCGTCAGCCCTACGACGTCCGGGAGGTGATCGCGCGGCTGGTGGACGGCAGCCGGTTCGCGGAGTTCAAGGCCCTGTACGGCACCACCCTGGTCTGCGGGTTCGCCCGCATCCACGGCATGCTGGTGGGGATCGTGGCCAACAACGGGGTCCTGTTCGTGGACAGCGCGGAAAAGGGTGCCCACTTCCTCGAGCTGTGCGGGCAGCGGCGGGTGCCCATCGTCTTCCTGCAGAACATCACCGGGTTCATCGTGGGCCGCCAGTACGAGGCCGCAGGCATCGCCCGCGCGGGCGCCAAAATGGTCCACGCGGTGGCCACCAGCAACGTGCCCAAGTTCACCGTGATCGTCGGCGGCTCGTACGGAGCGGGCAACTACGCCATGTGCGGCCGCGCCTACGAACCCCGCTTCCTGTGGATGTGGCCCAACGCCCGCATCAACGTCATGGGCCCCGAACAGGCCGCGGGGGTGCTCGTCACCGTCAAACGGGACCAGCTCGCCCGGGAGGGGAAGACCCTCTCCCAGGAGGAGGCGGAGGCCATCGCCCGGCCCATCCTGGACAAGTACGAGCGGGAGGGCAACCCCTACTACAGCACCGCCCGTCTGTGGGACGACGGGATCCTAGACCCGCCCACCACCCGGGACGTGCTGGGGCTGGCCCTGTCGGCGGCGCTCAACGCCCCCATCGAGCCCATGAAGCCGGGCGTGTTCCGGATGTAGCCGTGGCGGACGTCCTGCGGGTGCGACGGGAAGCGGGCCGGCTGGACGTGGTCCTGAACCGGCCCCAGGTGCACAACGCCCTGAATCCGGAGCTGCTGGCGGCGCTGGGGAACGCGTTCGGGGACGCCGCGGCTCAGCCGGACGTCCGCTACGTGGTGGTGTCTGGGGAGGGCCCCTCCTTCTGCGCGGGCGCGGACCTGGAGTGGATGCGCCAGGCTGCCTCCGCTTCCTTTGAGGAGAACTGCGAGGACGCCGCCCGGGTGTTCCGCATGCTGGAGGCGGTGGCCCACTGCCCCAAGCCGGTGGTGGCGCGGGTGCACGGAGCGGCCCTCGGCGGCGGGGTGGGACTGGTGGCCGCCTGTGACCTGGCCGTGGCCGCCCCCGATGCCACCTTCGGACTCACGGAGGTGAGGCTCGGCCTGGTGCCCGCCATGATCCTTCCTTTCCTGCTGCGCAGGGTGAACCCCGCCGGCCTGGCCTGGGCGATCCTCACGGGCAGCCGCTTCCCCGCCACGAGGGCCCTGGAGCTCGGCCTGGTGCACGCGGTGAGCGACCAGCCGGACCGCGTGGTCTCCGAGTGGGGAGAGGCGTTCCTGGCCGCGGGCCCGCACGCGCTCGCGGAAGCCAAGCGCCTTCTGCGGACCCTCCCCCAGCTCTCCTGGGAACAGGCCCGTGAGGAGGCGGTCCGGACCATCGCCACCGCCCGCGTGGGACCGGAGGGGCAGGAGGGCATGCGGGCGTTCCTGGAGCGGCGCAAGCCCTCGTGGTCCGGGCCGTGATCGCGACACCGCCTTTCTCGAAGGTGCTGGTGGCCAACCGCGGGGAGATCGCGGTGCGGGTCATCCGCGCCTGCCGCGAGCTGGGAGTCCGCACCGTGGCGGTGTACTCCGAGGCGGACCGTCACTCCCCCCACGTGCTCCTGGCGGACGAGGCCGTGTGCCTCGGGCCCGCGGAGCCGGAAGCTTCCTACCTCAACATCGGCCGTCTGGTGGACGCGGCGCGCGGGGCGGGTGCGGAGGCCGTCCACCCGGGTTACGGGTTCCTGGCGGAGAACCCGGAGTTCGCGCGTGCGTGCGAGGAGGCGGGCCTGGTGTTCGTGGGCCCTCCCTCGCACGTGATCGCGGCTTTGGGCGACAAGGACCGCGCCCGCCGCCTCGCCCAGCGCCTGGGGATCCCCACGGTGCCCGGCCACCCCGCGGCGGACGACGACACGCTGGAGCGCGCCGCCTGCGCCCTGGGATTCCCCGTGGTGCTGAAGGCCGCCGCGGGTGGCGGAGGCAGGGGGATGCGGGTGGTGCACGACCCCGAGCGGTTCCGGGAAACCCTAGCCTCCGCCCGCAGGGAGGTGAAGGCGGCCTTCGGGGACGACGCGGTCCTCGTGGAAAAGTACCTGGACCGGCCGCGCCACGTGGAGGTACAGATCGTGGCGGACCGGTACGGCGCCACAATCCACCTGGGAGAGCGCGACTGCAGCGTGCAGCGCAGGCACCAGAAAATCGTGGAGGAGTCGCCCTCGCCCGCGGTGGACCCGCAGCTGCGCAGCCGGCTGGGGGAGGCAGCGCTGCGGCTGGCCCAGGAGGCCGGCTACGTGAACGCGGGGACCGTGGAGTTCCTGCTGGACCGCGACGGCCGGTTCTACTTCCTCGAGGCCAACACCCGCCTGCAGGTGGAGCACCCCGTGACGGAGCTGGTGACGGGTGTAGACCTCGTGCACCTGCAGCTTCAGGTGGCCGCAGGAAGGCGCCTGGCCCTGCGTCAGGAGGACGTGGTGTGGCGGGGCCACGCGGTGGAAGCCCGGGTGTACGCGGAGGACCCCGAGCGCGGATTCGCACCTTCCCCCGGCCGGATCCTGCTGCTGCGGGAACCGCACCTTCCCGGTGTCCGCGTGGACTCCGGCGTCCAGGAAGGGCAGGACGTCCCGGTGCACTACGACCCCATCCTGGCGAAGGTGGTGGCGTGGGCGCCGGACCGGCCCACAGCGGTCGCCCGCCTAGCCCAGGCCCTGCAGGACTACGCGCTGCTGGGTCCCCGCACCAACCTGAGCTTCCTGCTGGACCTGGTCACGCACCCCGCGTTCCTGGCCGGCGCGGTTTCCACCCAGTTCGTGGAGGACCAGCTGGCCGCCTGGCGACCCCCGGATCCCCCCCCGGAGGCGGTGGCCTTGGCCGCCACGCTGCTGGCCCAGGAACCCCAGGCCCCGAAACCGGCGTCCGGCACCCGCGCGCCCGATCCCTGGGATCGCCTCGAGGGCGCACGGCTCCCGTGAGGTCCGTGCGGCTACGCGTCTTCTGCGCAGGACGGCAACTCCCCGTGGAGGTGCGGAGTTCAGGCGACGGCTACACGGTACGCCTGGGGGATCGGGAGCTGCGGGTGAGGTGGCAGGAGCTGAGCCCGGGCGTGGCGGAGGCCACAGTGGAGGGCGTGCGGCTGCGGTTCTGCTACGCTCGACAGGGAGAGGCGCTCCAGCTCCACCTGGCCGGACGCGTGTACCCCTTCACGCGAACGCGGGAGGAAGCTGAAGCACGCAGCCCAGGGCCTGAGCAGGACGTGCGGGCGCCCATGCCGGGCCTGCTGACGCGGGTGCTGGTGGAACCCGGCCAGGCGGTGGCCGCCGGCCAGCCCCTGTACGTGGTGGAGGCGATGAAGATGGAGACCGTGGTCCGCGCGGTCCGCCCCGCGCGGGTGCTGCGGATCCTGGCCCGCGAGGGGGAGCAGGTGGAGGGCGGCGCGGTGGTGGTGGAGCTGGAGGAGGGCGCGTGATCCCCCTGGACCGCGTGCCGCAGTCGGTGCGCCTGGTGGAGGTGGGCCCTCGGGACGGCCTGCAGAATGAGCCGGAACAGGTTCCCACGGAGGTCAAGGTGGCCTTCGTGGAAGCCCTGGCGGATGCGGGACTAGGGTGGATCGAGGTGGGCTCGTTCGTCCGGCCGGACCGGGTCCCCCAGATGGCGGACACCGAGGAGGTGTTCCGCCGTCTGCGGCCGCGGGAGGGCGTCACGTACGTGGCCCTGGTCCCCAACCTCCGCGGCCTGGAGCGGGCTGCCAGCTGCGGGGTACGGGCCGTGGCGGTGTTCACCGCGGCCACGGACGCCTTCGCGCAGGCCAACCTCGGGACCACCGTGGAGGCCTCCCTGCGGACCTACCGCGAGGTGGTCGGCCGGGCGCGGGAGGCGGGCATGCTGGTGCGGGGCTACGTGTCCGTGGCGTGGTGGTGCCCGTACAGTGGCCGGGCTGACCCCCAGCGCGTGCGGGCGGTAGCCCTCGAGCTGTTGGACATGGGCTGCGCGGACGTGGGGGTCGCGGACACGGTGGGCGCCGCCACACCCCGAGAGGTCCAGGAGCTGCTGGCCCTCCTGCTGCGCGACATCCCTCCGGAGCGCGTGGGCGTTCACTTCCACGACACGCGAGGCACGGGCGTGGCCAACGTGCTGGCCAGCCTGCAGATGGGGATCTCCACCGTGGACGCCTCTGCGGGCGGTCTGGGAGGCTGCCCCTTCGCGCCCGGGGCGCTGGGCAACGTGGCCACGGAGGACGTGGTGTACATGCTGCACGGCATGGGCGTGCACACGGGGGTCGACCTCGAAAAGCTCCGCTCTGCCAGCCGGCTGCTGGAGACCTCCCTGGCCCGCCGGCTGCCCTCCCGGTACCTGCAGGCCGGACCCCTTCCCACCCGGTAGCGCTGCTGACTCTGGTCATCGGGCCGGTGGCCGATGGTCACCCTTGCCTCCTTCGCCCAGCCTCGAAGCAGGAAAAGACGATAAAGCGGATGCCTTGACTCCGCTTGAAGGGGGTGCTGGCGGTGGGCAACCGCAACGGCCCGTGGCTGCGCATCGCGGACAACATCTGGTTCTCGCTGGTGGCGAGCAACGTCTTCTTCTTCGTGGTGTACCTCGCCTGGGGCGCGTGGGACGTCCTGCGCGTCCCGTCCCGGTAGGAGGCTGGCCATGGCACCCGGCGCCTGGTGGGAGGAGCCCGTCCATCCCCTGGAGCGGGCCTGGGTGGTCATCGCGGCCTTCATCGCGGTGGTCTTCTTCTCGGCCATGATGCTGGTCTGGCACGCGCTGGGCCAGCAGAACGTCCGCGGCCGCGCCTACCGCGTGGACCCCAAGGCGTACCAGGCAGAGGTGGAGCGTTTCGTCCAGCAATACAGGGTGGGGGAGGAGGCGGGGCAGCCCGTGGTGGCTCCTCCCCCCGGGAGCGACGTGTACATGCTGGCGCAGCGCTTCCGCTTCTACCCCATCCTTCGGCTGAAGGCGGGGGAGCGGTACGTGCTGCACGTCGCCAGCATCGACTACCTGCACGGGTTCAGCATCACCCAGCCCCACGTGTGGAACCTGCAGCTCTATCCCGGCTACGAGTGGGTACTCCCCTTCACCCCCCGCGAGCCCGGTACGTACCACATGGCCTGCAACGACTTCTGCGGCGTGGGCCACGAGATGATGCTCGGGAAGATCGTGGTGGAGAGGTGACGCCATGGCGCAGCCCGCGGAAGCTCGTACCTGCCCGGTGACCGGGTTCCGCGTCCATCGGGCCGCAGAGGACCTCGTGAAGGCCAACGCGGTGGCCGCGGTGGTGGCGCTGCTGCTCGGAGGCCTGGCCGCCATCGTGGTCCTGTTCACCCGCTGGATGGGAGCGTTCCCGCCGGAGGCCTTCTACCAGTACCTGGCCCTGCACGCCTGGAACATGCTGATCTTCTGGATCCTCTTCTTCGAGATCGCGCTGCTCTACTTCGCGGGCAGCATCCTGCTGAACACCCGGCCCGCGAGCCCCGCGGTGGGCTGGCTGGCTTTCGCCCTCATGGTCCTGGGGGCGCTGATGGTAGAACGCGCGATCCTCACGAACCCCTTGAACCACCTGTCCTTCCAGCCCTACCCGCCCCTGCGGGGCACCCCGGACTTCTACCTGGGCACCATCCTGTTCGCGGTGGGCGCCCTGCTGGGGGTAGGGCTGTTCTTCGCGACCGTACACAAGGCGTACCGCGAGGGCACCCACACGGGCCCTCTGCCCCTGGTGGTCTTCGGCGCCTTCGTAGCCGCGGTCCTGGCGGTAGCCACCCTGCTGGTCGGGGCCCTGGTGTTCGTACCCGCCTTCCTGTGGTCAGCGGGCGTGCTCCCCGAGCTGAACCCGTTCCTGTGGAAGCTCGCCTACTGGGGCTTCGGCCACCCCTCCCAGCAAATTAACCTGGCGGCCATGATCGCGGTGTGGTACCTGCTAGCCCAGTTGACCGTGGGAGGCCGCACGCCCAGCGAGAAGGTATCCCGGGCCGCCTTCATCCTGTACCTGGTGGCCATCAACCTCGGTAGCGCCCACCACCTGCAGACCGAGCCTACCGGGGCCCTGTCGGTGGGCTGGAAGTGGATCAACACCGGCTACCTCATGCACCTCGCGGTCCTGGGGAGCATGATCCACGCCTTCGCGGTACCGGGAAGCGTGGAGGTGGGGCAGCGGCTGCGGGGCTACCGCCGGGGCCTGTTCGACTGGTTGGTCCGCGGTCCGTGGCACAACCCGGCGTTCTCCAGTTTGGTCCTCTCGGTGGCCCTGTTCGGCTTCCTCGGAGGCACCACGGGCGTGATCGCGGGGACCGAGCAGCTCAACATGAAGTGGCACAACACCACCGCCATCATGGGGCACTTCCACGGCACGGTGGTAGCCGGCACCACCCTGGCCTTCATGGGGATCACGTGGTACGTCCTGCCCCTGATCTTCCGGCGCCGCGTGGTAGCCGAACGCTGGGCCCGCTGGCAGCCGTGGCTGTTCGGGATCGGGGTGGGCCTGCTGGTGCTGGCCTTCATGCAGCTCGGCGTCCGGTACGGGCTGCCGCGCAAACAGCCCGACATCTTCCGGTTCCGGGGGCTGCCCCTGGCCTTCGAGTGGCCGGCGGAGGTGTACGCCCTGCTGACCGTGGCGGGAATCGGCGGGCTGCTGGCGCTACTGGGAGGCGGGCTGTTCGTAGCCCTGGTGGTGGCCACGGTGCTGTTCGGCAAGCGCCTCACGGACGACGAGCTGCGGCGGGACTACGCCCTGCCGAAGGCTGCGGCCAACCCGGGGCACGGGGTCAAGGAGCTTCCCGCGGTGCCCGGAACCTTCGTGCTGTGCCTGGTCTTCGCGGCCTTCTTCCTCCTCATGTACCTGGGCAACTACTGGAACCTGTCGCGGGCCTGGCCCATCGGGGGCTAGAAAGTGGAACCCCTGCGTCGCGGCGGTCCGGAAGGGTGGCTCGCCCTGGCCATAGCCGCCGCGGCCATCGCGGGTGCTCTGGCACTGGTGATTACGGCCGCCCGACTTCCCCTGCTGGCGGGAAGCCTGCCCCCTGAGGCCTTCTACAAGGCCCTGGTCGGCCACGTCACCTTCTCCCTGGTGGTGTGGCTGCTCAGCTGCAGCGTAGCCGTGGCGGTGCAACACTCCGGGGGCTGCGCACCCGCGTGCGGCCCTGTCCTGGGGGCTTGGGGGGCTGCCGCCATGCTGGCCGGCCTGGTGCTCCCGGGCCGCCCCGTCGTGGTCGACTACCTCCCCTACGTGGACTCCCCGCCGTACATAGCCGGCTACCTGCTGTTCGCCGCTGCGGCGGCAGTGAGCTTACGGCCGTGTGCCGGGTCCGGAGCCTCCTGGGGACCCAGGAGCCTCGCGCTCGCCTACGCGGCCAGCCTGGCAGCGCTGGCGGCGGGCGTGGTACGCGTGGGCGCCAGCTCATCTCAGGCGGCCGTGTGGGCCGGCGGACACGCGCTGCAGTTCGTGTACGTGGTGGGTCTCGCCCTGGCGTGGTACGCGCTGGCAGGACTACCCTACACCGCGTTCGCCCTCGCCCGTGCCGCGTTCGGCCTCGCTGCGGCCCTGTCGTGGATACCGGCCCTGCTGGTCCTGGTTTCCGACCCCGTAGAGCTTCCCCGCTGGACCTCGGTCAACCTGGCCATGGGCGCGGCCCTCAGCGTACCCACCCTGCTGCACCTGGTCGTCCTCGTCCCTCGGGTGGCCCGGTCCACGCGAGGGCTGGAAGCCACGGCGCTGCGCTGGTCCGTGGGCCTGTACCTCCTCGGCGGGCTGCTCGCCCCCGTCGGTGCCGCGAACACCCTGCGCGTCACCGCCCACTACCACGCCATGCTGGTGGGCGGCGTCACCACCGCCTTCATGGGCGTGGCCTACCGCATCCTGGAGGAAAGCGGACTGCCCGTGCGGAAGCAGACCGGCCGGCTTCAGGTGCGCCTGTTCGGGCTGGGTGTCCTGCTCACGGTGGCGGCCCTGCTGGTGGCGGCGGCCCAAGAGCTGCCCCGCAAGGCGTACCTGAGCACGGCAGGCCCCTGGTCCCTCCCCCTCGTGCTCCTGGCCGGCGCCGCTGCCTTCGCCGCGGTTGGTGGCGGCTGGTTCGTGGGATCCGCGGGGCTGGCCCTCCGGCAGGCCCGCCGGGCCCCCGAGTCCCACCCCGTGCCCGTGCTCGCCGGCGGCCGCTGAACACTTGCCTTGCCGGCTCCTGGCCGTTACACTACACGCCGTGAACCGGAAGCAAGCGGCGGCCTTCTTTGCCCCTCGGCAGTGTATCTGTCCCCGGCGGGGGCGCGGGCGGTAGCGTGACCGCCTGACCTCCGCATCTCCGGGATTCCCGGTCCTGACCTAGACCCAAACGAACCTGGCACGCGAGGTGCTGCATGGACGCGCCTGGAGACGCGCGGACGGCAACTGTACAGCCGCACGAACCTGCACAGCCCCATCCGGTGGTGCTGGACTGCCGCGGCCTGCTGTGTCCGATCCCGCTGCTGAAGACCCAGCAGGCGCTCGCGAGCCTGTCCGCAGGGCAGGTGCTGGAGGTGTGGAGCACCGACCCCGGAACGGAGCTGAACGTGCGCGCCTGGGCGCAGGGATCCGACTACCAGGTGACGTCGCTCCCGCCCCAGGACGGCGTGTACCGGTTCCACGTGCGCCGGAGCGCAGGAAGCAGGAGGTGAGGCTGATGGGCCGCTGGACGGCTCTGGCAGTAGCCCTGCTGCTGAACGGCTTTCTCGTGGCGCAGATGCTGGTAAGCCGCGGTGTGGCGTGGATCGCCCCGCCGCGGGAGCAGCTGGCGGTGATCCAGGAGGACGTGGTCCACGAGCGCCCAGTGCAGGCGGGGGAGCGGACGGTGCTGGAGGTGTCCACCACGGGGCTGGTGGAGGTGGTGGTGTACGAGCACGCGGGGGATGCGGAGGAGCTAGCGCAGTTCCAGGCGGGGCGGGTCCCGCGGACGGCGAAGGTATTCAGCCGGGTGCAGGAGGTGAGCTACCCGCTTTCCAGCGTGACGGAGGCGCGGTTCTACGTGCGGGTCCGGCACCTGGAGGCGGGGCAGACGCAGGTGCGGTACGTGCCGGGGACGGTGGACGAGGCGATGGGGCGGCTGCGGAAGGGGGAGGACCTGGTACGGAACCGGGGGACGGTGCGGGTGGGAGGCGAGATGCTGGCGATGGCGGTCTACCAGCTGGTGCCGGGCACGGTGGTGCGGGTGGAGGTGCGGTCGGGGAAGGGGCTGGTGGGGCTGTTGAAGACGCGGGACTACCTGGACGTCCGGGAGGGGCGGGCGAGCCTGGCGAGTCGGTGCACGCCGGCGAGCTGTCTGGAGGCCTCTTCGGGCCGCACGGTGCTGGAAGTGCCGATCTCGGACTACGACGACCGGTACCTGGTGGCGGAGGGGTCGGGTCTGGTGTTCACCTACCAGGTGGTAGCGACCCCGGAGGTACTGAACTACATCTCGAGTTGCACGTAAGGAGGGGTGCGGATGCTCCGGCTGACGCGACGGCAGGTGCTGAAGGTGCTGGGCGGGGCCACGGTGGCGGCGGCGGCAGGGGGGCTGCCCCGGGAGCTAGTGGGCTGGGTGCAGGCGCAGGAGCCCGGGCGAGCGCTGCTGCCGCGGCCGGGGCGGCGGGTGGTGATCGTGGGGTGCGGGATCAGCGGCGCCATGTGCGCCCGGACCCTGCGGAAGCTCGTGCCGGAGGTGGAGGTGGTGGTGCTGGAGCGCAACCCCAGCTACGTGTCGGGCCCGTCTCACGTGGACTACCTGGTGGGGCTGGAGGACGCGAGGAAGGTGACGGTGACGTTTGACGGCTTGGCGCGGGAGGGGGTGAAGCTGATCCGGGCCGGGGTGACGGGGGTACGGCCCGGGGAGAGTCGGGTGCTGACCCCGCAGGGGTTTGTGGAGTACAGCGTGCTGGTGCTGGCCACGGGGCTGGTGCCCGCGGAGCACGAGGTACGCAACCTGCTGGAGAACCGGCGCCTGAGTCCGCACGCGTGGACGTGGGCGGGGACGGTGGAGCTGCGGCGGGCGGTGGAGGCCTTCAACGGGGGCACCTTTGTGATCAGCGTTCCGCCGCCGCCGTACAAGTGCCCGCCGGGCCCGTACGAGGTGGCCTGCCTGGTGCAGGAGTACTGGAGGAACAAGGGCGTGCGGGCGGAGGTGGTGGTGCTGGACAGCAGCGACCGGCCCCAGCCGCCCCTGCTGGCGGACCTGTGGCGGCGGGTGCTGCAGGAGAAGGGGATCGTCTACAAGCCCAGCTTCAAGGTGGTGGAGCTGGACCCCACCACCCGGACGTTGATCTCCGACCGCGGCGAGCGGCAGCGGTTCGACCTGGCCAGCGTGATCCCGCCCCAGCGGGCGCCCCTGTTCATCGAGGAGGCGGGCCTGGGAGCGCCGTTTGTGCCCATCGACCCCGCCACCTTCCGAAGCCGGACTCAGGAGAACGTGTACGCCACCGGCGACGTGGCCGCCTCCCCGTACACCAAGAGTGCCTTCACCGCGTTCCTGCAGGGCCGCAACGCCGCCTACCACATCGCCCGGGCGTTGGGCCGGGACCGGGGGGACCCGGACCCGGTCTTCAACCAGTGCTGGCCGTACACTTCCAGCAAGGAGGCCCTGCTGGTGGAGGTGGCCTGGGACAGGGAAGGTCGAGCGATCCCTGCCCGCAACCGCACCGGCCCGCCTTCGGCCGCACACGTGCAGGCCCGCAAGAGCTGGGAGTACGGCATCCTGCGCGCCGCGTACGGATGAGGGGCAGGACCGCGCTGGCTTTGGCAACCGGGTTCCTCGCGGTGGCCGCTTCGGCCGTAGTGGCCGTGGCCCTGCGGCCGGAGCCTTCCGGCGCTCTGCGCGTGACCGCGGAGCCCGGCATGCGGTTCGGCGATCGCGTGCCCGGCCCGGTGCTGCGGGTGCGGGCCGGCAAGCCGGTCCGCCTGGTACTGGAGAACCGGGACGCCCTCCAGCACGACCTGTGGGTGGTACACGCCGAGGACCGCGCGCCTTACCTGGAACCTGCCTTCCCGGCAGCCAAGACTGCGCTGCTGGAACCCGGACATCAGCAGGAGATCCAGTTCACGCCCACCCGGCCGGGGCGGTACCGCTACGTGTGCACCGTGCCCGGCCACGACGCCACCATGTTCGGGGAGTTCATCGTCGAGTGAGCCAGCCCGCCCTGGCCCTGGTGGTCCTGGTCACCTCCACAGCCACCGCCGCAGTGGCGTGGAGCCTGCAGCTGCGCTCCGCGGCGGTGCTGCTGCTGTTGGGCCTGGCGTACGGGTTTGCGTTCCAGCGCAGCCGCCTGTGCTTCGCCTCGGCCTTCTACGGCAACCGGGTCCTGCTGCGGGGCATCCTCCTGGGGCTAGCGGTGGCCAGCGTGGGCTCCGCGGCGGTGGTGGAGCTGGGGTGGAACCGCCCGCCCCGCCTGCCCTTCGGGTGGCACACCCTGCTGGGCTCCTTCCTGTTCGGGTTCGCCATGCCCTTTGCGGGCGGCTGCATGACCGGCACCCTGTACCGCCTGGGCACCGGCCAGCCCAAGTCCCTGGCCGCTTTCCTGGGCATCCTGGTGGGCAACGGGCTGGGAGCCGCCTACGCCTGGCCGGTCACCGAGCGCCTGATGGACTGGGGCCTGCGGTTCTCCCTGCCCGAGGCGGTGGGCCTGTGGCCCGCCACCGCCCTGAACCTCGTGGCGTTGGCCCTCCTGTACCGGGCCCTGCGGCCCGCCCATCCCGAAGCCGTGGTAGCATCTGCAAGCCCAGCGCCTTCCCTGCTGCGCGCTCCCTGGCCTGCCTGGCTGGGAGGCCTGGTCGTTGCCCTCCTGTTCACGGTGCAGTTCGCCTACCACTCCGCCCTGGGGATCCAGCTCCCCCTGGCCCGGTTCTCCCTGTGGGCCGCGCAGGCGGCCGGGGCTAGTACCGACCGGCTGGCCTGGACCCAGTTCTGGGGAGCTCGCCTGCCCGCCCTGGATCCCGGCTTCCACCTGGACGTGGGGCTCATTACCGGCAGCCTCACTGCGGCCCTGCTGGCCGGCGAGTTCGTGGGGTTCAGCCCCTGGCGCCTCCGGGACGCCGCCGTGGGGTTTGCAGGTGGCCTGCTGATGGGCGTCGCCGTGTGGGTGGCCATAGGCTGCAACGTCTCCGGCTTCTGGAGTGCGGTGGCCACCCTGCGCGTGGAGGGCTGGCTGTACGCCGCAGGTCTCCTGCTGGGCGCCCGCACAGGGCTCCGCGCCGTCTCCTCCCTGGTCGCGCGGGGCGTCCTCTGAAGGACCGGCTGCAACACGTCGGGCGTCTGCAGCGAGGTCATCGGTTCGCCGCCCGATTGCGGCCCGCCGTCTCTACCCGTATCAAGAGCTCGGGGACCTGAAGGGTCCGCCTGACCCGAGAGGGCAGCACGTCCGCACGGCGCGGGCGCGCTGCCCGTCCTGTTTTCTGGGGCTACTGGGAGGAGGTGGATCTCTTGGATCCGACTTTCCGCCTGACCCGCCGGGAGTTCCTCGCAGCCCTGCCTGCCGCGGCCGCCGCCCTAGCAGGTCTGGAACTTCCCGAGGAACTGCTGAGCTTCGCGGTGCTCCAGCCCTTGGAGCCGGGCCTGAACCCGCTCCAGCGGTACCCCAACCGGGACTGGGAGAGGGTCTACCGGGAGCTGTACACGCCGGACTCCACCTTCCACTACCTGTGCGCGCCCAACGACACTCATGGCTGCCTGCTCCGCGCCAGCGTCAAGAACGGCGTGGTGGTGTACGCGGACCCCAGCTTCGGGTACGGCAAGGCCACCGACCTCTACGGCAACCAGGCCTCGGCCCGTTGGGACCCGCGCATCTGCATCAGCGGGCTCGCATACGTCCGCCGCTTCTACTCCGACCGCCGCGTCAAGGGGCCCATGGTGCGTAAGGGGTTCAAGGAGTGGGTGGACGCGGGGTTCCCCCGCGACCCGGAGACCGGCCGGCCACCGGCCCGGTACTTCGAGGGCCGCGGCAAGGAGGAGTTCGTCCGCGTGAGCTGGGACGAGGCGTTCACCTACGTGGCCAAGACGTTCGTGAACATCGCGCAGACGTACTCCGGAGAAGCGGGCAAACAGCGGCTCCTGCGGCAGGGCTACGACCCCGACATGGTGGAGGCCACGGAGGGAGCCGGCACCCGCACCCTCAAGTTCCGCGGCGGGATGCCCTTCATCGCGCCCTTCCGGGTTGGGGGGCTCTATCGCATGGCCAACATGATGGCCCTGCTGGACGCCCACGTGCGCAGGGTGGGGCCGGAGGAGGCGAAGGGCGGCCGCCACTGGGACAGCTACTCCTGGCACACGGATCTGCCTCCGGGCCACCCCATGGTCACGGGGCAGCAGACCCTGGACTTCGACCTGTACACCGCGGAGAACGCCCGGCTGATCACCCTGTGGGGGAAGAACTGGATCGCCACCAAGATGCCGGACGGCCACTGGCTCACGGAGGCGAAGCTGCACGGCGCGCGGGTGGTCACCATCGCCCCCGAGTACCAGTCCACCAGCTCCAAGGCGGACGAGGTGATCGTGATCCGGCCGGGCACGGATTCGGCCCTGGCCCTGGGGCTGGCGCACGTCCTCATCCGGGACCGGCTCTATGACGAAGCCTTCGTGAAGCAGTTCACGGACCTGCCGCTGCTCGTGCGCATGGACACCCTCAAGGAGCTGCGGGCCCGGGACATATTCCCCGATTACAGGCCCGCGCCCCTGCGGAACGCCACCCGGGTCCTGGAGCCCGGCCAGCCCGTCCCCCCTCCCGCGGAACAGGACGCCCAGCTGGTCCCCCGGGCCCTGCGGGAGGAGTGGGACGACTTCGTGGTGTGGGACCGGAACCACAACGCGCCCAAGGTGGTGACGCGGGACCAGGTGGGCCGTCACTTTGCGGCCGCGGGGCTCGATCCCGCCCTGGAAGGCGAGTTCCAGGTCACCCTGCGGGACGGCAGGCGCGTGGCGGTCCGGCCCGTCTTCGACCTCCTGAAGCAGCACCTGATGGACACGTGGACGCCGGAGAACACCCACCGGGTCACCGGAGCGCCCCCGGAGGCGGTGGTGAGCCTGGCGCGCCAGATCGCGCAGAACAAGACCAAGACCCTGTTCGTCACCGGGATGGGGCCCAACCACTTCTTCAACAACGACCTGAAGGACCGGGCCATCATCCTGGTGGCGGCCCTCACCAACAACATCGGCCACTTCGGGGGTACGGTGGGCAGCTACGCGGGGAACTACCGGCTGGCGCTGCTACCCGGCATCGTGCAGTACATCAACGAGGACCCCTTCCAGCCGGAGCTGGACCCGAGCCGGCCCGCCCGCACCCGCACCTACGTGAAGGGTGAATCGGCCCACTACTTCAACTACGACGACCGACCCCTGCGGGTGGGCAGCAAGCAGTTCACGGGCAAGACCCACATGCCCACCCCCACCAAGGCGGCCACGTGGGCGCTGTCCAACTCCATCCTCGGAAACGCCAAGTGGGCCCACAACGTCATCGTGAACACCCTTCCGAAGATCGAGATGCTGGTGGTGGCGGACTGGTTCTGGACCGCCACCTGCGAGTACGCGGACGTCGTGTTCGCCGTGGACAGCTGGGCCGAGCGCAAGCTGCCCGACGTGTACGGCTCGGTCACGAACCCCTTCCTGCAGGCGTGGCCTCCGTCGCCGCTTCCGCGCATCTTCGACACCCGGGACGACCTCGAGTGCTGGGCCGGCGTGGCCAGCAAGCTGGCCGAACTCACCGGGGACCGCCGGTTCCACGACTACTGGCACTTCGTCCTGGCGGGCAAGCCCGAGGTGTACATCGACCGGGCCTTCCGGGCCGGCAACACCACCCGCGGCTACAGCTTCCAGGAGCTCCTGGACAGCTGCCGCAATGGCACCCCGCTGTACCTGCTCACCCGCACGAGCCCCAAGGTGATGGGCTGGGAGCAGACCCAGGAGAGCAAGCCCTGGTACACGAAGACTGGCCGGCTGGAGTTCTACCGGGAGGAGGACGAGTTCATCGAGTACGGCGAGAACCTGCCGGTTCACCGGGAGCCCGTGGACGGCACCCACCACGAACCCAACGTGATCGTGGCCAGGCCCCACCCCGCCCTGCGGCCGGCACCTCCGGAGGCCTACGGCCTGCGGCCCGACGACCTGCGCACGGAGGTCCGGCAGGTGCGCAACGTGGTCCGCAGCCCGGAGGAGGTGGCCTCGAGCCGTCACCCCCTGCGCAGGCTCGGATACACGCACGTCCTGATCACCCCCAAGTACCGGCACGCGTGTCACTCCACGGGCGCCAGCACGGACCTGGACGTGGTGTTCTGGGGGCCGTTCGGCGACTTCTACCGGCACGACCGCCGCAAGCCGTGGGTCAGCGAGGGCTACATCGACCTGAACCCCGAGGACGCGAAGCGGCTCGGCATCGCGGACGGCGACTACGTGTGGTGCGAGGGGGACCCCCAGGACCGGCCCTTCGTGGGGCACGAACGCAAGCCCGAGGAGCGGCGCATCTTCCGGTGGCTGGTGCGGGCCCGCTACTACCCCAGCATCATGCAGGGGATCGGCCGGGCGTGGTTCCACTTCTACATCGCCACCCACGGCAGCGTGGAGGGACACGAGAAGCGGCCCGACGGGCTCGCGAAGAACCCCAGGACCCACTACCAGGCCGCCTACCGGTACGGAAGCCACCAGTCCGTCACCCGTGCCTGGCTGCGGCCCACCCTGCAGACCGACAGCCTGGTCCGCAAGGATCCTATCGGGCAACTTTTGGGTACGGGATTCGCGCTGGACGTCCACTGCACCGTGGGCGCCCCGAAGGAGAGCTACGTCCGGATCCGGCGGGCGGAGCCCGGCGGGGAGGACGGCAAGGGCCTGTGGGCGCCCGCGGCCCGCAACCTCCGGCCCGGCCGGGAGTCTGAAGCGGTGCGCCGGTACCTGGCGGGCCAGTTCATCACCGTGAAGCGGAGGTAGGCCATGCCGAAGGTGTACAACTGGCAGATCGGCCGTGAGATGGACTACCCCTTCGAGGGCCGGCGGCCCCGTCGCCAGGCGGCGGCCGTGTTCGACACCAACAAGTGCATCGGCTGCCAGACCTGCACCATGGCCTGCAAGACCACCTGGACCTCCGGCAAAGGGCAGGAGTACATGTTCTGGAACAACGTGGAGACCAAGCCCTGGGGCTCCTACCCCCTCGCCTGGGACGTCCGGGTCCTCGAGATGCTGGGGCCTCAGGCGTGGGACGGCGGGGTGTACCGGGGCCGGACGCTGTTTGAGGCCGCACCCGGCGGCGAGCGCGCGGTGGGCTATCTGCCCGAGGACCTGGACTACGCGTACCCCAACCGGGGCGAGGACGAGACCAACGTGCCCGTGACGGAGGAGCGCTTCTACCTCCGGCTGCCGCACGACGCGTGGTTCTTCTACCTGCCCCGGATCTGCAACCACTGCACGTACCCCGCCTGCCTGGCCAGCTGCCCGCGTACGGCCATCTACAAGCGGCCCGAGGACGGCATCGTCCTGCTGGACCAGCAGCGCTGCCGTGGGTACCGGGATTGCGTGAAGAACTGCCCCTTCAAGAAGGTCTTCTACAACCACACCACCCGGGTTTCCGAAAAGTGCGTGCTGTGCTTCCCCGCGGTGGAGCGGGGGATCCAGCCCCGCTGCATGCGGAACTGCATCGGCAAGATCCGCACCTTCGGGTTCGTGAGCACCCCGGACCGGGCTACGGCGGACAACCCCGTGGACTTCCTGGTCCACGTGCGGAAGGTGGCCCTGCCCCTGCTGCCGCAGCTGGGTCTGGAGGCCAACATCTACTACATCCCGCCCGTGCACGTGGGGAATTTGCGCTTCCTGCAGATGCTCTTCGGGCCCGGGGTCGAAGGCGCCATCGCCGCGTACCGGCGGGCCATGGAGGGCAGGGACGAGGAGCTCCTGGGCGTGCTGATGCTGGCGGTGTCCACGGACCGCATCGTGCACCGCTTCCGGGTGAGCCGGGGCCACGCCTACGGGTACGACGAGCGTGGGGAGGAGGTGGTGCGGGTGCCGCTCCAGGAGCCCACCATGGTCCGACCCGCGTACGACCCGCAGTACCGGGCCTACCGGTACAACGTCACGTGAGGTGGGATATGAAAGCGCAGAGGATCACCCGACGCCAGGCCCTCGCCGGACTCGCGGCCCTGGGAACGGCGGCGCTTCCCTCCGTGGCGCAGGCCCAGCCGTCCCAGCAGCCGGACGTGCGGGCGGTGCGGGTGCCCGTCCCCGTGCCCGCGGACCCCGAAGCGGAGGTGTGGGCGCGCGTGCCGTCCAACGAGGTCAGCCTCATGGGCCAGGCCATGGTCCTGCCCACGAAGATGCGCCCCTCCATCCGCGCCGTACGGGTGCGGGCTTGCCACGACGGGCAACGCGTCGCGTTCCTCCTGGAGTGGGAAGACCGCAGGCCGGACCGACGCACGGTGAAGATGCGGGAGTTCAAGGACGGCTGCGGGGTCATGCTGCTGCCGCAGGGCGCGGGCGCCACGGAGTGGATGATGGGGACCCCCAAAATGCCGGCGACGGTGCTGCACTGGCGGGCGGACTGGCAGCTGGACCTGGACCAGGGATTTCAGGACGTGGAGGCCGCCTTCCCCAACCTGGCCTTCGACTTCTACCCGCCGCTGGTGGGGGCCCAGCACCCGCCCAAGCTGCCGGAAGCGTACCCGCCGGAGGCCCGCAGGTGGCTACCGGGCTGGTACGCGGGCAATCCCCTCTCCCAGCCGCGCAAGACCAGTCCCGTGGAGAAGCTGGTGGCGCAAGGGGCCGGGACCCTGGAGCAGCTGCCCACCCAGAACGCCACGGGGAAGGGGGTGTGGAAGGACGGGCGGTGGCGCGTGGTCCTCAGCAAGCCCCTGCGCGCTGCGGACCCCAGGGAGATCCCCCTCGCGCCCGGCGGGACGTACGCCGTGGCTTTCGCGGTATGGCAGGGGGCTAGCGGGGACCGCGGAGCCCGGAAGTCCATCACCCTCTTGGGCAGGCTGCGCGTGGAGCCGTGAGCGTGGACTCCCATCTCGCCCAGCGCCTCCTGGCGAAAGCCGTGGCATACGGCGCCTGCGCCCGGCTCGTCAGCCCCTTTGCGGGTGGAGTGGCGCCCCCGGAGTCGGTGGACTGGCTGGGACGCAGCCTGGGGTACCTGGGGCTGGAGGCGGGCCAGGAGCACCTGAAGGCCTTCCTCCAGGACGTGCAGGGCGACCCAGAGGGCTACCGGGCGGAGTACGTACGCGTCTTCGAGCGCGGCGGCGTCCCGCCGTACGAAGCGAGCCAGCACGGCTCGGAGCCGCAGCCCCTGGGCGGCCCCAACGTCCAGGTGATCGCAGACGTGGCAGGCTTCTACCGGGCCTTCGGATTCCAGGCCAGGGGGGAACGCCCGGACCACCTCGGCGCACAGCTGGAGTTCCTGGCCCTCGTCTGCACCCAGGAAGCGTACGCGCGCCTGGCGGGGCGCGAGGAGGACGCGGAGGTGTGTGCCCGGGCCCGCCAGTCGTTCCTCCGCGAGCACCTGGGAAGCTGGCTCCACGCCCTCCGTACCCGCGTGCAGCAGGCTAGCCCCCGCCCAGGGCTGCACCATCTTCTGGCGCTGGTGGACGCCCTCGTCCGCGCTGACGCCGCCGAGCCCGCCTAACGCCTGCTCCCCCTCACGGCCACTCACCCTGGTGGACCTGGGTGGCCCCCGGGTTCCTGCGTCACGCACCCGCCTCGGGAGGTTCCTCCTCCTTCGCGGTCAGGATGTGGACGCCCAGCTCCCGCGCGGTCTCCACCGCGCGCCGGTGGGCGAAGGGGGCGACCATCACCGCGCGGAAGGGCTGGCTCAGTCGTCGGGCCGCGAACTCCACCTTGCGACGGAACAGGAGCACGTCCTCCCGCTGTGCGAAGGCCTTGACCTCCACCAGGAGGCGATCCCCATCGTGCACGAACCCGTCGAACTCAATCACCTGGCCCGGCACGCCGAACACTTCACCCGTGTCGTCGCGCAACACCAGGCGTTCCGCCCTCAGCGGTCCGACCCCCGCGAACTCCTCCACGATGCCCCGGACCGCCTCCTCGAACCCCAGCCCGAAGCGGCGTCCGAGGCTTCCGAACCCCACCCTCAGGTACCGGAGGTCCCGACCGTGGCGGTCCAGGGTCTCCGCCTGGGCCCGGAACCGGCGCTCCATCTCCTCCAGTAGGGCCCGGAAGCGCTCGTCCATCCCCTCAAACCGGCGGCCCATCTCCTCCAGCAGGGCCCGGAAGCGCTCGTCCATCGCCTCAAACCGGCGCCCCATGTCCTCCCGCAGGGCCCGGATCTCCTCCAGCACACGGATCAGCTCCGACCGCAGGCTCAGGGTCTGCGCGAGGATGCCCACCACCTCCGCACCGAAGCGCGGCTCCTCCTGGAGGAGTCGCGGCAGCCGCTCCCGTAGCCACCGGACGAGGTCCTCTTCCTTCCACAGGGCGGCCCGGAGGGCTTCCCTCCACTGCGGCTCCTGCTCCAGCAGCCGCACCAGCTCCTGCAGGTCCCTTGCGGTCAAAGGCATCTCAACCGCATTGTACCCCGCGCCCGCGCCTGCCGCCTCACGCCCCGTAGTCGTAGAAACCCTTGCCGGTCTTGCGGCCGTGGTGGCCCGCCAGGGTCATCTGCTTGAGCAAAAGCGGTGGCGCGTACCGCGGGTCCTTCAGCTCCTGGTACATGGCCTCCGCGATGTAGTACGTGGTGTCGATCCCGACGAAGTCCAGCAGGGTCAGGGGGCCCATGGGGTGGTTCAGCCCCAGCTGCACCGCGGTGTCGATCTCCTCCTTGGTGGCCAGCCCCTTCTCCAGCGCCCGGACCGCGTCCAGGAGGAACGGGACCAGCAGGTAGTTGACCACGAAGCCCGGGTGGTCCTTGGTCACCACCACCGTCTTGCCCAGGGACTCCGCGAAGGCCCGGCAGGCGGCCAGGGTCTCCTCGCTGGTGAGGTAACCCCGCACCAGCTCCACCAGCTTCATCACGGGCACCGGGTTGAAGAAGTGCATGCCGCAGAACCGGTCGCCCCGCCGGGTCACGGACGCCTGCTCCGTGATGGACAGCGACGACGTGTTGCTGCAGAAGAGGGTGTGGGGCGGGCAGAGGGTGTCCAGCTCCCTCCAGATCTCCTTCTTCACGTCCATGAGCTCCACCGCGGCCTCGATCACCAGGTCGCACTCCCGCAGGTCCTCCATCCGCACCGTCCCCCGGATGCGGGTCCAGGCCGCGTCCCGGTCCGCAGCCGCCAGCTTACCGCGCTCCACCGCGCGCGCCATGGACTCCTCCACCCTCCTGAGGCCCCGCTGCAGGAGCTCTTCGTTCACCTCCCGGACCACCACCCGGTAGCCGCTCCGGGCGCAGGTCTCCACGATCCCCGATCCCATCAGCCCGCAGCCCACCACGCCGACCGTCTGGATCGTCACCCGCATCACCTCCCTGCCGAGTTTCCGGTTCCCTCCACGGCGAGGCGGTCCCACCGCGCACGCCCGGCCGGGCCCGCAGGACCTCCACCTCGGCCTCCTCCTGGGCGCGCAGGTCCAGCACGTACCACGCGTCGTACCCCTCCCCGGGGATCCGTTCCAGGGCCTGACGCATCAGCTGGAACTGCCGCTCCACCACCTCCGGGGCGACCCGCCGGGACCGCCGCTCGTTGCGCTCCAGGCACACCTCCAGGGGGACGTCGAAGGCCAGCACCACCACCGGGGCGCCGCACCGCCGCGCCAGGCCCCGCAGCTCTGCCCGCGCCCGCGGGGTGACCGCGGTGCTGTCCGCCACCGCCACGCGCCCCAGCTCCAGCCGGTGGCGGAGGATCTCGTGGAACAGCTCGAAGGCCCTCCCGCTCACGCTCATGTCCGACTCGTCGTCGGAGATCATGGCCCGGCACCGGTCGCTGCTCACCACCTCCGTCTCGCGGAAGTGCCGCCTCGCGAAGGTGGTCTTCCCGCTCCCGGCCGGCCCCACCAGGACCACCAGCGCGCCCGGCCGCACCACGATCCGCACGTCAGGCCACCCGGCCGTGCACCAGCGGCCTGGGCCGGGGTGCGGCAGGCCCGATCCGGTACGCCTGCAGCACGCCGGGGGCCGCCGCCTGCGCTTCTTCCCGCGTCCGGGCGTGCATCAGGGCCAGGACGTCCCCCCGGCTCACCCGTGTACCCGTCTTGGCCAGGACCACGAGGCCCACCGAGGGGTCGATGCGGTCCTCCTTGCGGGCCCGGCCGGCTCCCAGGACCATGGCCGCACGCCCGACGGCCTCCGCGTCCATGGCCTGCACGTACCCGTCCTCCTGGCAGCAGACTTCCACCGTCACGGGGGCCGAGGGCAGGCGGTCCGGCTCTTCCACCACCGCCGGGTCCCCTCCCTGCGCGCGGACCAACTCCTGGAACTTCCGGAGTCCCCCGCCGTCCCGCAGGCGTTCCAGGAGCAAGCGCCGGCCTTCGTCCTCGTCCCGGACCCTTCCTCCCAGCCGCAGCATCTCCGCTCCAAGGGCCAGACACAGCTCCGTGAGGTCGCCGGGGCCCTCGCCCCGCAGGGTTGATACCGCCTCCCGGACCTCCAGGGCGTTGCCCACCGCGTGACCCAGAGGCTGGTCCATGTCCGTGATGAGGGCCACCGTCTGCCTGCCCAACCGGTTCCCGATGGCCACCATGGCCCGCGCCAGGGCGCGCGCCCCCTCAACGTCCTTCAGGAACGCCCCGCTTCCCGTCTTCACGTCCAGCACGATGGCGTCCGCCCCGCCCGCGATCTTCTTGCTCATGATGCTGCTGGCGATGAGGGGGACGCTGTCCACGGTGGCGGTCACGTCCCGGAGGGCGTACAGCTTCTTGTCCGCCGGCACGAGGTCCGCGGTCTGCCCCACGATGGCGCAGCCCACCCGGCGCACCTGGTCGAGGAACGCCTCCACGTCCACCTCCGTCCGCAGCCCCGGGATGGACTCCAGCTTGTCCAGGGTCCCGCCCGTGTGTCCGAGCCCGCGGCCCGACATCTTGGGCACGGGCACGCCGCACGACGCCACCAGGGGCACCAGCACCAGGGACGTCTTGTCCCCCACCCCGCCGCTGCTGTGTTTGTCCACCTTCACTCCGGGAATCCCGCTCAGGTCCAGCATCCGGCCCGACCGAGCCATGGCCAGGGTGAGGTCCGCGGTCTCCCGGTCGGTCATCCCGCGGAAGTACACCGCCATGAGCCACGCGCTCACCTGGTAGTCCGCCACCTCGCCCCGCACGAACCCGTCCACCAAAAACGCCAGCTCCTCCGCGGTGAGCTCTCCTCCGTCCCGCTTCTTCCGGATCAGGTCGTACGGCCTCACGCGATCCTCCAGCCGGACCGCCACGGGACCACCCGCCCGGCCTCGCGCCACTGCCGGAAGGTGGCCCGCATCCGCTCGAAGCTTCCGCGGTCCCACAGCACCACCCCGTGTTCGAGTGCGTCCAGGAGCAGCAGGTGCCGGTCCTGGAACATCCGCTCCCACTCGGACCTCGCGTACGGGAACACGTCCACCCGCCCGTCCCGAGCCTCCCAGTCCGCTAGGCGGTCCACCCAGCGCCTGCCGTCGTCCCCCCTCAGGCCCACCAGCACGTCGAAGTCGCTGTCCCGCGTCCAGTCGCCCCGTGCCCGGGAACCGAAGAGGACCAGAAACTCCAGCTCGTCCTCCCGCTCCCGCAGCACGCGGTCCACGTACCGCTGCAGCGGTTCCGCCTCAGGGCCCTCCCACCGCGGATCGGGCAAAGTTCACCACCTCCTCCGCGTCCCGCAGGGCCTGGGCCGCGTCCTCCTCGAAGAACTGCTCCGCGGGAACCCCGCGGTCGAAGGCGTTCGGGTAGCGGGTCGGCACGTAGTAGCGGTTCAGGCGGGCACACGCGCCCCGCACGGATTCCGGAACCGACACCGGATCGGCCACCGCCTGCAGCAGCAGGTTCAGGTTGTGCCCGGTCTGCGGGGTGCGCCGGTGCTCGCAGATGGCCTTCAGGGCCTTCTCGGCCGCCTGGTGGCAGGTGAAGCAGCACCACGACCAGTGCCGTCCCCCGTACAGGGTCCGGGCCGCGGCCAGCTCCGCTTCCGCCTCCCGCATCCAGTCCCAGGTCCGCTGCACGCTCCTACAGCTCCATCTCCCGCACGATGCGGCGGACCAGGCGCACGAACCGCGGCTCCAGCTCCCGGGCCACCCGCAGCACCTCCTCGTGGGTGACCGGCTGGGCTGTCTCCCCCGTGGCCATGTCCGTGATGGCCGCCAGCCCGACTACCCGCATGCCCAGGTGCCGCGCCGCGATCACCTCCGGCACCGTGGACATCCCCACCGCGTCCGCGCCGAAGCCCCGCAGCATCCGCAGCTCCGCCCGGGTCTCGTACGAGGGGCCCACCACCGCCACGTACACCCCGCGCCGCAGGACCACCCGTTCCTCCACCGCGCACCGTTCCGCCAGCTCCACCAGGGCCGGGTCGTAGGGCCTGGACATGTCCGGGAACCGCGGGCCCAGGCTGTCGTCGTTGGGCCCCACCAGGGGGTTGGTTCCCTGGAAGTTGACGTGGTCGGTGATCACCATGAGGTCTCCGGCCCGCCACTCCCGGTTCAGCCCGCCCGCGGCGTTGCTGACCAGCAGGGTCCGGCACCCGAGGGCGAACAGCACCCGGACGGGGAAGGCCACCTCCTGCGCAGTGTAGCCCTCGTACAGGTGCACCCGGCCCTGCATGGCGGCCACGGGTTTGCCCTCCAGCCACCCCAGCACCAGCCGGCCCGCGTGGCCCGGCACCGTAGAGGTGGGGAAGTGCGGGATCTCGGCGTAGGGGACGGTGCCGACCGCCTCGATGTGGTCCGCCAGGGCTCCCAGCCCGGAGCCCAGCACCACCGCCAGCTTCGGCTCGAAGGCCACCCGCTGGCGCACCGCTTCGGCCGCCTCTTCCATCCGCCGGCGCAACTCGGAGGTCATCCCACCAGCTCCCGCAGGAAACTCCGACCCGGGCCCTCCCAAGCCACGCCCAGGGCCTCGGCCACGGTGGCGCCCACGTCGGAGAACGTTTCGCGGACTCCTAGGTCCAACCCTGCCCGTAACTGCGGCCCGCCCGTCAGCAGCGGCACGTACTCCCGCGAGTGGTCGGTGCTGGGCGTGGTGGGGTCGTTCCCGTGGTCGGCGGTGAGCACGAACAGGTCACCGGGCCGCAGGGCGTCCAGGAGCGCCGGGAGGGCGCCGTCGATGGCCTCCAGGTTCCTGGCGTACCCCGCAGGGTCGTTGCGGTGCCCGTACTTGGTGTCCAGGTCCACCAGGGTGGCGAACACCAGGCCACGGTCCAGCTCCGCCAGCGCCCGCGCGGCCTGCAACACTCCGTCCACGTCATCCCGGCTGGGCAGGCTGCGGGTGATGCCGCGACCGCTGAACAAGTCCGCCACCTTCCCCACCGCCCACACCGGGTAGCCCGCCCCCACCAGCCGGTCCAGGACCGTAGGCCGGGGAGGTTCCAGGGAGAAGTCCTTGCGGCCACCGGTGCGCACGAACGCGCCGGGCCGTCCCACGAAGGGGCGCGCGATCACCCGGCTCACCGCGTGCGGCCCCTGGAGGATCCCCCGGGCGATCCGGCACATCTCGTACAGCCGGTCCACGGGGATCACCTCCTCGTGGGCGGCGATCTGGAACACGCTGTCCGCGGACGTGTACACGATGGGGTAGCCGGTGCGCAGGTGCTCCGGCCCCAGCTCCTCGATGATCTGGGTCCCGGAGGCGGGCCGGTTGCCCAGGGTCCGAGTCCCGATGGCGCGCTCGAAGGCCTCCATCACCTCGGCGGGGAAACCCTGCGGGTAGGTGGGGAAGGGACGGTCCAGGTGCACCCCCATGAGCTCCCAGTGGCCCGTGGTGCTGTCCTTGCCGGGAGATCGTTCCTCCATGCGGCCGAAACACGCCGCCGGTGCCTCGACCGGGGGCACGCCGTCCACCGGCACGATGTTGCCCAGCCCCAACCGCTGGAGGTTCGCTAGCCGCAGCCCTCCCACCGCGCGGGCGGTGTTCTGCAGGGTGGCAGAACCCCGGTCCCCGTATCGATCCGCGTCCGGCAGCTCGCCGACCCCGAGCCCGTCGAGGACCACCACCACCCCACGTTGGAGCCGCACGTCACCCTCCGCGGGACGTCCGGTCTTCCCACGCGTCGCGGGGGTGGGATCGGTCGAACACCTCCCGCAGGTGCGGGCGGCTCAGGTGCGTGTACACCTGCGTGGTGGCGATGTTAGCGTGGCCCAGCAGTTCCTGCACGCTGCGCAGGTCCGCCCCGCCCTCCAGCAGGTGGGTGGCGAAGGAGTGACGCAGCACGTGCGGGGTCACCCGCCGGGTGATCCCCGCGGCGCGGGCGTAGCGCCGCAGCAGCGCCCACACCCACTGGCGGGAAAGCCGCCGGCCCGCGCGGCCCACGAACAGCGGCCCTGCGGAGCGAGCCAGGTGCGGCCGTCCCAGCTTCAGGTACGTCTCCAGGGCCCTCACCGCATGGGTCCCCAGGGGCACCACGCGCTCCCGGTTGCCCTTTCCCACCACCCGGACCAGCTCCGCTTCGAGGTCCACGTCCCCCACATCCAGCCCTACCAGCTCGGAAACCCGAAGCCCGCTGCTGTACAGCAGCTCCAGGGCTGCCCGGTCGCGGAGGCCCTCCGGGGTGCTGGGGTCCGGCTGCTCCAGAAGCCTCACCACCTCCTCCACCGAGAGGACCTTCGGGAGGCGCTCGCCCCGTTTGGGCGCGGCCACGTCCTCCGTGGGGTCCGCCGGCACCCTCCCTTCCCGCGTGAGGAACCGGTAGAAGGAGCGCAGGGCGGCCAGCCGGCGCGCCACCGTGGCGGGACTGCGGCCCTGGCGCCTCAGGGAGAACAGGTACAGGGTGACGACGGGCCGCCGCACGGCCGCGGGCTCTGCAAGCCCCTGTCGGGCCGCGAAGGCCGCGAAGTCCACCAGGTCCGCCCGGTACGCGGCCCGGGTGCGTTCGGCCAGCCCCACCTCCGCGCCCAGGTAGTCCAGAAAGGCGTCCACCGCCCGGGCCAACGGCTCCGGCGGCTCAAATCCCGGCCGCATGCCGCTCCCACGCCAGCAGCAGGCCGATGATGGTCTTCGCGTCCCGGACTTCTCCCCGGTCCACCAGCCGCCGTGCTTCGTGGAGCGGCACGGCGACCACCTCCATCTCCTCCTCCTCCCGGGGAAGGGCCCGCGGGCGCAGGTCCGTGCACAGGTACAGGTACAGCAGCTCCGTCAGGAAGCCCGGGGACGGCGCGAAGGTCACCAGGTGCTCCACCCGCCCCGCCTCATGACCCACCTCCTCCGCCAGCTCCCGCTGCACGCACGCTTCGGGAGTCTCGCCGGGCTCCAGGCTGCCCGCGGGGATCTCCAGGGTCCACCCGCCCAGGGCCGTGCGGTACTGGCGGACCAGGAGGACCCGGCCGTCCCCGGTCAGCGGGACCATCCCCACCGCGCCCCGGTGCTCCACCACCTCCCGGGTGGTGACCCGGCCGCTGCGCAGCCGCACCTCGTCCAGCCGCACCCGCACCACGCGGCCCTCGAACACCACCCGGCTGTGGAGGACCTGCTCGGGGGCGTCCTTCACCCCGACCCTCCAGAGGCCGCCACGCTGTCCTCGTACACAGGAGTCCCCTCGCGGGCCGTGCGCTCCCGGTAGGCCTGCAGCAGGCGCAGGGTGACGGGACCCGGCTTCCCGGAGCCGATCACGCGACCGTCCACCCACACCACGGGCCCGATCTCCGCGCCCGTGCCCGTGAGGAACACCTCGTCCGCGGTGTACACGTCGTGCAGCGTGAAGGTGCGCTCGAAGGCGGGGATCCCCAGGTCCCGGCTGAGCTCCAGGACCGTGTCCCGGGTCACGCCCCGGAGGATCCCCAGGTGAGGTGGGGGGGTCCACACCTCTCCCGAGCGCACCACAAATACGTTGTCGGCGCTGCACTCGCACACGTAGCCCTCGTGGTTCAGCATGAGGGCCTCGTCCGCGCCGGCCAGGTTCGCCTCCAGCCGGGCCAGGATCTGGTTCAGGTAGTTCAGGGACTTGATCCGCGGATTGAGGGAGTCCGAAGGGCTCTTCCGGTGGGTGGCGGTGATCATCCGCAGCCCCTCCCGGTACGCCCGCTCGGGGTACAGCTGGATCTGGTCCACGATCACCACCAGGGTGGGCCGCCCGCACTTGCGGGGGTCGATCCCCAGGTCCCCCCGACCCCGGGTAACGATGGGACGCACGTAGGCGTCCTGCAGCCCGTTGCGCCGCACCGCCTCCAGGATGAGCTGCTTCATCTCCTCGGGGGGGATCGGGATGTCGAGGAGGATGGACTTCGCGGAGTCGTACAGTCGCCGCACGTGCTCGTCCAGCCTGAACACCCGGCCGCCGTACACGCGGATGCCCTCAAACACCCCGTCCCCGTACAGGAAGCCGTGGTCGTACACCGACACCGACGCCTCTTCCTTCGGCACGAACCGTCCGTCCACGTACGTCCACCCGCTCACGAACCCTTCCCCCCTTCCGTGACCGCCGCCACCTCCGCACGCGCGCCCGCGTAGCGCAGGGCCGCTTCCACGAAGGCCCGGTACAGGGGGTGCGGCGAGGTGGGCCGGGAGCGGTACTCCGCGTGGAACTGGGTCCCCACAAACCACGGGTGGTCAGCCAGCTCCACGATCTCCACCAGCCCCTTGTCGGGGTACACCCCGCTCACCCGCAGGCCGCGCTCCACCAGCCGCGGCAGCAACGCGTTGTTCACCTCGTAACGGTGCCGGTGGCGCTCGTACACCAGGGTCGTGCCGTAGGCCTGGTGGGCCAGGGACCCCGGCTCGATGCGGCACGGGTAGCGTCCCAGGCGCATGGTCCCGCCCTTGTCCACCACCCCTTTCTGCTCCGGCAGCAGGTCGATCACGGGGTACGGGGTATCGGGATCCACCTCCGTGGTGTTGGCCCCCTCCAGGCCGCACACGTGCCGCGCGAACTCCACCACCGCCCACTGCATCCCGTAGCAGACCCCGAAGAACGGCACCCTCTGCTCCCGGGCGTACCGGATGGCCCGCACCTTCCCCTCGACCCCGCGGCTGCCGAACCCGGGGCACACCAGGATCCCGTGGAAGGGGGCCAGCCGCTCCCGGAGCTCCACTTCCGTCAGGGGCTCCAGCTCCTCGGAGTCCACCTTCGTGATCTCCACGGCGGCGTCCGCGGCGATCCCCCCGTGTCGGAGGGCTTCCACGATGCTCACGTAGGAGTCCTCCACCCCCATGTACTTCCCCACCAGGGCCACCCGCACCCGATGCGTGGGCTGCTTCAGCCGGCGCACGATCCACCGCCACCGCTCCAGGTCCGGTTCCCGGTCCGGCAGGCCCAGCCGCCGGCACGCGATGCGCGCCAGTCCCTCCCGCTCCAGGACCAGGGGCACCTCGTAGATGGTCTCCGCGTCCAGCGCCTCGATCACCGCCTCCGGGTCCACGTCGCAGAACAGGGCGATCTTCTCTCGCACCGCGGGGGTGAGGGGCCGCGCGGTGCGGCAGACGATCACGTCCGGCTGGATCCCAATACTCCGCAGCTCCTTCACGGAGTGCTGGGTGGGCTTGGTCTTCAGCTCCCCCGTAGCCGGCAGGAAGGGGACCAGGGACACGTGCACGTACAGGCAGTTCTCGGGGCCCGTCTGGTGGCGGAACTGCCGGATGGCCTCCAGGAACGGCAGGCTCTCGATGTCGCCCACCGTCCCCCCCACCTCCACGATGAGCACATCCGCCCCCGCAGCTTCCGCCACCCGCCGGATCTCGTCCTTGATCTCGTTGGTCACGTGGGGGATGATCTGTACCGTGCCGCCCAGGTACTCGCCCCGGCGTTCCCGGGAAATCACGGTCCCGTAGATCCGCCCCGTGGTGGTGTTGTTGTCGCGTCCCAGGTCGGTGTCCAGGAACCGCTCGTAGTGGCCCAGGTCCATGTCGGTCTCCGCGCCGTCCTCGGTCACGAAAACCTCGCCGTGCTGGTGCGGGTTCATGGTCCCCGCGTCCACGTTCACGTAGGGGTCGAACTTCAACATGCTGACCCGGTAGCCCCGGGCCACCAGCAGCCGGCCCAGGGAGGCCGCGGTGATCCCCTTGCCGAGGCCTGAGGCGACTCCGCCCGTTACGAACACGTACTTCGTCCGTCCGACCTGCACGCACACCTCCCGGGAACGCAGCCGGCTAAAAGGCGAGAGGGGGAGCCTCGCTCCCCCTCTTTCTAGGACCCTTGCACCGTTTGGAGTCGGCCGCGCCTGCGCATGCCACCGGCATTCTACGTAGCGGGCCACGCCCGCGCAAGCGGCCCCGGTCAACCCTGCAGCTGCGCGGAGTACGGCGCGGGCTGGCCCTCCCTTAGCACCCGGCACGACATGAACGCCCGGTTCGCCCAGGTAGACGCGCGCTTGGGCGAGCTGCGGGAGGACCTGTGCGAGACCCACGGCCTGCTCCAGGAAGCCCTCCGGGCCAGGGCCTCTTAGGAAGACGACCGACTCACAACGGCCAGGCCGGCCCCTTTTGCCTGCCCCTCCTGCGACGGCGCAAGCTCGTCCTGGCGCGGTTGCACCCGGCTACCTTCCCCCAGGCGCCGGTGCCTCCTGTGCGCAAGCAGCCGATGCTTTCCGGCCGCGGTCGTGTGCTGCGGCGGTTGGCCGTGCGGCCGGGCCGGAAGGCTGACGCACGGGGGAGGAGTAACCGGGCCCCTCACCGAACTAGGTCCATAAAGCGGGTAATTTTCCCGGATAGCGAAATATAGGGAAGGGTGAGACGTGACGCGGCCCAGACGCCAAGAGCTTGGCGACGTGCTCCGCGGCGTGGAGCGGGCGGTGGCGCTGCTCCACCGGTTCACCGCCGACCCGCTGCTCGACCTAGCGCGCGCGGCCCGGCACCTCAACGTCTCCCGTAGCACCGCGTACCGGGTCCTGCGTTCCCTTGAGGCGGGAGGCCTGGTGGTCTACGACCGCGAGCGCCGCGCCTACCACCTCAGCCTGGCCGTTGCCCGACTGGGACAGGTGGCCCTGTCGAGGATCGACCTCCGGTCGGTGGCCCGACCGTACCTGCAGCGCCTTGTGGAGGCGACCGGCGAGTCCGTCTTCCTGCTGGTGGTGGAAGGTCGGTCCGCGGTCGTGATTGACACGCTGGCGAGCGAAGCTCCGCTCAAGCTGACTTACCCGGTGGGCACGCCCTGGCCGCTGCACGCGGGAGCTTCCAACAGGGTCTTGCTCGCCCACCTGCCTCCGGAGCAGATCGAGGAGATCCTGGCTGGGCCACTACCGCGTGTGACGTCGAGGACCATCACCGACCCCGACCGGCTGCGGGCCGAGCTGGAGCGGGTCCGACGGCGCGGCTATGCCTACTCCAACGGCGAGCTGACACCGGGAGTCGTGGGAATTGCCGTGCCGATCCTCTGTGCCGGGCAGCTGATGGGTGCGCTTGCAGTGGCCGGCCCGAGCAGTCGCCTGCCGACCAGGCGGGTCTCGGGAATCGTCAAGCAGCTGAAAACCGCAGCCGACGCCATTGTCGGGCACCTCATGGGGTCGGCCGCGAAACTGCCCTAAAAAAGAGCCAAGGGGGTGAGGAAGGATGAAGAGGTGGATACCCGCCGCCCTCCTCGTGGGGGTGGTCCTGGCCATGGCCGCGCCGGGTCCGACCCGGGCCGGGGTTGCGCCGCCGCTCGTAGTGACCAGTTACGGGGGGCCGTGGGAACAGTTCATGCGGCGGGAGATCGTGCCCGGGTTCGAGAGCGAGGCGGGGGCGAAGGTCGAGCTTTCCGTGGGCCTCTCCCGGGACTGGGTAGCAAAGGTACGCGCCGCCGGTCGCGGCACACCGCCGTTCGACGTGCTCATCGCCAACACCACGTGGGTTTCCGCTCTGCGCAGGGAGGGTTTCCTCGAGAAGCTGACCGTGGACAAGGTGCCCAACCTGAAGGACGTCTGGCCCGAGCTGCGCATCAAGGACGACGTCGGCGTGATCACCCTCGTCGGGCCGCTCGGCATCGCCTACCGGACCGACCTGGTGACCAAGGTTCCTAAGTCCTGGAAGGACCTGTGGGATCCCGCCTACAGGGGCAAGCTCGGCCTGTACAGCGTGGCCAACTCCGCCAACCCGATGTTCACGATGCTGGTCTCACGCATCTACCGCGGGCACGACCGTGACATCGACTTCGCCATCAACAAGATCAAGGAACTGTGGCCGTTCCGCCAGACGGACTTCTCGGGCGACATGGAGATCCTGCTCACCCGCGGGGAGATCCACGTGGGCATCCTTGACTCGCCGGCGGCCTCCCGCCTCAAGGCGCAGGGCGTCCCCATCGAATGGGTGTTCCCGCGTGAGGGAGTGTTCATGTTCGAGCAGGATACCAACGTCCTCGTCGGCTCCGCCAACAAGGACCTAGCGTTCCGATTCATCAACTACTTCCTGTCCCGCCCGGTCCAGGAGAAGTGGGCGGCGCAGTTCTGGTGGACCCCGGCGAACCGCACGGTGAAGATCACGGGGCGCCTGGCCCTGCAGATCCCCGTGCACACCCCGGCGCAGATCCGGCAGATCATGAAGTGGGACTGGGACTGGGTGAACGCCGGCGCGCGAGAGCAGATGATCGATCGGTGGAACCGCGTGATCCTGGGGCGGTAAGGGTGGAATGTCGTCGATCACGCTACGCGGGCTGACCAAGCGGTTCGGCGCCGTCGCGGCGGTTCGGGAGCTGGACCTGGAGATCCAGGAGGGTGAGCTGGTCACCCTCCTGGGCCCCTCCGGGTGCGGCAAAACCACGACGCTGCGACTGATCGCCGGCCTGGAGGTCCCGGACGCCGGGGAGGTTCTGTTCAGCGGCCGTCCGGTCACGGCGCTGCCGCCGGAGCGCCGAAACGTCGGGATCGTCTTCCAGAATTACGCCCTGTTCCCGCACATGACGGTCTGGCAGAACGTCGCCTTCGGGCTCGAGATGCGCCGCGAGTCTCCCCGACTCATCCGGGATCGCGTCGCAGCAATCCTGGACCGGGTCCAGCTGCACGGGCTGGAACACCGTTACCCCCGGCAGCTCTCCGGCGGACAGCAACAGCGCGTAGCGCTCGCCCGGGCGCTCGTGATGAACCCGGCTGTACTCCTGCTCGACGAGCCGCTCGCCAACCTGGATGCGCGGCTCCGAGAGGACATGCGGTTCTACATCCGGCAGCTGCAGCGGGAGGTGGGGATCACCACGGTGTACGTGACCCACGACCAGGCGGAGGCCATGGTGCTGGCTGACCGCATCGCCCTCATGCGCGACGGTCGCCTGCAGCAGATCGGCCCTCCGGAGGAGATCTATCGGCGCCCCACCAATGCCTGGGTGGCGGAATTCGTCGGGCTCTCCAACTTCATTCCCGGCAGAGTAGCCGGCCGAGAGAACGGCCTTCTGGTCGTGCGCACGGCTGCTGGGACCTTCACCTGCGCGGGGGAGGCGGAAGCCGGCAGGGACGTCTTGATCTGCGTGCGTCCGGAGGCGCTGCGGTTCGACGAGACCCACCCGAACCAGCTGCGGGGGACGGTGCGCGAGCGCGTCTACCTGGGCAACCTTGTCGACTACCGGGTGGAGGCCCCGGGCGGGTTGCAGCTACGCGTGCAGGCCGACCCATCCCGGGCCGTAGCACCCGGTAGGGCCGTCAACCTGAGCTTCGACCCGTCCGCCGCCTGGGCCGTGCACGCACGGGAGGCGTGAGGTGGCGAGTACCGAAGGCATTCTCCGGGCGGGCGTCCGAGCAGCTCCTCGCCGTGGACTGCCACCCTGGCTGCTCATCGCGCCCACGCTGCTCCTTCTGGCGGTCTTCTTTCTCGTGCCCTACGTCAACATGGTCCGGATGAGCCTCCTCGTGAAACCCGCCGTCGGCGCCTACGAGCCTGAGTTCACGCTGGCCAACTATGCCCGAGCGCTCCTGGACCCCTTCCACTGGCGGGTCATGTACCGGACCTTCTGGCTGGCGGGCTTGACCACGGCGCTCACGCTCCTTATCGCCTACCCGGTAGCCTACCACCTGAGCTACGCGCCGCGGCGTCGTCGACGCTGGCTCCTCATGCTCCTGATCTCGCCCCTGCTGGTCAGCTTAGTCGTGCGCGGCTTCGCCTGGATGATCCTGCTGGGACGGGTGGGGCTGGTGAACCTGGCGGTGCAGCGGCTCACCGGCCACGAGCTCGTGCTGATCGGGACGCCCACCGCCATCGTTATCGGCCTGGTCCACGTTTATGTGCCGTTCATGGCGCTGGCCATCGCCGGTGCGCTTCAGAACATCCCTCCCGACCTCATTCAAGCCGCCCGGTCGCTCGGCGCCTCCCCCTGGGCGGCCTTTCGCCGGGTGGTCTGGCCGCTCTCCCTGCCTGGTGTCCAGGCGGGGACCCTGCTCGTCTTCGTGCTGGCGGTCAGCTCGTACGTGATCCCGATCCTCCTCGGGGCCAGCAATGTCCTGGTCATGCCGATGCTCATCGTGCAGACCCTCCTGGACGCCTTCAACTGGCCCCTGGGGTCCGCGCTGTCCATGGTATTTTTCGGTCTCACTGCCGCTGTGGTGGCACTCTACCTACGCCTGCTGGCGCGAGGGATGCCGTGGACGCGCGCATAACCGGGCGCGGGACCTGGCTCGCCATCGTCGTCACCGGGGTCTACATCTTTCTCATCGGCCCCATGGCCATCGTGGTCCTCGCCGCGCTGAACGCGGGGGACTATCTGGCCTTCCCACCGCAGGGCCTCTCTCTGCGCTGGTTCATCCGGGCGGCGCAGACCGAGCCGTTTGTCCGCAGCTTCCTGTTCAGTCTCAAGCTGGCGGCGTGGGTGACCGTCGCCAGTACACTTCTGGGGACGGCGGCGGCCCTGTACGTCGTGCGTCATTCCGCCCGCTTTCGCAATGTACTGCGGCTGGCCATCCTCGCTCCCCTGCAGCTTCCGGCCATCCTGACCGGCATCGCCCTGCTCATTTTCTTTCTCGCGACGGGAATCGGCACGCGTGGGATGAGGGCTCTCTTCATCGGACACACCCTCGTCTCCCTGCCCTACGTCTTCCTGACGGTCTCCGCAGTCCTAGCCGGCTTCGACCGCTCGCTTGAGGAAGCAGCACGCTCCCTGGGAGCCGGACCCTTCACGACGTTCAGGCGGATCACGCTGCCCCTGATCCAGGGGGGCGTGATCTCCGGGGCGCTGTTTGCCTTCATCACGTCCTTCGATCAGTTCCCGATCTCTCTCCTGCTGGTCAGTGTGGGCAACAGCACGCTGCCCATTCAGCTGTTCGACTACTTGCGGTTCTCCTTCGACCCGGCCGCGGCCGCGGTGTCGACGGTCAGCGTCCTGATGAGTGTGGTGATCGTCCTGATCGTCGATCGGCTGGTCGGGCTGCAGGCGGTGAGCTGGGGTGCTCAGTAGCCGAGTTCGCCGGGTCGAGGGAAGAGCCTGCGTTGGAGGCTGGCGAGCGCAGGTCGGGGAGCAAGGGAAGAGGTGACGCATGGGCTACCGGGTAGGCGTGGACATCGGAGGGACCTTTACCGACCTCGCGCTGCTTGACGAGGAGACCGGCGCGCTGCACTGGCATAAGGTGCTGACCACTCCCAGAGCACCCGCGGAGGGGGCCCTGCAGGGGCTGCGGGCGCTGTGCGCGCGCGTCGGTGGGGGGCTGGAGGACATCACTACCTTGATCCACGCTACCACGCTGGTCACCAACGCGATGATCGAGCGCAAGGGCGCCCGGACCGCGCTCCTCACCACGGAGGGGTTCCGGGACATCCTCGAGATGGGCAAGGAGCAGCGGTACGACATCTACGACCTCTTCCTCCGCTACCCCGAGCCCCTGGTGCCACGCCGTTGGCGGATCGGGATCCCCGAACGGATGACCCGAGATGGCACGGTGCGCGTACCCCTCGACGTCGAGGCAGTCCGGCGGGCCGTCCGGGCGCTGGTCGCCGAGGGCGTGGACTCGCTGGCCATCGTGTTCCTCCACGCCTACCGCAATCCCGCCCACGAGCGACTGGCGGCAGCGGTGGTGCGCGAGGAAGCCCCGGGGCTCTTTCTCTCGTTGAGCAGCGAGGTCTGTCCCGAGATCGGAGAGTTCGAGCGTACCTCCACCACCGTCTGCAATGCTTACGTCCAGCCGCTGGTGGACCGTTATCTGCGTCACCTGGAGGAGGCACTGGCTGCTGAAGGCTTCCGGGGCCGGCTGCTGATGATGCTCTCCAACGGTACGCTGGCTACCGTCGACACCGCCAGACGGTTCCCTATCCGTCTCCTGGAGTCCGGGCCCGCGGCCGGAGCCCTGGCAGTAGGACGCATCAGTGGCCGCGCCGGGCGGCGCGACCTGGTGGGGCTCGACATGGGTGGCACCACAGCCAAGATCTGCCTGGTCCGGGACGGGCGTCCGCACGTCACGACGCAGATGGAGGTCGCGCGCGTCCACCGCTTCACCCCAGGCTCAGGCCTGACCGTGAGGACGGCGGTAGTGGACATGATGGAGATCGGAGCCGGCGGAGGCTCCATCGCTCGGGCCGACACGATGGGCCTGTTGCGGGTAGGGCCCCAGAGTGCCGGCGCCGATCCCGGACCCGCCTGCTACGGGCGGGGCGGTACGGATGTCACCGTAACGGACGCATGCGTCGTGCTTGGCTACTTCGATCCGGGAGCTTTCCTCGGCGGTACGATGCCACTCGACGCGGCTGCCGCGTGGGGGGCGGTCGATCGCCTTGGGCGCGCCCTCGGCCTCGACCCGGTGCGGGCGGCCTGGGGGATCTTCGCCGTGGTCTGCGAGTCGATGGCGCAGGCGGCCCGCCTCTACCTGATCGAGCGCGGGCAGGATCCCCGGCGGTTCGCCCTGGTGGCGTTGGGCGGCGCCGGACCTGCCGTAGCCGTCCGCGTCGCCCGGCTGCTGGGCATGCGCCAGGTGCTCGTCCCGCCGGCCTCGGGCGTGGCCTCTGCGGTAGGCTTGTTGGCCGCACCGGCGGGATTCGAGCTGGGACGGTCACTGGCGGGGGAGCTGTACCATCTTGACTGGTCCGCGGTGGAACAGGCGCTGCGCGAGATGGAAGCGGAAGGGCGGACGCTGGCCCTCGCCGCCGGGGCCAACGAGGACCGTGTACACGTCGAGCGCAGGGCCGGAATGCGCTACCTGGGACAGTTCCACGACCTGGAGATCCCGGTGCCCAACCCTCTGCCCCCCGACGCCGCCGAACGCCTGCATGTGGCCTTCGACGACGCCTACGCTGGCCAGTACGGGATGGCGCTCCAGGGGTACCCCGTCCAGGCGTTGAACTGGCGGGTGCGGGTCGTGGGCCCCGCTCCGGAGGTGGACATGGCCGCAGCCGTGCGCGCGCGCGGACGCGCGACTGCCAAGTGCAAGGGCCACCGCCCCATCTACCTGCCTCCGGAAACCGCTGCTGCCGGCAGTCCACACGTGGAGGGACGGTTCGCCGAAGTCCCGGTCTACGGCCGTTACGACCTGGTGCCGGGCAACACCCTTGTCGGCCCTGCCGTCATCGAGGAGGCGGAGGCCACCACGTTGCTGTGGAGTGGTGATCTGCTGACCGTTGATCCGCATTACAACCTGGTCATCGAGCTGGCGGTCGACGCGCGAGTGGCAGACGCGGGCGCAGACCGGCTGGGTGCTGCCGCGTCCGTAGCCCCCCGTGACGCCAGCCGCGAACCGAAAGGGGGAAGCGCGTGAGTATCGCCACCGGCTTCGATCCGGTTACCCTGGAAATCCTGTGGAGCCGCCTGATCAACGTGACCGAGGAATGCTGGGTGACTGTCCGACGCACCGCCTTCTCCACCATCATCGGGGAGGCCCAGGACTTCGGCTGTGAAGTGCTGGATGGCAGAGCCAACTCCATCGCCCACTCGCCCCGCTCCATGCCCGTGTTCAATCTGACCCTGCCCCTCGCCGTTCGCCGCCTCCTTGACGTGTTCCCCGTGGACGCGCTCCAGGAAGGGGACGTCCTCATCACCAATGACCCCTGGATCTGCGCGGGGCACCTCTTCGACCTGGCGGTGGTGACGCCCGTCTTCCGCGAGCGCGAGCTGGTGGCGATCCTGGGCTCCATCGGTCACTGCTCCGACATCGGCGGCACCAAGGACTCCGCTCGCGCCCGCGAAATCTATGAGGAGGGTCTCCAGATCCCGCCGCTACGCCTTTACCACGCCGGCCATCTCAACGAGGACCTCGCGGCGATCATCCGGCGGAACGTCCGCCGGCCGGAGATGGTCTTCGGAGACATCCACGCCCTGGTGAGCGCCAACCGGGTGGGCGCGCAGCGCCTGCTGGCGTTGATGGACGACTACGGTCTGCGCTCCCTGGAGCCGCTGGCGGTGGAGGTGCAGCGGCGCGCAGAGGAGGCGATGCGGAGGGCCATCCGGAGCGTTCCGGATGGCGTCTACCGCGGCTCGTCCACCTTCACCCTGCGGGGCGAGCGGCTGCGCCTGGGCTGCGCTGTCATCGTGGAAGGGGACGAGATCACGGTGGACTGGGACGACGTACCACCACAGCTCCCGGAGGGCGGAGTCAACTGCACCCTGACCTACACGGCCGCGCACAGCGTCTACGTACTGAAGTCCATCCTGACACCCGAGATCCCCAGCAACGCAGGGTGCTTCCGGCCCCTGCGGGTGCGCGCCCCGGAGGGCAGCATCCTCAACTGCCGCTACCCTGCCGCCGTCAGCCAGCGCACCATGGTCGGGTGGTTCTGCGGACCCGCCATCTTCCGGGCGCTGGCAGAGATCCTGCCCGACCGGGTACAGGCCTTCACGGGGCTGCCCGTCGCGTGCGCCGCCTACGGCCAAGACGAGCGCGGCGAGACGTTCAACGACCACATCATGTTCGGCGGCGGCCAGGGCGCCAGCGCCCACGGGGATGGCTACGCCGCCCTGATGTACCCGACTTCCGCCGGCAACGTTCAGGTCGAGCTGTTCGAGCAGCGCGCTCCCCTGCTCGTGGAGCGCAAGGAGCTCATCCCCGGCTCCGGCGGGCCCGGTCGGTACCGCGGGGGTCTGGGCCAGGAGGTCGTCCTGCGCAAGTTGTACGACGACGGGCTTCCGGTACTGGTCAACGTCTTACCCCACGGCAGCGACTCACCGCAGGCCGGGCTGTTGGGGGGCCAGCCCGGCAGCCCGGCGGGCGCGGAGGTGCGGGGTGCGCGGGTACAGCCCGTGGCAGGCATCGGACAACTGGTAGAGCTGCGGCGTGCGGACGACCTCATCATCGTTCGTTCGGCCGGTGGCAGCGGCTATGGGGATCCTGCCGACCGGCCCCCCGAGCTCGCAGAACGCGACCGACGAGAGGGTTACGTGGTGGACTGAGGGGACTGCTGGTCCCGCGGTCCGGCAACCTCTGCCGTACCACCCCGCGGCGCGCCCTGGGAACCTACCGCAGCACCCGTTTGGATCCCCCCTCCCGCTGCTGACCCGCGCAGCGGATTGCGCATCGAGACGCCGAGCGGCAGAGAACGCGTGCGGGTGGCGCTGTAGACCACCTCGGACCCGTGTCCCTCTCCCCCACGACCTTCATCAGAGGAGCTCTGCAGCGGCCCGGGCCAGTACCGTCCGCGGGAGGATGACGGGAACACCGGCGACTTCTCGCACCATCTCTTTCGCCGCCACGTTGTAGCCCAGCGAGTCCAGAACGATCAGATCCACTCTCTGCGAAGCCAGATCGCGCGCCGCCTCCGCCAGGCGGCTCACGTCCTCGTACGGCGACGCAGCACACACGGTCACGCGCCCCCCCACCTCGGACCACCGCGTCTGCTGTTCTGCCACCTGGCCCGTATCCGGCGTCACCACCCCAATGTGCCAGTCGGATGCCACCGCCTGCACGAAGTTCCGGAGCAGTCGTTCGGGGTAAAGCACCGGGCACGCTGCGTGCAACGGCGGGAAGGTGCCGGTGCAGAGCAGAAGCACCAGGTCCGCCCGCCGGGCGAGCGCCTCCACCACCCGGGCCAGACGGGGCATGATGTGCCGGTGCGCCACCCGCACGCTCGATCCGTCCCGCAGCCGTGTCACCAGTACGGCTTCCCCGGCGGCGGGCGCCAGGGCTGCGATTTCCTCGTGGAGAAGGTCGTCCAGCGCTCCCGCCTCCACGATACTTACCCCGCCACCGAGCAGAAGCCGCAGCTCCGAGACGATGTCGTCCCGCGGAGCTTGGCCGATGGTCACAGCGCCGACAACCCCCACGGTGTTATATAAGGATTCCGCCCTCCTCCCCGAGCATCCTTCAAAAGACGTAGCCGATTTCTACTCGTCCTCGCCTCCACCTGCCCGCTGGCCGGCTCTCGACCCCGGTGGGCCCCAGCCTCCGCCACCTTGTGGACCAGCCCGGTCCGGTCCGCCCGACCCCCCTCGGCAGCCACTCCTGCGGCTAGCGAGTTACAGCGGAGCGGGAGGAGTTGCGGCGGCTGCGGCGCGAGGTGCGGCTCCTGCGGGAGGAATCGGGGATCCTGAAGCCGCCCCGTGAAGTCGCGGACTTCACGGGGACCCCGGGGAAGCCGCCCTCTTCGCTCGGGAGGCGGTCGAGCGGACACGACAGCACGGCCGGACACCAGGCCACCGAGAGCGCTGTTCCGTCCGAAGCCGCGAGTGGCAGCGACGCAGGCCCCGTTCCCGGGGTGCCCCCCGGGAGCTCGCAACCGCGGATCCCTCTGTGCTCGCT
>CALIMJ010000022.1 GCA_938028835.1 uncultured bacterium | reverse complement strand
CACGAAGGTGGCGGTGCGGTCGCCGTCCGACCAGGTGGGGCTACCCCAGTTGACCCCCGGCGTGGCCTCCAGGCGCACGGTGGCCGTGGACATGGGCTCGCTGAAGGTCACCACCACCCGGGCCTCCGTGACGTTCTCAGCCCCGTTGGCGGGCAGGGTCGCCACCACCGTAGGCGGGGTGGTGTCCGTGGCCGTGCTGCGGACCAGGTTCGACTCCGCGCAGCCGGACAGGAGCAAGCTCCCCACTAGCGCCGCAAGTGCGCGAGCGCTCACGGCAGGCCTCCCCCCCGTTCAAGGAACCCTGACAGTCACCGTGCCACCCACCACGTCGTAGCCCATGGGTGCGTCCCCCCGATCGTCCGCGAACGTTCGGTACACCTCGCGCTGCAGGTCCAACGTCACGAACCCCACCCGGTCCTCGAACCCCCGGCCCAGGGCATCCAGGAACCTGCGTTCGCCGTCCGCGGTGACCACGTTCACCTTCACCCAGCGCGGCGGCCGACCGTCCACGGCCAGTAAAGCCAGGGGGATCTCCACCTGCCACCCGCGCCGGTCCCGGCCCACGTTCCCGCGGCTGTAGGGCTCGGGCGGGCGGGCGAACCGGAACAGGCGCGGCGGCGGGTCGAAACTGGTGACGGTACCCAGGTAGAAGCGGTCCCGGTGCAGCAGCACGTACACCACCCACCCTTCCCCGTCCGGCTCGGGCCCGCGCAGAAACCCTTCCTGGTTCCCGAAGGCCACGTAGTAGTGGCCCTCCGGCTGGACCGTGCCCTCGAGGGACACGCTGACCGCTACCCACCGCGGATCGGGAACTGCCGCCGCCGCGAGCGCGGCGCTGCCGGCCAGGACGGCCACGAGGACCACGAAGCGCCGCACCCCACAGACCTCCTCAACCACGGCAATGTGGATCGCCGGTATTCTATCAGAACAGACGGTCGCGGGCCCGCGCGGCTTCACGGCCGCCGACCAGCCACCACCTTGGCACGCGCCTGCCTTTCCGGTAGCCTGGGCCTAGAAATGCCGACCTTGGAAGAACGCGTGGCCTACCCCGAGGGCAAGGTCGAGGAGCTGTCGGGGGGCTACGGCCAGCTCCGACAGGACATCCACGGCCTGGACCAGAAGGTGGACCGCTTCCTCGAAGAGCTCAGCGGCCGCCTCGACGCCCTGGACAGCCGACTCAACCGACGAATCGACGCCCTGGACGAGAAGGTAGACCGCTTCCGCGAAGAGCTCAGCAGCCGCCTCGACGCCTTAGACCAGAAGTTCAGCCGGTGGTTCGCCTGGCACACCGGTATTCTGGTTACCGCCCTCCTCGGCATGCTGGGCTTACTCGGTGCCGCCCTGCTCCGCTAGGCGCCGCAGGGCGTAAAAGTCCCGCTCCCCTGAGATGGGCGAAGGCCGGTTTCAGATACGGCTGGCGAGGTCTTCCACGCGCCACACAAAGGGAAACTCGCCTGACACCGCGTGGAGGAACCCATCGTCGCCGGTCACCAGCTCCCATCCGTTCCGACGCGCCAGCACCAGGTAAGCGGCGTCGTACGCTGACCGCTGATGGTGGGCTGCGGTCCGCAGGATCTCGTCCTCCATCCCCTCCACCGGCGCCACCTCAACCCTCAGGGCCAGGAACGCTTGCAGGATAGCGGTGGCGTCGTCGGTAGGCAGGCTCTGGCCGGTGCGCAGCCCCCGGACGGTCCTCACCAGCCCGTTGAGGACCTCGTACAGCGTCGGCGGGGGTACTGCGAAGTGAATCCGGCCCTCCGTGTACGCCTTCAGGAGGGCCAGGGCAGCCCGCTAGGGTTCGGCCGGCAGGTAAAAGGCCAACAGCACGCTGGCGTCGGGGACTATGGTCCTCAACCCCTGGTCTCCAGCTCCTCCCGCGCTGCCCGCGCCACTGTCAGGGCATCGGGAACTCCGGACCTTCCACCGAGCCGGTCGGAGGTCTCCAGGGCCCGCAGATAGCCGAACCTCCGCTCCAGTTCGTCGTAGACACTGGCGGACACCAAAACCGCAACGGGCCAACCCCTGCGCAGGACGGTAACGGGACGACCGACCTCGGCTTCCCTCAAGAAGTTGCGCGAACCTGCGCCGCGCTTCCGCAACGCTGGCCCGATTCATCGCTGAAACCCCTCGCTTGACCATGTAAAGTGTACATCTGGCTTGTCAAACCTCGTCGGTTCTGCCGGGAGGGCGGATGACCGCAGTGACCGCCGACGGGAAACCCGACGTCAGGCGCGCAGCAGGGAGGTGCGGACGAAGGCGTAGCCCTCCATGAGGCGGCGGGCGGTACGGGAGTAGCTGGCGCGCTCCACCCTCCAGGCCCCGGGCTCGCCGGAAACCCTGACCCGCACGGGGAAGGTCCCGCTGGGGTGGCCCAGCACCACCTCCTCGTCCGCCCGCCGCCGCGACACCTCGTGGGCGACGGTTCCCGGGATGCGGGCGGCCACCGCGGTGGCCGCGGCCGCGGTGGCCGCGTACGCCTTGTGCAGCGCCAGCGGGCGGCCGCCCAAAAGCCGCACCAGCAGGTCGGCTTCGTCTTCTCGGACCGTCTGGCCCTGGAGGGTCTGGTACGCGGCGGGAGGGGCCACCGCCACGGGGATGGGCACCAGCCCGTCCGGCGGCAGACCCAGGCGTTCCGCGACCCGGCGCTTGATGGCGTCCGCGGCCCGCAGGTGGTCCGGCGTCACCTCCCTGGGCCCCTCGGTGCCTCGCCAGCCCAGCACTTCCGCGGGGAAGAACACGCAGGCGTTGGCCACGTCCACCACGCTCACGGGGACGTTGCGGTCCAGCTCCGGCACGAACACCTCATCCCGTTCGTGGCCCGTAGGCAGCAGGCGGTCGGTGGTCGCTCCGACGCTGTCGGCGTAGTCCAGCACCACCTCCGCACCGGTGCCGGGGACGCCGTCGATGCGGCAACTGCCCTCCACCCGGGGTGTGCCATCCCGGACGGGAACCTCCGCCACCAGGACCCTGCGGGTGTTCCAGTTGTACATGCGCACCCGGGTGGTAGGCTCCCGCGCCCGCACGAACCCTTCCTGAATCGCGTACACGCCCACCGCGGCAGACAGATTGCCGCAGTTGATGTCGTAGTCCACCACGGGCTCGGTGATGCTCACCTGCCCGAACAGGTAGTCCACGTCCGCGTCCGGACGCGAGGGCGGCCCCACGATCATCACCTTGCTGGTGAGGATGTCCGCCCCGCCCAGGCCGTCGATCTGGCGGGGGTCCGGGCTTCCGAACAGGGCCAGGATCACCCGGTCCCGCAGGGCCGGGTCCTCGGGAAGGTCGTTGAAGCGCAGGAACAGCCCCTTGCTGGTGCCGCCCCGCATGATGACGCACCGGATCGGGAGCTGCTCCACCTTTTTTCCTCCTACTACTAAATTACCGGGTGGCGATCAACACCGTGCAGGCCGCGCCCTCAACTCCCGCGGCCTTGCCCCCGCGGCAGTGGGCCAAGCCCACGCGGGCGCCCTCGATCTGCCGCGGGCCGGCCTCGCCCCGCAGCTGCCGCACCAGCTCCACCACCTGCGCCACCCCCGTGGCACCCAGGGGGTGGCCCTTACCCAGAAGGCCCCCGCTAGGGTTGATGGGCAGACGGCCGCCGATGTCGGCCTCACCGCGGGCGGCCCGTTTCGGGTACTCGCCCACCGGGTACAGGCCCAGACCCTCCACCCGCAGCACCTCCGCGATGGAGAAGCAATCGTGGACTTCCGCGAAGTCCACGTCCTCCGGACCCACACCCGCGCGTTCGTAGGCGTCCTGGGCGGTAGCGCGGGTGAGAGGCTCGAAGGCCATGGAGGGCAACCCCACCTCCACGGTGCCCGTGCGCAGGCTGGCGGCAGCCAGCCGCACCGCGCGGCTGCGGCCCAGTTCGCCTACGACCCGCTCGCTGGCCAGGACCACCGCCGCCGCGCCGTCGCTCACCGGGCAGCAGTCCAGCAACCGCAGGGGGTCGGCGATGGGGCGGGAGTTCAGCACGTCCTCCACCGTCACCGGGTTCTGGAACTGTGCGTAGGGGTTGAGGCTGGCGTTGCGCTTGTTCTTCACGGATACGTAGGCCAGCTCCTCCCGCGTGGTCCCGAACTCCGTCATGTGCCGCACCGCCCGCATGGCGTACACCGCGGGCATGGTGAGGCCCAGGGCGCCCTCCAGGTCCTCCTCGCCGGGCGTCAAAGCCCCTCGGAACCGGGTGGTGAGGTGCTCCACCCCGAAGGCCAGCACCACGTCGTACTCCCCGGCCCGGATGGCCAGGTACCCTTCCCGGATGGCGGTGGCGCCGCTGCTGCACGCGTTCTCCACGTTGGCGAGCGGGATCCCCGCGAGCCCCGTGCGCGCCAGGACCTTCTGCCCCAGCACCATCCCGCCGTACACGTGCCCGCAGTAAGCCGCCTGGATCCGCCTCCGGTCCACGCCCGCGTCCCGGATGGCCTCGTTGACCGCCTCCACCGCCAGGTCTACCGCGTCCCGGTCGGGGTGCTTGCCGAACTTCGTCATGCCGGCTCCCACCACGTACACGTCCATGGCTATCCCTCCTCACGCCTCCGTCGCAGGGTGGAAACGCCACCCCACCACGGGCCGGCCCTGCGGGTCTCTGGCGACCTCCTCGAACACGACCTCCACGGGCATGCCGACCCGCACGGCTTCCGGCTCACAGCCCACCAGCTGGCCCAGGACCCGCACCCCCTCGGGAAGGTCCACGTACACGAGGACGTAGGGGGTCCGGAACTCGGGCGTGGACTGCCGCACCACGGTGTACGTGTACACCGTTCCCCGGCCGCTCAGGTCCACCCCCTCCAGGTCCTGGCCCTGGCACCGCGCGCACACCTCCGGGGCCGGGAAGTACACCGCGCCGCAGCTGCGGCAGCGCCCCCCCACCAGCACCCCTCGACCGCCCTCGAACCGCAGGAGCCCGGGTCGGAAGGGGACGTACGACTCGGAGACCCGTTCCACCTCAGACATTCCCATCCTCCTAGCGCGCTCCCACGATGGCCCTCTCCACGAACCGCGCCTCCACCAGCTGGTCGTAACCGGCGCGGAAGTCCCCCTTCACGAGCCCGTCCTCCCGCAGAGAGCGCACCACCGCCGCCACCGCCTCGGGCAGCACGCGGCCGTCCGCAGACAGGCCGCTCAGGTTGGCCCGCAGGATGTCCGGCGTCCAGCCCAGCTCCCGGGGCAGAGCGGCCGCCACCCGGTCCAGCTGGGTGCGGTGGGCCCGGAGCCAGCGCAGGGTGCGGACGAACACCCCCACCAGCTCCTGAACCAGGTGCGGATCGCGCCGGACCACCTCGGCGCGGGTCAGCAGGCCGCTACTGATGTACGGGGCCCCGTACAGGCGCACGGTGCCCTCCACGGTCCGCACGTCGTACAGCAGCCGGGCCGCCCCCTCGGAGACCAGTTGGGTGATCACGGGATCCAGGTAGACCAGGGCGTCAATGGTTTTCCGCCTCCACGCGGCCACCGCGGTGGCTGGGCCCCCCACCGCCACGTACTGGACCGCGTCGGGGTCCACCCGGAAGTACCGGAGGATGTGACGGGCCTGCATGTGGGTGGCCGAGCCGAAGCTGGTGATCCCGATCTTCCGCCCCGCCAGCTGCGCGGGGGTCTGCACGGGCAGGTCCGGCTGTACCACCAGGGCCATGGCCTGCGCGTTGAAGAACGTCAGGAGGAACTTCAGGTCCTTCCCCTGCTCGTGCGCCTTCACCACGTGGGTCAACGTGACGGTGGCGAAGTCCGCGTCGCCCGTGATCAACGCGATGGCGGCTTCGGTGCCACCCCGGAAGTCCACGAACTGCACCCGGACCCCGGTCCGCTGCTCCAGGTCTCGGAAATACCCCAGCCCCTGGGCCGCATACACGGGCAGGTAGCCGATCACCGCGGGGGGTCCGATGGCCACGGTGACGGTGCGGCCCGCGGGCCCTGCCGCACCCACGGAGGCCACCGCCGCACAGACCGCAACCGCCGCCACCAGGCTCCGCGCCTGCATCTCCCGCACCTCCTGTCGCTACGCGCTGGACAGGCTGCGGCCCCCGCACACGTACAGGAGCTGTCCGGTGATGTAGCTGGCCTCCTCGGACGCGAAGAACAGCACCGCGTGCGCCACGTCCGCGGGGGTGCCCACGCGTCCCACGGGCACCGTCTGCACCAGCCGCTGCTGCACGTCTTCCTTCAGGCTCTGAAACAGGGGGGTGTCGATCAGTGCCGGGGCGATGCAGTTGACGGTGATGCCGAACTTGGCCAGCTCCAGGGCCAGGGTGCGGGTGAGGCTCACCACCCCCCCCTTGCTGGCCGCGTAGTTGGCCTGTCCGGGACCGCCCAGCCACGCCCGAGAGGAGATGTTGACGATGCGGCCGTACTTGCGCTCCATCATGTGGGGGACGGCGGCCCGGCAGCACAAGAACTGGCTCTTCAGGTTCACCCGCAGGACCTCGTCCCAGTCCTCCTCGCTCATCTTCACGAGCCACCGGTCGCGCGCGATGCCCGCGTTGTTCACCAGGATGTCCACCTGACCGAAGGCCTCCAGGGTCCGGGAGACCAGCTGCTCCGCTCCCTCCTGGCGGCTCACGTCCGCGACCACGGCGATGGCCTGGCCGCCTGCCTCGCGGATGCGGGCGGCCACCTGCTCCGCCCGCTCCGCCACCACGTCGTTCACCACTACCCGGGCACCCTCCGCGGCCAGCTTCTCCGCCACCCCGGCGCCGATGCCCTGTCCCGACCCCGTGATGATAGCCACCCGGTCCCGCACGCCCATACAGCTCCCTCCTTCCGGCCGCCAACCCTAGCGGCCCACGAAGTTCGGCTCCCGCTTTTCCAGGAACGCCTGGATGCCCTCCTTCCGGTCCTCGCTGTGCCGCAGCAGGGCGTGGCACCGAGCCTCGAAGTTCAGCCCCGACTCCAGGTCTACGTCCTGGCTCAGGTTCACCGCCCACTTGGCGTAGCGCAACGACAGCGGCGCCTTGCGGGCGATCTCCGCGCACAGCTTCTTCGCCTCCTCCAGGTAGCTGTCCGAGGGGGCCACGCGGTTCACCAGCCCGATCCGGTACGCCTCCTGGGCGTCGATGCGGCGGCCCGTGAAGATCAGGTCCTTCGCCCACGCGGGGCCGACCAGGCGGGTCAGCCGCTGCGTCCCGCCCGCACCGGGCATGCTGCCCACGTTGGCCTCCGGCAGCCCGAACTGCGCCTTGTCCGAGGCCACCCGCAGGTCACAGCTCAGCGCCAGCTCCAGGCCTCCCCCGAGGCAGTAACCGTGGATGGCTGCCACCACGGGGCGATCCAGGGTCTCCAGCCGGCGCAGGAGCCTCCGGATCTGCCTGCCCATGGGATCCTCCACGACCCCAGCCTCGTACTCCTGCGCCCGCGCCCGGAGGTCCGCGCCCACGCAGAACGCTCGGTCACCCGCGGCCGTCAGCAGGACCACCCGCACGTCGGGGTCGGCCTCCAGTTCGTCCAGGTAGGCGTTCATGCGCTCCAGCATCTCCACGGTCAGCGCGTTCAGCGCCTCCGGCCGGTTCAGGGTGAGGACCCCAATGCGTTCTTCCCGCTGGTACACCACCACGTCCGCCATCGCTCACACCTCCACCGGTTGCGTCCAGGCCCGGACCGCCCCGCAGCGCAGCAGTTCCGCCACCTCCTGGTCCGTGTACCCGGCCTCCCGCAGGATCTCGCGGGTGTGCTCTCCGGGCAGCGGCGCCGGCCGGTTCAGGCGGCCGGGCGTGTGGCTGAGCCGGATGGGGATCCCGGCCACCCGCGCGCTGCCGGCCTGGGGGTGGGTGATCTCCACCACCATCTGGCGCTCGACCACGTGCGGGGAGTCCGCCAGCTCCGGATAGGTCAGCAGCGGCGCGCACAGGATGTCCGCGGCCTGCAGGACCTCCACCCACTCCGCGGTGGTGCGGGTCCGGAACAGGGGCTCCAGAGCCCTGCGCAGCGCCGGCCGGTTGCGCACCCGCAGGTCGTTGGTGGCGAACTGCGGGTCTGTGGCCAGCTGGGGACACCCCAGGACCTGGCACAGTCTTTCCCACCGCTCCGGGCTGTACGCAGCCACCATCACCCACCCGTCCCGGGTGGGGAAGGCCTCGTTGGGTGCCGCGTAGGGAGCCGCACTGCCGCTGCGCGGGGGCGGAGTGCCCGAGCAGAAGTACATGGCCACGGGCACGGTCTGAAATGCCAGCAGGGCATCCAGGAGGCTGAGGTCCACCACCTGCCCGGCTCCCGTGCGCTCGCGGCCCAGCAGGGCCAGCAGGATCCCGGTGGCGGCCAGGAACCCGCCCACCATGTCGGCGGCGGGCACGCCCACCTTCACGGGCGGGCCGTCCTCGGTGCCCGTGATGCTCATGAGCCCGCTCATGGCCTGCACCACCCCGTCCACCCCAGGCCGGTCCCTCCACGGCCCGTGCTGCCCGAAGGCGGAGATGCTGCAGTACACCAGCCTGGGGTTGCGCTGCAGCAGGGTGGGTGCGCCCAGGCCCAGACGTTCGGCCACCCCAGGACGGAAGCTCTCCACGAACACGTCCGCCCGGTCCACCAGCCGCAACACCACCTCGCGACCCGCGGGGTGCTTCAGGTCCACCACCACGCTGCGCTTGTTGCGGTTCATGCCCACGTACGCGGCCGCGGTCTTGCGGCCGTCCGGGAGCGGGTAGAAGGGAGGGCCCAGCTGCCGTCCCCAGTCGCCCTCCGGGGGCTCCACCTTCACCACGTCCGCGCCGAAGTCCCCCAGCAGCTGGGTACACACGGGGCCCGCGGCACCCTGGCTCAGGTCCACCACCCGCACACCCTCAAGGGGCAGGGCCATCGCGCTGCGCCTCCTCCGCCTGCCCTGGCGGCCACGGCAATGGGTACCCGCGGCTCAGGGCGCGGACCGCGAACTCCCCGAAGTGGGTGGCGATCTCCTGCGCCGTGTAGGGGCCGTCGCGCCGGTACCACTTGGCCACCCAGTTGCACATCCCGAGGATGGCCCAGCCGGCCAGGCGCACGTCCGTCAGCCGGAATTCGCCCGCCTGGATCCCCTCCTGCACGATCTCGCGGAAGAAACGCTCGTAGCGGTCCCGCTGCTGCACGTAAGCGCGCATGCGGTCCGGGGCCAGGTTCTTCCCCTCCTCGATGAAGCACACCACGTTGTCCAGGTCCTCGATGAGGTGCACGATGTGGTTCTCCACCGCCAGCCGCAGCCGCTCGGAGGGCGACAGGGTGCTGCGGGCGATCCGCTCCAGCCGCCGGATGGCGCGGTCCACGGTGTGCTGGAGGATCTCCAGCAACAGGTCCTGCTTGCCGCGGATGTGGTGGTACAGGCTGCTCTTCGTGAGCCCCACCACCTCCGCGATGTCCCGCATGCTGGTGCCCTTGTAGCCCTTGGTGCGGAACAGGTGCGCCGCCACCCGCAGGATGTGCTCCCGCCGCCGCTCCCCATCGAGGGGCGCCAGCTCTGGAGCGACCGCCTTGCCCGCCCGCGGTGCGCGGGCACGCTGTGCCACCCTCACCCGGCCGCCTCCTCCCGAGCCAGAAGTTCGCGACCCAGGCGCAGGCCCACTTCCAGGGCCTTCAGGTTCTGCGCCACCCCGTCCCGGCGGAACCGGTCCCGGACCGCCTCGCCCAGCGCCTCCGCGCTGACCAAGCCGGTCACCGCCGCCAGCACCCCCAGGCACGCCACGTTGCCCGGCGCCTCCGTCCCCAGCACCTCCCGCACCGACCGGTACACGGGCAGCCGCCACGCGCGATAGGGACCGGGGGGGACCTCGCGGACGCGGGTGGTGTCCGCGATCACCAGCCCGCCGGGCCGCACAGAGGCCGCGTGGCGCTGCGCGGCCTCCTGAGTTAGGGCCACGAGCACGTCCACCTCCTGGCTTACAGGGTAGTCCAGCGGGCCGTCCGCGATCACCACATCTCCCCGGGCGGCTCCGCCCCTCGCCTCGGGGCCGAAAGCGTGGAAGCACGCCGCCCACTTGCCCTGCCGCAAGGCGGCCTCCGCCAGCAGGACACTGCCCAGGACCACGCCCTGGCCGCCTGAGCCGGCCAGCCGCACCACACTCCTCTTCACGGGTCGCCTCCGCGCCTCACCTGGCTCCAGCACACGTGGGTGAACTCCGGCCGCTCGGCTCGGTGCAGGATCCCGAACCGCAGCCCCTCCACGCGCCCGGCAGGCGCCGTCCCGTCCGGCGTCACGAATCGCTTGTCCCGCAGCATCTGCCCGACTTCGCCGAAGCGGGCCTTCTGGCTCCACAGCAGCTCCGGGCCCTCGCCCAGCCGGTTGTAGCGTCCGAAGTACACCGGACAGTCGGTGAGGACCTCCACGTAGCTGAAGCCCCGGTGTTCTAGGGCCTCCGTCAGGATGGCCTGCAGACCTCGAGGGTCGTAGGCCATGCTCCGGGCCACGAAGGTACCTCCTGCTCCCTGGACCAGCGCGCAGCCGTCGAACGCAGGCTCCGGGTGGCCGTAGGGTGCGGTGGACGCCACCCAACCGGGTTGGGTGGTGGGTGCCACCTGACCTCCCGTCATCCCGTATACCGCGTTGTTGAACAGGATACAGGTGAGGTCCACGTTCCGACGGGCCGCGTGGATCAGGTGGTTCCCCCCGATGCTGAGGCCGTCCCCGTCGCCGGTGAGCACGATCACCACCAGCTCCGGCCTGGCGAGCTTGAGCCCGGCGGCGAAGGCCAGCGCCCGGCCGTGGGTGGTGTGCAGGGTGCAGGCGTCCACGTAGCCCGCCAGCCGGCTGCTGCAGCCGATCCCCGCCACCACCGCGAGCCGGTCCTGGGGAATCCCGAGGGCGTGCACCGCCCGCAGCAACGCACCCAGGACGATCCCGTGCCCGCAGCCCGGGCACAGGATGTGGGGCATGCGGTTTTCCCGCAAGTAGCCTCGGACGTCGGGGATCATGAGATCCTCCTCCCGGCGGCCGTGGAGGGCACGGGACTGGACACCTCCAGCACCCGCTCCAGGATCGTGCGGGGGCTGAGGGGCGTGCCGTCCACCTGGTTCACGGTCACCACCTCTGCCCACCGGCCCACCAGCCGCTCCACTTCCCGGGCCCACTGACCGAAGTTCATCTCCGCCACCACGAACATTCCCACGCGCCCCGACAGTTCCCGGAGGGCTGTGGCGGGAGAGGGCCACAGCACCCGGGGACGGAACAGCCCCGCGCGGACCCCCAGCTCCCGGGCCTGCCGCACCGCGGCGCGGGCCGCCCGCGCAGTAATCCCGTACGCCACCACCACCACCTCCGCGTCCTCGGTGGCCACCCCCTCGGGGTGGAGCTGGTCCGCGGGGACCTCCGGGACCTTCTCGTTGAGCCGGCGCAGCATCTCTCCCACCTTGCCCGGGTCCTGGGTGGGGAAGCCGGACTCGTCGTGAATCAGCCCAGTGATGTGGTAGCGGGTTCCCTCCCCGAAGCTCACCAGGGGCGGCGGGGTGCCCTCGCTGTACGCGTAGGGCAGGTAGGTTCCCTGCACCGGAGGGGAAGGCCGGCGCCACGTGCCGGAGGCCACCAGCTCCGACAGGTCCGGCAGGGTGGCGGGCTCCATCATGTGACCAACCACCTCGTCGTACAGGACCACCACCGGGGTGCGGAGCCGGTCCGCCACCTCGAAGGCGGCCGCGGTGAGCTCGAACACCTCCTGCACACCCGCGGGCGCAAGCACCACCATCGGGTAGTCGCCGTGGCTACCCCACCGCGCCTGGAGCACGTCGCCCTGCGCGGGAGCTGTAGGGAACCCGGTGCTGGGGCCCAGCCGCATCACGTCCACCACCACGCACGGAATCTCCGCCAGCGCCGCGTACCCGAGGTGTTCCTGCATCAGCGTGAAGCCCGGGCCGCTGGTGGCGGTCATGGACCGTAGCCCGCCCAAAGAGGCCCCGATGCAGGCGGCGAGGCTCGCTATCTCGTCCTCCATCTGGACGAACACCCCGCCCACCCGGGGCAGCAGGCGCGCCATCTCCTCCGCCACCTCGGAGGACGGCGTGATGGGGTAGCCCGCGTAGAACCGGCAACCCGCGCTGAGGGCGCCGTACGCGCAGGCCGTGTTACCACGGACCAGACGCAACCTAGCCAACCGCCACCTCCTCCCGCACCACCACCGCGAAGTCCGGGCACAGGAGCTGGCAGAGCTGGCAGCCCGTGCACCGGTCCGGGCTGGCCGCCGTGGCCCGGTCGTCCGGCCCGAAGGCCAGCACCTCCTCCGGGCAGACCCGGACGCAGATCCCGCAGCTGCGCCCTTTGCACCAGGAAGCGGTGACCTCCACGCGGAAAGTCCGGGCCGCCGGACGCCGGACGTCGCCGGGGGACACCGACGCCAGCGGTAGCTCCCGCCCCGCGTGAAACGCCCGGAGGTTGGCCTCCACGACCTGCTCCGGCACGACCTCCCGCAGGGCTTGCTCCCACTCCTCCACGGTGAACTCCAGCTCCCGGCTGACCGCGCCCAGCAGCACCACGTTGGCCATGCGCCCGTCTCCCAGTTCCGCGGCACACCGGCTGGCCTCGTACGGGCGCACGTCCCAGCCCGCCTGCCGCAAGCGCTCCACTTCCACCGCGGGGTAGGAGGCCTGCCAGGTCCGGTGATCCAGCTGGGCCGCAGGCGGCAGGATCCGCACGAGGTCTACCGCCAGGACCCCGCCCGGCCGCAGGTACGCGGCCCACCGCAGGGCCTCCGCCCACTCCAGGCTCAGAACGAGGTCCGCACGTCCCCGCTCCACCAGGGGGCTGTGCACGCGCTCGCCGTACCGGACGAAGCTCACCACCGCCCCGCCCCGCTGCGCCATCCCCTTGACCTCGCTCTTCTTCACGTCGTAGCCCCGGGCCAGGCACGCCGCGGCCAGGACGTTGCTGGCCAGCAGGACCCCCTGGCCTCCCACTCCGACCACCAGGACGTTGCGGGTCTGCACCTTCAGCTCCTCCTCCAGCCCGGGCCCACCCGCACGATGGCGTCCGCCGGGCACACCTGCGCGCACAGGGTGCACCCGGTGCACGCGTCCAGTCGGATGGTCACCTTGGGCCGGCCCTCGTACGTCTCGTCCGTCCACACGATGGCGGGGCAGCCCAGGTCCATGCACAGCTGGCAGGCGGTGCACCGCTCCGGGACCACCCGGAACGGTTCGTCGCGCACCTTCACGGGGGCTTCCACGCACGGCCGGTTGGTGATGACCACGCTCACGCCCGGGTACCGGATGGCCTCCTCCAGCGCCACGAAGGTGGCGCCCAGGTCGTAGGGATCCACCACCCGCACGAACTCCACCCCCATGGCCCGGCACACCGCCGCCAGGTCCACCCGCGGCGCGGGCTCCCCGCGGACGCCGCTACCCGTGGCAGGGTGCGGCTGGCCGCCCGTCATGGCGGTGGTTCCGTTGTCCAGGATCACCACGGTGACGTGAGCCCGCTTGTACACCGCGTCCACCAGGGCCGGAAGTCCCGCGTGCAGGAAGGTAGAGTCACCGATCACCGCCACCACGGGACCCGGGGCGGTGCCGGCCAGGGCGAGGCCGGTGGCCATGCCGATGCTGCTGCCCATCGCAAGGCAGGCGTCCATGGCCCGCAGGGGTTCCAAAGCCCCCAGGGTGTAGCACCCGATGTCCCCGCACACCACCGCACCCAGCCGCTGCAGGGCCAGAAACGGCGCCGTGTGGGGGCAGCCGGGGCACAGCACGGGCGGCCGGGGAGCCGTGGCCAAGTTGGCGCGCCCGGCGTCTCCAGGCTCGGGGAGGACGCCAGCCCGGGCAAACCCCTCCCGTACCCGTTCGGGGGTGAGCTCGCCCTGCTGCGGGAAGTACGCCTTCCCCTCCACGGGGAGGCCCGCCGCCCGCAGCATCTCCTCCAGGAACGGCTCCAGCTCTTCCACCACGAACAGCCGCCGCACCTGCGCGGCGAACCCGCGGATCGCGTCTAGAGGAAGGGGGTAGCTCATCCCCAGCTTCAGGACGCTGGCCTCGGGCAGCACCTCGCGCACCAGGGTGTAGCAGACCCCGGCGGTCACCACGCCCACGGAGGGGTCGCGCATCTCCACCCGCAGGAACTCCGGCCGCGCGGCGACCTCCGCGAGGCGCGGCAGCCGCTCCAGCACCCGGGGCCGGCGCTGCCGGGCGTAGGCGGGCAGCATCACGTACTTGGCGGGGTCCCGCTGGAACGGCCGGCGCGGCGGGACCTGGCGATCGCCCAGCTGGACCACCCCGCGGGTGTGGCTGATCCGGGTAGTGGTGCGCAGCAGCACGGGGGTGTCGAACTCCTCGCTCAGGGAGAACGCCAGCTCCGTGAAGGTCTTGGCCTCCTGACTGTCGCTGGGCTCCAGCAGCGGTACGCCCGCGAACTTCGCGTACAGCCGGTTGTCCTGCTCGTTCTGGGAGCTGTGCATGCCGGGGTCATCCGCGCTCACGACCACGAGGCCGCCCCGGACCCCCGTGTAGTTAGCCACCATGAAGGTGTCCGACGCTACGTTGAGCCCCACGTGCTTCATGGTGCACAGGGCGCGGACCCCGCCCATGGACGCGCCCATCGCCACGTCCAGGGCCACCTTCTCGTTGCTGGACCACTCCACGTACACGTCGGGTAAGGTGGCCAGGTACTCCACGATCTCCGTACTGGGGGTGCCGGGGTACCCCGTGGCCACCGCCACCCCAGCCTCGTACGCGCCGCGGGCGATGGCCTCGTTGCCCGTCAGCAGGGCGATCCGGGTGCGCTCTTGGGTCCGGGTCTCCATCCCTCACCCCACCTTCTGGACCAGCGGCTGCAGGGCGGCCAGGATCTCTTCGTCGGTGAGGACCCGGTCGGCCAGCTTGGCCGCGCTGAGCACCCGCTCCACGGCCTCCTGAGTAACCGGCAGGCCGTGGCGCTCCAGCCAGAAGGCCACGTTGGCCTGGCCGCTCATGGGGCCCACGGTGATCACCTGCTCGCGCCCCACCTCGTCCGCGGGCACCCCGCTGTAGATCCGGTTCGCCAGCCACCAGTCGCCCTTGCGGAAGGCCTTGGCGATGGCCGCCGCGTGCACGCCGGTACTGGTCTCGAACGCGTCCTTGCCCACCACGGGGTAGTTGCACGGGATGGGGATCCCGGTGGCACGCGAGACGGCCTCACAGTAAGCCGGCAGGCTGCGCAGGTCCTGCTCGATCCAGCCCAGCAGCTTCAGGTTCACCAGCAGGAGGTCCATGGCGGTATTCCCCACTCGCTCCCCGATGCCCAGCCCGCACGCGTGGACGCAGTTGCAGCCTGCTTCCAGGGCGCTCAGGGAGTTGATGAGGTCCAGCCCGCGGTCCCGGTGCCCGTGCCAGTCGATCTTCACGTGTGGCCCCAGCTCCCGCCGGATGAACCGTACCAGCCTGCGGGTCCCCCACGGGGTCGCGTGGCCCACGGTGTCCGCCAGGCAGATCCGGGAAGCGCCCGCTTCGACCGCGGCGCGGTACAGGGCGCGCAGGTGCGCGGGTCGGGCCCGGGTGGTGTCCTCGGTGACGTACATGACCTCCAGCCCCAGGCTCCGGGCGCGCTTGACGGCCTGCTCCGTGGTCCGCAGCAGGAAGTCCAGATCCCACCCCTCCGCGTACTGGCGGATCGGGCTACTGCCCAGGAACAGGGCGGCCTCGATGGCCACCCCCGAGCGCTGCTGGGCCTCCGCGATGGCCACGATGTCGGGTTCGGCGGTCCGCCCGGCGCAGTTGGGCCGGATGGGCAGCCTGCAGGCGTCGATCTCCCGCGCCAGGGCCACCACGTCCATGAGGGCCCGGCTGCTGCTGCCCGGGTAGCCGATGTCCGCCCGGTGGATGCCCAGGTCGGCCATGCGGTGCAGGATCTCCTTCTTCTCCTCCACCGTGGGGTGGCGCACGGACGGACTCTGAAGCCCGTCCCGCAGGGTCTCGTCGTTGAGCTCCACGGGATACGGAGGCCTGCCCGGTGCGCCCGGCCCCACGTTCCAGTCGTAGATCCACGCCCGGCTGTCCTCTGTGGCCCGCGCGCGCATTCCCACCACCCCCTCCGTCACAGGCTCCGCCGGTCCACCACCCGCACGGCCTTGCCGACCTCCGTGCGGGGCAGCTCCTTGGGCCGCAGCACGGTGACCCGCGCGGAAACCCCGAGCCCCTCCCGCAGCCGCGCGGCCACCCGCTGCTCCAGTTCGCGGACCGCCTCCTCGCGGTAGAAGCCCTCCCGAGCCTCCACCCGCACCTCCAGTACGTCCAGGGCACGCTCCCGGTCCACCACGATCTGGTACTGTGGCTCCAGCTCCGGGAAGCGGGTGAGGACGGTCTCCACGTCGGAGGGGAACACGTTCACCCCGCGGATGATGAGCATGTCGTCCACCCGTCCCGTCACCCGCGCCATGCGGACCAGGGTGCGGCCGCAGCGACACGGCTCGTGGTTCAGGCTGGAGAGGTCGCCGGTCCGGTACCGCACCACCGGCGTGGCCTCGCGGGTCAGGGTGGTGAACACCAGCTCCCCCCGCTCGCCATCGGGCAGCGGCTCCCCCGTGCGCGGGTCCACCACCTCCACCAGGAAGTGGTCCTCGTTCACGTGCAGCCCGCTTTTGGCCTCCTGACACTCGCAGGCCACACCCGGGCCGATGACCTCGCTGAGCCCGTAGATGTCCACCGCGCTCAGCCCGAGCCGGCGCTGGATCTCCTCCCGCATCCCCTCCGACCACGGCTCCGCGCCGAAGATCCCCACCCTCAGGGCCTGGGGGGCCACCCCCGTCTCCTCCATCACCTCGGCGATCCGCAGCGCGTACGACGGGGTGCAGCACAGGACGGTGCAGCCCAGGTCGTTCATCAACTTGACCTGGCGGGCGGTGTTGCCCGAGGAGATGGGCAGCACCGTGGCGCCGACCCGCAGGGCGCCGTAGTGGAAGCCGAGTCCGCCGGTGAACAGGCCGTAGCCGTACGCGTTGTGGACCCGGTCGCCGGGGCCCACTCCGGCGCAGCCCATCACCCGCGCCATGACCTCGCCCCACAGGTCCAGGTCCGCCCGAGTGTAGCCCACCAGGATGGGGGAACCCGTCGTGCCGGAGGAGCAGTGCAGCTCCAGGACCTGGTCCTGCGGCACCGTGAAAAGCCCGAACGGGTAAGCGGCCCGCACCTCCGCCTTCGTGGTGAATGGCAGCCTCCTCAGGTCGTCCAGGGTGCGCAGGTCCTCCGACCGCACCCCTGCCGCCTCCAGGCGCGCACGGTAGAAGGGCGAACGGTCGTACAGCCGATCCACGAGCTGGCGGAGCCGCTCCAGCTGCAGCTGCTCCAGCTCCGCCCGCGGCAACGTCTCCGTCTGCGGGTTCCAGATCATCGCCATCACCCCCGACCCGCGTTCGTCTGTCCGCGGCGCGCGTTCCACGCCCGCAGCCGCTCCAGGATCCCGCCGGCCTCCAGGATCTCCACCATCACCGGCGGAAGGGGTTGACCGCGCAGCTCCGTGCCCGTGAGGGGGTTGCGGACCCGCGCTTCGGCCACCACCACCTCCGCCTCGTCCCCGTCTTCGAACAGCTCCGAAACCCCCGGGCACGGCAGCACGGGCAGGCCCAGGGCCACCGCGTTGCGGAAGAAGATGCGGGCGAACGACTCCGCCACCACGCAGGCCACGCCCAGGGCCCGGAGGCCTTCGGGTGCCGTTTCCCGGCTGCTGCCGCAGCCGAAGTTGCGCCCCGCCACCACCACGTCCCCGGGCCGCACCTGGCGCGGGAACTCGGGCCGCACGGTTTCCAGGACGTGGCGCTTGCGCTCTTCCAGGGGCGCCACCGCGTACGCGCCAGGTGCCAGGAGGTCCGTGCTGATGTCGTCGCCGAACTTCCACACCCGGCCGCGCACGACTTCCCTCAGGCGCACCTCAGCCAACGGCCACCTCCACCTCCCGGGGGTCCGCGAGGTACCCGAGCACCGCGCTGGCCGCCACCGTGGCGGGGGAGGCCAGGTAGATCTCCGCGTGCGGGCTGCCCATGCGGCCCTGAAAGTTCCGGTTGTGGGTCCCCACACATCGCTCGCCGTCCCCCAGCAGGCCCAGGTGCCCGCCGAAGCACGGGCCGCAACCGGGCGGCAGGACCACCGCGCCCGCAGCCACCAGGTCCGCCAGGATGCCCCGCCGGCTGGCTTCCTCGTACACGGCGCGGGAAGCCGGGGCCACCAGCAGGCGGGTACGGGGGTGGACGCGGCGGCCGCGCAGGTAACGGGCCGCCTCCTCCAGGTCCTCCACCCGGCCGTTGGTGCACGAGCCGATGAAGGCCTGGTCCACCGGGATGCCCTGGACCTCGCGGACCGGCCGCACGTGGTCCACCCGGTGCGGAAGGGCCACCAGGGGCTCCAGTTCGGAAAGGTCCACGGAGACGGTGCGCTCGTAGGCCGCGTCGGGGTCCGGCGTAGGCCACGCCGCGCCCTCCTCCCCGTAGAACCGTCGGGTCACCGCGTCCGGAGGGAAGAAGCAGAACTTGGCCCCGGCCTCCACCGCCATGTTGGCCACGCTCATGCGGCCGGCGAGGTCTACGTGGCTTACCGCCTCCCCCGCGAACTCCAGGGCCCGGTACTGCACGAACTCGGCCCCGTACCGGCCCAGGAGGTGCAGGATCAGGTCCTTCCAGCTGGCGGGAGGTCGCAGGCGGCCGAACAGCTGGCACCGCACGGTGGGTGGCACCTGGAACCACAGGGTCCCGGTGGTCGCTGCATAGGCCATCTCGGACGTCCCGATCCCCGTGCCGGCTGCGGCCACCGCGCCGTAGGTGGTGGAGTGGGAGTCCGTGCCCACCACCAGCATCCCGGGCCGGACCAACCGCCGCTCCACCAGGAGCTGGTGGCAGATCCCCTCGCCGGTGTCGAAGAAGTGGCGGATGCCGAAGCGCTCCACGCCCTGCCGGATGCGCCGGTGCAGGCTGGCCACGGCGGCGCTGGGAGCAGGCGAAAAGTGATCCAGGACCACCGCCACCCGGTCAGGGTCCCACACCCGATCCACCCCTAGCCGTTCCAGGGTGTCGAACAGGGTTCCCGCGAAGATGTCGTGCACCAGGCAGAAGTCCACCTCACAGGTGACGAACTGCCCCGCCCGCACCGTCGGCTGCCCGGCGGCCCGGCTGAGGATGGCTTCTGCCAGCGTGTGCCCCATGCTCCCGACCGTTCGGTCGAATCCAGGGTGTGGGGATGCCCCGCAAGGTTCAATGAGGCGTCTGGGGGTTTCTTCTGGTACGTCTGGCCCAGCTCGCCGGGAGGCCTGAAGCGGGCGTAGCACCCATAATGGGCCAACTGGCGCATTGACTAGTCCGGCTGGCTCGGGGACGAATAGGCCAGGCGACCGGAAGGTCGGTCGGCGCCGCGCGGCGTATGATGACTACCGGGACGGTGGCGAGGGAGGTGGGGTGACGTGCCGGGAAGGCTTCCCGGAGGTCTGGCTGTCTCCTCGACAACCCCCGGGCGCGGTGTGCGCCGCGAAACCCCAAAGGGAGGTGGGTCCATGAGCAGGAACGCGTGTACTCGACCCCGACGGGCCGCCTTGTGGGCGGGGGCGGCCCTGGTCCTGGTAGCAACCCTCGTCTTCCCCCTGCTGGCGGCCCCGGCTCGGGTGGGGACGCCGTACCGGATCGGGTTCATCTCCTCCGTGACGGGTCCGGGCTCCAGCCTGGGTACGCCGGAACGGGACGTGGCGCGCCTGGTGCAGGACCGGCTGAACCGGGAGGGCGGGATCGCCGGCCCGGATGGGGTCCGCCACGAGGTGCAGATCCTCATCCACGACGACCAGAGCCGCGCGGACGTGGCGGCGAGCCTGGCACGGCGGCTCATCGAGCAGGACCAGGTGCACGTGCTGGTGGGAACCACCCTGAGCGGCCCCAGCCTGGCCATCGTCCCCATCGCCACGGAGCTGCGCACCCCCAACATCTCCATGGCCTCCGCCCGCGCCATCATCGAGGACCCCGCCACCAAGCGCATGCGCACGTGGATCTTCAAGCCGGTACCCGAGAATCTGCACTCCGCGGCCAAGCAGGCGGAGTACCTCAAGGCGGTCCGGATCGACCGGGTCTGCCACCTCTACGAGAACACCGCGTACGGCCAGGACACCTTCGCCAGCGCCAAGCAGGAGTTCCCGAAGGCCGGCATCCGCATCCTGTACGGTGACTCCTTCGACCGGTTCGCCACCGAGTTCCCCCAGGTGACCCGGGTGCGGGCCAGCGGTTGTCAGGCGGTGGTGATCGGCTCCATCCCGCCCGCGGCGGCCGTCATCAACGTGGCGGTGGCCGGTCGGGTGGGCCCGCGGAAGATCGTGCACGGGCACGGCGCCTGCAGCCCGGACCTGATCCGTACCGCGGGCCAGGCGGCGGAGGGCACGGTGATGCCGTGCGGGAAGATCCTGGTGGCGGACCAGCTGCCCGCCAACGACCCCGTCCGGCGGGTCAACCTGGAGCTCATCGCGGAATACACTCGGGTGTCCGGCGGGCAGCCCATCAGTACGTTTGCGGGCCACGCGTACGACGCCCTGCAGTGGGCGCTGCTGGGCCTGCAGGCGGTCCCCGACGGTCAGCCCCTGGCGCGGATCCGGGAGCTGGCGCGGGACGGGATCGAGCGGATCCGGAACTACGTGGGCACCCACGGGGTCATGAACCTGAGCCCAGAGGACCACCTGGGCTTTGACCCCAAGGACTTCGTGATCGTGACGGTGCAGGGCGGCCGGTTCGTGTTGCTGCCGCCCGACCGGTGGAAGTAACGCCGCGGTGAGGTCCGTGGCCGAACCCGCCACCACGGAACTGCCCGCCCGAACGGTGCCGGGGCCGCGGGGGCCCGCGGCCGGGGCTCCCGCGGCCCGACGACCGTCCTCCCGGGTGCTGCTGGGGGTCGGGTGCGCCCTCCTCCTGGTGTTCTGGGCGTTGGGCCGGCGCCTGGGCTACGGTCTGCCGGAGTACCTGCAGCTGCTGGTAGACGGGACCGTTACGGGTTCGGTGTACGCCCTGGTGGCGGTGGGGTTCGTGGTGGTCTACCGCGTCACCGGGGTCATCAACTTCGCGCAGGGCGCGTTCGTGATGCTGGGCCCCATGCTGGCCATCACCTTCTTCCGCGCCCTGGGTGGGAGCGGCGGGCTGGCTCTGGCGGCCGCGGCCCTGGCCGCGGTTCTCGCCACGGCCCTGGTGGCCACCGCGGTACACCGGCTCACCCTCCACCCCGCCCGCGCCGCGTCCCCCCTCACGCGGATCATCATCACGGTGGGCGTCTACATCACCCTCCAGGGTGTGGCCCTGCGGGTGTGGGGACCCAGGCCGTACGTGATGCCCGCCTTCAGCACCTTGCAGATGGCGGACCGGTTCGTGGAAGTGGGTGGTGTGACCCTGCAGGCCCAGAGCCTGTGGGTGTGGGGCGTGGGCCTGCTGACGGTGGTCGGCCTGGTTCTGTTCTTCGAGCACACCGTCGTGGGGAAAGCTATGCGCGCGTGCGCGGTGAACCGGACCGCGGCACGGCTGATGGGCATCCGCGTGGATCGCATGGCCACCCTCGCCTTTGCCCTGGCGGGCGTGCTGGGCGCAGTGGGTGGGGTCGTCCTGGCACCCAGCACGCGGCCCACCTACGATATGGGGCTGGACCTGGGCCTGAAGGGCTTCGTAGCGGCCATCGCGGGCGGGCTGGTGAGCCTGCCCGGAGCGGTCGCCGGCGGGCTCGTGCTGGGCGTACTGGAAAGCCTGTGGGCAGGGGTGACGGTAGCGGGATTCAAGGACCTGTTCGCCTTCGTCATGCTGATCCTGCTGTTGCTGGCCCGCCCACAGGGCTGGCTGGAGGGCGGCCACGAATGATGGCGCGGGCGTGGGGCAGGACGTGGTTCCTGGCGGCCGCGGCGGTGGCCGCGGTGGGTGGGGTGGAGCTGGCGTGGCCCGGTACGGTAGCCCGCCTCACCCGGGGCCTGGTGAGCGCCGACCTGCTGATCCGGGCCGGGCTGTTCACCGTGGTGCTGGTGGGTCTGAACCTCCTCATGGGCTACGCGGGGCAGGCTTCCCTCGGCCAGGCGGCCTTCTACGGGCTGGGTGCGTTCGCCTCCGCCATCTTCACCGTTCGCGCACAGGCCCTCGGGATCCCGCCGTCGGTGGCGGGGGCATGGTGGTGGCCGTGGCTGGTGATGCTGCTGGCTGCGGTGGCCGTGGGAGCCTTCGCCCTGGGGGTCGGGTGGGTGATCCTCCGGCTGCGGGGGCACTACCTGGCCATGGCCACCCTGGGGCTGGGGATCATCGTCTACATCGTGCTGCGGGAGAACCTGGGCCTGCCGCACCTGAACCTGACGGGCGGGTTCGACGGGATCGTGGGCGTCCCGCGCCTTCGGGTGGGCGGGGCGGAGCTGTGGCCCGTGCAGGTGTACTACTTCGTGGTGTGGGCGGCGGCCCTGGGCGCTATGGCCCTGGGCTTGAACGTGGTGCACTCACCCGCCGGACGTGCCCTGCGGGCCCTGCACGGCAGTGAGCTGGCCGCGGAGAGCGTGGGCGTCGACGTGGGGCGCCTGAAGGCCCAGATTTTCGCCCTGAGCGCCGCCCTGGCATCGGTGGCCGGAAGCCTGTACGCGCACTTCCAGGCCGCGGTGGTCCCCGACACCTTCGGGTTCGTCCCGTCCCTGGAGCTGGTGGTGATGTCCGCGGTGGGCGGCATGAGCAGCATCTGGGGCGCGCCTCTGGGAGCCCTGGCGGTGCTGTTGCTGGAGCAGTTGCTGCGCACCCACGTCCTGGGGTTCGTGCCCGCGGTGTCGGGGGAGCTGGAGCCCGTGGTGTTCGGGCTGATGCTGGTGGTGATCATGATGTTCTGGCCTGCAGGGCTGGTGAGTTCCCGCCGGGTCCAAGGGGCCGTGTGGGCGAGCCGATGAGCCGGGACAGCCTCCTGCGCGTGGAGCGGGTGACCAAGGCTTTCGACGGTCTGGTGGCGCTCTCGGAAGTGTCCCTGGAGGTGCGGCCCGGCCAGATCAAGGGGCTCATCGGGCCCAACGGCGCGGGCAAGACTACCCTGTTCAACCTCATCGCGTGCTGCCTCGCGCCCAGTGCGGGCGACATCGTGTTCTGCGGCCGGTCCTTGGTGGGGCTACCGCCTCACCGCGCGGCGGAGCTGGGTATCGCACGGACGTTCCAGAACGTGCAGGTCTTCCCCGGGATGACGGTCCTGGAGCACGTGCTGGTGGGCCTGCACCGCCAGGCCCGGGCAGGGTTGGCGGCCTGCGCGCTGCAGACCGTGCGGCTGCGGCGGACGGAGCGGCGGCTGCGGGAAGAGGCGGAAGCGCTGCTGGATCGGCTGGACCTCCTCCCCTGGGCGGAGGTGCCCGTGGAGACCCTCCCCTTCGGCCTGCTGCGGCGCGTGGAGCTCGCGCGGGCGCTGGCGGTGCGGCCGAAGCTGCTGCTGCTGGACGAGCCCGGCTCCGGGCTCAACCCTACCGAGAAGCAGGCCATGAGCCAGCTGGTGCGCGGCCTTCGGGATGAGGGCATCACGGTGTTCCTGGTGGAGCACGACATGACCATGGTCATGGGGCTCGCGGACGAGGTGGCCGTGCTGGACCACGGGTCACTGCTGTGTGAGGGCCCTCCCCAGCAGGTCCAGCGCGACCCGCGGGTGGTGGCCGCCTACCTTGGAGAGGGTGACGATGCTTGAACTCGCGGGGGTGAGCGCGGGCTACGGCCGGCTGGTGGCGATCCGGGACGTGTCCCTCGAGGTGCCCGCGGGTAAGGTAGCCACTGTGATCGGGGCCAACGGCGCGGGCAAGACTACCTTGCTGCGGGTGATCTCGGGCCTCATCCCCCCGCGGTCGGGGCGGCTCCGCCTGAACGGCCAGGACATCACGGGCTGGCCTCCGGAGCGGGTGGTGGCCGCCGGGGTGGCGCACGTGCCGGAGCGCAGGCAGCTGTTCGGCTCCATGCGCGTGGAGGACAACCTGCTCCTGGGCGCGTACCTGCGGCTGCGCCGCGAGCGGCGGCGCGCGGTGGAGGAGGACCTGGAGCGGGTGTACGAACTGTTCCCCCGGCTGCGGGAGCGTCGCCGGCAGGTGGCGGCCACCCTTTCCGGTGGCGAGCAGCAAATGCTGGCCATCGGCCGGGCTCTCATGGCCCGGCCGCAGGTGCTGCTGCTGGACGAGCCGTCCCTGGGACTGGCCCCCCTGCTGGTCCGCGAGCTGTTCCGCGTGATCCGCCGGCTGCGGGAGGAAGGCTACACGGTGCTGCTGGTGGAGCAGAACGCCCACCAAGCCCTGCGGGTGGCGGACGTGGCCTACGTGATGGAGACGGGCACCATCACCCTGCGGGGCTCCGGCCCGGAGCTGCTCGCAAAGCCTGAAGTCCAGGCCGCGTACCTGGGGGGCGGGTAGGAGGTCACCGGCCCGGCCTCGCCCGTTCCGCCCACCAGTCTCGGGGGACCAGCACCTGCACGTGCACGCCCTCCGCCACCTTCCCCCGCTCGCTGAAAGCCTCCACCCGGCAGCGCACCCGCCGGTCCTCCACCGCCTCCAAAGTGGCGCACACCCGGACGCGTTTCCCCACCGGGGTGGGTGCCAGGTGCACCACCTCCACCGAGTACCCCACCGCGTCCTCGTGGGGCTCCAGGTACGGGAGGACGAGCCGACGGCTGGCTTCCTCCATGTGCTTCACCACCGCCCAGGTGGCGTACACGGGGTGCACCAAGCCGAGCGTGTCGAAGCGGGCCAGCATGGAGTCGTCCACCACCACCTCCAGGTGCCCGGTGGCCCCTGGTGCCAGCCCCGGCCTCACGTCCCCACCTCCGGTAGAAGGTCCAGGAAGCGATGGCCGTCCCGCTCCAGCTGCTCGCCTACCCGGAAACCCACGGTCCGCGTGAACATAGGTCCGTCGAACACGAACGTGTGATACTCCCCAAACTCCCCGCACGGGTCCGCGCCCGCCGCCTGTACGGCCTGGAGGAAGTCGGAGTCCACCTGCGCGCCCAGCCACTCCGTCCTTCCGGAGCTCAGGTACACGGAGGTCACCACCGCCCGGTAGCCGAGCGCCACGAACTCCCTCACGAGTCCCTCAGGGGCCCTCCCCCACAGAGGGTCTACGTGGTCGAACCCCGCGGCGCGCACCCGGACTTCGTACCACTCCCGCACGTCCTGCAGGTGCACGTTGCCGAACGCCGCTCCACCGCAACCTCGCTCCCGGAGCTCCCCCAGGACCCGCACGAACGTCGCCTCAAACCCCTCCGCGTCCACCGGCCGCTGGAGCAGTTCTACGCCCAAACTCCGGGCCTGAGCCCGCAGCAGCTCCGCCCGCACCCCGTGGAAGCGCACGCGGCCAGAAGACCCCTCGAACAGGTTCACCAGACACGCTACGCGCACGCCCTCCGCCACGAGACGGTGCAGCGCCAGCGCGGAGTCCTTCCCTCCGGACCAGAACAGGGCGCAGGCCCGCCGGTTCACAGCCACGCTTCCAGCCGCTGCCGCTCGAACGCGCGTTTCTCCCGCCACGCGTCGTGAGTGGGCTCCGACACCTCCACCTGGGGACCCGGTCGCTCCAGGAAGCGCCCTGCTACCTTCGCGGCCTTCTGCCCCCCCACCTCGATGAAGCAGTACCCGTACCCGTCGAACGTCACGGGCTGGCCCAGCCCCAGCTCGTGCAGGATCCACGAAGCCGCCACCCGGGCCTGCGCCTCCGCGAACACCCCTGCCTTCGGTAGCGGCATCCCGTTGGCCATGGGGATCTCCACCACGTCGCCCACCGCGAAAACCCGCTCGTGTTGGGTCCGCAAGGTCTGAGGGTCCGGCCGGATCCAGTCGCCTTGCGCCAGGCCGCTTTCCACCACCACCCGAGGGGCCCGGTGCGGCGGGACGGCCAGCAGCAGGTCCCAGCTCAGCTCGCCTGATTCGAACACCACCCGGCCCGGCTCGACCCGCACCGTCTTCCGGTTTGGCTCGAACCGGATCCCCCTGGCGGCCAGCTGGGCCTCCACCGCCGCGCATCCCGCCGGGCCTGCCGCAGGTAGGGAGCTCGGCTGGGGCGTGAAGGTCACCAGCTCCACCCGATCCCTCACCCCACGTCGGCGGAACAGGTCGTCCAGCAGCATGGCGGCCTCGTACGGGGCCGGGGGGCATTTGTACGGCAGGCCCAGGATCCCCACCGCCACCCGACCGCCCCGGAAGTCCTGGACCTCGGGTGCCCTCCGCGCCACCTCCTGGGCGTCGTACAGGTTGATGGCCGCCTCAGCGCCGGGCACCAACTCCGGCCGGGGCTGCGCGCCCAGGGCGACGATCAGGTAGTCATACCCGAGGTCCGTGGTGTGGGTGCGAATCCGACGAGTGGCCGGGTGGATGGCCACCACTTCGTCCGCCAGCCAGTGCGCCCCGTGCCGGCTCACCCCCTGCAGGGACCGACTTCCGGACGCCAGGTCCGCAGTACCCGCCAGGACCCAGAGCTTGCGTAAGCCCAGGAAGAAGGTCTGGCGCGGCTCCACCACCACCACCTCGTGCCCCGCCCGCGCCGCCGGGCTGAGGGCCTCCGCAGCCGCCAGCCCCCCGAACCCGCCCCCGAGGACCACGATGCGCGCCATGGCCGCCTCCGTGTGTGCTTCAGGTTCAGGATACCTGGTGCGCCTGTACTACGGAACCGCTACACCCGGCCTAGCCGCGCTATGGAAGGCAACGTTTACCGCACGCACTTTCCGGATTGTCAGGCGCGGGCAGAAGTGCTAGCGTAGGTTTGCCGGCGGAAGCGCGGCACCGAGGTGGGAGGAGGTGCTCCGAAAGGAGTGACCCGGCCTAACTCGGGGCAGGCGGTCCGCCGGCGTTTTGTTTCCCCCTTTAGACCCCGGTGCTATGCTCGGAGGCGGCAGTGATGCAAGCGGTCGTACGGCGCCGTCGTTCCGTGGCCGTCCCGGTGGGACCGGTGACGTTGGGGGGAGGCGCCCCGGTGGCGGTGCAGTCCATGACCAACACCGACACCGCGGACGTGGAGGCCACCGTACGCCAGGTCCGCCAGCTGGCGGAGGCCGGCAGCGAGCTGGTGCGGATCACCGTGAACACCGAGGACGCCGCCCGGGCGGTACCCCGCATCGTAGACCGCCTGCGGGCGGGAGGGGTCACGGTCCCCCTGGTGGGCGACTTCCACTACAACGGACACCTCCTGCTGACCCGCTACCCGGCCTGCGCTCAGGCTTTAGATAAGTACCGGATCAACCCGGGCAACGTGGGCCCTCGAGGGCACGACGAGAACTTCCGGGCCATCGTGGAGGTGGCCCTGCGTTACGGCAAGCCCGTCCGGATCGGGGTCAACTGGGGATCCCTGGACCCCGCCCTGCTCACCGAGCTCATGGAGGACAACGCCCGACGGCCCGAGCCCCTGGACGCCCGGTCGGTCACGCGGCTGGCCATGGTGGAGAGCGCCCTGAGGTCCGCGCGCTTGGCGGAGTCCTTCGGCCTCCCCCACGACCGCATCGTCCTGAGCGCCAAGACCAGCCAGCCCGTCGACCTCATCGAGGTCTACCGCGCGCTCGCGGAGCGGTGCGACTACCCCCTGCACCTGGGGCTGACGGAAGCGGGCATGGGGTCCCGGGGAGTCGTGGCGTCCACCGCGGCGCTGGCGGTGCTCCTCCACGAGGGCATCGGCGACACCATCCGGGTGTCCCTGACCCCGCCGCCCGGAGGCGACCGGACCGAGGAGGTGCGGGTGGCCCAGCAGATCCTGCAGAGCCTGGAGATCCGCACGTTCTTCCCGCAGGTGAGCGCCTGCCCCGGCTGCGGACGGACCACCAGTACGTTCTTCCAGGAGATGGCCCAGCAGGTGCAGGAGTACATCCGCGCACGGATGCCGGAGTGGAAGGACCGTTACCCCGGGGTGGAGGCCCTCCGGGTGGCGGTGATGGGGTGCGTGGTGAACGGCCCCGGGGAGAGCCGCCACGCGCACGTGGGCATCAGCCTGCCCGGCACCTTCGAAGAGCCGCGGGCTCCTGTGTACGTGGACGGCCGGCTGGTCACCACCCTGCGAGGGGAAGGCCTCGTACGGGAGTTCTGCGCCATCCTGGAGTCCTACGTGGCCACCCGGTTTTGCCCGCCCTCGGCCGGCTGACGCGATCCCCGGGTGCCCCGGCGTCAAACCGATTCCCTTGACAATCCCTGCCCGCGTGCTATTGCGTGGATATGGGAGCGGTGGCTCCCGCACTCCGGCCCGGAAAGGAGGTGAAGACGGATGGTGTGGGCGAACTGGGTCAACGCCCTGGTGGGCGTCTGGTTCGTGCTGTCGCCCTTCGTGCTCGGCTACTCCGCGGACGCGGGGCGGACGAGCACCAGCATCGTAGGCGGTCTCATCCTCCTCATCCTCGGCGCGTGGGCAGCCAGCAACGAGGACGCACGCCGCAAGGTGTGGATCCAGTACGTGAACGGCCTGGTGGGCATCTGGTTCATCATCAGCCCCTGGGTGCTCCTGTTCACGCAGGATCCCGCTGCTATGTGGACGTCCCTCATCGGGGGCGCTATCGCGGTGGTGCTGGCCGCGTGGCTGGCCTTTGGGGTGCTGCCCAAGGAAGCCGCCACCAAGTGAGGCTGCCGTGAACTCGCCGCCCGGGCCCGCCGGGCCCGGGCGGCTTTCTTTTTCCCTTGATCCGGTGGACCGGATGGCACAGGTTATGCTAGCATCCGGTGCTATAGAACCCGAAACCGGAGGTCTGCGGATGCACCCCCTGGTGTACGCGGCGGCGCTGCTGGTCGCCTGGAGTTCCTCCCTCACCCACCTGTCCCTGCACCTGCTCCAGGTACCGGAAGAGGACCGTCTGCTGGCCGGCGCCTTCATGGGTGCCGCGTACACCCTGCTCGGCATTCCGCTGGCCGGCCTGTTCCACACCGTGCCCTGAAGGCCGACCGCGCAGGAGGCCTGCAGTGCCTTCCGCCGGTGCCCCGCGCTGCTCGGCCCGAGCAGAGCTTGCGAGCCCCCTCCTGGACCCCCAACCGGTGGTCAGCTGAGCCCTTCAGCCGAACAACCGCCGCTTCCCCAGCAGTGCCCGAAGGGTGGTCATTTTCCCGATGTGGTACCCGCGGTGGTAGGCGCTGAAGGCCAGCATCTCCCCCACGTTGCGGTAGTGCGGCGCGTCCACCGGCTGGTCCAGGGCTGCCGCGTCCAGAAGCGCCAGCAGAGCACCGTGGACGGCCTCAAACGTCCCGCGCACCTCATCAAGCGGCGGGTAGCCCGCTTGGCCTCCGGTACCCGTTCCGAACAGGGACCCGTAGGGGTCGGGGACCGGGCTGGTGCGGCCGGCCCGCCGGAGCAGCACGCCGTCCGCGTGGGTCACGTGGCCGGCCTGCCAGACCAGGGGTGACAGGCCGTGGATCACCCGGCGTGCTTCCTCCTCCGACACGTCCTCCAGGCAGCGCAGGACCCGCTCGCGGGTAGCTTCCAGGGCATAGCGCAGCGCGGCCTTGGGATCCACCGAACCCCTCCTTCGCTGGTCTGCGCGGAGATTCGCCGAAAGACGCACCGTTTCCTGGCCTCCTGGAGCACGAACGTGCGGGTCAGCTCCCCGGCCCGGCCCGCGTAATGAGCAGCTTGTCGATCCGGGGACCGTCCAGGTCCACCACCTCGATGGTGTAGCCGCTTACCACCACCCGGTCTCCCACCGACGGGATCCGGCCCAGCAACTGCAGCACCAACCCCGCGGCGGTGGCCGCCTCCTCGGCTGCCACGTCCTCTTCCCGCAGCCCCAGACGCTCCAGGAGCTGATGCAAGGGCAACCGACCGTCCACCAGCAGCGATCCGTCCGCCCGCACCACCACCCCGGGCTCTTCCTCGCCGTGCTCCGAAGGGATCTCGCCCACCAGTTCCTCCAGGAGATCCTCCAGGGTGACCCAGCCGGCGGTCCCGCCATACTCGTCCAGCACCACCGCGGCGTGCTGCCCTTCCTCCTGGAACCGCCGCAGGGCCTCCAGAACGCGCACGGTCTCGGGGATAGCCAAGGCGGGGCGCATCAACCCCTCCACGGGCGCCTCCGGCTCTACACCCACCAGGTCCCGCGCGAACAGAACGCCCACGATGTGATCCAGGTCGCCCCGGTACACCGGGAACCGGGAGTAGGTGGTGGCGCGGATGCGGGCGATGGCCTCCCGGACCGTGGCCTCCACCGGGACCGCCACCAGCTCGGTACGCGGGGTCATCACCTCCGACACCACGCGGCCCGTAGCCTTCAGCACCCCTTCCAGCACCCGGGCACCTTTCTCCTCGATCAGGCCGGCCCGGAGGCCCTCCTCCACCAAGCTGCCGAACTCCTCCACGGTGAGCCTCCGGGCGCCTGCGCCGCGGTGCCCTGCAAGCCACAGGGCCGCGTTCACCGCCGCCGCCAGCAGGAAGGCCAGCGGCGCCACCGTCCGGGCGAACACGGCCATGGCGGGAGCGAGCCGGGCGGCCAGGTCCTCCGAACGTGCCAGAGCGATCTTCTTGGGCACCAGCTCGCCGAACACCAGGGACGCGAACGTGACCAGCGCCACCACCACGGCCACCGCCAGGGAGCCCGCGTACGGTTCCACGGCGGGCCACCTCCGCAGGGCCTCGGCCAGAGGTTCCGCGAGCCGCGCTCCGGAGTACACCCCCGCCAGGGTCCCCACGAGGGTGATGCCCACCTGTACTGCGGCCAGGAACCGATCCCGGTGGGCCAGCAGCTGGGATGCGGCCCCTGCACCCTGGTCCCCCGCGCGTCTGCGCTTCTCCAGCAGCCCAGGCCGGGCGGTGACCACGCTCATCTCCGCGGCGGCGAACAGCCCGTTCACCAGGATGAGGGCCAGGACGACTAGACCTTCCCAGTACCAGGCCATGCCGGACGCATCACCGCGCGGGGCTCGCCAGGAAGCCCAGCACCCAAGCTCCTCCGCCTGCCAGCAAGCTGGTCCCCATCCACAGCGGCACCGACCACCCGAGCCCGGAGACGTGCGGGAGCGCGAAGCCGCCACCGGTGCCGTACAGGACGTCCACGGCGCCCATCTGCCCGACCACCAAGAACACGGACGCGCAGAACGCTCCGGCCACGCAGCCCGCCAGCAGCCGCAGCTCGCAGGGATCCCGCCCACGCACCCGGGACGCCAGCAGGTCGGCCACGAGGCCGGTGAGCACCGCGGAGACCACGAAGGGGTAGTGGCCCCGCAGGGCCGCTACCAGCACGCCGTTGGCACCGAACAACAGGGTCCACCCCCCGGCGGGCAGCGGGCCCGTACGCCACACCGCCAACAGCACCCCAGCCGCCAGCTCAGCCTGCAGCACCAAGCTCAGGACTCCTACGGCCTCTCCAAAGTAGAACAGCCCGTAGCGGTAGGTCTGCAGGCCCGTCCGCAAGAAGCCCGCGGACGGCCACGGGTCCGCGTACGGGTGCGCGAACTGGGTGAGGAACGTAAGGGTGGAGAGCACCACCCACCCGCCCACCGCCCGACCCCACCCGCTCCGGCTGTGGACTGCCAGGGACCAGCCCAGGTACACCACCCCTCCTGCCTGCAGCAGCGCGCCCGGCCCCAGCAACCCGGGGAGGGACTCCAGCCGCACGAAGCCGGCTCCAGGCGTTCGGGCGCCCGAGGTGGCCGTGCTGACCAGCCAGCCCGCCAGGGCCACGCCCACCGCCGCGGTCCGATGGCGGAACTGGCGGGCCGCCCCGGCGTCCCGGGGGTGTACGGGCCCGCCCCGCAAGGCCGCCAGTAGCCCGGACCACGCCAGCGCTACGAGGTACGGCAAGTGCCAGACGCTGAGGCCTGCGGGGAAGTGCGGGGGGCCAGGCCTGGCCGGGAAGCTGCCCCACCAGCCCACGTCGCGCACCAGGTGGTTGTGGGCCCAGGCGTCCGCGTACAACCCCGTCACCACCGCTGCCGCGGCCACGTACGGCCATACGCTTCCTCGAACCACGGTCTGTATTTCCCCGGAGGAGGCGGACACACCGTGGCCACGGTCAGTCCAGGCCCCACGAGGCCGCACGGGTCGGCGTGACCTCCACGATGACGCTCTCGGACGCTTCGATGGCCGCCTCCTCGGGATACTGGGGGTACTTCCGGTACAGGCGTGTACGGATCCGCCGGAACACGGGACCGCTGCGGACCAACCGGGCGGTGCCCCACAGCACCACCCCCGCCAGGCGCGTCCAGTCCTCCGCATACACGTCCACCACCACGGCTACCTGCGGGTTGACTCGCAGGTGCTGCACCTTCCGGCTTTTGGCGTCCGCGGCGAAATACAGCTTGCCCCCCTCCCACACGTGGCACACGGGCACCACGTGGGGCATCCCCGAGGGGTCCGCGGTGGCCACCCGGCAGACCCGCTCCCGCTCCACCAACCGCACCAGGGCCCTGCGCAGGCGCATCCCGGGTCGGTTTTTCGGCAGCCGGCCCGGGAACCCTCCGGCGGGCCCGAAACCGGGGGCCCGCGCTTGCGACCGGCGCGGGCCTCTCTGGTACTCTTTGTGACGACTCATGAAGGCGTTCGTCACCGGCGTCACGGGCTTCGTAGGCGGACACCTGGCGGAGCGTCTGCTCCAGGAGGGCTGGGAGGTTCGGGGTCTCGTACGACCCGGACGCGACCTTTCCACGCTGCCCCCGGGCGTAGAGCCCGTGGTCGGGACCCTGGAGCAGCCGGAAACCCTGCGGGCGGGCTGCCAGAGCTGCTCCGTGGTGTTCCACGTGGCCGCGGAGCTGGATGCGACGGTGCCGCGCGAGCAGATGCTGCGGGTCAACGTGGCCGGGACCGAGAACGTCCTGCGGGCCGCGGTGGACGCCGGCGCACGGCGCATGGTATTCACTAGCTCCGTGGCCGTGTACGGGGAGTCCGCGCCGGAGGGCGCGGACGAGAGCACCCCACCCCGTCCCAGCGGCGCCTACGGGGAGTCCAAGGTGCTGGCGGAGCAGGTGTGCTTCCAGTACCACAGCCGCGGCTGGGTGGAGGTCGTGGCCCTGCGACCCTGCTTCATCTACGGTCCCAGGGACCGCCACTTCACCCCCAACGCGGTGCGGGTGCTGCGGGGCGGGTGGTTCCCCATGGTGGGAGGCGGTCGGGCGCCGCTGGATCTCGTCCACGTGGACGACGTGGTGCAAGCACACATCCTGGCCGCGTCCCACCTGGAGGCCGCCGGGCGCGCGTACAACGTCACGGACGGAGCCCGCCGCAGCGTCCGGGAGTTGGTCCGTCTGGCGGCGCAGGCCCTCGGGGTACGGGTGCGGGAGATCCCCGTCCCGGGGTGGGCGGTCGGGCCTGCCGCAGCCCTGCTCCGGATAGCTGCCCGCCTGGCCAGGGCTCCAGGTGCGGAGATGCTCAGCGCGGCCAACCTACGGGCCATGCTGGCTCCCCACCACTTCAGCATCGCCCGGGCGCGGGCCGAGCTGGGCTACGAGCCCCGACACCGGGCGGAGGAGGCCCTGCCCCAGCTGCTGAGCACGTACCGCTGATGCTGTGGGACCGCTACCGCGGCGTCCTCCCGGAGTGGGAGCTCTGCGAGGCCGCCTGCCGAACTCCTGCCCCAAAAACCATCCGGACCTTCCCCTCCCGGCGGCCGGACGCGGAAGTCCTCCGGCGGCTGAGCGCCCAGGGGTTCGCCCTGGAAGCCCTGCCGTTCCCGCCGCACGTGTACCGGGTGACGAACGAGCCGTTTCCCATCGGCAGGACGCTGGAGCACTGGTTGGGCTACCTGTACGTGCAGGAGTCGGTGATGGCCCTGGTGGCCTACGCCCTCCTGGAAGGAACGCAGGCCCGGGTGGCCCTGGACCTGTGTGCGGCTCCCGGTGGCAAGACCACCCACCTGTCGGAGCTCCTGCCCGAGGGCACCGTGGTCGCCGCGGACACCAGCGAGCGTCGCCTCCGGGCCCTGGGCTCCAACCTCCAGCGCACCGCGAGGCTGAACGTCCTCAGCCTCCGCGCGGACGGCCGGAGCTTTCCCCTGGGCGCTGCGTTCGACGCGGTGCTGGTGGACGCGCCCTGCTCCGCGGAAGGGAACGCGCGGGAGGACCCGCGGGTGTTGCGGGACCTCCCCGAGGCCACCCGCCGGCGCCTCAGCCGTCTGCAGGAGGCCCTGCTGCGGCGCGCGGTGCGCCTGGTGCGTCCAGGAGGCGTGGTGGTGTACGCCACCTGCACGTTCGCGCCGGAGGAGAACGAAGCCGTGGTGGACCGGGTCCTCGCGGAACACCCGGACCTCAGCGTGGAACCCCTCTCCCTTCCCGTGCCCCACACACCGGGGCTCGCAGAGTTCGGGGGACGCCGCTACGACCCGCGACTGCGGGACGCGTGGCGCGTGTACCCTCACCACCTGGACTCCGGCGGGTTGTTCGTGGTGCGGCTCCGCCGCGCCGGCGTTGAAGGGGCGCAGTGGGCGTCCCCACCGCTCGTGCACCCCTCCGCCCGGATTCCCGAAAACGAGGCCTACCGGCGGGTCGAACGGGCTCTTCGCTTGGTGACGGACGATCTGGGCGTGGCTCCGCACCACCTGCAGGGCCTGCGCTGGATGGTGACCGGCAAACACCTCTGGCTCCACCGCTGCAGCGCCTGGCCCCCAGCCCAGTGGGAGCCGGGCCAGCGGTGGGAGCTGGTGGGCTGCGGCCTGCGGGCCTTTGCCCGCTGGGGACGCGGGGAGCAACGCCCCACCAGCTGGCTCGTGCAGTGGCTGGGAGACCGCATCCAGAACCGCCTGGACCTGCACCGGGACCAGTGGGATCGCCTGCTCGCCGGCCAGACGGTGCCTGTGTCCCGACCCTCAGGCTTCGTGGCCCTCAGCTTCCAGGGAGAGGTAATGGGGGCAGGGCTCGTGCGGGCCGGTCAGGTGCGCCACCTGATCCCGGCGGAGCGGGCCCAACAGCTGCGGGAGGCGTTGACCCTTCGGGCTCCCTGACAGCCGGCGAGCTGCCGGCCTTCCGGAGGGGAGGACCGACCCACCCATGGCTGGGGGGCCAGGATTCGAACCTGGGTCGCCGGATCCAAAGTCCGGAGTCCTACCGCTAGACGACCCCCCAACCCGGGCCATTCTACCACCTGCGGATGGGTCCGGCCGACGCCTTCAGCCCTCCGCAGTCCCCTCTTGCCGCCGGACGCAGCCCGTGAACACGGCCGGTGGCTTCACAGCAGGGCGATGGCGTCGATCTCCACCAGGGCATCCCGGGGCAGCTTCGCCACCTGTACCGTGACCCGGGCCGGCCGAGCGTCTCGGAAGAACAGGGTGTACTCCTCGTTCATGGCGTTGAAGTCGTTGAGGTCCTTCAGGTACACGGTGGTACGCACCACCTTGTCCAGGGACGACCCCGCCGCCTCCAGGATCGCGCGCAGGTTCTCCAGGGCCCGGCGGGTCTGCAGGCGCACATCCCCCAGCACCAGCTGGCCGGTCGCGGGGTCCAGGGCGATCTGGCCGGACACGAACACGAACCCGCCCGCCTTGACGGCCTGCGAGTAGGGGCCGATGGCCCGGGGCGCTTCCTCCGTGAACACGATCTCCTTCTCCGCCACCTGGCACCTCCCGGCTAGTCCAGTTTCTTCTGGAACCGTACAATCGCCGCGCCGAACACGACAATCCCTAAGGCCAGGAGGGCCAGCACCTGCGGCCACAGGACCTCCAGCCCCACCCCCTTGATGAAGATTCCGCGGACTACGGTGACGTAGTAGGTCAGCGGGATCGCCAGGCCCACGTACTGCAGGAAGGGCGGCAGGCTCTCCCTGGGGAACAGGAAGCCCGACAGCAGGATGCTGGGCAAGAGGATGAGCTGCGCCAGCTGGGCCGCCTGCAGGAACGTGCGGGACACCGTGGAGATAAGGGTGCCCAGCCCCAGGGAGGAGAAGAAAAAGGCGAAGGTGAGGATGTACAGGAGTACAGGGCTGCCCTTCACCGTGACCCCGAACCACACCCAGGCCACCAGCAGGATGAAGGTCAGGTTCAGGTACGCGAGGCCCACCAGGGGCAGGAGCTTCCCGAGCATGAGCTCCACGGGCCGGAGGGGCGTTGCCACCAGCTGCTCGAAGGTCCCCAGCTCGCGCTCCCGCACGATGGTCCCGAGGGTGAGGAAGGTGGTGACGAACTGCATCACCGCGCCGAGGACGCCCGGCACGATGAACACCTGACTGCGCAGGTCCGGGTTGTACCAGGCCCGGGCCCGCACCTCCACCGGCTGAGGCGGCGGCCGCTGGCCCCGGCGGGCCAGGGTCCGCACCTGCAGGTCCTGGGAAAGCCGCACGCCCAGCCCCTGGGCCACCTGCAGGAGGACACGGGCGCTGGTGGCGTCGGAAGCGTCCACCACCACCAGCACGGTAGCGGGAAGACCCGCCCGCACCCGCTGCCCGTAGTCGGGGGGTACCACCACGCCCACCCGCGCACGGCCGGAGTCCAGCAGGCGCTCCAGTTCCTGCAGGTTCCGGGCGCGGTACCGGACGGCGAAGTACCGCGTGTTCTCCAGGGCCGCCACCAGGGCACGGCTCTCCGCGGAGGGCACCGGGTCCCACACCGCGGTGGGCTGGTGCAGCACCTCGTTGGTCAGGTAGCCGTACAAGACCAGCTGGACCACGGGGAGGGTGAGCATGGTGACCAGCGTCCGGCGGTCCCGGCGGAGCTGCGCCACCTCCTTGCGGACCACGCCCCACAACCGTCGGCCGCTCACGCGCCCCCCTCCAGCGCCTCCACCAGGTGCACGAACACGTCCTCCAGGGACGGCAGCACCGCGGCGACGCTGTGCACCGGGATCCCCTGCTGTCGGAGAAACCCGACCACGGATTCCGCGGCCTCCGGATCGCGGAGGACCAGGTGCACGGCGGCGCCGTGCAGACCCGCGTCCCGGACCGCGGGGTGCCCCTCCACCACCCGCAAGGCTTCCGCGGGGCGGTCTGTCTGGATCTCCAGGACCGCGCCGTCCGCGCCCGTCCGCCGGATCTCCTCCGGCTTGCCCTGGGCAACGATGCGACCTCCGTACAGGAAAGCCAGGCGGTCGCAGTGCGCGGCCTCGTCCATGGCGTGGGTGGTGACCAGCACCGCAGTACCCTCCTTTGCGAAGTGGTGGATCAGCTCCCAGAACCGGCGGCGGGACAGGGGGTCGACCCCCGCGGTGGGTTCGTCCAGGAACAACACCGCCGGCCGGTGGAGCACCGCGCAGCCCAGGGCCAGCCACTGCCGAAAGCCGGCGGGCAGAGCCGCCACCCGTTGGTGGGCCCATTCCGCCAGCTCCGAACGCCCCAGCCACCCCTCCACCTGGCGACGGGCCTCCGCACCTGGCAGGCCGTACGCACGCGCGTAAAACTCCAGGTTTTCCCGCACCGTGAGGTCGGGCCACAGGCCGAACCGCTGCGACACGTAGCCGATCCGCTGCTTGATGGCTTCCCGATCCCTCCGGACGTCCAGCCCCAGCACCTCCGCGCGCCCCTCCGTGGGATCCAGGATGCCGCACAGCATCCGCACGGTGGTGGACTTACCCGCGCCGTTGGGCCCCAGAACTCCCCAGACCTCCCCGCGCGGGATCGCGAACGTCACGCGGTCTACGGCGACCACGTCCCCGAACCGGCGGGTGAGCTCCACCGCCCGCACCGCAAAGGGAACGTGCACCTACGCGCCCTCCGAAAGTCGCGCCACGAACACGTCCTCCAGCGACGGCGGCACGGGCCTCAGGATCTCGACCCGGACGCCCTCCCCCTCCAGAAAGCGGCGCAGGGTACCCACGTCCGGGCCCGTGTACCACACGCGATCCCGGTCGCCGAATACGTACACCCCGCGGACGTCCGACCGCGCCCGGAGCACCGACCGCGCGTGGGCGCGGGGCTGGGCCACCAGTTCCAGCACGCATCCGGGCAGGCTCCCGCGCAACCCTCGGGGGTCGTCGCACGCCACCAGCCGGCCGCGGTGCAGGAGGGCCACCCGGGAAGCTCGCTCCGCCTCGTCCAGGTAGGGGGTCGTGAGGACGAGGGTAATGCCCTGGCGGTGGAGGTCGTACAGGGCCCGCCAGAACTGCCGCCGGGAAACGGGGTCCACGCCCGCGGTGGGTTCGTCCAGCAGCAGCACCTGCGGCCGGTGCACCAGCGCGCAAGCCAGGGCCAGCTTCTGCCTCATACCGCCCGAGAGGGCCGCAGTGATCCTCCCCTCCACTCCCGCCAGCCGGAGCTCCCGAAGCAGGCTCCTCGCTCGGGTCTCGAACGCCGCCCGCGGGACGCGGTACAGGTCCGCGTACAGCCGCAGATTCTCCCACGCGGTGAGGTCGCCATACAACCCGACCTGCTGGGGGACGTAGCCGACCCGCTCCCGCACGGCCTCCGGTTCCCGCCGGACGGACTTTCCCAGAACCCACGCGTCCCCTTCGGTGGGCTCCGACAGCCCGCACAGGACCCGCAGGAGCGTGCTCTTGCCCGCCCCGTCGGGGCCGACCACCACGAAGACCTCTCCGGACGCAACCTCCAGGTCCAGGTGATCCAGGGCCACCCGGGGTCCGAACCTCCGAACCAGGCCCGCGCAGCGGACCGCGACCTGCTCGGTCATGGCTTCAGGGTCGATCCAGCAGAATGCGGGCGTCGGCAGGCAGTCCCGGCTTCAGCAGCCCCTCCCGGTTCTCCAGGCGGAGCTTCACGGCGAAGACCAGCCGGGTACGTTCCTCTCGCGTCTGCACGTTCCCGGGTGTGTACTCGGGCCGCTGGCTCACCTCCGCCACCCACGCAGGGAACGTCCGTCCCGGGAACGCGTCCACGCGCACCTCCGCCCGCTGGCCCATCCGGACGCGGCCGAACTCGGTCTCCGGAACGAACACCCGGAGGTAGGGCCGCGCCAGGTCTGCCACCGTGAGGACCACGCTGCCGGGCATCATCAGGTCGCCTACCTCCGCGGTGCGGGACACCACCACCCCGTCCAGGGGCGCCTGAAGACGAGCGTGGGATCGCGCGATCCGGGCGAGCCGCAGGGACGCCTCCGCCTGCTCCACCTGCGCCCGGGCCAGCTGGACTTCCCGCTCTCGCTGCCGAACCAGCCACCGTTGGGCCCGCACCGCCTGCAAGGCGGCCCGTGCCTGTTGGACGGCCGCCTCCGCTGCCCGCGTGTCCAGCTCGCGGGCCCGCACCGCCTCGATGGCCGCGCCTGCCGCGGCCATCGAGGCGCGGGCTTGCTGTACCGCGCCCTGTGCCGCTTCCGTCTGTCGACCTGCCGCCTCCCGCTGCGCCGTCAGCGCCTCCACCTGCGCCCGGGCGGCGCGCGCGGCGGTCCGGGCCGCCTCCGCCTGCTGCGCGGAGATGGCTCCCTGGGCCAGGAGCTGATCCGCGCGCCGCGCATCCGCCTCCGCCCGCTCCCACGCGGCCTGCGCCGCCAGGAGGTTGGCCTCCACAGCCTCCCGCTGCGCGTGGGCCGCGGCCCCCGCCGCCACCGCGGCGGCCAGCTGGGCTCGCGCTTGGTCCACCTGGGCCTGGGCCGCGAGCCGCTGGCTGTGCGTGAAGAGGCGGGACTGAGGGACCCGGGCCTCCGCCGCCACGACCCCCGCCTGCGCTTGGCGCACCGTGGCGCGTAGCTGTTCTTCCTGCAAGGCCAGGGCCGCCCGGGCCTGCTCCCACCGCGCCCGGGCGGCCCGCAAGGCCGCTTCTGCCTGCGCCACGTGGGCCTCCAGCTCCTCCAGCTCCAGCTCCGCCACCAACTGCCCGGCCCGGACCGTGTCCCCTTCCCGCACCAGCAGCCGCACCAGACGGCCGGAAATCTTCGGGGTCACGTCCACCTGGGTCGCCTCCACCGTGCCGGAGACCTCTACGGCGTCGGACGGTTTTCCCGGCGGCCGCCGGAGGGCGTACAGGAGCCCCGAGGCCAACACCACCAGCACCGTGACCGCGACCAGGCGGCGTGCCAAACTCAGCCCTCCAGGGGCAACACGAAGGTCTCGATCGCGGGAGGGCGCAGGTAGCCCTGCTTCAGCTGCTCCAGCGCCCTCCGGAAGCGGTCCACGGCTGCATCCTCCAAGGCAGCGAACAGCACGTGGTTGGTCCCGGGCCAGATGGGAGTGCCCAGCCGCAGCCCCTTCCGGCCGAAGCCCACCGCGCCCTCCAGCTTCGTCCAGCCCGGCAGCTCCAGCTGGCGGAGCAGTTCGGTGACGGAGTCGTCCACGCCTGCTTCGTACACCACCAGGACCAGCTTCATCGCCCTCCCTCCTCGGCCACCTCCCGCACGGGCGCCGGCCTCGGGGCCCGCACCACCCACCCCCGCAGGTCGTCCAGCAGGGTGTACGTCACCGGGATGACCACCAGGGTCAGCAGGGTCGACCACGTGAGGCCCCCGATCACCGCCCACGCGAGGGGCGAGCGCAGCTCGGAGCCCTTCCCGAACTCCAGGGCCACGGGCAGGCTCCCTAGGACCACAGACAGGGTGGTCATGATCACCGGCCGCAGGCGGGTGGGACCAGCCCGGAGCACAGCCTCCGTCCGCTCCAACCCGCGGGCCCGGAGGGTGTTCGTGTAGTCCACGAGGAGGATGGAGTTCTTCATCACCAGTCCGGTGAGCAGGAGGAAGCCGATGGCGCTGACGATGGACAGGCTCTTGCCCGTGGCCAGCAGCGCCAGGATCCCGCCGACCCACGCGAGGGGGAGGGCCAGCATGATGGAGAACGGCGTGAAGGTGCTCTCGAACAGGGCCGCCAGCAGGATGTACACCAGGACCACGCCCAACCCCAGGGCGAACAGGAACGTGCCTCCCGCCTCCGCGATCTGCTCCGCCTGGCCCCCAAACTCCACCGCAACACCCGGAACCTGGATGTCCGCGAGGGCCCGCGCGGCCAGCTGGTTGACGTTGCCCGCGAACGCGCCCGGCTGGAGGTTGGCCGACACCGTCACCACGCGCTGACGGTTGCGGCGGTCGATCTGGGTCGGCCCGAGCGCCGGCTCCACCCACGCCACGTCCCGCACGTACACGGGACGGCCGCCCACGGTGGCTACCAGCAGGTCCGGGAGGTCCGAGGGCCCCAGAGCCCGCCCGTCCCGCACCATGCGCACCCGCACCGGCACCTCGTCCCCGTCGAGCCGCAGCTGGGTGTCCACGCTGCCCTCCACCGCGTTCCGCAGGACCGCCGCCACGGTGGCGGTGCTGAGGCCGAGCTGGCTGGCCCGCTCCCGGTCCACCCTGACCTGCAGCTCCGGACGGCCGATGCGCACGCTCACGTCTACGTCCCGCGTCCCCGGCACCGCCCGCAGCCGCTCCGCGATGCGATCCGCGGTCCTGGCCAGCAGGGTGAGATCGTCCCCCAGTACCCGGACCTCCACGGGACGCACCGGACCCGCCACCTGGGCGGCGGCGTACACCACCCGGGCGCCCGGGATCTGAGCGGTCTCCTGCGCGTTCTGCAGCTCCCGCAGCACCTCCACGTCCCGCCGCCGACGGTGCTCCTTCAGCCGCACGATCATGCTGGCGTACTGCGGGCCGGTTTCCGCGAACTGCCCTGCGGTGCCCACGTTGGTGATCACGTCCTCCACCTCGGGGACCCGCCGCACCCGCGCTTCCACCTGCGACGCCACCTCCGCGGTGCGGGCGAGGCTGGTCCCCGCCGGCAGCTCGATGCGGACGGACAGCACGCCCTGGTCCACGGTGGGGACGAACTCGAAGCCCAGCCGCCCGGCGAGGGGGAACACCACCGCCACCGACAGGGCCCCCAGCAGGACCACCACGCCGCGCCGGCCCAGGGCCCACCGCAGGAGGCCCTCGTAGCGGGCGTCCAGCCAGGTATAGAAGCGGTCCACGGGCGCGAACAGGCGCGCGGACAGACCCTGCGGCGCCTCGTGGCCGGTCCGCCGCCGCAGCCACCGGGCGGCCAGCATCGGCGTCAGCGTGAAGGCCGCGAAGAGACTCGCCAGGGTCACCGTAGCCACCGTGAGGCCGAAGGGCCGCAGCAGCTGCCCGAAGATGCCCCCCGACAGCCCCAGGGGGACGAACACCACCACGTCCACCAGGGTGATGGCCACCGCCGCGAGCCCGATCTCGCTGCGCCCGTTCAGCGCCGCCTCCGCAGGCGGCTCTCCGCCCTCCAGGTGGCGGTGGATGTTCTCCAGCACCACGATGGAGTCGTCCACCAGGATCCCGATGGCCAGCGAGAGTCCCAGGAGCGTGAAGAAGTTCAGGGTGAAGCCGAGGGACGCGATGACCACGAAGGACGCCAGCAGCGACGTCGGGATGGCCAGGAACACGATGAAGGTGTTCACCGCGTCGTGCAGGAAGAGGAACACGATGGCGGACGCCAGGACCACGCCCAGGAGGAGCGCCAGGAACACGTCGTTGACTGCCTCCCGGGTGAAGGTGGAGGCGTCGTTGGCCACCGTCACGCGCAGGTCCGGATACAGGCGCCGCACCCGTTCCAGCTCGCGCTTCACCGCGTCCGCCGCCGTGATGGTGTTGGCGTCCGCGGCCTTGCGCACCAGCAGGGTGACGCTCTCCCGGCCGTTGAGCCGGGAAAGCTGCGTCCGCTCGGCCACTCCGTCTCGGACCCGGGCCACGTCCCCCACTCGCACCGATCCTCCCCCGGGCAAGGGGAGGCGCAGCTGCTCCAGCTCCCGGACGCTGCGGAACTCCCCCAGGGCGCGCACCGCCAGCTGCCGGCCGCCGGCTCGCAGCGACCCCGCGGGCACGTTCAGGTTCTCCTGCACCACCGCCGCGGTGAACTGCGCCAAGCTCAACCCGTAGGCCTGGAGCCGGTCACGGTCCACCTCTACCTGGACTTCCCGGACTTGACCCCCGATCACCTCCACGTTGGCCACGCCCGGCACCTGCTCCAGCCGGCTCCGCACGCGGTCATCCACCAGCTCCCGCAGCTCCTGGGGCGTGCGGACGTCGCTGGTCAACGACAGGGACAGGATGGGGAACGCGGAGAAGCTGAAGCGTTGGACGATGGGTGCCCGTGCGTCCCGGGGTAGCTGTGCCCGGACGGCTTCCAGTTTCTCGCGCAGCGCGCCCGTGGCCGCGTCCAGGTCCGTCCCCAGGGCGAACTCCACCAGCACCAGGGACAGCGCCTCCTGGCTGCTGGCCTGGATCTCCCGCACCCCCGAGACCGTACCCACCGCCTCCTCGATGGGCTTGGTGACGGCGCTCTCCACCTCCTGCGGGCCCGCGCCTGGGTAGACGGTCACGATGGACACCACGGGGAACTCGATGTTGGGCAGCAGCTCTACGGGCATGCCCGCCAGAAGGCGCAGCCCGATCACGCCCAGCGCCACCCAGCCCATCAGGACCAGGATCGGCCGTCGGATGGAAAGCCGCGTCAGCCACACCGGCGCACCGGTTAGCGCGAGGGCCGCACGGGGTCGCCGTCCCGCAAGAGCGCCTGCCCGGAGACCACCACCGGAGTACCGGGAGGCACGCCCGCCACCTCTACCCAGCCATCCGCGGAGAGGCCGACGACCACCGGCCGCCGCCTAGCCACCCCCTTGACCACCACGAATACGTACGCCCGCGTCCCCTCGCGGACCACCGCCTCCTCGGGTACCGCCGGCACGTCCGTCCTGGCCAGCACGGCGATGCGGCCGCGGGCGAACATCCCCGGGCGCAGAGAACCGCCCGGGTTGTGGAGGCGCACCTTCACGAGGAAGCTGCGGGTTCTGGGATCCGCGGCGGGAGACCAGCCCTCCACACGGCCGGTGAAGCTCCGACCGGGCAGGGCGTCCACCGTCACCCGCACCGCCTGGCCCACCCGCAGCGTGCGGATCTGGGTCTCGGAAACCGCGAGGCCGACCCGCACCGTGCTCACGTCCGCCACCACGAGGAGCGGAACGCCGGGGGCGGCGTACTCGCCCGGGTCCACGCGCCGTTCCACCACGATCCCTGAAAGGGGAGCCCGCACCGCGGTGTGCTGCAGCTGCAGGCGCGCCAGCCGCAGCGCGGCCTCTGCCTGCCGCGCGGCGGCCTCCGCCTGCTCCACGTCCCGCTGGCGGATCGCCACCTGTTGGAACTGGGTCTGGGCGAGCTCCAGGGCTGCCTCTGCGGCACGCAGCTGTTCCCGGGCCGCCCGCCACTGCGCCTGGGCAGCCTCGTGCTGCGCCCGCGCGGCCTCCGCGGCAGCCCTCGCGGCGTCCACCTGCTGGGCCGGGATGGCGCCTTCCTGGAACAGCTGCTGGATCCGCCGCAGGTCCGCCTCTGTGCGTGCCTGCTGGCTGCTGGCCGAGGCCACCTGGGCTTCCGCGGAGGCCACCTGTGCCCGAGCGGCCTGCACCGCGGCCTGCGCCTGCGCCACCTGACTCCGGACGGTGTCGGAGGCCAGCTGCCGGGCGGCCAGCGCCTGTGCCACGCGCGCCCGGGCCGCTTCCAGCGCCGCCCGCGCCTGTTGCACCTGCTCCTCCAGGTCCGAGGGGTCCAGGCGCACCACCACCTGTCCGCGGACCACGAGGCTTCCTTCGTCCACCGCCACCTCCCCCACGCGGCCCGGAATCCGCGACACCACATCCGCGGTTGCCACCGCCTGCACCGTCCCCGCCGCTTCCACCACCTGCTCCAGGGTCCGCCGTCGGACTTCCCCGACCTCCACAGCTGCAGCGGGGAGACGCACCGCGGGTTGGCTCGGCGCGGGGCGGGTACAGCCTGCCGCGAACGCCAGGATCAGCGGCCACAGCCACCCCCCGCGGAGGGAGGGGCGCGACGTCCGCAGCCGCACCGTCGCACCCGAGGTCGCGTCAGAACTCTCCGGTGTCATCCCTGACCTCCGCTACAGCGATCCGGTGGCCACCAGCAGCTGCAACCGCGCCAGGTTCTGGTTGAACCGTGCTGCAGCCAGGGCCACCTCCGCCTGCGCGAGCTGCGCCTGCGCGCTCACCAGTTCCAGGGAGGTCCCCACGCCCGCCTCGAACCGCACCCGGGCGATCCGCAGCGCCTCCCTCGCCTGCTCCACGCCGCGCTCCGCGGCGGCCAGCTCAGGACCCGCCTGCTGCAGGCTCAGCCACGCCTGCCGCACCTCCAGCTCCACCCGCTGTCGGGTCTGAGCCTCCAACAGCGCCAGCTGCTGCAGCCGCAGCTCCGCCTCGCGCACCCGCTGGTCCGTGATCCCGCCGTCGTGCAGGGACAGGGTGACTGCCAGGGTCACAGACCAGGAGCTGGCCAGGTTGGACGTGGGACCGGACCAGTCGTACTGGGCGGCCAGAGCCACGTTGGGCCGGCCGCCACTGCGGGCCAGCTCAATGCCCGCCCTGGCGGCTTGCGCCCGCGCCCGCAGCTCCTCCAGCTCCGGCCGCTGTCGCAGGCCCCGCTGGACGAACTCCTGCAGGGTCCCGTCCACCGCGCGCGCCTCCAGTGGGTCGGTGGGTTCGAGGGTCACGTCCAGCGGTAGGTTCACCAGCGCGGCGAGGGCCGCCTGGGCGTTGCCCACCTGCGCCTGTGCCCTCGCCAGTCCCTGCTGGGCGCTGGCCAGGCTGACCTCCGCCTGCAGCACGTCGAAGGGCGCGGCCACGCCCGCGGCGAGTCGGGCGCGAGCCACCCGCACCGACTCTTCTGCGGCAGCCACGGCCCGGCGGGCCGCGGCCTCGTTCTCGCGCGCCAGCAGCAGCTGCAGGTAGGCCTGCTGAACCTGGAATAGCACCTGCTGCTTGGTCCGCTCCAGCACGGCCCGCGCGCCCCGCAGGTTGGCTTCCGCGAGGGCCACCTGGGCTTCCAGCCGGCCCCCAGTGTACAGGGGGTACTGCGCGGACAGCCGCAGGAGGACCACCTGGGGTTCCGGAGGCGGCAGCTGCACGGTCACCGTCGGGGGAGCTGGAGCGAAGGGGTTAGGGAAGCTGAGGGTCTGCCCTGGCTGCTGCAGATACGTATACGAGCCCGTAAGGGCAACCTGAGGGGACAGAGCGGCCCGGGCCTGGGCCAGCTGGGCTTCCGCCACCGCCACATCCAGGGCGGCGGCCCGCAGACCCACGTTCTGCTGCAGGGCCAGGGTCGCGGCCTCTGCGAACGACAGCCGGCGGGGCGCGGCCTGCGCTCGCGCAGGAGTCGCCGCGCTCAGCAGCACCAGTCCCAGCAGCAGCGCACGCCTCACGGCTGACCTCCGGCCGCGGGTCCCGCGGGCGTCCGCGGGAGCAGCCCGTACAGGACGAACCGGGCCACCTCCCGAGCCACCGCCTCCACGGAGTACCGGTCGAACAGCGGCTTCGGGTCGTAGCGATCGAACAACACGAGCCCCCGGATCAACGCTCCCAGGGCCCGCACCACCACCTCCGGGTCCAGCTCCGCCAGGGTCCCCCGCCGCACGCCCTGCTGCACCATCCGCATCACCTCCTCCAGGAACTCCCGCACCCGGACCTGCACGCTCCGGCGGAAGTCGGGGTCCACGTCTGCGCGGTGCACGACGAGCCGGAAGAAGGCCCCGTGGCGCAGGAGCAGTTGGAACTGGTCGCGGAACACCGCGGCCAGCACGTCCTGCTCGCTGCCCGGCTCCGCCGCCTCCGCCCGGCGCACGGACGGCAACACTGCGGAGGCCATCACGGTCTCCCACGCGGCGAACAGCAGGTCCCGCTTGCCCCGAAAGTACAGGTACACGGTCCCCTCTGCCACGCCTGCGCGCCGCGCGATGGACCGCACCGTGGCCTCCCCGTAACCGCGGGCGGAGAACACCTCCAGGGCAGCCCGAGCGATCTGCTCCCGCCGTTCCCGGGTCAGAGCCCTACGGGCCTCCGCGGTCAGCCGGGGCAATCTGAATCTCCGTTCAGTTTAAATGAACACACGCTCACTTATAGCCGGGCGCGTCCCCGGCGTCAAGCGACCTAAGGGAAAGCCGTTGGGAGGGTGATGGGGATGTTCGCCCCGGAAGCCGTGTGCAGGAGGTCCCGGATGCTTTAGCGGATCGCCAGCACCTGGTCGCTGGGGCGCACCACCGGCTGGCCACGCCGGTCGGTCCCCTCGAACACCAGCAGGGCGAAGTAGTCGTCCACCAGCTTGTGACGAGGCTCGCGCGAGGCCACCAGGACCCCCACGCCCACCACCTCCGCCCGGAACTCCCGCATCAGGTCCACCACGCCGCGCGCGGTGCCTCCCCCCCGCACGAAGTCGTCGATGAACAGAACCCGCTGCCCCTCGCGGACTGCCCGCAGGGGCAGGGTCATCTGCTGGAGCATGCGGGAAGAGCCCGACACATAGTTCACGGTCACCGCGGGCCCCTCCGTCACCCGCCCCGCGCGCCGGATGGTGATCATGGGCACGTGGAAGGCGCGCGCGGTCATGAAGGCCACGGGGATCCCCTTCACCTCCATGGCCAGCACCACGTCCGGCCGCCGATCCGCGAAGTACGTGGCGAACGCCTCACCCACCTGTTCCACCACGGAGGGGAGGGCCAGCAGGTCGGAGGTGTACAGGAACCCTCCGGGCAGCAGCCGCGCGGGGTTGGACAGCTTGGCGGCCAGCTCCTCCGCCAGCCTGCGGATCCGCGTGGGATCCCGCTGGGGCACGAGGCGAACCCCTCCCGTAGCCCCGCTCAGGGTCTCGATCCGGCCCAGCCCGAACCGTTCGAACACCCGCCGCAGGCTGGCTACGTCCTCGCTCACCGTGCTTTTGGCGGCGCCCAGAGCCTCGACGAAGGTACTCAGCCGGTGCACCCGGTAGGGCTCGGACTGCAGGGCGTGGGCGATGGCGATCATCCGCTCCCCCCGCCGCAGACGGTGCGGCCGCCTGGTCCGCTCCCTTCGGGTGCCCCGTTCCGGGCTCATGCCTGCTGCAGGAGCCGTTCTGCGAGCTCCACGTTCTCCGGCTTTCCCACGTCCACGTCCAGGGCCACTTCCGGGTCGGGACACACCACCGCGGCCCCTCGCAGCCCGGTCAACTCGAAGGCCCTGCGCTCTACGTCCGCCACCGCGAGCCGGCCGGTGAGGTACTTCACTACGTACGCGCTGCCCAAGAGGGCGGCCAGCCGTGCGGGGTTCTTCCGCGCCTCCGTCGCGTGCCCGACGAGGGGCCGTACCCGCTCCAGGACGTCGGGCCTCAGCAGCACGAGGCTGCTTCCGGTGAAGGAACCCTCGCGGACGCGGACGAAGGTCTTCCGCGCCCCCGGGAAGCGGGCCTCCAGATCCTCCCTCCGCACGATCCCATAGTAGAAATCCGCGGGACGCGCCGCGCACGCCTCCAGGAAGTGGGCCACGGCCTGAGGGGAGAGCAGGGGCAGGTCGGCCGCACACGCCAGCACCCACGAAGCGTCCGGGAGCGCGGCCACCGCGGCCTCGACGTTCGCCAGCAGGCTCCCCTGGTCCGGGAGCACCCGGTGGCACAGGCGGGCCAGATGTTCCGGGACGGGGTCCGGTGCCACCACCACCACCCGGCGCACTTGGGGTGTGGCCCGTAAGGCGTCTACCACCCGCTCCACCAGAGGCTTGCCCGCCACGCGCAGGAACGCCTTGTTGGGTACCCCGGGCGGCAGCCCGGGCTCGCGTTCCCCTCCCGCGAGAACCGCGGCGTCCACCTCCAGGTGGGCCAAGGCGCTCACCGCTCCAGCTCCGCGAACGTGCGGGTCAAAACCACCTCCGCGTCCCCGCTCGCCCGCAGGGCGTCCCACGCCCCGCGTGCTTCGGCCTCGCCCGGGAACAGGCCGAACACCGCGGGCCCCGTGCCCGTCATGCTAGCCCCGAGGGCGCCGGCCTCCAGCAACCGCCGCTTCAGCTCCTGGACCTGCGGGTACCGGTCGGACACCAATGGCTCGAACACGTTGCACAGTTCCCTCGCCACCGCCGCTACGTCCTCCGCCCGCAGGGCCTCCACGAGGCGCTGGGTGTCGGGCCGCCGCGGGACGCGGGCGAGGTCCAGGTTCGCGTATGCCCAAGCGGTGGACACCTCCGCGTCCGGGCACGCCAGCACCACCCAGGTCGCGGGCAAGGTGGGCAGGTAGCGCAACCGCTCCCCACGGCCCGTGGCCAGTGCCGCTCCGCCCACCAGGAAGAAGGGTACGTCGGAGCCCACCTGGGCTGCCAGCTCCAGCAGCTGCGCGTGATCCAGCCGCAGCTTCCACATCTGGGCCAGGCCCAGCAGAGTCACCGCGGCGTCGGAAGAGCCTCCGCCGAGGCCCGAGGCCGGCGGGATGCGCTTGCGAACCTCGATCTCCACCCCACGGTCGGTACCCGAAACCTCCCGGAGGAGCTGGGCGGTGCGGAACACGAGGTTCTGCTCGTCCGTGGGAACCCGCCGGTGGTCGCACACCACCCGGATCCCCCCCTCCGCCTCCCGGAGCACCACGGTGTCGTGCAGCTCCACGGTGTGCAGCACCGTCTCCACCTCGTGGTACCCGTCCGGGCGACGGGCCAGCACGTCCAGGCTCAGGTTCACCTTCGCGTACGCGTTCAGCTTGAGTTCCTTCACCGGGTTCCGCTCCTTTCCACAAACGAGGACGGCCTCCGGGTCCTCCGGACACCGGAAGCCGTCCCGTGCCCACCGCCTACCACCCGCGGCGGCTCGCTGGTCAACCCAGGTCCCCCGTGGTGCCGCGCACCGGGCACGGTTTTCCCCACCCGAGCCCGGGATTCCTACCGAACGGGTGCTCGAAGTCTTCAGCGCGGGCCCGGTTTGCGGTATAGTGGGAAGCCGTGCAGGATCGGGAACGGTGTCCTGTTCAGACGCCCACGGCCTTGGCTCGGGGTTGGCCTTGGCGCGTCGTCCGCTGGGTGGTCCCGCTCCTTTTCGGCCTGCTGGTGGCTTTCCTCGTGGCGTCTGCGGGGACCGTCCTGGTGCGGATCGGCTGGAGCACCCGGGACGGCCGCATGGCGTTCCCCCTGCAGCTCCGGCAGCGGGTCAACGTGCTGGTCATGGGGGTCGACGTCACCCTCAACAACCGGCGCCAGCCGGTGAACCTGGCCCGTTCGGACGCGCTGTTGCTGGCCAGTTTTGACCCAGCAACCCACACCGCCAGCTTCCTGTCCATTCCCCGTGACACCCGGGCGGCCATCCCCGGGCACCGGGGGTGGTGGAAGATCAACGCCGCGTACGCCCTCGGCGGTCCCGAGCTGACCGTCCGGACCGTCGAGCAGCTGCTCGGCGTCCGCGTCCACCGCTACGTGAAGCTGGGACCCCAGTCCTTCGCGCGCCTCATCGACGCGGTCGGAGGCGTATGGGTGGAGGTGGAGCGGGACCTGCAGTACGAGGACTGGTGGGCGGGCCTGCGCATCGACCTCAAGAAGGGCCGCCAGCTGCTGTCCGGGGAACAGGCCATGGGCTACGCCCGGTTCCGCCACGACCCCCTGGGGGACATCGGCCGCGTGCAGCGCCAGCAGAAGGTGGTGCACGCGCTGTTCCAACGCCTGAAGGAACCGCAGACCTGGCTGCGGGCGCCGCAGATCCTCCGGGCGGTGGCGGAGAACACGCAGACGAACCTCACTCCCCACGAGGTGGCTACCCTCGGCTGGTTCCTCAGCCGGCTGGCGCCGGACCGGATCCGCACGGAGACCCTGCCCGGCCACTTCGCGCCCCTGTTCTGGGACCCTGACCCGGAGCGGGTGCGGGCCTTGGTGCTGGAGATGTTCTACGGACTCCCGCCGGAGCAGGTCGCGGGCACCACGGTGGAGGTGCGCAACGCCAGCGGTGTGCCAGGCACGGGCCTTCAGGCGGCAGAGCGGCTCCAGCGCATGGGGTTCCGGGTGCTGCGCGTGGAACCGGACCCGGAGGGCCAGCCCTACACCGCCGTGGTCTCCACCCGGGGCGACACCGCCCTGGCCGCAGCGGTGCGGGACATGCTCGGCGTGGGGGCTGTGGCCGCGCGGCAAAGGCCCGAGGCGCAGGCCGACCTAGTGGTCCGGGTGGGGCTGGACTACGCCCGCCGTCTGCGCTGGCTTTCGGGCGCACCGGTACCTGCCCCCTGACCCCCGAACCCCGAATCCCGCGCCCGTGCGCGGGCACCCCCAGGATCTTGCTCCCGCTGGGGTCCGATCGCTCAGCACGCCAGCGCGCGCGCCACCGCGGCGAATTCCTCCACGGACAGGGTCTCGCCGCGGCGGCGCAGGTCCACCCCCGCAAGCCGCGCCGCCTCCTCCAGACGCTGGGCCGGCACCACCGCAGCCCACGCCCTGCGCAGCTGCTTGCGCCGCTGCCCGAAAGCCGCGCGCACGAGGGTCCGGAACAGCTCGTAGTCCACGTCCTTCGGGCGCGGCCGAGGGGTCAACACCACCACCGCGGAGGTCACCCGGGGAGGCGGCACGAAGGCCGCAGGCGGGATCCGGAAGGCCAGGTCCGCGTCCGCGTGGAACCGCACCAGGACCGTGAGCAGGCCGTAGTCGGAGGTCCCCGGCCGGGCCACCAGCCGCCGCGCCACCTCCTCCTGTACGGTCACCACCAGGCGTTCCAGGTCCGGCACCTCCTCCAACAAGCGGACCAAGAGGGGCGAGGCGATCCCGTACGGCAGGTTGGCCACTACCTTGCGGCGCATCGAAGGGGGGAACACCGCGGCGAGGTCCAGCTGCAGGGCGTCAGCGCGCAGCACCCGGACGTGGGGCTGCTCACCCACCAGCTCCTCCAGCACCTCCGCCAGCCGCGGGTCCACTTCCACCGCCACCACCGCGCCGGCCCGCTCCGCGAGCCTCGCGGTGAGCAGCCCGGTGCCGGCGCCCACCTCCAGCACCGCATCCTGAGAACCGAGATCCGCGAGCTGCACGATGCGTTCCAGGTGGCGACAGCTGGCGAGGAAGTGCTGCCCGAGGGAGCGCCTCAGCCGGACGCCCCGGGTTCTCAGGAGGCGGAGCAGCTCGGAGGGCGCCACGACTGAAGCGTACCGCGGTCTGGGTCGTTTCGCAGGCTCCCACCGATGCGATAAGGAGGCCGCCCTACGGATCCTCCGAGGGCTTGCGGAGCAGGTACACGCGAACGACCCTCCTGCCCCACCGGTACGCCTCCCCGGGCGTGTCGAAGCACAGGTCCACCCGTCGTCCGCGGATCGCCCCTCCGGTGTCCGCGGCCACCCCTACCCCGTACCCCTCCACATAGACGACGGAGCCCAGCGGGATCACCCGCGGGTCTACCGCCACGACCCCGCGCCGGGCGCGAACGCCGGTCGCCGTGACACCGTCGACTCCCCGGCCATGGTTGGGGGCGTACGCGGTGGCCACCACCACCAGGGAAGGGCGCCGGGCCAGCTCTCCACGGGAGGGCACGTAGGCCCTGCCCACCCGGATCACTCGAGGCCGGCCCTGCTGGACGACCCGGGTGGCTACCTTCTCCTTGAGGACCACCCTGCCGTCCTCGTACGTGAGCCGGTAGACGTGCTCCACGACGCCGTTCCGTCCCTCCACCAGTACCCGCGGGGGCTCCGGGAGGTACGCGGGCACGACCCGCTCCACCGTGCGGTAGGGAACCACCTGCCGACGCGCCACCGTCTCCTGCCTCACCCGGACCACCCGCACCTCACGGCCCGGCCCGACCTCTTCCCACAGCCCCGGGGCCACGCGGTCCAAGGGCCCGAGGGTGATCCCCGCACGGGCCAGGACGTCCGCCACCGTCCGGCCCACCACCGGCACCTCGCGGGTCACCCCGTCCGCGGTGACCCGCACTGGGATCGCGCGGAATACCGTCACCCGCAGGCCCTCCCGTAGAGGGGTTTCCGGGGAAGGAACCACAAGGTCGAACGGACCCACCGACACGCCGCGCTCCGCCAGCAACTCTGCCACCGTGCGGCTGGTGGTCAGGACGGACTCCCCGCGGCCGTCGTCGACCAGTTCCACCTGGACGGGCTGCGCGGGCTGTGCTCCGGCCCCGCTCAGGGTCGCCAGCACGAACGCGGCGGTGGCCAGGCAGACAGCGCGGACCCGCCGCACACGCGCCACCTCCATGCACTCCCTCCTGCGGCCGGTTTTGACGGACGGGGTGAGCGACGAAGGTTGGTGCGATCCGTCCTATTTACTTACGGACACGCCGATAGCTTAGCGGATAAATTGAGGTCAATGCAAGCAGGATAGACGGCGCCTTGGAGGGCCGTCCGGTACCCATAACACGCGTCGGGTCCTGAGGTCCGAGTTAAACCGTGTCCGTGTGCTCCACCAGCTCGATCAGTACCCCGTGGGTAGTCTTGGGGTGGAGGAAGGCCACCTGAGAGCCCCGTGCGCCCGAGCGCGGGGCCGGAGGTACCACCGCGAGTCCCGCCGCCGCGGCCCGCTCCAGGGATTGCCGCAGGTCTGGTACCCGCAGCGCCACATGGTGCACACCCTCTCCTCTGGAGGCCAGGAACCTGGCCACCGAACCGTGCTCTGAGGTGGGCTCTACCAGTTCCAGTACCACCTGTCCGGCCGACAGGAAGGCCACACGGACTTCCTCCGACGGAACCTCCTCCATCCCGGCACATCGCAAACCTAGGGTCTCGAAGACTCGCACCGCTGCCTGGAGATCTCGAACCGCCAGGGCCACGTGGTCCACACGAACGCCCTCACTCACCGCAGCACCCCCGCACGCTCGAGCAGCAGCCTGCCGGCCTCCTTCGCGGTGAGGCGGCCGGCCTGCACCTCACGCACCAGTTCGTCCAGCTCACGGGACGCCTGCTCCACCATCGCCCGCCGCAGGTACGACTCCGCCGCCCTCAGGACCTCTGCCTGTACCCGCTGCCGGCGGCGCTCCGGCAGAAGGCCCTGTGCCTGCTGATAGGCCCGGTGGCGGTCCACCGCCGCCAAAAGCTGGTCCACACCCTCCCCGGTGGTGGCCACCGTGGGCACCACGGGAGGCTCCCATCCCCCGCCGGGGACGAGGCGCAGCATCGCCCGCAGTTCCGCCACCGCGCGCTCCGCCTCGAGGTGGTCCGCCTTGTTTACCACGAACACGTCCCCGATCTCGAGGATCCCGGCCTTCAGCGTCTGGACCGTGTCGCCTAGGCCGGGGACGGTCACCACCACCACCGTGTCCGCGGCCCCCACGACGTCCACCTCCGCCTGCCCGGCCCCCACGGTCTCCAGCAATACGATCCCGCAGCGCATCGCATCCAGGACGCGCACCACGTCCCCCGCGGCTTCGCTGAGCCCGCCCAGGGAGCCTCGGGTCGCCAGGGACCGCACGAAAACCCCCGGGTCCGAGCTGTGATCCACCAACCGGATGCGGTCACCCAGGAGGGCACCACCGGAAAACGGGCTCGTGGGATCCACCGCCACCACGCCCACCCGTTCCCCGCGCCGCCGCAGCAGCCGGGTCAGGGAGTCCGCCAGCGTGGACTTGCCGGCTCCCGGAGGACCGGTGAGCCCAACCACGTACGCGTTGCCCGTGTGGGGCCCCAGGAGGCGTAGCAGCTCCGCGCCCGCCGGGTGGCCGTCCTCCACCAGGGAGATGGCCCGCGCCGCCGCCACGTGGTCCCCTTCCAGGACCCTCCGGGCCAGGGATCGGACGTCCACGCGCCCCTCCTCAGACGGCCACCGTGGGTCGGTGGACGCCGAAGACTTCCCGCAGGACGTCGCACACCTCACCCACCGTGGCGTAGGCACGGGCGCAGCGGTACAGGTAGGGCATCAGGTTCTCCGTGCCGCCGGCGGCTCTGCGGAGTTCCCGCAGGCTGTCCAGCACCTCGCGGCGCCCCCGGCGGGCCCGCACCTCCGCCAGGCGGCTCTTCTGCCTGGCCGCCACGTCGGGGTCTACCCTCAGCAACGGAATCGGCACCGCCCCCGCGGACGCGAACCGGTTCACGCCCACCACGACCTGCTCCCCTGTTTCCACCCGCTGCTGCTCCCGGTAGGCCGCCTCCGCGATCTCCCGCTGCACCCACCCGGCCTGGATGGCCGCCAGCATCCCCCCCATGGCTTCCAGTCGGCCCAAGTAGTCGCGGATCCCCTGTTCCATCCGGTCCGTCAGCCACTCCACGTAGTACGAGCCCCCGAGGGGGTCTACCACGTCCGCCACCCCGGTCTCGAAGGCCAGTACCTGCTGGGTCCGCAGGGCCAGCCGCGCCGCCTCCTCCGTGGGCAGCGCCAGCGCCTCGTCCTTCGCGTTGGTGTGCAGCGACTGCGCACCGCCCAGGATCGCAGCCAGAGCCTGTACCGTCACCCGGACCACGTTGTTCTCCGGCTCCCGCGCCTGCAGGGCCGCCCCCGCGGTCTGGGCGTGGAACCGCAGCATCCACGACCGGGGGTCCTTCGCCTCGAACCGTTCCCGCATGATGCGGGCCCACAGGCGCCGGGCGGCGCGGAACTTGGCCACCTCCTCGAACAGGTTGAGGTGGGCGTTGAAGAAGAAAGAGAGCTGGGGGGCGAACTGGTCCACCGACAGGCCTCGGCGCAGCAGGGCCTCCACGTACGTGATGGCGTTCCCGAACGTGAAGGCCACCTCCTGGACCGCGGTGGCGCCCGCCTCCCGGATGTGGTAGCCGGAGATGGAAATCGGGTTCCACCGGGGGAGGTGGTGCACACAGTGCTCCACCACGTCCGCCACCAGGCGCAGGGAGGGCTCTGGCGGGAAGATGTAGGTGCCGCGGGCCACGTACTCCTTCAGGATGTCGTTCTGGGTGGTGCCGTCCAGCCGGTCCCACGGCACACCCTGGCGGTCCGCCACCGCCTGCAGCATGGCCAGGAGGACGGGCGCGGTGGCGTTGATGGTCATGGACACGGAGACCCGATCCAGAGGGATCCCGTCGAACAGCACCTCCAGGTCCGCCAGGGAGTCCACCGCCACCCCGACCCTCCCCACCTCCGCCTCTGCAGCCGGGTGGTCGGAGTCGTAGCCCATCTGCGTGGGCAGGTCGAAGGCCACGCTGAGCCCCGTCTGGCCCTGCTCCAGCAGGAACCGGAACCGCCGGTTGGACTCCTCCGCAGTGCCGTAGCCCGCGTACTGCCGCATCGTCCACAGCCGGCCCCGGTACATGGTGGGGTACACCCCGCGGGTGTAAGGGTACTCGCCGGGGAAGCCCAGGTCCCGCAGGTAGTCCAGCCCCGCGGTGTGCTCGGGCGTGTACACGCGATGGAGGGGGATGCCGTCCGGCGTCTCGAAGCAGGCCCGACGCTCGGGGCCCACGCGCTCCCGCTCCCACCGCTCCCGGGCCTGCCGGATCCGTTCCAGCTCCTTCGGGCTCACCGCCGCCTCCTGCCTCTGCCTCTCCAGCATAGCCGCGGACGCGTGCAAACCTCAAAACTCCGGAGCCGAGGGAGGACGGCGGACCGGCACATCCACCAACAGGCCCTCCCCGCCCACCGACTCCCGCGCCTGCCCCTCGATCTCGATGCGCACCTCCTCCACCCCGCGGAAGTGGGTGGCCGTATAGACCACCTGGTAGAGGCGGGCCAGCATGCTGGCGCTGCCACCGCCCGCCTCGAACTCCCGGGAGAGGTTCACGTACGCGGTGTGGCCCTGCACCCGGACGCCCAACAGACGCGTCCCGGGCGGGATCTCCGTGCTGTACCCCAGGGCCCGCTCCTCCTCGTTGGGTCCCGCGAGCAGTTGGCCCACGGCCCCCGCCACCCAGTCCGCCCGGGTGCGTCCGCGGACCCACCTCAGGCCCGGGACTAGGTGGCCGGCGTTCCGCATCGGGTCCCACCGCACGAAGTACACCAGGGCGGGCTCCGTCCGGGGGCGGAAGGCCCACACGCCCCAGGCCAGGACGGCCACGCAGGCCCCCAGGATCACCAGAACCCACAGCCTGCGCCGAGTCCTCACCGCCACACTCCCTTCGCTACCGTGTGCGGGCGGGCCTCCCTGGCGAACACGTGAACGAAAGGAGAAGGGGAGCTGCCCGGAGAACTCCCCGCAACACCGCACGGCTTGTCAGTCGGGTTCCGTCGGCGCGGCAGGGGGGTGGGAGATGGCGACGCGTCCGGAGCATCGGGTCCGCTGATTCTTCCAGGAGGGGAGGTGACCGGCGTGAGGGTCAGCATGACGGTGAACGGGGTCGAGTACACCCGGGACGTGGAACCCCGGACGCTGTTGGTGTACTTTCTGCGCGAGCACCTCGGGCTTACGGGGACCCACGTGGGGTGCGACACCTCCACCTGCGGGGCCTGTACCGTGCTGATGGATGGCAAGGCGGTCAAGTCCTGCACCGTCCTGGCCGTGCAGGCGGAGGGCGCCCGGATCACGACGGTGGAGGGGCTGGCCAGGGACGGGGAGCTGCACCCCATCCAGCAGGCCTTCTGGGACGAGCACGGGCTGCAGTGCGGTTTCTGCACCCCGGGGATGATGCTGGCCGCGGTGGATCTGCTCCAGCGCAACCCGAACCCCACTGAGGACGAAATCCGTCACGCCCTGGAGGGCAACCTCTGCCGGTGCACGGGCTACCAGCACATCGTGAACGCCGTGAAGGCCGCGGCTCGCGCTATGGGCGCCGCGGTGGGCGCTCCCGCGGGAGGTGAGTAGCCATGGCCGTGACCCAGGTGTTCGGAGCCAGAGTGCGGCGGCGGGAGGACCCGCGGCTGATCCGCGGTACCGCCACCTACACGGACGACGTCACCCTGCCCGGGCTGTGCTACGCTGCCTTCGTCCGTAGCCCCCACGCCCACGCCCGCATCCTGAGGGTAGACACCTCCCGGGCGCGGTCGGCTCCAGGGGTCCTCGGGGTGTTCACCGCCCAGGACCTGGAGGGAAAGGTCAACTCCATCCCGTGCGGGTGGCAGGTACCCAACTGCGACCTGAAGACCCCCCCTCACCCGCCCTTGGCCAGGGACAAGGTACGGTTCGTGGGCGACGCCGTGGCGGTGGTGGTGGCGGAGAGCCGCGCCCAGGCCTACGACGCTGCGGAGCTGGTGGAGGTGGACTACGAGGTCCTACCCGCCGTGGTGGACACGGAAGCCGCGTTGCAGTCGGCGACCCTGGTGCACGACGACGTGCCGCAGAACCGGGTGCTGCTGTGGTCGGTGAAGGGGGGCGACTTCGAGGCCGCCGCGCGGGAGCCCGGGGTACGGGTGGTGCGCCAGCGACTGGTGAACCAGCGGTTGATCCCCAACGCCATGGAGACCCGCGCCGCCACCGCGCAGTACAACCCGGGCACCGGGGAGCTGACCCTGTGGGTGACCAGTCAGAATCCTCACATCGCTCGGGTGATCCTGTCCGGCGTGCTGAGCTTCCCGGAACACAAGCTGCGGGTGATCGCGCCGGAGGTGGGCGGTGGGTTCGGCAGCAAGATCCCCGTGTACCCGGAGGAGGCCGTGGTGGCCCACCTGGCCACGCGCCTGGCCCGGCCCGTGAAGTGGGCGGAGACCCGCCGGGAGAACTACCTGTCCACCATTCACGGACGGGACCACATCACCGACGCGGAGATAGCGGTGCGTCCCGATGGCACCGTGGTGGGGCTGCGGGTCCGGACCCTGGCCAACTTCGGGGCCTACCTGTCCACCGCAGCACCCGCCATCCCCACCATCCTGTACGGGCTGGTGCTGTCCGGTCCCTACCGCATCCCCAACATCGACTGCGAGGTCACCGGGGTCTTCACCAACACCACCCCGACGGACGCGTACCGGGGTGCGGGACGGCCGGAGGCCACCTACGTGCTAGAGCGGATGATGGATCTGGCGGCGCGCGAGCTGGGCATGGACCCCGCGGAGATTCGCCGGAGGAACCTCATTCCCAAAGACCAGTTCCCGTACACGGTGGCCACGGGGATCACGTACGACAGCGGGGACTACGCCCGGGCGCTGGACCGGGCCCTGGAGATCCTCGACTACCCGAAGGTCCGCGCGGAGCAGGCCGCCGCGCGACAGCAGGGCCGTTACCTGGGGATCGGGCTCTCCACGTACGTGGAGATCTGCGGAGCAGGGCCTTCCAAGGTGGTGGGCGCCACGGGCTTCGCGGGAGGCCTATGGGAGAGTGCCGTGGTGCGGTTCTCGCCCACGGGTAAGGTCACGGTGTTCACGGGCACCAGCCCGCACGGCCAGGGCGAGGAGACCACCTTCGCGCAGATCGTTTCTCAGGAGCTGGGCGTCCCCCTGGACGACGTGGAGGTGTTGCACGGGGACACGGACAGCATCCTGATGGGCTGGGGCACTTACGGCAGCCGGACCACCCCCGTGGGAGGGACCGCGGTGTACCTGGCGGCCCAGAAGGTCAAGGAGAAGGCCCAGCGCATCGCCGCCCACCAGCTCGAGGTCAGCGTCGACGACCTCGTGTTCGAGAACGGCCGCTTCCACGTGCGGGGTGCCCCGGACCGGGGCATGACCATCCAGGAGGTGGCCCTGCAGGCGTACCTCGCGTGGAACCTGCCGGAGGGGATGGAGCCCGGGCTCGAGGGGCAGGCCAACTGGGACCCCTCCAACTTCGTGTTCCCCTTCGGCACCCACGCGTGCGTGGTGGAGGTGGACCCCGAAACCGGTCAGGTGAGGATCCTCCGCTACGTGGCGGTGGACGACTGCGGCCGGGTCATCAACCCGCTCATCGTGGACGGCCAGGTTCACGGGGGCATCGTCCAGGGCGTGGCCCAGGCCCTGTGGGAAGCTGCTCGCTACGACCCGGCGGGCAACCTCCTCACGGGCAGCATGGCGGACTACGCGGTGCCCAAGGCCAGCTGGCTACCGCACCTCGAGTGCGACCGCACCGAGACCCCCACCCCCGTGAACCCGCTCGGCGTGAAGGGCGTGGGCGAGACCGGCACCATCGCCGCCACCCCGTGCGTGGTGAACGCGGTGATGGACGCCCTCAGCCCGTTGGGAATCCGCCACCTGGACATGCCGCTGTGGCCGGAGCGGGTGTGGCAGGCCATCCGGCAGGCGAAAGGAGGTGCCGCATGATCCCCGCGACCTTCGAGTACGTACGGGCCCGCAGTGTGCGGGAGGCGATCTCCCTCCTGCAGCAGCACGGGGGCCGGGCGAAGCTGCTGGCAGGCGGCCACAGCCTCCTCCCCCTCATGAAGCTGCGGCTGAGCCAGCCGGAGATGCTCATCGACCTGGGCCCCGTGGACGAGCTGCGGGGGATTCGGGAGGAGGGCGGGAGCCTGGTGATCGGCGCCCTCACCACGCACGACGAGGTGGCCAACAGCCCGCTGGTACGGGAGCGGGTGCCGTTGCTGGCCGAGTGCGCGTCCCAGATCGGGGACGTACAGGTCCGCAACCGCGGAACCATCGGCGGCAACCTGGCGCACGCGGACCCGGCGGCGGACTACCCCGCCGCCGTCCTGGCGCTCGAGGCGCAGATGGAGTGCGAGGGCCCTGCCGGGATCCGGACCGTCCCCGCATCCCAGTGGTTCGTGGACCTGCTCACCACAGCCCTGGGTCCGGACGAGGTCCTGTGCCGGCTGCGGGTACCGGTCCAGACCCTGGGACAGGGCTGGTCGTACACCAAGCTGCCCCACCCGGCCTCCGGGTATTCGCTGCTGGGAGTGGCGTGTCTAGTGACCGTGGACGGCGGCGTATGCCGCGATGCCCGCGTCGCGGTCACCGGCGCCGGGCCCAAGGCGGTGCGGCTGGCGAAGGTGGAGCAGGCGCTGGTTGGCGGGCGCCTGGACGAGGCTGCGGTGGCCGAAGCGGCCCGCCTGGCCTCCGACGGCCTGGAAGCCACCGACGACCTGTACGCCTCCGCGGAGTACAAGCGCCACCTAGCGGTGGTGTACACGAAGCGGGCGCTGCTGCGGGCGGTAGAACGCGCGCGGGGCTGATCCGTTAGGGTGCGCCGGGCTGGCTCCGGCGCACCCTACTCCCCTCAAGCCCCTCCCACCAGCCGGACCTCCGCGTGCAGGTGGGCGCAGTCGGGGTTTTCGGGCGGCACCGGTCGGCCACTGCCGTCTGTGGTCTCGAGTTTCAACACCTCCAGCCCTACCCCCGGCTCGGCAGGGCGCTGCCGCAGAACGAAGCGCCGGAGCAGCTCGGCCAGGGCGGACTCGGTGCGGAACACTGGGTGCACACCCCGCACCTCCCAGCTTATCCGCAGGGTGCCCGCCTCGGCCAGCAGGACGGGTTCGGTGGGCTGCGGGTGGGCGAAGATCTTGTGCAGGGCACCGGGCTTCCAGCGAGCAGGGTCCTCGGTTCCCCACTCCACGTCCACGAGCCGCCGCAGGCGTCGGAAGTCCTCCTGAAGGGCGTTCGCCAAAGAGGCGCTGCGCAGGGCAGCCGCGGGGTGGTAGGTAGCGAACCACCAGCGGCCTGCCTCCCGGAGGGCCCGTCCCCGCACCTGGTTCAGCTTCTGGTCGGAACCCAGGAGGGCGCGGGTCGCCGTGGCGCCTAGGAGACAGACCACCCGCGGATGGAGGACGCTCATCTGGCGGACCAGGTACGGCAGGCAGGCGGCCACCTCGTCGGGGTGCGGCTCCCGGTTCCCAGGCGGGCGACACCGCACCGTGTTGGTGATGAAGACGCGCTCCCGGGGGATCCGGATGCTCCCAAGCAGCCGGTCCAGCAGACGCCCCGCCGCCCCCACGAAGGGCCGCCCCTGCACGTCCTCCTCGGCCCCCGGTCCCTCGCCCACAAACAGCAGGGGAGCGTCCGCGGGGCCCTCGCCGGGCACCGCCTGGGTCCGCTGCTGGTGCAAAGGACATCGGGTGCAGGAGCGGATCTCGCGGGCGATGCGCTCCAGCGCCTCAGAACCGTCGACTGCCGGGGAAGCCACGTCAGGGCGCCAGCACCAGGTGGTAGCGCACCGACTGTTCGTCGCGCTGGATCTCCCGGAATCCGCGGGACCGGTACAGCCGCTGTGCCTGTTGCATCCACGGAGCCGTCTCCAGCTCGACCTCGCGGTAGCCGCACACTCGGCAGTACACCAACGCCGCGTCCAGGAGCTTCGCCCCGATCCCCCGGCGCCGGTAGTCCGCGTGCACGTACTGGTGCTTGAGGACCGCGCGGCCCCTGCCAGCCTCCTTCACCGCGGTGGTGCCCACGATGCGGCCGTCCAGGCGCGCCACGAAGAACACAGACCGGGGCGGGGGGAAGTGCTCCTCCAGGCTGGTCAGCTCCTCCGCCACCGAGGCGTCGTAGGGCAAACCGAACTCGCTCAGTACGGCCTGGACCAGCTGTTGGATCTCCGGCTCGTCCTGGGGTTTGGCCGGCTCCACCACGAGACTCATCCGCGCACCTGGGCGCCGGGCAGATCTCCGCGGTACCCCGCTGGCACCCGGCAGGCCAACTTCGCCGGCCCTGGACCTTCTCCTTCCTAGACTGCGGCCAGCACCTGCCGCTCGAAGTCCTTCAGGCTCGGCCGGATCCGGATAGCGGGCCGTCCGCCGTCGGACACCGCCTCCAGGGTCTTGAGGCCCGCGCCGGTCACTAGCGCCACCACCACGTCGTCCGGCCCCACCACTCCTCCCTCGGCCAGCTTGCGCAGCACAGCCACCGTGACACCGCCCGCGGTCTCGGCGAAGATGCCCTCCGTCTGCGCCAGCAGCCGCATCCCCTCCACGATCTCCTCGTCCGTGGCCACCTCGAACACCCCGCCGGTCCTGCGCACCGTCTGCAACGCGTAGTACCCGTCTGCGGGGTTGCCGATGGCGAGGGACTTGGCCACCGTCTGGGGTCGCACGGGGACCACCTGGCTGTCCCCCCGCCGGTGGGCTGCGGCGATGGGCGCGCAGCCCGCCGGCTGCGCCCCGTGCAGCCTCGGCATGGTGCCCTCCACCAGGCCCAACTGCGCCAGCTCCGCAAAGGCCTTTTCCGTCTTGACGAACAGGTTGCCGGAGGCCACGGGTACCACCACGTGGTCTGGCAGCCTCCACCCGAGCTGCTCGGCCACCTCGAACCCCAGGGTCTTGCAGCCCTCCGAGTAGAAGGGCCTCAGGTTGATATTGGCGAAAGCCCAGGGGTGCTCGCCCGCGATCTCGGTGCACAGGCGGTTCACGTCGTCGTAGGTCCCGTCCACCTCGACCACCGTGGGGTCGTACACGGAGGTGGCAAGGACCTTCCCCACCTCCAGACCCTGGGGCACGAACACCACCGCCCGCATGCCCGCCCGCGCCGCGTGGGCAGCCACCGCGTGGGCAAGGTTCCCGGTGGACGCGCACGCCAGGACCCGGAACCCGAAGGCCCGGGCCGCGGCCACCGCCACCGCCACCACCCGGTCCTTAAAAGACCAGGTGGGGTTGGTGGTGTCGTTCTTCAGGTACAGGCGGCGCAGCCCGAGGCGCTCGCCCAGCCGCGGGGCCGGGATCAGGGGGGTGAAGCCCGGCTGCAGGTCGTCCTCCTCCGGCTCCGCAGGCAACAGGGCACGGTACCGCCAGATGGACCGGGGGCCGGACGCGATCCGTTCTCGCGTGGCCTCCCGCAGGCTAGCGGTCTCGTACTCCACCTCCAGCGGACCCAAACACCGCTCGCACACGTACTCGGGACCCACGGGATGCGGTGTCCCGCACGCCCGACATCGCAGCTGTGCTACCCGTCCCACGTCCCACCTCCTGGAGCGTCTTCCACCACCGTGCCCCGCGCGTCCACGGACGAAACCCGCCACCGGCTGCCTACCCCGTGGCGCGCCAGGGCCGCCCGCATCGCCTCACCCACCGACTCCGCGCACTCCGGGGAGCAGAAGGCCACCAGGGTGCTGCCGGCCCCGCTCAGCGCCGCTCCCCAGGCTCCCGCCTCCCGGGCCGCGGCCACCGCGTCCGCGAACCCGGGCACCAGGGGCTCCCGGTAAGGCTGGTGCAGCCGATCCTGCGTGGCCACCGCCAGCGCGCGGAAGTCCCCGTTGCACAGAGCCGCCACCAGCAGCGCAGCCCGGCCCAGGTTGAACACCGCGTCCTGCAGGCTCACCTGTGCGGGGAGCCGGGCCCGGGCTTCCCCCGTGGGCACCCGAAGCTCCGGCACGCACAGGACCACCGACGGGAACCGCGCCGGCAGGACGCGCTGCCAGAACACGCCCCCGTCGGAGTCCCGCACGGACACCGTGACCCCGCCCACCCAGGCCGCCACCGCGTTGTCCGGGTGTCCCTCCAGCTCCACGCTCAACCGCACCAACTCCGCCAGGGGCAGGGGGCGGCCCAGCAGCCGGTTGGCCGCGGCGATCCCGGCCACCCGGGCCGCGGCGCTGCTGCCGAGCCCGCGGTCCAGGGGGATCTGGTTGAAGCACCGGAACGCGAACGCCACGTCGCGGACACCCGCGCGGGCTGCCGCCGCCTCCGCCGCTCGGTACACGGTGTTGCGCTCGTCCCGCGGAAGCACGTCCTCCCCCTCCCCGGCCACCTCCACCCGGGGGCGGTCCGACAGGGCCGCCTCCACCTCGTTGCGCAGGTCCAGCGCCATCGCGAGGCAGTCGAACCCCGGCCCGAGGTTGGCCGAGGTGGCCGGTACCGTTACCCGCACCCGCATCTGGACCTCCAGACAACGAGAAACCCTCCGGCGCCGAAACCCGGCGAACGGAACATCCACCGGAATCCAGCCGCGGAGGGCAACAACCGCCCTTATCTCTCGGAATGCCTTCCGCGGGAGTTGGCACCTTGCCGGCTGTCCGCCGGTAGGTTGCCGGGGGTCATCGGGCCCGTCCCTCGCCCACTCTGGATAAGGGTGTTGCTATTCAGTTGTCCTGTTGACGAAACGCTACCAGCTCCGTCCCCGGGTGTCAAGCGCCGTCCGGCCACAGCCCCAGGATGGCGCCGTCCCGCACCCGCACGTACCCGCGGTCGCAGACGCGGAGGTGCGGGATGGCAAGCCCCGCCAGCACGTCCACGGTCAGCGAAGGCCGGGGGCCTACCGCGCCCAGACGTTGCAGCGCCCGGTCCACCTGTACCTCTCGTCGCGCCACCTCCTCCAGGGGGTCCACGGACACCACGCCCGCCACGGGGGCTGCCAGCTCCGCCAGCACCTCTCCTCCCGCACACACCACGACCCCGCCCCCTAGGGCTACCATGCGCGCGAGGGCGCACTGGAGGTCCTCGGGCGACTTCCCCACGGCCAGCAGAAGCGGGCTGTCCCATGCCATGCTGGTGGCGCAGGCGCCCCGGCGCAGCCCGAAGCCACGGACGAAGCCCACGAAGGGCGCTTTGCCACCCTGCCGGTCTAGGGCGGCCACCAAGCACAGGTCGCCGTCGGGGACCAACCAGCCGTCCCGCACCGGGACGTCCGCCTCGCCCTCCCGGGTTACCAAGTGCGTGACCATCTCCACCACCCGCACCCGAACGGTACCGGTGCCGCGGGCCACGGGAGCCGCTACCTGAAACGCTTCCACCGGCGGGAGCTCCAGCCGGAGGGTGCCCAGCAGCTCATCCGGGTAGCGATGCGGCGGTACGGAGACCACCGGCTTCCCGTCCCGGGCCACCACGCGCCCGCTGCTGACGACCACCGTGGGGTGGAACTCCCCGAGGTCCGGCACCAGGCTGAAGTCCGCGTACCTGCCGGGACCTAGCCCCCCCACCTCGCCGTCCAGCCGGAACCGCTCCGCGGGCACCAGGGTGGCGGCGCGGACCGCGGCCACGGGATCCATCCCTAAGCCCACCGCCTTGCGGACCACCGCGTCCATGTAGCCCTCTTCCAGGATCTCCCGGGCGCCGGCGCTGTCCGTCACCAGACAGAGGCGCCTCAGGTCCACGTCCGCAGACCGCCACAGGATCGCCACGGCCTCCAGCTCCTGCCGGATCTTGCCCTCCCGGACCATGGTGTGGTAGCCGAGCCGTAGCCTCTCCCGTACCTCCTCGGCGGTAGTGGGCTCGTGGCACGAGGTCACCCCCGCCGCCGCGTAGGCCGCCAAGCGCGCTCCCCGGGCACCCGCGGCGTGTCCCTCCACCACCTTTCCCGCGGCGTGCGCGAGCTCGATTAACTCCAGCAGCCGAGGGTCTTCCCGAAGCACCAGGTTCCCCCAGTACACCTCGCCCAGCCCCACCACCAAAGGGTCGTCGAGGAGCTCCCGGTACGCGTCCACGGGCGGTGCATGCCGCTCCAGGTGCGGGGCCGTGGCAGCCAGGGGCGGCAGGGTCGCGTACACCTTCACCGGCAGGCTTCGCAGAGCGTCCAGGGCTGCCCGCACGCCCAGCTCCCCCGCCACGTAGGCCAGCTCGGAGAGTTCCGTGACCAGGCACGTGGTCCCGCCCGCCAGGATGTGGGGGATCGCCGCATGCGGGCTGTAGCGAGCGCCGAACAGGTGGGTGTGCGCGTCCACCAGCCCCGGGACCACCACCTGGCCCCCCGCGTCCAGCACGTGGGTCTCGGAGCCCACGAGCCCGTCCAGCCACGGCCCCACGTACGCCACCCGTTCCCCCTTCACCGCCACGATCCAGTCCGCCAACAGCTCGCCCGTGTACACGTCCAGCAGTACGCCGCCGGTGACCACAAGATCCGCAGGCTGTCGCCCCTGGGCCACGCGCATCAGCTCCACGCGCCAGCTGGGTCTCCGCATGTCAGCCTCCCCGGAGTTCACTTCCGGTCCATCGTACAATGGCTACGTGAGCCCCATCCTGGTGCAGGTCGGCCCCTTCGCCATCCGCTGGTACGGCTTCATGGTGGCCCTGTCCATCCTGGCCGGCATCGCGCTCACGCGCCGGGCTGCGCCACGGGTGGGACTGCCTGCGGACCTTCCGGACCGGGTGGCCCTCGGCTTCGTGCTGACGCTGTTCGCGGGCGCCCGGTTGGCCTACGTGCTGTCGCACCCCGCCTTCTATTGGGCCAACCCCGTGGAGGTCCTCCGGATCGACCGCGGGGGTCTTTCGTCCCACGGCGCCATCGCGGCCGGGCTCCTGTACGCCGCCTGGCTGGCCCGGCGGGAGCGGATCTCCGCCTGGTCCTTCACGGACGCCTGCGCCACGTGGATCCCGCTGGCCAACGCCCTGGTGCGGTGGGGGAACTTCATGAATGGCGAGCTGTACGGGGACCCCACCTCCCTGCCCTGGGGCGTGGTGTTCCCCACCGCGCCCGACGCGCCCCGGCACCCGTTGCAACTGTACGAGGTCCTCACCTCCCTGGTGCTGTTCGTGCTGGCTCAGCGGTGGCTGTCGCGTCGGCGCTTCGAGGGTGAGGTGTTCTGGAAGACGGTGGGCGGCTTGTCCGCGATCCGGTTCCTCCTCGACCTGCTGCGGTCCGAGGACCGTGTGCTAGGCCCGTTCGCTCTGGGCCAGCTGGCTGCGGCGGTACTGGTGGTAGCCTCCCTCGTGTTCCTCCTGAGGGGCAGCAAGCCTGCCGCCTCAGAGGCCGAGGGGTAGGGATTCGAACCGTCGGCCGCGAAGTTATGCTCTGTGACCCAGTCCAGCGGGTTCGAGTGGACAGGCCATGGACGTGACCGTGGTGCGTGAACAGCTGCGGGCGATGCGGGAGGCCAGCGAGGCCAGACCCCTAGTCTTCGGCTTCGCGGGGGAACCTTACGACCCCGCGCTGGAACAGTTTGCGGAAGGTGTTCGGAACGTGTTCCAGCGGCGTGGCCATCACTTCCGCCCCGAGGGCGACGGACAGCTGCGGCTGGTGTTCAACTTCGTGAACCCCCTCCGGCCTCGGGCTTACCGGCGTCGCGCCAAGGCCACCTTCGTGGTGGCGGTGGTCCTGGAAGCCCACCCCCCCGAGGATGTGCTGCGGGCCGGCTACCCGCTCCTGGTCCGCTCCCTGGCCAACCTATGCGTCTACCTGGTCCGACACCCGGAGGGGATCCGGACGTTTTTCGTGACCCTCGAACAGGGCTACTACGCGGTGCCGGGGGAGTTTGGGTCGCGAGAGTACTTCGAGGGGGTGTACGAGCGGCTGCAGCCCCTGGCGTGTTCGCAGCTGGTGATCGACAACGTGTTCGAGCCTGATCTGCCCCCCGAGCTGTGGGAAGGGGACGAGCTGACCCGGGAGCTGGCAGAGGCGGGGCGCCGCCTAGACGCTCTGGGGCTGCTGCCCGCACCATTCCCGATCGACCAGCTCCTCTCGCCCCGGGACCTCCGCCACATCGAGCTCCTGTACGGGATCGGGGGACTGAGCTACGGGAACCTCAGCGTACGCAAGGACGCCACGCGGTTCTGGATGAGCGCCAGCGGGGTCAACAAGGCCAACATGCGGGTGGTGGGGCGCGACATGCTGCTGGTGAAGGGATTCGACCCAGAGCGGGCTGCCATGGTCCTCAGCGTGCCTCCCCACGTGCAGCCCCGGAGAGTCTCCGTCGACGCCATCGAGCACTGGATGATCTACACCGAACACCCGCAGGTGGGGGCCATCGTCCACGTGCACGCGTGGATGGAGGGCGTCCGGTCCACCCTGGTCAACTACCCTTGCGGCACCCTCCAGCTGGCGCAAGCGGTGGCGGACCTGGTCCGCCAGGCCCCCGATCCGGGGCGAGCGGTGGTGGGGCTGAAAAACCACGGGCTCACCATCACCGGTCCCGACCTCCGCGACATCTTCGACCGTCTGGAGCGAGGGTTCATCCGCCAGGTGCCCATGGAATAGCCCCATGCGGGCCCTCGTCTTCCACCCCACGGTGCCCCGCTACCTCCTCACCCGGGCCGTGGGGAGTCTGTGGGAGCCCGCGTACTGGAGCGGGCTTTCGGCCCTGCGCCTGCGGGAGCTGCCGGAGGTGCCCCTGCCTGGCCGTGACTGGGTCCGGGTTCGGGTACGGATGGGCGGCATCTGCGGCAGCGACCTGCACCTCGTCACCCTGCAGGCCAGCCCGTCGGCTTCCGCCTTCGCCTCCTTCCCGTTCGTCCCCGGCCACGAGAACGTGGGGGAGGTGGTGGAGACGGGGCCCGGGGCCGCGGACCTGCCCTTAGGACAGCGGGTGGTGGTGGAACCGGTGTTGCCCTGCCGTGCCCGTGGATTTTCCGACCCGTGCGGCCCGTGCCGAGCCGGTGAGTACCACCTGTGCGTGCGGACCACGGACGGCCACCTGAGTCCCGGACTGATGGTGGGAGCGTGCCGCGACACTGGAGGGAGCTGGGGCGAGACCTTCGTGGCACACCGGTCGCAGGTCCTCCCCGTTCCCGACGCCGTCCCCGACGAGAACGCGCTGCTGAGCGAGCCCGCAGCCTGTGCCCTCCACGCCCTGCTGCGCTGGCGGCCCGCGGACCACGACACCGTCCTGGTCATCGGCGGCGGGGTGATCGGCCAGGCGGTGCTGGCGTGTCTACGGGCCCTGGGCTGCAGCGCCAGGGTGGTGGCGCTGGTCAAGTACGCCTACCAGGCGGAGCGAGCTCAGTCCCTGGGCGCGGACCACACGGTGCAGCTGCAGGGCGCGGACGGGCACTACGAACCGCTGGCGGACCTACTGGGAGCCCGGCTGCGCAGGCCCCTTCTGGGCAAGCGGGTGGTGGTGGGAGGCGCGCGGCTGGTGGTGGACTGCGTGGGCTCCGGCCGGAGCCTGGACGACGCCCTTCGCCTAGCCGGCCCCGGGGGTACCGTGGTGGTGCTGGGCCTGGCGTCCCTCCCCCGCGGGGTGGACTGGACGCCGGTGTGGCTGAAGGAGTTGCGGGTAGTGGGCAGCTACGCGTACGCGGTGGAGGACTGGAAGGGCCGGCGGGTCCGGACCCTGGAGCTGGTACTTCGGTGGATGGAGGAAGGGAAGCTGGACCTTTCCAGCCTGGTGACCCACCGGTTCCCCCTGGATCGCTACGGGGACGCCCTGCGGACGGCACTGGGCAAGTCGGCGGGGAAGGCCTTCAAGGTGGTTTTCCAGTTTCCGTGACAACGCCCCGGGGAGGTCAGCATGGAGGTCGTGGGTACGGTCCGGCCCGCAGAGCAGGTGGCACGGCGCCCTGTGGAACGAGCTGCCGGGGCGTGGGTGCAGGTGCTGGTGGGGCCCGCGGACGGCGCGCCGAACTTCGTCCTGCGCAAGTTCACCCTCGAGCCCGGTGGGGTCATCCCCCTCCACCGCCACCCCACCGTGGAGCACGAGCAGTACGTGCTGTCCGGGAGGATCCGCCTCACCCTCGGCGACCAAGTCCGGGAGGTGGCCGCAGGCGACGTGGTGTTCATCCCCTCGGGTGTGGCCCACCGTTACGAGAACCCCGGCCCGCAGACCGCGGAGTTCCTGTGCGTGGTCCCGCAGACCGCCTCCTATGAGACCGAGTGGCTGGAGTGAGGGGGCCGACTAGGCCCGGACCTCCTGCCGCTGGAACAGCACGTAGGTGGCCGCGAACAGCAGGATCACCACCGCCACCAGAGCCGTGAACTGCGGCCAGACGATCAGCAGGCTCTGTCCCAACGGCAGCGGCGTACCCAGCACCGCGCCCTCCAGTTGTGTGATGAGGACCGGCCCCAGGGATCGCACCGCGGGGTTCAGCAGGGCGATCACCGTCTCCGCGTACAGGGTGTTGGGCGAGAACCGCGCCAGCAGCAGCTGCAAGCGCGCCTGAGCCAGTTCCTCCGCCACGCCGCCGTACTGGGTGGGCCGCAGCGCCTGCGAGATCAGGGCGGCCAGCATGTCCCAGAACACCGCGAACAGCAGCCAGACGGCGATGGCAGTCATGGCGGAGGTGGCCGGCTGCCGGAATATCGCGGAGAACAGCATGCTCAGGCCCATCCAGATCCCCGCGTAGGCCAGGGTGGCCACCAGGAACAACAGGCCCCGCGCCACCTCCTCCCCACCGGGCGGCAGCCCCAGCACGAACAGGCCCATGCCCGTGACCACCACCCACAGGGCCACCAGGGTGATGGCCAGGGTCGCCAACCCTGCCAGGAACTTCCCCAGGATCAGGGCGTCCCGGTAGATGGGCTGGCTGAGCACACGGCTCAGGGTCCTCCGGCTGTACTCGCCGTTGATCGCGTCGAACCCCAGGGCGATGGCGGTGAGCGGGATCAGGAAGCCCAGAAAGCCCACGAAGGAAGGCAACGGCTCACGGGCGGTGGTGAACAACCGGAGGAACAGGAAGGGGTCCTCTCCGATGGTCTGCCGGATACTCTGGGTGGCCGCGTAGACGGTGCCCACCGCGGTGAGGAGCATGAGGGTCTCCAGGATCTGCATCCGGATGCCCGTGAGGTGGTCCGCCAGCTCCTTGTACACCACCGCCCAGAGGCCCGTCCACGGCGAGCCCTCCCGCCGGGCCACGGCCTGCGCGCCCGACTGCGCCACCTGCGTGCTCACGCAGCACCTCCCGACTCCGCCTCCAGCTGCTGGAAGTACCGGGCGTACACCTCGTCCAGCCCCGGGCGGTCCACGCTCAGCGCCAACAGCTCCCCGGACGCCACCACGCGGCGCGCGATCTCCGCGCGGCAGTCCACCCGCGCCTCCACCCGGTAGGTGTCGCCGTCGGTCCGGGTCACCCGCACCACCCCGGGCACCTCCCGGAGGGCCCGCTCCACCTCCGCGCCCCGGGCCTGCACGTGGATGCGGTAGGCGCCGCCCAACACCCGCTCCCGCAGCTCGTCCACGGTCCCCTCCAGGACCATGCGGCCGCGGTGAAACAGCCCCACCCGGTCACACACGCTCTGGACCTGGTGCAACAGGTGCGAGGCCAGCAGCACCGTGAGCCCGTCCCGCTTCAGGCTCCGGATGAGGGCGAGGAACTCCAGCGCCGCCTCAGGATCCAGCCCCAGGGTAGGCTCGTCCAGGATGGCCACCTGGGGCTGCTTGAGCAGCACGTCCGCAAGCCCGAGGCGCTGCTTCATCCCGCGGGAGAAGGTCCCCACCTTCCGATGCGCCACGTCCTGCAGCCCCATCCGCTCCAGCACCTCGCCGATCCTCCGGTTGGCCTCCGTGGAGGGAAGGCCGTTGAGGGCCGCGGTGTAGCGCAGGTTCTCCCACGCGGTGAGCTCGTCGTAGAAGCCCACGGAGTCCGGCAGGTAGCCCACCCGCCGCTTCACCTGCAGGGGCTGGCGGGTCGGGTCCCACCCGAGCACCCGGGCGGTCCCGGCGGTGGGCTCCGTCAGCCCGAGCAGCATCAGGATGGTGGTGGTCTTGCCCGACCCGTTGGGGCCCAGCATCCCGAACACCTCCCCCGTGTTCAGGCGGAGGTTGAGCTCCTGGACCGCCACGAGGTCGCCGTACCGCTTGGTCAGACCGACCGTCTCGACCGCGACGCTCATCGCCGCCCGTACCGCGACACCGCCTGCCCGACCACCACCAGGGCGGCCGCGATGAGGACGACCCCCACGATCCCCCACAGGGTCCGCGTGAGGACCGTGATGCGGAAGTCCGCGGAGGCGGACCCCTCGTTGCCGCTGGCGGTGATGGTCACCATGTAGTCGCCCGCGATGGCCCGGGCGGACGGCCGCACCCGCGCGGTGACCTCCCGCTCCCCCCGGGGCGGGATTTCGTCGATGCGCTCAGGCTCGAAGGTGACCTCCCACCCGGAGGGCGGAGACGCGGACAGGGACACGTTCCGCGCTGGAGCAGACCCCTCGTTCTTGATCACCACCTTCAGGGGCTCGGTGGCTCCCGCGTACGCGCGGCCGGAAAGCCGCCCCTCCGGGGCGGTGACGCGCAGCTCGGGACGGCCCGTCACCTCCGCGGTCAGCCGTAGGGCGGCGCTGGTCCCCCCGCCCACGGCCCGCACCGTGATGGGGTACGTGCCTGCCGGGGTGTCCTGCGGCATGCTCACCTCCACCTCCACCTCCCGCGACTCCCCCGCCTTGACCGGCACGCTGGTCACCTGCTGGGCCAGCAGGGTGAAGTTCACCTGGAACCGTCGGGGCGCTTCCGCGTCCAGCTGGACCAGCTGGTCCTGGTCGCTGTCGTTGCGCACGGTGACCCGGTATCGGAAGGTGGAGGTCGCGGGTCCCCGCAGGGTCGGAAGCTCCGCCTCCAGGCTGAGGCGCGGGGGGAGCACCTGGCCCATGGTGATCTCCAGGGGCAGGGACGCGCTGGCTCCCTGCCCCTCCGCCACCACCCGGAACCGGTAGGTACCCGCCCGCACCCCGCGCGGCGGCTCCAGGCGCAGGGTCACCGTGGCTTCCCCGTCGGGGATCACGGAAACCGCCTGCACCACCCGTCCGCCCGCGAGAAACCGTGCGCGCCAGCCGGCCGGCACCTCACTCACCCGGAGGCTCACCACCTGGGGGGGCAGGTCGAAGTTGCGCACTGTGAGGCTCAGGGACACGGGTTCGCCCGCCCGCACCGTCTGCGCCGGGTACTGCGTGTACACCGCGAGGCCGCGGAACGCGGGCGCGGTCAACCCGGGGCTGACCACGCCCAGGGCCAGGACCACGGCGAGCCCGATCCACCCGACTGCGCGCATCCAAGCACCTCCTCGTGACTGGTCCGTGGGGTCTGGGAGTCCGCCCGCGGTCCGTACAGGACGCGTCGGGCGGAGGGCCGGGCCTTCCCCGCACCCTCCTCTTACATACGATACCCGGGGCCTTCAAGCTCCGGTTCCCGCTACGGGGCCAGGACCCACAGCGCTTGGGGCTGGACCCGGAAGCGGGCGGGGGTCGTGCCCACGGGCTCCCCGTCCGCGTGGATCGCCAGCGGGATCCGTGCCCCCACCACCACCTCCCGCGCCGCCGCCCGGGCCACCTTCGGGTGGCTCAGATGCCGCCCCGCGTACAACAGCGGGAGGATCCGGAACACCTCCAGCTTGCGCACGTCCCCGATGCGGACCACCTCCAGTTCCCCGTCGTCGGGCCGGGCGTCAGGGCACATCCGAACTCCGCCCGCGTACGCGGGCGAGTTTCCCACCGCCACCAGAAACGCCCGTGCGTTCCACGGGACGCCGTCCAGCCGCACCTCCACCTCCGTGGGCTGGTACCGCAGGAGCGTCCGGAAGATCCCCGCCACGTACATGGTGGTGCCCCGGATCAGCTTGCTGCGGTGGTTGACCCACCGCGCCACCTCCGCATCGAAACCCACACCCGCCACGTTGACGAACCACCGGTCGTTCACCCGGCCCAGATCCACCCGTCGCCGCCGCCCCGCCAGCAGGACCCCCACCGCTCCCTCCACGTCCAGCGGGATCCCCAGGCAGGCGGCGAAGTCGTTGGCGGTGCCCAGGGGAACCAGTCCCAGGGTCATCCATCCCAGTGCTCCGGACCCCGCCAGCCCGTTGGACACCTCATTGGCCGTCCCGTCCCCGCCCACCGCCAGCACCACATCCGCGCCCCGCCGGGCCCCCTCCGCAGCCAGCTCTACCGCATGGCCGGGAGCCTCGGACCGCACCTCGTCCACCGACCAGCCCGCGGCCAGGAGGCGATCCCGCACCTGCGGCCAGCGTCGGGCCGCTCGGCCGCGGCCGGCCACGGGGTTCACGATCGCCACCGCCTTCACGGCGCCCCGCCCCCGACGACGCGGACTCCCTCAACCGTACCGGTACTGGATCCCGAACCCACCCCGTGGAGGCCTCCAGTCGATGACCCGGTACGGGCAACCCACCAGACACGTGGTGCACTCCACGCAGTTCTCGTACGCCACCACGATGCGGGCCTGCTCCGGATCCCACTCGTACACCTTGGCGGGACAGAAGGTGGTGCACGGCCGTCGCCACTCGTCCCCACACCGGTCCGCGCACGTACGGGGGTCGGTGATGGCGATGTGGCTGGTCCGGTCGTGCTTCCACCGCAGCGTGTACAGTTTCTCTTCCACCCGCACGGGCCCGCGCAGCTCCATCTGCTCCTCCGCCTGGACGCCCGTAGTCTCCGTGATTCCCCGCCCTTACCGAATCGCCCTCCACACCTCGTAGAGGTCCCGGGCCAGATTCCACAGGGGCTTCCGGCGCGTCACCTCCCGCCAGATCCTGCGCTGCTTGTCCCGCTTCGGCACCCCGTCCACGGTGAGCATCTCGTGCACCATCAAGTTGGCCAGCTCCGCGTAGGCACCGAATAGGTCCGGACGCCGCTCCGCCAGTTCCGGGAGGTCCCGGTACTTGCGCAGGTCCTTCAGCACGAACGACTCCTCCAGCTTCGCCGCGTACAGACTCAGGGTGCGCGCACTGAAGTCTCCACGCCGCTTGGCCTCCACCACCGCCTCCCCGGCGAGTCGGCCCGCCGTCATGGCCAGGTTGCTCCCCTCCCGGTGCAAGCCGTTCACCATCATGGCCGCGTCCCCGGCCACCAGAACCCCGTCGCCGTACAGCTTCGGCATGGCCCGCCAGCCGCCCTCCGGGATCGCGTGGGCGCTGTACTCCAGGGTCTCCCCACCAGCCAGCAGAGGCCGGATCAGGGGGTGCTGTTTCAACCCCTCCAGCAGCTCGTAGGGCGGGATGCGGGTACGCATCAGGTGCGAGACCAGCACACCCACGCCCACGGACACGGAGTCATGGTTGGTGTACAGGAACCCGTAGCCGGACATACCCCGGGTCACCGCCCCGTAGATCTCGATGGTAACCCCCTGACCGCGCTCCACGTTGAAGCGCGCCTCGATGACCTCAGGGGGCAGGCCGACCACTTCCTTGACGCCCAGAGCGAGGTGGTGGGGTTCCACCGGGTGGTCCCGTAGCCTCGCCCGCTGGACCAGGGCGGAGTTCACCCCGTCGCACAGGACCACCACGTCCGCATACAGGTCTCCCTCCTCCCGACCGGTCCGCACGCCCACCACTCGCCCGTCCTGCCACAGGACATCCTCCACCGTGGTCCCCGGGACCAGCAGGGCTCCTGCCTCCTCCGCCTTCTGCGCGAACCATCGGTCCCACTTGGCCCTCAGCACGGTGAAGGCGTTGGGGCACCCGTCGGGGTGGTAGGCGCCCTTCCCGCTGCGGTGGCTGACGCTCACCGCGCCGTCGTCCGTGGCGAGCCAAAGCCGCTCCTCCACCACTACCCGCTCCATGGGGGCCCCCTGGGTCCAGAACTCGGGGACCACCTCGGCGGCCATGCGGCCGTAGAGGACTCCGCCCATCACGTTTTTGGCGCCGGGGTACTCGCCGCGCTCCACCAGCACCACGCTGAGCCCTGCCCGGGCCATGGTGGTGGCCGCAGCGGCTCCCGCGGGTCCGGCCCCCACCACGACGGCATCGAACTTCTCCACCTCCACACCTCCCTCCCGGGATCAGCGCAGGAGTGCCGCCACCCGCTGCGCCCAGCTGGTGAGGGGTCCCGGCAGCACCCCGAACAGCAGGGTGGCCCCGGCGCTGAGGCCGAGGCCCACGCCCGCCCACGGGGCGCGCAGCACCCGTACCCCTGCCCGCGCGGGCCCCAGGTAGGCCGTGTAGGCGGCGCGGAGGTAGTACGCCACCGACACCACGCTGGTGGCCACCGCCACCAGCGCCAGCCACAGCAGGCCCGCCTCGAGGGCAGCGGTGAACAGGTAGAACTTGCCCACGAACCCCGCGGTGGGCGGCAGCCCGGTCAGCGACGCCATGAACACCGCGAAGGCGGCCGCTGCCGCCGGCGACCGATCCGCCAGCCCGCGCAGATCCTCCACCTCGTCCGCCTCCACGCCCGCCCGCTCCAGGAACGTGAGGACGCCGAAGGCGCCCAGCTTCATGGCGCCGTAGACAGCCAGGTAGTACACCGCGCTCCACACGCCGGCATCGCTGCCAGCCGCCACCCCGATGAGCAGGTAGCCCGCGTGGGCGACGCTGGAGTACGCCAGCATCCGCTTGAGGTTCGTCTGCCGCAGAGCCGCCAGGTTGCCCACCAGCATGGTGGCGGCGGAGAGCGCGGCCAGGAGGGGCTGCCACGCGGACAGCAGGTGGGGAACCGTCGCGGGCAGGATCCGCAGCAGGGCACCCACGGCCCCCACCTTCGCCACCACCGACATGAACGCCACCGCGGGCACGGGGGCCCCTTCGTACACGTCGGGCGCCCAGGCGTGGAAGGGGACGACCGCCGCCTTGAACCCGAGCCCCACCACCACCAGACCCAAGCCCACCAGCAGCGGGAACGACGCATCGGCCTCCGCGAGACGCGACAGCGCGGTGCTGCCCGCGACGCCGTACACGAGGGCCACCCCGTACAGCAGGAGCGCGGAGGCGAACGACCCCAGCAGGAAGTACTTCAGGGAGGCCTCCTGGGACCGGTGGCTGTCCCGCGCGAACCCCGCCAGCACGTACAGGGGCAGCGATAGGGTCTCCAGCGCCACGAACAGGAACAGGAGGTCCTGGCTGGCCACCATGAGCATGGCCCCCACCGTGGATAGCAGGACCAGGGCGTAGTACTCGCCGCGATCCAGCCCGGTGCGCACCAGGTAGTCGCGCGCCAGCAGCAGGCCCACCGCGGCCACCGCGAGGGCCACGGCCTGTAGGGCATTCCCGAGCGCGTCCCGTGCGTACAGGCTGCCGAAGGCGGCGTCCCCCGCCCTCCACACCAGCACGCCCGCCACCGAGACGGCCACCACCCCCGCCACGGGCCAAGCCATCCGGGCCCTCGGCCCGCGGACGAAGACATCGCCCACCAGGGCCACCAAGCTGGCCGCCACCACCGCCAGCTCCGGAAACAGGGGTCTCAGGTCCAGGCTCACGGCCGACCTCCCCACCCGGGACTGGCCGCCTCCGCGACCGACGCCACCCGCTGGACCAGGGACTGGACGGCGGCCTCACTGCGCGCCAGCCAGGGCCGCGGGTACAGTCCAATCCACAGCACCGCCAGGACGAGGGCCACCAGGGCCGCGCCCTCGTGCGGCCGGAGGGGCGCAAACGTCCTCACCTCCGGACGCACCGGGCCGAAGTACACCCGCTGGACCATCCACAGGAGGTAGACCGCGGACAGGATCACGCCGCCGGCCGCCAGGGCGGCCCACCGGGGGTCCTTCCGGAACGCGCCCAGCAGGACCAGGAACTCCCCGACGAACCCGTTCGTACCCGGCAGGGCCGCGGAGGAGAACACCACGAACAGCGAGAGGGCGGCAAAGGTGGGCATCACCCGGGCCACCCCTCCGAAGGCATCCATGTCCCGCGTGTGGGCGCGTTCGTACAGCACGCCCACGAGGAGGAACAGGGCGCCCGTGGAGATCCCGTGGTTCACCATCTGCAGGAGGGCTCCCGCGAGCCCCTGCGGGTTCAGGACGAAGGTCCCCAGGACCACGAATCCTAGGTGGCTCACGGACGAGTAGGCCACCAGCCGCTTCACATCCGGCTGCGTGTAAGCCACCGCCGCCCCGTACAGGATCCCGACCACACCCAGCGCCATGAACAACGGCGCCGCCGCGCGCGCCACCTCGGGGAAGAGGGTCAGGCAGAAGCGCACGAGCCCGTAGGTGCCCATCTTCAGCAACAGCCCGGCCAGGATCACGCTGCCTGCAGTGGGCGCTTCCGTGTGGGCGTCCGGGAGCCAGGTGTGGAGCGGGAACAGGGGCACCTTGATGGCGAACGCCACCGCGAACGCCGCGAACAGCCACCCCTGTGCGGGCAGCTCCGCCCCCAGCAGGCGGAGGAAGTCCAGGGTCCCGGTGGCCAGGTACAGCCCCGCGATGGCGAGGAGCATCAGCACGCTGCCGGCCATGGTGAACAGGAAGAACTTCAACGCCGCGTAGGCCCGCCGTTCCGAACCCCACAGCCCGATGAGGAAGTACATGGGGACCAGAACCGCCTCCCAGAACACGTAGAACAGCAGCAGGTCCAGGGCGAGGAACGTTCCCAACACTGCGGTTTCCAGGAGCAACAGGAGCACCAGGTACTCCTTCACCCGCGTCCGGACCGCGTCCCAGGTCCCCACCAGGGCTACGGGGAACAGGAACGCGGTGAGGGCCACCAGGGGGAGGGAAATACCGTCCACTCCCAGGTGGTAGCCGATCCCCACGGCGGGCACCCAGAGGCCGCGCTCCGTCAGCCAGAAGCCGGCTTCGCCCAGGGGCGCCTGCCAGAACAACCAGCCCGCCAGGGCCAGGGGGAGCAGGGTGGTCAGGATGGCGACCGTCCGCAGCAGCCCGTCCCGCCGCGGTAGCAGCGCCACCAGCACCGCGCCTGCCAGCGGGCTGAAGACCGTCGCGGAGAGCACCCAGGAGGGCATCACCGCAGCACCCAGTACGCGAACAGCACCACCGCGCCCGCCAGCACGCCGGCCGCGTACTGACGGACGTTGCCCGTCTGCCACGTCCGCACCGCGGCCGCGGCCCGCACCACCAGGTCTGCCAGACCCGACGCGGCACGATCCACGGCTCCCGCGTCCACGCGCTCCGCCAGCAGCTGGCTCAAAGCCTTCGCGGGGCGGACCACTGCCCGATGGTAGGCCGCCTCCACGCCCCACTGGGCGGCCAGGGCGCGGCCCAGGGGACCCAGGTCCGGCTCCTGCCGCGCCCGGTGGGCCCACCAGCCCGCCACCACGCCCGCCAGCGCCACCGCGACGGCGACCGCCACTTCGGCACCGGCCACCGAACTCGCCTCTCCGTGGTCTCCGAACAGGGGCTGGAGGAAGGCCCGCAGGGGAGCCCCAGCCCACTGGGCGCCGAGAAAGCCACCGAAGGCGGACAGAACCACCAGGCCCACCATGGGCCACGCCATGGCCGGGGGCGGATCGTGCGGGTGCGCGTGGGGATCCGCCGGTTCGCCCCAGAAGGCCAGAACCGCGGCCCGGGTGGCGTAGTACGCGGTCACGAAGCTCGTGGCCATCGCCACCACCCAGATCCCCGCCGCATGTGCCCGCGCCGCGTGGAGGATCTCCTCCTTGCTCCAGAACCCCGAAAGCGGTGGGATCCCGCTCAGACTCAGCGCCCCCACCACAAACCCGAGGAAGGTCAGCGGCATGGACCGCCGCAGCCCGCCCAGGTGCCGCAGGTCGATCTGCCCATGTACGGCGTGCATGACGCTCCCTGCCGCCAGGAACAGCAGGGCCTTGAAGAACGCGTGGGTGGTGAGGTGGAAGAAGGCCGCGTGACCCGCACCCGCGCCCAAGGCCAGGAACATGTACCCCAGCTGGCTGATGGTGGAGTACGCCAGGACGCGTTTCAGGTCGTACTGAGCCACGGCCACGCTGGCGGCGAACAGGGCGGTGGCGGCGCCCACGGGGGCCACCACGGCGGCCAGGACCGGTCCTGCGGCCTCAAACAGCGGCCACAGGCGGCCCACCAGGAAAACCCCGGCGGTGACCATGGTGGCGGCGTGAATGAGGGCGGAGACCGGGGTGGGTCCCTCCATGGCGTCCGGCAGCCACACGTACAGCGGAAGCTGCGCGGACTTCCCGGTCGCCCCGGCGAACAGCAGCAGCGCGGCGGCCACCAGTCCCGGGTGGCCCCGGAGGGCCCCGCCTCCCTCGCCCAGAAGTCGCCAGATCTCGCGGAACTCCAGGGTCCCCAGCAGCCCCCATACGGACAGGATGCCTACCACGAACGCCGCGTCCCCGATCCGGTTCACCACGAAGGCCTTCCGGCCAGCCGCGGCTGCGGTGGGTCGCTCGAACCAGAACCCGATCAGCAGGTAGGAGCACAGCCCCACCAGCTCCCAGCCCACGAACAGCACCAGCAGGTTCGCCCCCAGGACCAGCACCAGCATGGAGGCCACGAACAGGTTCAGGTACGTGAAGTACCGGCTGTAGTCGGGGTCCTCGGCCATGTAGCCCACGGAGTAGACGTGGATCAGAAACCCCACCCCGGTGACCACCAGAGCCAGTAGAGCGGACAGCGGGTCCCACTGGAAGGCCGCGGAGATCCGGAAGTCGGCGACCGCGATCCACTCGAACAGGCGGACCACCTGCGCTGGGCGCTCGGGGGAAGCCACCAGGGCCTGGGTGGCCGCCACGCTCAGGAGAAACGCCCCCAGGACCGCCAGGCACGCCACCAGGGAGGTACCTCGCCGGCCCAGGCGACCGCCCACCAGACCGTTCACCAGCGCCCCCGCCAGGGGGAGGGCCACGATCCAAGGGACCATCCGCGCGTCCATCCCGCTAACCCCGCAGCAGGTCCACCTCGTCCACGTCCACGGTGTCACGGCTGCGGAAGATGTGGACCAGGATACTCAAGCCGACCACCACCTCCACCGCGGCTACCACCAGCACGAAGAACACCGCCAGCTGCCCGTCCAGGTTGGCGTGGACCCGGGCCAGGGTGACAAAGGCCAGGTTCACCGCGTTCAGCATGAGCTCGATGGACATGAACAGGATCAGGGCCGTGCGGCGGACCAGCACCCCCACCGTGCCCAGGGTGAACAGGGCGGCGCTCAACAGGAGGTAGGCGGAGGCCGGAACCGTCATGCCTCCTCCCGCCCGGAAGCGGACCGCGGGGGCACCGACGGCGGAGCGGGGCTGCTGCCCAACACCACCGCGGCCACGATCCCCACCAGGAGCAGCAGCGACGCCACCTCGAAGGGCAGCAGAAACCGGCTGAACAGCTCCCGGCCCACCGCCTCCGTGGTGCCGAACTCCGGCGGCAACTCCCGCCCCCCCGCGGGCAGCCGCAGGACCGCGTAGCTCAGCCCCGCCCACAGGGCCGCGCCCAGGGGCACCGCGAGGCCCCACTGCCCCCCCACCGGGGACGGCCTGGACTCCGGGGGCCGCGCGTGCAGCAGCATGATTACGAACAGGAACAGAACCACGATGGCACCCGCGTACACGATGACCTGCAGGACCGCCAGAAACTCCGCGGCCAGGGTTAAGTACAGCACCGCCAGGGAGCCCAGCACCAACAGCAGGCTCAAGGCGCTGTGCACGGGCTGGCGGGCGGCCACCACCCCCACGCCGCCAGCCAGGCTCAGCGCCGCGCTCACCGCGAACAGCAGGACCTCCACCGCAGCTACACCTCCCGGTTGGGGTCGCGGCCGGAGGCTCCCGGGTAGGGTTCCTGGAGCATGGACTTGGTGTAGATGAGGGCCTCCCGCCGGTAATCTGCCAGCTCGAAGTCCCGTCCCAGAACGATGGCGCCCGTGGGGCACGCCTCCTCGCAGAACCCGCAGAAGATACAGCGGAGCATGTTGATCTGGAAGTCCTCCGCGTACCGCTCGCCCCGGCTCACCCGGTGGTCGGGGGTGTTCTCTGCGGCCTTCACGTAGATGGCCTGCGAGGGGCACACGATCACGCACAGCTCGCAGCCCACGCACCGCTCCGTTCCGTCCGCGTACAGGGTCAGCCAGTGCCGCCCCTTGAAGCGGCCGGCGATGCGGGGCCGCTCCTCCGGGTACTGCACCGTGACCGGGGGACGGAACAGGTGGCGGAGGGTTACCGCCATCCCCTTCAGGATGGCCGCGCCCTCCACGACCACACGCTGCCAGCCGTTGCGGTTCCGCACCGCTCCTCCCATGGGTCCCGCCTAAAGGAGCAGGACGGCGCTCACCAGGAGGTTTCCGAGCGCCACCGGGATGAGGACCTTCCAGCCGAGGCTCATCAACTGATCGTAGCGCACCCGGGGCACGGTGGCGCGGATCCAGATGAGCACCACCACGAAGGCCAGGACCTTCAGCCCGAACCAGACCACCGGCGGGAGCACCGGTCCGTGCCAGCCCCCCAGGAACAGGGTGGCCGCCAAAGCTCCCTGGGTGATCATGGCCACGTACTCCGCGATGTAGAACATCACGAACTTGAACCCGCCGTACTCCGTCTGGTAGCCCGCCACCAGCTCCTGCTCCGCCTCCGGGAGGTCGAAGGGGGCGCGGTTGGTCTCCGCCAGCGCGGACAGGAAGAACACCAGGAAGGCCACGGGCTGGCGCACCACGAACCACCCCGACTCCTGGGCCTGCACGATCCGGACCAAGCTCAGGCTGCCGGCCTCCAGCACCACCGCCAGCACCGCCAGGGCCAGGCTCAGCTCGTAGCTGATGACCTGGGCGCTGCTGCGCAGCCCGCCCAGCAGGGAGAACTTGCTGTTGGAGGACCAGCCACCCAGGATGAGGCCGTAGACCCCGATGGAGGAGGCGCCCAGCACCAGCAGCAGCGCGGTGTTGATGTCCGCCAGGTACAACGTTACCCGCCGGCCGAACAGCTCCACCTCCGGCCCGAAGGGGATCACCGCGTAGACAAACAGCGCGGTGGTCATGAGCAGCACGGGAGCCGCCACGTACACCACGCGGTCGGCGCCCGCGGGCGCGAAGTCCTCCTTGGTGAGGAGCTTGATCCCGTCCGCTAGGGGCTGTAGCAGGCCCCACGGGCCAACCCGATTCGGCCCGTACCGGACCTGGAAGCGGCCGAGGAGCTTGCGCTCCAGCAACACCTCGTAGGCGGTGGCGGTGAGCAGGACCGCCAGCAGCACCGCGCTTTTCACCAGGGCCTCCACCACCACCGTGGTCACCGCGACTCCCTCCCCACGGGTTCCAGCACGCGGAGGTGAGCCCGCAGCAGCCGCCCGGAAGCGGCCCACCTGGCGCGGGGGAACTCGGGGAAGCCCACGGGTACCAGGAGGTGGCCGGGCAGGACCGCGTCCGTGACCGCGACGCGGACCCGAGCGGAGGTGGCGCCCACGTCTACCTCCACCTCCGCGCCGTCCATCAGACCCAGCGCCGCCGCGTCCTGCGCGTGCACGCCCACCACGGGACTCCCCGCCAGGTCGGGAAGTCCCCGACACCGCGCGCTCATTTCGCCCTTCCGGAACAGGGGGGAGGCCGGGACCACCACTAGGCCCTCCTCGGCTTCGAGAGGCCGGGCGGGGCGGACGTCCACCTCGGGCTGCGGCCGGTTGAACGGGTACGGCCGGTCCAACTCCAAACCCGGGGCCGCGCGACGCAGCTCCTCCCAGACGGCCTCCACCGACCCGTAGTCCACCGGACGCCCCAGTCGCTCGCCCAGTAGCTGCAGGATGTCGCCGTCCGCGCGGGCGCCGGGAGGACCCATGCGGCTCGGCGCGATCCGTTGGGGCCGGCCTTCCAGGTTGACCACCGTCCCCGGCCGCTCGAAGCTGCTCAGGGCGGGCAGCACCACGTCCGCCTGCCGCGCGGTCTCTGTCCAGAACAGCTCCGTCACCACCAGCAACTCCAGTCCCGCCCGCGCCCGCTGCCACAGCGACCCGTCGGGGAAGTCCCGAGCGGGGTCCGCGCCCGCCACGTACAGCACCCGCAGCTCACCGGCCGCCGCAGCCTCCAGCATGGCGGGAGTCCCCAGGCCCGGCGCCTGCGGAGGCTCAAACCCCCAGAGGCGGCGCAGCCGCTCCCTCGCCCCGGGGTCCTCCAGGGGGACCAGTCCCGGTAGGGTGTCGGGAGCGAGGCCCGCCAGCACGGCACCCACCGCGTTTCCCTTCCCGCGCAGCAGCCACAGGTCCCCGCCGGACACCGCCCGAAGGGTCTGCACCGCCGCCAGCGTCCGCTCGGGCTCGGGTCCGTCCCACGACAGCCGGCCCACGGCGAACAGCACCGGCCCGGCCGCGACGAGGCACTGCGCCAGATACTCCACGGCCTCCCGGGGGACCCCCGCCCGCCGGCAGCTGGCGTCCACGTCCACCTCCCGCAGCAAGCCGGGCACGGATCCCTTACGCTCAGCCACCAGCCGGGCCACGGCATACAGGACGTCCGCCTCGCCGCCGTATCCGTGCACCACGGCGCAGCGCAGGTAGCCGTCTACCTCCAGCCGCTTGGGTGCCACCGCCAGCCCCACGGCCCCTCGATCCAGCGCGCGCTTCAGCCGCAGCCACAGGACCGGGTAGTCCTCGCTGAGGTCGCAGCCTACCAGGAAAACTCCCGGGGCCGTGTCGAGGGCCTCAAAGGGCCCGGCACCCCATGCCCAGTCCCGAGGGGAGGGTGCAAAACGTGAGTCGGCCCGCGCGTCCAGGTGGTTGGAACCAAGGGATCGGAACAGCCGGCCCAACAGGTAGGCTTCCTCCACGGTGAGGCGCTCTCCGCCCAGCGCTCCCACGCGGGGCGCGGCCCGCACCAGGGCCCGGGCTACCCGCTCCAGGGCTTCGTCCCAGGTAGCCTCGCGCAGGACGCCGCCCTCGCGCACGTACGGGACCTTCAGGCGCTCGGGATGGTTGGTGTAGTCGTACCCGAAAAAGCCCAGGTCACACAGCCAGATGTCGTTCACCTCGGGCTTCTCCCGGGCTCGGACCCGTACGACCTCACCGCCCCGGGCGTCCACCCAGGTGGCGCAGCCCACCCCGCAGTGGGTGCACACGCCGGGCGTAGGCCGGTTGTCCCAGGGACGGGCCCGGAACCGGTAGACGGCGCTGGTCAGCGCGCCCACGGGGCAGATGGCGATGGTGTTCCCGATGAACTTGCTGGGCCGCTCCAGGGTGACCGGCGGCGTGTCGATGTGGGTGCGGTAGCCGCGGTCGTGGCCCTTCAGGGCGTGGTCGCCGGCCACCACCTCCCCGAACCGGGTGCACCGCCAGCACAGGATGCACCGCTCCCGGTCCAGGGTGAGCACCGGGCTCAGGCGTATTGCCTTGGGGAAGTGCCGTTTGGGCTCCACGAAGCGTGAGGCCCCTGGCCCGTACTTGAAGGTGTTGTCCTGCAGGGGACACTCCCCCCCCTTGTCGCAGATGGGGCAGTCCAGGGGGTGGTTGATGAGGAGGAACTCGAGGATGGCCCGGCGGGCCTCCACCACCTCGGCGCTCTCCGTCCACACCACCATCCCCTCCTGCGCCTCCAGGGTGCAGGAGGTCTGCAGCCGCGGCATCTTCTCCACCTGGACGAAGCACATGCGACACGCCCCGAGGGGCGGCATCCGGTCGTGGTAGCAGAACACGGGGATCTCGATCCCCAGCTGCCGGGCGGCGTGGTACACGGTGGTCCCTTTGGGGACCGTTACCGTCCGACCATCGATGGTAAGGGTCACCGTACTCATGGGTCGCTGGACACCTCGCTACCCTCCCGGCGCGGGCGCGCCCAGGTGCAGCCGCACCGGCATCTGAACCGGCTCCCGGGCCGCCCGGATGTACGCCTCGAACTCGTCCCGGAAGTCCTCCAGCCCCGCCCGAAGGCTCGGGGGCACGCTCTCCCCCAGGGGACAGAAGCACGTGCCCGTCATGTTGCGGGCCAGGCTCTCCAGAAGATCCAGGTCCTCGGGCCGACCCCGGCCGTGCAGGATCCGATCCAGGATCTGCGTGACCCACACCGTCCCCTCGCGGCAGGGGGTGCACTTCCCGCAGGACTCCTCCCGGTAGAACTCGCACACCCGCGCGATGACCTTCACCATGTCCGTGGTCTCGTCCATGACGATGACGGCCGCGGAACCCAGCATGGATCCCAGCTTCGCCAGCTCCTCGTGGCGCAGCGGTACGTCCAGGTGCCGGGCAGAAAGGGGTCGGCTGGACGTGCCGCCCGGGTAGAAGGCCTTCACCTGGCGGCCGCCCCGAATGCCCCCGGCCCGCTCGATCAGTTCCCGGGCGGTCGTGCCGAGGGGTGCCTCTACCACCTGCGGGCTGTTCACGTGTCCGCTCACCGAGTACAGCTGCGGGGGCCCCTGCTCCAGCCACCACTCCGGGCCCTCCCGGACGATCCACGGCACACAACACAGCGTCTCCACGTTGTTCAGCACGGTGGGCTTGCTGTACAGGCCCATGACCGCGGGGAAGTACGGGGGCTTCAGCCGGGGCATGGCCCGCTTACCCTCCAGGGACTCCAGCAGGGCAGTCTCCTCTCCGGCGATGTAGGAACCCGCCCCGGGGTGCACGTACACGTCCAGGGAGAATTCCGTGCCGAGGATCCCCTGCCCCAGGTAGCCCCGCTCGTACGCCTGGGCGATGGCCCTCTCCAGCTGTCGGCGGGCCTGGTAGAACTCCCGGCGCATGTACACGTAGGCGGTGCGCACGTCGTTGGCGTAGGCCGCCAGGGCGATGCCCTCCACCAGCAGGTGTGGGTCGCCCTCCAGCAACGTCCGGTCCTTGAAAGTTCCCGGTTCCCCCTCGTCCGCGTTCACCACCAGGTACTTCACGGGGGCGTCCTTGGGTACGAACCTCCACTTGCGGGCCGTGGGGAAGCCCGCCCCACCCCGACCGCGCAGCTGCGCGCGGTCCACCAGGTCCGTCACCTGCTCCGGGCTGAGCTCGCGAAGGGCGCGGCGCAGGGCTGCGTACCCTCCGCGGCGCTCGTACGCGTGGAGGTCCGCCTGGTCAGGCTCTCGGACGTGACGCAGCAACACGGGCTGGGGCATCGCTCAGTCCAGCTCCTTCACAAGGCGCGCCGCGGCCTCCGGGGTCAGCGGGCCGTAGCGCCGCTCGTTCACCAGCATGCACGGCGCCTGATCGCAGGCGGCCAGGCACTCCACCGCCAGCAGCGTCACCCGACGGTCGGGGGTCGTCTGTCCCGCACGCACCCCCAGCTCGCGCTCCACCCGTTCCCGCACGGCTTCCGCGCCCGACAGCAGGCACGACACGTTGGTGCACAGCTGGACCACGTGCCGGCCCACGGGCTCCGTGAAGATCAGGCTGTAGAAGGAAGCCACCTCCGCTACCACCTCCACGGGGAGGTCCAGCAGGCGTCCCACCTCCGCCATGGCCTCCGGGGGCACCCACCCCAGCTCCTCCTGCACGCGGAGCAAGGCCGGCAGGACGGCGGACTGAGCCACCGGGTAGCGCGCCCGCAACGCTTCGATTTCCCGCTTTGCGCCCTCCGACAGCAACGCGCCCTCCTCACGCAGCCGCATCGCCCGCCGCCACCGGGTTCCCCGGGGACGGGGCTAGCGGTCCACGTCTCCCAGGACGATGTCGATGGAGGCGATGGCCACCACCACGTCCGCCAGCATGCCACCGCGGACCATGGCGGGCAACGCCTGCAGGTTCGAGAACGAAGGTGCCCGAACCCGCACCCGGACCGGCCGGTTGGAGCCGTCCGACACGATGTAGTACCCCTTCTCCCCGCGGGGCGACTCCACCGCCGCGTACACCTCGCCCTTGGGCGGGTGGACGCCCTCGCTCACCAGCTTGAACTGGTGAATCACCGCCTCCATGGAGCGCACCAGCTCGGCCCGGGGCGGGAGCGCCACCTTCCGGTCCGCGGTGAGGACCGGCCCGTCCGGCAACCGGTCCAGGGCCTGGAGCACGATGCGCCTTGACTGCCGCATCTCCTCCATCCGGACCCGGTACCGGTCGTAGGCGTCCCCGTGCTCACCCGTGGGGACGTCGAACTCGAACTCCTCGTAGGACGAGTACGGGAACGCCTTGCGAACGTCGTAGGGGATCCCGGAGCCCCGCAAGGTGGGGCCGGTCACCCCGTAGGCCAGCGCGTCCTCCCGGCTCAACACCGCCACGCCCTCGTGGCGGCGTCGCCAGATGAGGTTGTCGGTCAGCATCGCCTCGTACTCGTCCAGCCGCCGGGGGAATTCCTCCAGGAACCGGCGCACCGCAGGGGTGAACTCCTCGGGCAGGTCCGCCGCCACCCCCCCGATGCGGAAGTAACCGGGCATCATCCGCTGGCCGGAGACCATCTCCGACAGCTCCAGGATCCGCTCCCGGTCCCGGAAACAGTACATGAGCAGGCTGCTCACGTTCAGGTCGATGCCCGTGGTCCCCAGCCACACCAGGTGGCTGGCGATGCGGTTCAGCTCGCACAGGAGGACCCGGATGTACTGGGCCCGCTTGGGGACCTCCACTCCCAGCAGCTTCTCCACCGCCATGCAGTACGCCAGCTCCTCGTGGTAGCTGGACAGGTACTCGATGCGGTCCACCAGGGCGATGTTCTGGTGGTACGTGCGGTTCTCCATCTCCTTCTCGATGCCCGTGTGGAGGTAGCCGATCACCGGCTGGCAGTTGACGACGACCTCGCCCTCCAGCTCCAGCACGAGCCGCAGGACCCCGTGGGTACTGGGGTGCTGGGGTCCCATGTTGAGGGTGAGGGTCTCCCGCGCCAGCGTCACGGGTCTCTCCGCCCTACGGGTCTTCCCGCGCCGGGCCGACGCGGGGCACGATCTGGCTCGGAACCTTCGGCACGTGGCCGTGGAACTCCACGGGCTCCTCCGTCAGGGGGAAGTCGCGGCGCAACGGGTGGCCCTCCCAGTCATCGGGCATCAGGATGCGGGTCAGGTTGGGGTGTCCCTGAAACCGGATGCCGAACAGGTCCCAGACTTCCCGCTCGAACCAGTTGGCCCCCGCGAACACGGAAACCGCGCTGGGGGCCGTGGGGTCGTGGCCTGGCACCCGGGTCTTGATCCGCAGCCGCTCGCGCCGCTTCAGGCTCAGCAGGTGGTAGACCACCTCGAACCGCGGCTCGGCCGGGTAACGATCCCACGCGGTCAGGTCCACGAGGACCTCGAACCGCCAGGGCTCGTCGCGGACCTCCCGCAGGGCGTCCACCACGCGCTCCCGGGCCACCACCACGGTGGCGTCCCCGCGGAAGCCGTGGGTCTCCAGCACCGCCTCCCCCAGCCGCTCCGCCAGGAACTCCTGGACCGGGCTCAGGGACGTGGTCACCGGCTGCCTCCCTGACGCGCCCGCTCGCGGATCTTCTCCTGCAACTTCATGAGGCCGTACAGCAGCGCCTCCGGCCGGGGCGGGCAGCCCGCCACGTACACGTCCACGGGCACGATCTTGTCCACCCCCTGCACCAGGGCGTAGTTGTTGTACACGCCTCCGCAGGAGGCGCAGTCTCCCATGGACAGGACCCACTTGGGCTCCAGCATCTGATCGTAGATGTGCCGCAGCACGGGCGCCATCTTCTGGCTGACCCGTCCCGCTACGATCATGAGGTCCGACTGGCGGGGGGAGGCGCGGAACGCCTCCATCCCGAACCGAGCGATGTCGAACTTGGAGGTGGTGGTGGCGATCATCTCGATGGCGCAGCAGGCCAGCCCGAACTGGACCGGCCACACGGAGGAGCTCCGGGCCCAGGCCAGCATGCGCTCCACCGTGGTGGTGAGCACGTTCCGCTCCAGCCCGGCCAGATGGCCCTCCGCGCGATCCTCCCGCGTCACGGCTGCCATTGGAACGCCCCCCTCCGCCAGGCGTACACGTAGCCCAGTAGCAGGACGCCCACGAACACCAGGATCTCCCATAGCCCGAGCCAGCCCAGCTGGCGGAACAGCACTGCCCACGGGTACAGGAACACCGCCTCCACGTCGAACAGGATGAACAGCATGGCCACCAGGTAGTAGCGGACCGGAACCCGCTCGCGGGCGGAGCCGACGGGCCAGACCCCGGACTCGTAGGGCATCAGCTTGTCCGGGTGGGGCCGCCGCCCGCCCAGCAGCACGTGGAGGCCCAGCAGCCCGAGGACCAGCGCCAGGGAGGCGGCGAAGTGCACCAGGATCGGCACGTACTGGGTCATGCTACCTCCGGCCCGTGCGCCGGGCCACACAAAGACCGAGCCGCGCACGGACTTCCTGGCCCGCCGCGAGGCCGGCCACGCGTCCATGATCGCAGAGGCTGGCCGCCACTTCAACTGTGGGTGGCGCTGTGGGCGCGCCGCCACGTGGGCGAGGCCCGGCGCAACTCCGCCACCGCCTCGCGGACCCACTCCACCGCCGCGTCCACCTCCGCCTCCGTGGTCCAGCGGCCCAGGGTGAGCCGCAGGGCCCCTGCGGCCCGTTCCGGCGGCAGCCCCATGGCACGCAGGACGTGGGAGGGTTCCAGGCTTCCCGCGGTGCACGCAGACCCGCTGCTGGCCGCCAGGCCCCGGAGGTCCAGGGCCAGGAGCAACGACTCGCTCTCCACGCCCTCGAAAGAGAGGTGGGCGTTGTTGGGCAGCCGCTCCGTGGGGTGCCCGTTGAGGAAAGCTCCCTCCACTGCCAGCAACCCACGCACCAGACGGTCCCTCAGGCCCGAGAGCCGCGCCTGTTCGGCTTCCCGCGCCGCCAGGGCCAGCTCCACCGCCTTGCCGAACCCCACGATTCCGGGCACGTTCTCCGTTCCGGCCCGCCGCCCGCGTTCGTGGGCTCCTCCCCTCAGCAGCGGCTCGATGCGGGTACCCCGCCGCACGTACAGGAACCCCACGCCCTTCGGGCCGTACCGCTTGTGCGCGGAGGCGGACAGGAGGTCCACGCCCAGCTCGTCCACGCGGACGGGCAACGCGCCGAAGGTCTGGGTGGCGTCGGTGTGCACCAGCACCCCCATCTCACGGGCGATGCGGGCGACCTCCGCCACCGGTTGCACCGTACCCACCTCGTTGTTGGCGTGCATCACGGAAACCAGCACCGTGTCGTCCCGCAGGGCCCGCCGCACGTCGTCGGGATCCACGCGGCCGTAGCGATCCACGGGGAGGAAGGTGACCTCCCACCCCCGCTCCGCGAGCCACCGGGCGGGTTCCAGCACCGCCCGGTGCTCCACGGAGGACACCACGAGGTGCCGGCCCCGGGACTCGTGGGCAAAAGCGACCCCCACCACGGCCCAGTTGTCCGCCTCCGTAGCCCCACTGGTGAACACCACCTCGGAGGGTTCACAACCCAAAGCCTCGGCCAGGGTGCGCCGGGCCCGGTCCACCGCGGCCCGCGCCTCCTGTCCGAACGTGTGTACGCTGCTGGCGTTGCCGAAACGGTCCGTGAAGTACGGGCGCATGGCCTCCACCACACGCGGGTCGGTGGGAGTGGTGGCCGCGTAGTCCAGGTAGATACGCACGGCTCCATTGTACCCGTGGCACGCGGGTTGCTAGACGCCCCCACGGATGGCGAAGGCGGCAGGGTTGCGGATTCCCTTGCGGCCCCTGGCCCGAGACGAACGTGTCCGGGTGTGGGCGGTCGCCAGCTACGCGGGCGTGTGCGTGGGCGTCGCGGTGGCGGTGCTGCGGTGGGGGATTCCCTTCTCCGTGGTGGTGCTGCTGACGGGTCCCGTCCTGCTCGCCTCCGCGCGCTTCCCGCAGCGGATCTACGTGCTCATGCTGCCTCCCGCGGCGGCCGCCAGCCTGGCCGCGGTGCTGCTGCGCGCCCCGGACCTGCGGGAGGCCTCGGTGGCGTGGGCAGGCCTCGCGGTCACGGTGGTGGCCACCTCGGAGGTCCTGTACCGGCTGGGCCGCTCGCACCGGGCAGCCCAGGAGCAGCTGCGCCGCCGGGCGGCCCTGCTGGACGCCCTGCACACCACCACCGTGGGCCTGATCGGTGGAGGACCGGCGGAGGGCTTGCTGGAAGACCTCCTGCGCCGCGCCTGCGAGCTGCTGGAGACCCCTCACGGCAACCTGTTCCTGGTAGAGGGCGACCGGATGCGGTGTCGCTTTGCCCTCGGCGCCACCCGGTGGATGCAGGAGGAGGCGTTCGAGGTATCCCTCGGCCAGGGCCTGGCTGGCTACGTGTGGCAGACCGGAAGGCCCGCGGTGGTGGAGGACTACGCCCGGTGGGAGTGCCGGCTGCAGGACCCACGGCTCGCCTTCGTCCGGTCCGCCGCGGCCATGCCGCTGCGGGTCCACGGGCAGGTCACCGGCGCTATCGTGGTGGTACGCTCGCAGCCCCACCGACCGTTCACCCCGGAGGAAGTGGAGGTGGTGGAGCGCTTTGCGGAGCTGGCCTCCCTGGTGGCCCAGAACGCGGACCTGTACCGGCGGACCCAGGAGGAACTCGCCCGCCGCCGACGCGCAGAAGCCGACCTGCGGCGGAAACACGAACTGCTCCGCACCCTGCACGCCACCACGGAGGAGCTGCTCCGAGGGACGGACTTTGACAGCCTGCTGGCGGCCATCGTGCACCGCGCCACCGCCCTGCTGCGCTCCAGCCACGGGAACCTGTACCTGCGGGAAGGGGACGGGATGCGCTGCCGGGTGGGGGTGGGCGCGGCCCGCTGGGCTCAGGAGGCCGGCGTCTGCCTGCGGCGCGGGGAGGGGATGGTCGGGCAGGTGTGGGAGGCCGGGCACGCCCTGGTGGTGGACGACTACGCCAGCTGGCCGGGCCGTATGCCCTTCCCGCAGGTGTCCGACCTGGGCCCGGCCCTCACCGTGCCCCTGCGGGTGGGCCACGAGGTGGTCGGAGCGTTCTTCGTGGCCAGAAACCGGGGAGAATCCCCGTACAGCCAGGACGAGGTGGACGCCGCGGCCCGCTTCGGCCACCTGGCCTCCCTCGTCCTCAACAGCGCGTCCCTATACCGTGCCGCCCAGGAGGAACTGGACCGGCGCAAGCGGGCGGAGGCAGAGGTCCGCCGCCGCCACCAGCTGCTGGAGGCGCTCCAGGCCACCAGCGTGGCGCTGCTGGAGGGAGCAGAGCTCCAGCAGACCCTGGATCTGGTGGTGCGGCGGGCGAGCGAGCTCCTGGGCTGCCCGCACGCAGCCCTGTACCTGCGCGAGGGAGCCCTGCTCCACTGCGCCGTGGGGGTGGGGATCCTCGCGCAGGCGGCCGCCGAGGGGCGCACCTGCGAGAAGGGGAAGGGGATCGTGGGGGCAGTGTGGGAGAAGGGCGCGCCGGTGGTGGTGGAGCACTACCCGAGCTGGCCCGGCCGGCAGCGGAGGTCGGGAGCCGCGTTCGACGGACTCGGGCCGGGGCTGGCGGTACCCCTGTGGTGGGGCCTGGAGTATGCGGGCACCCTGTTCCTGGCACGCGACGCCGGGGCCCTGCCGTTCGCAGAGGAGGAGGTAGACGCCGCAAGCCGCTTCGCGCATGCGGCGGCTCTGGCCCTGCACAACGCGCGTCTGTACCAGGAGGCCCACGAGGAGCTCACGCGGCGTCGGGAGGCGGAAGTCCGCCTGCGCCGGCGTCAGGAGCTCCTCGAAGCGCTCCACGACACCGCCCACGGCCTGCTGTCGGGCCTGGGCGCCGGCGAGCTCTTGCACGCCATCGTCCAGCGGGCGTGCCAGTTGCTGGGCAGCGTCCACGGCAACCTGTACCTGGTGGAGGACGGCGTGCTGCGGTGCCAAGTAGGGCTTGGAGCCATGGCCTGGGCGGGGCGGGAAGGACTTCAGGTGCGGCGCGGGGAGGGCATGGTGGGCCGCGTGTGGGAGACCGGCCAGCCCCTGGTGGTGCAGGACTACAGCCGCTGGCCGGGACGGCTAGCGGACCCCCGCTTCGACTCGCTGGGCAGCGCGGTCAGCGTTCCCCTGTTGGCCTCCGGGCGGTTCGTGGGGGCTTTCTCGGTGGCTCGGGACCGCTCCGCGCCCGCCTTCACCGCGGAGGAGGTCGAAACCGTGGTGCGCTTCGGCCAGCTGGCCTCCCTGGTGCTGCACCACGCTCAAGCGGCGCAGAAGCTCGAGGAGCAGCGGGCCTTCTACGAGGAGGTCCTGGACCACGTGCCCTCCGACATCGCGGTGCTGGACCCGGACTTCCGGTACCTGTACGTCAACCGGTCCGCAGTACGCGACCCTGAGCTGCGGCGGTGGGTGGTGGGCCGCGACGACTTCGAGCTGTGTGCCCGCGTGGGCCAGGACCGTTCCGTGGCGGAAGTCCGTCGCCACTACTACCGCCAGGCCATGGCGGAGCGCAGGACGCTGGAGTTCGAGGAGGAACTCCGAGGGCGCGATGGCAAGGCACGTTACTTCCTGCGGCGGGTCCACCCCGTGGTGGACCGGGAAGGCCGTCTGGCCCGCGTGATCGGGTACGGGGTGAACATCACCGACCGCAAGCGCGCCGAGCTGCGGCTCGCCCACTTGGCCCTGCACGACGCCCTGACGGGCCTGCCGAACCGGACGCTGTTCCTGGACCGGCTCGCGCACGCGCTGGAGCGGGCCAAGCGGACGGGCCGGCTGGTGGCGGTGCTGTTCGTAGACCTGGACCGGTTCAAGCTCGTGAACGACACCCTCGGCCACGAGGCGGGCGATCATCTCCTGCAGCAGGTGGCGCAGCGGCTGCGGTCGTGCCTGCGCGGCTCGGACACCCTCGCCCGTCTGGCGGGGGACGAATTCACGGTGCTGCTGGAGGACGTGGACGGTCCGCAGGACGCCCTGCAGGTGGCGCAGCGGGTCCAGGCGGCATTTCGGGAACCGTTCCACGTGGCCGGGCAGGCGGTGTACACCACCGCCAGCGTGGGGGTCTCCCTCTCGGGCCCCGAGACGCACGCCGCGGAGGACCTCCTGCGGCAGTCCGACATCGCCCTGTACCGCGCCAAGGCGTTGGGCCGCAACCGCTTCCAGCTGTTCGACGAGGCCCTGGGCCGGGCGCTGGCCCTCCCGGCGCAGCTGGAAGGCGACCTGGCGCGGGCCCTGGAGCGGGGAGAGTTCGTCTTGCACTACCAGCCGGTGATCCGCATCGCAGACCGCCGGGTGGTGGAGATGGAAGCCCTCCTCCGGTGGCAGCACCCCCGGCGCGGGCTGCTGGTAGCCGCGGAGTTTCTCGCCGGGGTGGAGGCCAGCGGGCTTGCACCGCAGCTGCAGGCCTGGGTCCTGGGGGAGGCGTGCCGCGCGGCCCGGCGATGGAGGGACCGGGTGGGCGCCGGGGCACCGGCGGTGAGCGTGAACCTCTCCGCGGTGGACTTGGCGGACCCGTCGTTGCCCGAACGGCTGCACGCCGCGCTGCAGGCCTCGGGGCTGGAGCCGAAGGCCCTGCGGGTAGAGGTCTGCGAGCGGGTGCTGGCCCTCCTGGGCTCCGATGGCTGTGACCGGATGCGCCAGCTGGGCGAGATGGACATCGCCCTACACGTGGACGACTTCGCCGCCAGCTCCTCCCTCCGGGCGCTGCGGGGGCTGCCCGTCCGGGTGGTGAAGCTGGAGCGGGCGTGGTTTGTGGACTGCCACGCCGACCCTCCCCACGGCGAGCTCCTCCGGGCGGTGGTGAGCACCGCCGCCGAGCTGGGGTTGGATCTCGTGGCCAAGGGGATCGAAGATCCCGCGTGTCTGGAGCGGGTGCGCGAACTCGGGTTCGCCTACGCCCAGGGGTACGCCGTCGCCCGCCCGATGGACCTCACGGAAGCCGACCGATTCCTGGGGCTGGACGAACAAGGAGCGGGCGCCCTTCCGGGCACCCGCTCCCCAGCCGCCGGAACGTCCGAGCCGAGCCGTTCCGGAAGCGGCTGAAACTACTCCTCCAGTTCGTCGGCCGTCCGGGGCCGGCTGACGGCGACCACGTAGCGCGCGCCCCCTCGCCCGGGCGTCCTCCCCTGACGTCCCCAGATCCTCCGCTCCCAGCCCACGAAGCGCGGCCACCCTTCCTGGATAGCCGCCCGGGCCTGGAGGGGGGACAGCTGCTCGCGCTCCATCAGGTGGCGCAGGAGCTGGATCTGCTCGATGTCCCGCCAGGAGTACATCCGCCGCCGGGCCTTCCCGACCCGGACCGGTGCCACAAGCCCCTGCTCCTCCCACCGACGGAGCACGTGAGGCTTCAGGCCCGTCAGGACAGATACAACTCCGATCGGAAACAGCTCCGAGGGACTGGGCATCTCCAGCTCCAGAGGTCCGCAGGAGGTTCGGCCCCAGTATACCAGGGCCCCGGGGCCGTCAACAGTGTACGTGCGTTCGCCCAACTAGCGAACGCCTGTCCGGTCATCCCTCGTCGGGGCGGCTTAGGGGGATCTCGAGCCGTCGCCGGGCCTGGAACACGCACCGGGTCCGGTAGCCCGCGGAGTAGGCCGCCCGCTCCGCCTCGGGGAACCCGAAGCCCACGTGCTCTGCCCAGTGTGCGTCGGAGCTGATCACGATGGGGACCCCCTGCCGGTAGAGGGCCTGCAGGAAAGCCGGCGCCGGGTACAGCTCGCCCACGGGCTTGCGCCAGCCCGCGGTGTTGATCTCCGCGCAGATCCCGGCTCGCGCCATGGCCTCCGCGGCCTGCTCGTACCACTCTGCAGGGTCCTGCCGCGGCAGGTGGCCGAACACCTTCACCACGTCCGGGTGGGCCAGGACATCGAACAGGCCCGTGGACGCCGCCTCGCACAGCAGCCGGAAGTAGTCCCCGTAGACGCGGTCCACGTCGCGGTGCTCCCACTCCGTTCGCTGTTCGGGGATGTCGAAGCCCCACCACCCGCCGGTCCGGCCCGGCAGCCAGTGCACCCCGCCCAGGACCAGATCCCACGGGTAGGATCGGATCCACCGCTCCAGGCGCGCCTCGTAGCCGGGACAGTAGTCCCACTCCACCGCCACCAGTACCCGCAGGCCCTCCGCCCGCGCCGCTTCCAGCAGGCGCAGGTACGCCTCCAGGTCCCAGTTCCGCCGATCCGGCCGGTCCCGGCCGTGGACCCAGTCGTTGTCGGGAGGGTAGGTGTCCCGGCACTGCAGGAAGTTGTGGGCGTGCTCGGTCACGGCGATCTCGTCCACGCCCGCCGCGACCGCCGCCTCCGCCATCCGCAGGAGGCTGTCCCGGTCCAGGGCGTAGTTCTCCAGGTGGGTGTGGTAATCGGGCCGCCGCACGCCCGGGCTGGCGCCCCTCAGCTCAGCACCTCCACGAGCCTCCGGATCACCCGCGCGGTGGCGCCCCAGACCGTGTGCGGTCCGTAGTCGTAGAAGTGCAGCTCCCGCTGCGCCGCCCCCTCCCCGACCCGCTCCACCCGGAGGTTTCGTTCCTCACGGAAGAACCGGAGGGGAATCCCGAGCACCTCCGCGATCTCCTGCGGAGCCGGCCGCAGGGGGTAGGGGTACGGGACGCGGCCCACGTAGGGCCGGATCAGGAAACCCGAAACCACCGTGGACACGTCGTCCAGGGAGCCGAGCACCTCCACGTCCTCCGGCCGGATTCCCAACTCCTCGTGCGCCTCCCGGAGCGCCGCGTGCAGCGCATCCCCGTCCTGGGGCTCCACGGCACCTCCCGGGAACGCGATCTGCCCTTTGTGGGTCGCCACGGACTCCGTCCTGCGGGTCAGGAGCACGTACACCTCGCCCGCGTCCACGTACAACGGCACCAGCACCCCCGCCAGGACCCATCCCGCCTCCGGGAGGCGGCGCGGGACGTACGCGCTCAGCCGGGAACGGACGGGCTCCAGGGGATCCTCGACGGGCACGGGCCGCTCACCGCAGACGCACTACAGGCCGGCCGCGGGCCAGGAACCGGGCCCGCCGCGCAACCGGCGGGCCATCTCTTCCACCAGGTCCTCATCCGGCGCTCCGCGCCGCCCCCTCCGCGCCAGGGTACGGGCGAGCCGGCGCACCGGGTGGTCCGGCGGCAGCCCCAGGCTCAGGTCCGCGAGGCCCGCCAGCACCAGACCCGCATACAGCCCCAGCAGCATCAGCACCACGACCAGCCAGTACAGGAACACCGCGGGCACCTCCGCGCCCCATGATAGCAGAAGGTCGGCAGGAGATCGGTCCCCTTGGCCGGAACACACCTACGGGAGGTCCGGCCATGGGGGAAACGACGACGGAGTTCCGCACCGCGCAGCTTCGAATCTGGAAGGTGGCGCACACCACCTTCGCCCTGGACGCGTGGGAGGGGACGCCGTGGGCCGCGTGGCAGACCGACTCGGCCCGGGACGCGGAGGTGCTGGCGGAGTTCGCAGGGCGGCTGTGCTACCAGTCCTGGTCCAACCCCAGCGGGCGGACGAACGAGCAGTACCTGCGGAACATCCTCGCCCAGGAACACTTCAGCGTGGTGGAGCACGCGGGGTTCACCGTGGTCCTGGTGGGGGTGTCCCGCAGCTGCACCCACGAGCTGGTCCGCCACCGGCACTTCTCCTTCTCCCAGCTATCCCAGCGCTTCTACCACGAGGAAGGCGCCGCGGTGGTGGTCCCCCCCCTGTTCCGGGACGACCCGGAAGCCCTCCGCGTCCTGGAGGAGGTCTACGCCACCACCCAGCGAGCGTATCGGAAACTCCTGGAGCTGGCCCAGCGCCGCTTGAGCGCGCTGGAGGACCGCCGTCTCCGCCGCAAGCGGGCCCGGGAGGCCGCGCGGTGCGTGCTGCCCAACATGACGGAGACGCACATCGTGATGACGGGCAACCACCGTTCCTGGCGGGAGTTCTTCGAAAAACGGGGAAGCCTGCACGCGGACGCGGAGATCCGGGAGGTGGCGCTGCGCATCTTCACGGAGGTGGCACGGCCCCTGGCGCCCCACGTCTATCAGGACTTCCAGGTGGTCGAACGGGTGCTGCCCACCGGGGAGCGGGTGCAGACCCTGGAGCGCCGACCCCTGGAAGCGGACGAGTGAGGACTGGCATCTTCAGGCTCCAGGGCCACCTCTTGGGTACCCCAGCTCTGCCGTCATGTACAGGATGCGCTGGGCCCCGAACAGGGAGCGCGCCCACAGGAGCCGGTGGGTTCTCTGAACCCGGAACCCCAGGGACGTGTAGAGGCGGAACGCGGGGGCATTCCCCTCCACCACGTACAGACCCACACGCCGCCGGCCCGCCCGGCGGGCCGACGCCAGCGCCTCTGTCATCATCCGCCGCCCCACTCCCCGGCCCCGCCACTCCGGCAGTACCGCCACCGCCTCCACCAGGGCGGTGTGGGGTTCCGGGTGGCTGGTGCCCATCAGCTGGAGCAGCAGGAAAGCCCGCAGGGCCGCCCCCAAGCCCAGATGCCGGCGCAGGACCGACCACAGGGGCGATGGGGTTCGTTCCTCCAGCACCAGGGTGAAGGTCCCCACCACCTCACCGGCTCGCTCGGCGACGTACACCGTCCCCGAGGGCGGCAGATCCGCGAGGATGGCTGCGGCGCGCTCGCGGTCGGGTCCGAAGACGGGCGCGAATTTGTCCGGGAACCCCAGGGCCAGCAGGCGGCCCACCGTCCGCCGGTCCGAGTCGCGGGCAGGCCTCACCGTGACCTCCACGAAGCCGTCGCCGTGCCCGCGCGCCTGCCCGCTAACCCACCTCTCCCCCATGGGCCTCTCCGCCGGACCCGGGCCTAGCCGACCCGCCCCAACCGCGGACCCAACGTCCAGGCCGCCAGAACCGTCAGCACGCCCCCGATGGCCAGCGCCACCGCGGTTCCCGTCCACTCCGCCAGCACGCCAAACGGGAAGCTCCCCAGGGTGAACATGCCGAAGGCGGTCACGGAGTACAATCCCATCACCCGCCCCCTCATGCCCGGATCCACGGAGGTCTGCACCAGGGCGTTGGCGGAGGAAAGGGCCGCGGACTGGAACAGCCCCGCGGCCACCAGCAGGGCCAGGGCCCACGCAAGTCCGGGGCTGAGGGCGAACAGCACCACGCACGCTCCCAGGGCGAGGGTCGACCTCTGGAGCAGGCGCCCTTCACCGCCCCGCTGGAACGCAGTGACGTACCAGGGCGCCAGCAGCGTCCCCACGCCCGGAGCGGCTTGCAGCAGGCCGAGGCCCACCGCGTCGGTGTGCAGCACCTCCCGCGCGAACGCGGGCATGAGGCGGAAGTAGGGCCGCCCCAGGAAGTTCAGGGCGGCTACCGCGGCCAGGACCGTAGCCACCGTGCGGTTCGTGCGCACCACCCGCACCGCCTCGCGGATTTCGTCCAGCACGGGAGCTCCACCCGATCCGGGTGGGGGAGGAGCCCCCATACGATGCAGCGCCAGCAGGACCGCCGCGTAGGAGAGGGCGTTGAGGACGAAGCACGTCCCCTCCCCCCCGACTGCGATCACCACCCCGGCCAGGGAGGGCCCCACGATCCCCGCCCCGTTAAAGGCCACGGAGTTGAGCGTCACCGCCTGCAGCACCTCGTCGGGTTCCACGAGGCTGGGGATCCACGAGTGTCGCGCGGGCATATCGAAGGACTGCAGGGCAGAGTTCAGCCCGGCCAGAAGGATCACGTGCCAGACCCGCACCCATCCGGTGACGGTCAGCACCACGAGCACCACGGCGCTACAAGCCAGCCACCCGTTGGTCCAGAACAGGAGGGCCTTCCGGTTCCACCGGTCCGCCAGCGCGCCCCCCAGGGGCGCGAACACGAAGCGGGGCACGGCCTGGGCCAGCGCGAGGACACCCAGGTAGAAGGGCGACAGAGTCAGCCGGTCCACCAGGTAGCCCACCGCCACGAACTGCATCCACGTCCCGGTGTTGGAGACCAGCAGCCCCGTCCACAGGAGCCGGAAGTCGCGGTGGCGAAGGGGCCGTAGGGCACTGCGCGGCCCCGCGAGCGCACCAGCTCTCATGGTGGGACGGCGACCACCGGCTCCTCCCCCCGGTACACGAGTGCCTGCATCGTGGCGACGAGCCTCCCGTCCCCATCCCGAACTCCCACCCGGTAGGAGCCCAGGCTGCGGCTGCGGTGCTCCTCCGCGCACTCCGCCTCCAGTCGCCCCGGGGCGGGCGCCCGCAGGAAGTGGATGGTGGCGGAGATGGCTACTGCCCGCCGGTTGTGGCTGTTGCTGGCCGCGGCGAAGGCGCAGTCCGCCAGGGAGAACACCAGACCACCGTGCACGACCCCGTGGAAGTTCCGGTGCTCGGGCCGCAACTCGAGGCTCACCCGGGCGTAGCCCGGACGCACCTCCTCTACCCTAACCCCCAACAGCCGGCCGAAGGGGTCGGCGCCGAACCGTTCCACCAGCTCCGGGGGGACCGCGGGCTCTCTCACAGCTTCCGCTGGTCCACCACCCGCCGCAGCTTGCCGCCCTCGCTGCGCGGCAGGCTACCGGGTGCTGCCAGCGTGACCCTCGCGTGCAGGTTCAGCACCCCGTACAGCGCCTGCTCCGCGCGCCGGCGCAGGCTCTCCAGCTCCGGGGGCTCGGAGTCTGCGGTCCGCAGGCTCTGGTGGAACGAGGGATCCACCTCGATCCGCACCTCCAGCTCGTCCAGCGTCCGCTCCCGCGTGACCACGATCTGATAGTGGGGGCTCAGTTGCGGGATCCCCACCAGCGCCGCCTCCACCTGAGACGGATAGACGTTGATCCCGCGTACGACCAGCATGTCGTCGGTCCGCCCCAGGACCCGGGACATCCGGACGAAGGTACGGCCGCACCGGCAGGGCTCCGGGTTCAGGGACGCGATGTCCCCGGTGCGGTAGCGCACCACGGGGAGGGCTTCCTTCGTGAGGGTGGTGAACACCAGCTCCCCCTCCCGCCCGTACGGCAGCGGTTCGCCGGTGCGCGGGTCCACCACTTCCACCAGGAAGTGGTCTTCGAACACGTGGGAGCCGTTCCGCTCCTCCACGCACTCGTTGGAGACCCCCGGCCCGATGACCTCGCTGAGCCCGTAGATGTTGACCGCGGCGATCCCCAGCTTTTCTTCGATCTGCTTGCGCATGGCGTCCGTCCACGGCTCCGCGCCCAGCACACCGTACCGCAGCGGCAGTTGCCCGGGCTGAACCCCGCGATCCAGGAGCGCCTCCGCCAGGGTCAGGGCGTAGGAGGGGGTGCACGCCAGCACCCTGGCGCCGAAGTCCTGCAGGAGGAGGACCTGCCGCTCCGTGTTCCCCCCGGAGGCCGGGATCACCACCAGCCCCATGAGCTCCGCGCCCGCGTGCATCCCCAGCCCGCCCGTGAACAGCCCGTACCCGTACGCGTTCTGGAACACGTCCCCGGGCTGCGCCCCGGCCGCTGCCAGACACCGCGCGCACACCTCCGCCCACACCTCCAGGTCCCGGCGGGTGTAGCCCACCACCGTGGGCTTGCCGGTCGTCCCGGAGGAGGCGTGGATCCGGAGGACCTGGTCGCGGGGGACCGCGAACAGACCGAAGGGGTAGTGGTCGCGGAAGTCCTGCTTGGTGGTGAACGGGAGCTTCACCACGTCCTGCAGGTGGCGGACGTCATCGGGCGACACCCCGGCTTCCTGCATGCGCCGGCGGTAGGGCTCCACCCGCTCGTAGACGTACCGGACCACCGCCTGCAGCCGCTCCAGCTGCAGCCGTTCCAGCTGGCTGCGCGGCATCGTCTCCGCTTCGGGATTCCAGATCATGGGAGGCCTCCCCCGCCGTCTGCGAGGGGCAGTTTTCGCGGCCCCGGGGCCGGCTTCCTCCAACCCGCCCTACGGCTCCGGTGGAGCTTCCAGGAACTTCGCCACGAGCACCCGCGCCCGGTGCAACTCCCCTTCCGCCACCAGCAGGTCCGCGAACACCCCCTCCGCCCGCTCCACCGCGCCCTCGTAGCCAGGGATGGTGCGTCGCCGCACCAGCACCCGGATCCCGGCCTGCTCCAGCACCGCCGCCACCACCTGAGCCTCCACCGGGTCGCGAGCCCGCCAGGCTACCACCAGGGGTCGGCTGGCACCGTGGATCCAGCGGCGGAGCCAGTTCACCCGGGTCACCCCCCGTGGATCGGCACATACACCTCTGCTTCTACAAGGCCACGGTCCAGCAGCACCTGGACCCTGCGCCGCACGTACCCCTCCTCGTAGGCGTCCAGCGTGCGCAGCGCGGACTCGTCCAGCCCCTCCAGCAGCAGGCCGTCCACCCAACCACCCGGATGAGGCTCCACCTCCGGGTAGCCGGAGGCGGACCGCTCCGCAGGGACCAGCGCCCAGCCCGGCAGCCGCGCGGGCCGGGACGGAAACGTGCGCCCCGTCAGTGACCTCACCAGTTCCGGGTCTTGCAGGGTCCCGTACACGAACAGACGCTTAGCGACCACTTCCCTCGATCCCTTCCCGTGCGGACGGGGCCGCGGGACGGGTGCCGCGTTCCAAGGCGCGGGCTTCTGGCTCAGGGACCGCGCCCTCCACCACCAGGGTGACCTCCCCTTTCACCTGCCCGCCCCTCGCCCAGCGGACCAGCTCGCTCGCCCTGCCCCGACGGACCTCCTCGTGCACCTTGGTGAGCTCCCGACACACCGCCACCTGCCGGTCGCCCAGCACCTCCACGAGGTCCTGCAGGCAGTCCGCCAGCCTGCGGGGCGACTCGAACAGCACCAGGGTGGCCCGCTGGTCCTTCACCGCCTCCAGGAACCGGAGCCGGGCCGGCCGCCGGCGCGGCGGGAATCCCAGGAACAGAAACCGGTCTGCGGGCAGGCCGGAGACCACCAGGGCCGTGGTCACCGCGCTGGGGCCGGGAACCGGCACCACCGGCACGGAGGCCTCCACGCACGCCCGCACCAGCCGGTAGCCGGGGTCCGAGAGGACGGGTGTGCCCGCGTCGCTCACCAACGCCACGGATCGGCCGGAACGCAGGGCTGCCAGCAGCCGCGGGGTCCGCGCCTGCTCGTTGTGCTCGTGGTAGCTCACCACCTGCTGCCGGATGCCGTAGCGATCCAGCAGCTTGCGCACGTGCCGCGTGTCCTCCGCGGCGACGAGGTCCACCTCCCGGAGCACCCGCAGGGCCCGCAGGGTCACATCCTCCAGGTTCCCGATGGGGGTCGCCACCAGGTACAACACCCCCGTCGCTTCCCGAGCCCGTTCCCCCTGATTCTCTGCCGGCAACCGGCCTACTCCCTCCGGCGCGGCCGGGTTGCGGCTGCCCCCTCAGCACGCAGGCCCAGCAGGGAGGCCAGCAACCGGACCGCGCCGTCCTTGTCTAGGGGCTGGTTGCCGTTCCCGCACTTGGGCGACTGCACGCACGATGGGCAGCCTCCCTCGCACGGACAGGTGCGCACGGCTTCCCACGTGGCGCGAAGCCACTCCTCCAGGACCTGGAACCCGCGCTCCGAGATCCCCACGCCCCCGGGGTAGCCGTCGTACACGAACACCGAGGGCCGTCCGGTCTGCGGGTGCACCGGGTAGGAGACCCCACCCACATCCCAGCGGTCGCACATGGCGAACAGGGGGAGTACGCCGATGGCGGCGTGCTCCGCCGCGTGGATGGCCCCCGGGAGTACCTCCTGCCCCACGGCGGCGGCCACTTCAGCGGGCACCTCGTAGCCCACGGCCACCGTGGCCAGCGTCTGCGCAGGCAGGACCAAGGGCTCCACGCTGAGGACCAGGTCCCGCGTCAGGTGCTTGCGCGCGTACCCCACCACCTGCGTGGTCACCTCTACCTCCGCCAGGTAGGCCTCCGCGGGGCCCAGGGTCCGGCGGGCACGCACGTGGCGGATCTCCAGCTCGGTCACGGTGCGTGCCTCCGTATAGTAGTCCACGTCCTGGCGCCGTACCCTCGCCACCCTGCCCGCCAGGTCCAGCTGCCGCACCACGTATGTCTCGCCCTGGTGCAGGTAGACTGCCCCCGGGTGCACCTGCTCCAGCGCGCGGGCCTCGTCCACGGTCCCCAGCGGCCCGCGTTCCTCGTCCACGACGGTGTACGGGGACTCCCCCGCGGCCCGGATGCCCACCTGGGATGCGGGGTAGCGGACCCCCCGCCACGCCCATCGGCCCCGGTCGGGGACCAGTTCGCCCGCCTCGGCAAGTACCTGCACCACCACCCGCGATGGTTCCCCGAACAGGGGGACATCCTCCTCCCGCAGCGGTAGCTCCGCGGCCGCGCAGCGCAGCTGGGAAGTGAGCACGTAGGGGTTGGACGGGTCCAGGGCTGCCGCCTCTACCGGCCGCTCGAACAGGTACGCGGGGTGCCGCATGAGGTACTGGTCCAGGGCGTCCTCCAGGGCCATCAGCACCGCGAGGGAGTCCTCCCCCGACCGCCCCGCGCGGCCGGCCCGTTGCCACGTGCTGGCTACGGTTCCCGGGTAGCCCACCAGCACCGCGGCGTCCAGACCGCCCACGTCGATGCCGAGCTCCAGCGCGCTGGTGGATACCACGCCCAGCAACTCCCCGGAGAACAGCGCCCGCTCGATCTCCCGGCGCTCCTCCGGAAGGTAACCGGCCCGGTAGGCGCGGAGGCGCCCTGCCAGCTCCGGCGAAGCCGTCACCGCGTACCGGTACACGAGCTCCGTCACCTTTCTGGCCTGGGTGAACACGATGGTACGAACCCCGTGCGAGGTGAGCCACCGCAGCAGCCAGCTGGCGTCCCGGTAGGGGCTGCGGCGTCCACCCCCACGGAGCGGAGGGGGATTCCACAGGACAAACCACCGGGCCCCCTGGGGGGCTCCGTCGTCGTCCACCACCTGCACGGGAACTCCTAGGATCCGCTCCGCAAACTCCCCGGGGTTCGCCAGGGTAGCGGAAGTGCACACGAAGCGAGGTTCCGCTCCGTACGCGCGGCACACGCGCCGCAGCCGCCGCAGCACGCCGGCCACGTGGCTCCCGAACACCCCCCGGTACACGTGCAGATCGTCCAGGACCACGTACCGCAGCCCCCGGAACAGACGCACCCAGCGGCCGTGCTGCGGCAGGATCCCCACGTGCAGCATGTCCGGGTTGGTCAGTACCACCTGCGCCTGCTCCCGGATCCGGGCCCGCTCGGAGGGTGGGGTGTCCCCGTCGTACACGTCGCAGCGCACCGGGAGGTCCATGGCCCGCAGCGTGTCCAGCTGGTCCTGGGCCAGGGCCTTCGTGGGGAACACGTACAGGGCACACGCCCGGGGGTCCTGGAGGAGGGTCTCCAGCACCGGCAGGTTGTAGCAAAGGGTCTTCCCGCTGGCGGTCCGCGTGGTCACCACCACGGACCGGCCTGCCCGCACGTGATCCAGGGCCTGCGCCTGGTGGGTGTACAGCCTCCGGATCCCCGCCCGCTCCAGGGCGTGCACCAGGCGCGCCGGGAGCGGGCTCGCCGGGTCCGCGAACCGCGGGGGCCTGGGGGGCACCCGCTCTACGTGCACCACCCGGCTTCCCGCCACCTGCCGAAGCTGCTCTACCAGCGCCGCCATGTCCATGGCCACCCGATCCGGTTCACCTTGACCGTCCCGCGCCGCCGGGCTAGCATGGGTGAATGCGGGCCGGAGTGGCGGAACGGCAGACGCGCTGCGTTCAGGGCGCAGTGGGCGCAACGCCCGTGGGGGTTCAAATCCCTCCTCCGGCACCAGCTCGACCTCGAGATCCGCGGTGGAACCCAAGCAGCCTTCGCTGTTGGTAGACCTGGAGGTGCTGCGCCACCTGCAGGGGTTCCCCGACGAGCTGGAGCGCTACGCCAACCTGGTCAAGCATGCGCACCCGCAGGGCCGCTCCGCCTGTGGGTTGATCATACAACGGCCAGGTCGGGCGGGGTTCCTACGACGGCTGTGCGAGCTGTTGGTCTCCGGGGAGGCGGTGGTGACCACGGCGGAGGCCGCCCGCCTCCTGCGCACCACCCGGCAGCAGCTCCTGGAGCGACTGGACCGGGGGGAGGTGCCGGCGCCGGAGTTCCGGGACGGTGCGAAGGTGATCTGGCGGCGGGACGTATGGGAGGAGCACCTGCGGGACGAACGGGGTCCCGCCTGAAGAGCCGTGGCGAGGGTGGCGCTGTACGTGGGCTGCCGGACGTGCGGGGAGGTGTTCGACACGGGGCTGCGGACCGACACCACCTCCTTCGCCCGCGGCACGTTTGCGGCCAACTACCACACGTGCCCCCGGTGCGGGACCACGCAGACCTACCGGAAAGCGGACTACCGGCTGGTGGACGTTCGCACCGGCCAGGCCGTGCCCCCACCCGACCGGGGCTGACCTCAGGGCCGGGTCCGGGACCGCTCCCGCGCGAAGCGCTCCACATCGCCCAGCAGACTGAGGGTCTCGCGCTCGAAGCTGTCCTGGATGAGCACGAAGCGCGCGCGCTGCTCAGGGGTCAGGGCCATCCGGATCCGCTCCAGAGCCTCCGCTCGCTGTTGCTGGAACTCCTGCTGGGCGGCCCGCAGCTCACGCAGCTTGGCTTCGACCCGCTCCCGGTCCACGGTTCGGTCCGCCAGCAGGGCCCGGATCTCCCGGTGGAGGGCCGAACGCCGCTGCCCGAAGACTAGCCGGGCCTGTTTCAGGGCCCGCAGCGGCGGGAGGACCCTGCACACCTGCTCCTCCGTGAGGTCCAACTCATCCACCAGGCGCCACACCAGCAGGGCCTCCAGAACCCGCTCTGCGCGCTCCGGCCCCCGCTGCGCCAGGGCCCACTCGACAGCTCCCAGCACCAGGACCCCCACGACGCCCACCACCGCCACCGGCCCCCGCCACTTCCTCACCACCGGTCTCCCTCCCCCTCCAGGCCCGCGCCCCACGCCTGGACCAGCTCCGCCATCTGCGGCAGGAGGGCCCGGACTGCCGGACTCACCACCCCACGGTGCCCGGTCTCGCCCGGAGGCGGCGTCCCCTGCAGAGCTGCCAGCGCCACCAGCGCCGCCAGGGCGGCGGCCTTCGCAGCCCTCCTCCAGTCCATCCGGGCCCCTGCGAGCAGACCACGGTGCCCGATCCGGCGCTGCAGACGCCCGCCCAGCTCCTCCCAGAACCCCGCAGGGATCGGCGGCTCGGGAACCTCGCGCAGCCACGCCACGACTTCCCTGAGGGCCTCCCACTCCGCCCGACAGCGAGGGCACCCGGACAGGTGACCCCCCAGATCCTCCCACGCCTCCGGAGGGACGGGCCCGGTGGCGGCTTCCACGATCCGGTCCCGATACCCTGCGCAGCGGGTCCCCTCCACCTCAGCCCTCCACCAGAGACCCCAGCGCAGTCCGCAGCTTGCGCAGGGCCACGAACACTGTGGCCTTCACGGTGCCCTCGGAGCAGTCCATGATCTCCGCGATCTCCGCGTACGTGTACCCGCCGTAGAGCCGCAGCACCACCGCGGCCCGCTGCCTGGGCGGCAGGGCCTGGACGGCTTCCGCAACCCGGCGCCACCGCTCCCGGCGTTCCGCCCGGGCGTCCGGGCCCGCTTCGGGTGGCGAAGCCAGCCCTGCCATCGCCTCCAGCGGCAGCGGGTCGCGCTGCCGGGCCCGGTGATCCAGACAAGCGTTGGTGGCAATTCGCAGCAGCCAGGTCTTCACGCGGCACCGTCCCTCAAATCGCCCGAGGGAGCGGTAGGCCCGCAGGAAGACCTCCTGCGTCAGGTCCGCGGCGTCCTCGTGGTTCCCGGTCATCCGGCGGAGGAACCGGTACACCGGCTCCCGGTACTTGATCACCAGCGCCGCGAACGCGCTCTCCTCGCCTGCCTGGAACGCCCGTACGAGCCGCTCGTCCTCGTCCATCCGACCCCATGGTAGCTGACCGACCCCCGGCCGGTGGGGTTTAGAGCCCCGGTCCGCCCGCAGGGGATCGTGGTGGTATACTGGGGGCGAGCTCGCCGGGAAAACCCTGCAAACTGCCCGCGAAAGGAGGATCTGCCCGTGAGGTACGAGGCCAAGAAGTTCAAGTCCTTCGAGGTAGAGCTGGATGGCATCAGCAAGCGGACCATGGAGGAGCACTACAAGCTGTACCAGGGCTACGTGAACAAGGCGAACGAGATCCTGGACAGGCTGGCGTCCCTGGACAAGGACCCCGCCAAGGCCAACCCCACCTACTCCGACCTCCGGGTCCTGAAGGTGGAACTCACCCGTGCCCTGGGCGGGGTCAAGAACCACGAGATCTACTTCGACCACCTGGGAGGGCCCGGTGGGAAGCCCGAGGGTGCCCTGCTGAGCCTCATCGAACGGGACTTCGGATCGTTCGAGGAGTGGCAGAAGGACCTCAAGGCCACGGGGATCGCGGCCCGGGGCTGGGCCTGGACCGCCTACGACTGGGACACGGGGAAGCTGTTCAACTATATCGGGGACGAGCAGAACACCTATCCCGTGTGGAACTGCACGCCCCTGGTGGCCCTGGACGTGTTCGAGCACGCGTACTTCATCGACTTCGGGACGAACAAGGCCGGGTACATCGACGCCTTCTTCCGCAACCTGGACTGGCGCGCGGTCGCCAAGCGGGCGGAGGCGTTCGGGATCTTCGCCCACGCCAAGGTGTGAGGCGGCCCGCGGGCAGCAGGAGGATTCCAAAGGGGGTCGAAGGAAGGGCACACGGGAAACCTGGGGCAGCGGGGGAGCCATGCGGGAGCCGGTCTTGACGTGTCCGTACTGCGAGACCGTGATGGTGACGTGTTACGAGCCGAGGGCCGAGGAGGCCTCCTGGTACGAGTGCCCCATCTGCGGGCACCGGGTGGAGCCGCATGGCCTCCGGTCCCTGGACGACGAGATGCCGTCTCAGCTCCACCCGCAGTGAATCCCCAACGGCCATGACGGTGCCCTTCAACCGGCCCTGTCCGCAGTGCGGTGGAGAGATGGAGCTGCTGGCGTCTGACGAGCTGGGCGCGGTCGTGGTGTACGAGTGTGCGGAGTGCGGCTACCAGACCAAGGAGCGGGTCGAAGAGGTCCTGGCCGAGGAGGTCCTGGAGCCCGCGGAGGAGGACGAGGTGGCCCTCCAGCCGGAAGAGGAAGAAGAGGAGTTCCCCGAGGAGGAGGAAGAGGACGAGGAATTCGACGATTCCCTCTGGGAGGAAGAGGAGGAGGAAGAAGACGCCTGGAGGTAGGTCCCCCCCGGGGGTCCGGAGGTCCCCCGCGGCCGTCCGGCGGCCCAGAGCGGCGGGGCCGGCGAAGCTTGCGGACGGGGAGTCCGTGGAGCTGACCTACGCTACGGTGCGCACACCCGTGGGGATCGCGCTCGTCGTAGCCACCCCGCGCGGAGTGCGCGCGATCCAGCTAGGCCACCGGGCCGACGGACTGGTACGGCGCCTGAAGAGAGCCTTGCCCGACATCCGCCTGCGCCGCGGGGGGCGCGCGGTGCGAGCGGCCGTACGGTCGCTGCACGCATGCCTGCACGGCAAAGCTGTGAAGGTCCCCCTGGACGTGCACGGGACTCCCTTCCAGATGGCGGTCTGGGCCGCCCTACGCGGCATCCCGCGGGGCGAGACGCGCACGTACGCCCAGGTGGCGCGCGACGTAGGCCGCCCCACCGCCGCCCGGGCAGTGGCCCGTGCGTGCGCCGCCAACCCGGTGGCCATCCTGATCCCCTGCCACCGCGTGGTCCGGTCCGACGGGCAGGTGGGCGGTTACCAGTGGGGAGAGCTCCGGAAGCGCGCGCTGCTTCGCTACGAGCAGAGCGCGAGCTGAACCCCTCTGCCCGCCCCTCGCTCTACGTCCGCCCACCGGACCCCAGGTACGCGCGGGCTCCCTCCACGTCCACCCACACCCGGCGGCGCGCGGTGCGCACCAGCCCCCCTCGCGCCAGCTCCCGTAGCGTCAGGGTCACCGTCTCCCGGCTGCAGCCAACCATGTCCGCCAGGTCCTGGTGGCTGAGCCCCACGTTCAACCGCCGGAACCGCCCCTCTGCCGACCCGAAAGTCTCCGCCAGTTTGACCACCAGGTGCAGCAACCTCGTGCGGACACTGGACAGGGCCAGCTCCTCCAGCAGGTCCTCCAGCTCTCGCAATCGGCTGGACAGCACCCGGACCATGCGCACCGCCACCTCGGGGTACGCGCGCATCAGTCGCTCCAGGTCCGCGTCCCGCAGCACACACAGGAGCACGTCCGTGAGGGCCTCCGCGAAGCTGTGCCGGGTGCCGGTGGACAAGCCTTCGAGCTCGCCGAACACGTTTCCAGGGCCTACGAGGCTCACCGTGAGCTGACGTCCCTGCGGAGTGACCCGGTACAGGCGCACGTAGCCCCGCTTCAGCAGGTACAGGACCGGTTCGAAGCGGGTGGGGTCCAGCAACCGGGCGCCCCGCGGCGCGGAGTGCACCGCGGCCAGGCGATCCACCGCCTGCAGCTCCTCCGGGGACAGCTGCCGGAACAGGTCGATCTGGTTCAGGTACGCGATCTTGTCCACCGCCACCCCGCGGGCCGGAGGCTGCCGAGGCCCGTGAGCTCCGGGACGAACGGACCTACGCGCGCCATGTGGGCGGCCCCGTCACGGGGGCGGGACAGTTCACTACGAACCCTTCGCCCTTCGTGTCCGGGGTGCCCGGCCAACCCCGCAGCCGGCCCGCCGTCTCCTCCGCCACGATCTCCGCCTCGCTGCGCAGCACCCTCGGACGGGTACCGTCCTTCCACGTGAACGTGTAGTGGTCCCAGAAGGGACTCCAGATGGCGTCGCCCGGGTTGGAGTCGAACACAGAAGGCTGAAAGCCCATGGGGCCGGGGCCCCGGACGCCGTTGCCGAAGACCAGGATCTTGGCGGTGGCGCCCAGCGCGGTCAGCGCCGCGGTCTTGGGCGACGCCACCACCTTCATCATGGGCGCCATGGGGACCGCGGAGGTGTCGGTGACGATGTACCAGTGGTTGGGGAAGCACTGGTGCAGCTTGAAGGTGACCTCCCGTCGCTCCACGTCGGGGTCCTGCAGCAGCTGCCCTGGCCCCAGGTACTGCGTGCGCTGCCGGTCCACGGGCATCTGCCCGTCCGGCCACCGGACCACGGGGTAGTTTACCACCACCCCCGTAGCCTCCACCCGCACCTGGCCCGCGCTCTCCGCATCCCGCACCGCTTCCGCAGACTGCAGCAACCGGGGCCGGCTCCTCCACGTCACCCGGTGCACCCGGAAGGCGGGGGTGAAGTCGTCCCGCCCCGGGGCGGTGCTCACCACGGGCAGCTGGCCCGAAGCACCGCCGGAGAACAGGTAGTAGTCCGCCGTGGCCTCGCCGCGCAGCGCCAGCGCCAGTTTGGGGACGAACACCAGGCCCCGCGCGTGCGCGAAGACCTGGTCCGAGGCGTCCGTGCGGATGGAGTAGACGCGCTTGCCGTCGAGGAAGGCCGCGTGCAACTGGAAGGTCACGAACCCGAACAGCCCCCTCCAGCCCTGCGGCCGGGTGGAGAACCGCAGCACGTCCCCCACGTTCTTCCGGGCCGGCGTGGCCGCCCAGGCGGGCGGGACGAACCGGCCTACCGCCACCCCCACACCCACTACAGCGGAGCGGGCGAGAAACTGCCTCCGGTTCATCGGCTCTGTCATCGGGGACCTCCTCCCTGGGCGGTCTCGCGCTCCCCCGCCCGCGCCTCAGACGGAGCCCCACCGTGGGCCGTGCGGCGGTGTTCCTCCCATCCCTGCCGGGTGTAGAAGCGGACGCCGCAGCAGGACCCCACCGGCTCCCGTTGTACTCCGTGTGTCTCCACGTCGTGGCGCACCAGCCCCTCTTCGCTCTCGAACACCCGGCCGCAGCACTCCCACCTGGCCACGCTCCCACCTCCTCCCACTCGTCGGACTCCGATGCCATCCACGTCTCCCTCCCGAACCGGCCCGTTGCACCGCGCGGGCCGAGGGTGGGCCCCGGCCCTGTACCCTCACGGCCGATACACGCGGGTGTCGGGCCGGAAGGCCGCCCACGCGAACCAGAAGTACGTCCCGTGGACCACAGGCTTCAGCTGCCGCCCCCGCAGGGGCCCCCGCACCGCGCGGCCGAACGAGTCCCACGTGCTCCCCGTCTGTCTGTCCTCGAGCCGGCCCTCCCGAAGCCGGAAGGTGAGCAGGCGGCCGTCCACCACCCGTTCGAACACCCCCACGGCGCCGACGTCCCGCGAGCCCGCAATCTCCTCGCGGTCCAGGGCCGAGGCCATGCCCGGTGCCCACACCACCACGATGGGACGGGTCCCCACCCGGTCGTTCACCACCCGCGCCACCTTCAGAACCTCGAAGGGGTACGCCACCGCTTCTCGACCGCCGGCCACCGCCACTACCCGCTCCATGGGCCGCAGTCGCCCGTCCCGCGGCCCGTCGTACAGAAACGGCGAGCTCCGGGCGTCGTCGTAGCCCGCGTACGGGTTCCGCCCGTACGCCCGACGGAACCCGGTGTCCCGGTTCAGCACGCGTCCCTGCGGGTAGGTCCGTGCGAACTCCCCCCACGCCGCCATCTGGGCGGGCACGGGCTGCAGCCGCGTCCCCACCAGCTCGCCCACGATGGCCTCGCCCGTCATCTGCTGCCACCACGACTCCGTCTGGCGGTCGTACATAACCAGGTCGGAGTACCGGAGCTTGCCCGTGGTCCCGAAGTCCAGCACCCTGCCCGCTGCCTGCCGTGGGAAGGCGATGGCGGCGTTGCACAGGGGACAGAAGGTGACCGCCAGGGGCTCCCCGCCGACCACGTCGTTGACGATCTCGTGCCAGATCAAAATCTGCACGGGATACGCGCGGGCCTCACCCCGGACCTCCACTGCCACCACCGGCTCCAGGTCCCGCAGCCACCCCCGGGCCTGCCGCACCGTGTCGAACCTGGGTCGGTCCACCGCGGGAATCCCATCCCGGGGAGGCCCACCCTCCCGGATCTCCCGGAGCGGCACCGAGTGCCTCCGGAAGTCGGTCCTCCAGCTCGCCGCGTCCGCAAACGGCACTCCGTCCCCCTCGTGCGCGGCAAACCCGACGGGGGTGAAGAAGAGGACCAGGACCGCCAGTCCCACGCCTGCGCGCATCCGGCTCTCCCCTCGGTTCTGAGAGCTGCCTCGCCGCCCCATGAAGCTCCACCCCTCCGTACCCTCAGGCTATTGCAGAGCCGCTAAGCCGTCTGTAAGGGACCTCACAGAGCGCTCCGGGCCGGAGTCGTAAGGTGCTGGCAGACTGTACGGGAGGTGGTGGACATGAGCCAAGCGACCAAGTACGTGTTCTTCGTCCACGCGGGGCCGGGGGAGCTGGCCCGGGCCCTGCACGCCCTCCTGTACGCGCAGGAGCTGCACCATGCGGGGGTCCCCGCCAAGGTGGTCTTCGACGGCGCCGGGACGGTGTGGCTGCGGGAGTTCAGCAACCCCGACCACAAGTACCACGGCGTGTTCCGGCGCGCCCTGGAGGGCGGCTTGCTGGAAGCTGCCTGCGCGTACTGCGCGCGGGCCTTTGGGGTCACGGGGGCGGTGCAGGCGACGAGGGTGCCCCTGGTGGGCACCTCGGAGGGCCACCCGAGCCTGGCCTCCTACGTGCGCGAGGGGTGGACCCCGATCGCGCTAGAATCCGCGTGAAGTCCGCGGCGGAGGTGCGGAGTGTCCACGCACGGCGTGTACGAAGTGACCTTCGAGGCGCAAGCCCGAACCCTCGATGGGATGCGGAAGCTGGCCGTCATCCGTGTTCAGCGGCCCGCGGGTTCAGGGGAGGCGTACACCCTGGTCTGCGACGAGGGACCGCACCTGGGCGGAGACGGGAGCGCTCCCACCCCGCTCACCTACTTCGTGGCAGGGGTGGCCTTCTGAATCCTGACACAGCTCTCGCGGTGCGCGAGGGACCTGAAGGTGCCGGTGGAGGAGGCGCGCGCTACCGTCACCGCCCGCTTCCGGCGGACGGGATCCGTGCTTCAGGGCACCGCTCGCGGTGAGTGCACGGGCTTTGACGTCCGCG
>CALIMJ010000021.1 GCA_938028835.1 uncultured bacterium | reverse complement strand
AGGGCGTTGTCGGTGGCCACCAGGTTGCGGTGGGCGTTCAGGGCCGCGATGTTCTGGTTGATCCTCAGTCCCATGGCTTCCCTTCCTCCTTGAACTGGGTTTTCCGGGCTTCCTTGCCCGGTGTGGATTCGCCGGCGAAGCGAGGCGGGCCGGCACCGCCTTGAGCATCTCCCTCGCAGCTTCCCGCTACGCCCCACCTGCCTTTCCTCGGAGTCTGTTCCCGACCCCGGGTATCGGCAGACAGGCGGCTACCCTTGAGGCTTTCTGGGGGGTTCTTCGTGGAGCACGCGGCCTGGGCCATCCCTGGAGAGCGCGCGGCGGGCGGCCGCCACGTCCTGGAGGGCCGTGGCCGCGGCCTCGCGGTTGGCCTCCTGGATCTCCCGGTACACCTCCTCCCGGTGCACGGGGACCCAGCGGGGCGCGGTGATGCCCAGCCGCACCTGTCCGTCGGAGATCTCCAGGACCCGGACCTCCACATCCGGCCCGATACGGACCGCCTGATTGGGCTTGCGGGTGAGCACCAGCACCCTGTGTCTCCTACGGAGTGGTGAACAGCGGGTGGCGGACGGAATATGAGGAGTCCGCCAGCACCTTCTGCCGGCCCAGCCGGCGGGTCGTGTTCACCAGGATCGGTGCCGCCAGGTTCGCGGTGGCCTGCAGGGGGTCCGACCGGACCGTCACCACCACCAGGACCGCCACCTCCTGGGGACTTGTCACCGAGAGCAGCTCCACGTCCGTGGGGTCCAGGGGCACCTCGTAATTCTCGAACAGCGTGAACGGGTCGGCCACGGGCAGCGCCACCTCCGGGCAGTCCACCGACTGCAGCCACAGGAACAGCCCTCCCGGCTCGCCCAGAAGCGCGAACCGCCGGCCCTCCGGGAAGCCGGGGATCCCCTCGGGGAAGTCGACCACCCGGTCCTCCTCCACCTCCACCACGCCCCAGTGCCGGGTCCGGATCTCCATGCTCACCTCAGGAAGTCCACCAGGGACGGCTGGATGAGCCGCGCGCCTGCGGCCAGGGCCGCCTGGTAGACGTTCTCCTGCAGCCGCAGGTTCATCACCACCTCCGCGATGTCTGCGTCCTCGCGCACGCTCAGCAGGTCCCGCAGCTGCACCTCGAACTCGCCCAGGCGGGCCTGCACCGTCTCCACCCGGCTGGCCCGCGCCCCCAGCTCCGCCTGGGCTGTCAGTAGACCGTCCAGCGCGGTGTCCAGGTGAGCGAGGCCGGCCCGGACCCCCTCCTGGTCACCTGACTCCAGGGCGGCCTGCAGGGCCTGCGCTGCCGACATCGCCGCGGAGAAGGCCACGTCCCCTGGCACCGTAGCCTCCAGCACGATCCCCCGGTCCACCTCCCGCATCACCCGCCCGGCGTTGCCCAGATACGTCCCGTCGGTTGAAAAGGGTGCTGCGGTGGTCCGGGTCCCCCCGAAAATGTACTTGCCCGCCACCTGGGTGTTGCCCAGGGCCACCAGTTCCCCACGCAGGGCTTCCACCTCTCTCCCGAGAGCCTGCAGGTCGGAGGGCGAAAGCGTCCCGTTGGCGCCCTGGACCGCCAGCTCCCGGAGCCGCTGCAGCACCTGCACCGCGTCCTGCAGGGCGCGCTGGCCCGCTTCCAGGAGCGTCTTCGTGTCCTGCAGGTTCCGGGCGTACTGCTGGACCGCGTTCACCGCGTCCCGCATCACCAGCACGGGTGGGAGGTTCGGCGGGTCGTCCGAGGGCCGGTGCATGCGCCTGCCCGTGGCCAGCTGCTCCTGCAGCCGGCTGAGGCGCCCCAGCCCCGCGTTGAGGTTGCGCAGGAAGTTCAGCGTGAGGCTGCCCAGGGTCACCCGCATCAGCGTCCCACCATCTCCAGCAGGGTGCGGAGCATGTCGTCCACCGTCCGGACCATCCGGGCCGCGGCGTCGTAGGCGTGCTGGAACCGGATCATGTCGGTCATCTCCTCGTCCAGGGAGACGCCGCTGGTGGCCTCCCGCCGCAGTCGCACCTGGTCCCGCAGCAGGTCCTGGTAGGCCACCTGCCGGCTGGCCTCCTGGGCCCGCACGCCCGCTTCCGCCACCAGGGACCGGTAGGCGCCGTCCACCTCCTCGCTGCCCCGCAGCTGGGCGATCCGCAGGGCCACCTCGCCGTTTCCCGGCTCGCCGTCTCCGGTCCAGCTGCCCGCAGCCGCGACCTTCCGGGGGTCGCCGAGGATCGCGTCCGCCACGCGGAGGGTGCGCGCGTCGGTCCCCTCGAAGAACGGCCCTCCCGGGTTCCCGTGCAGGTCGTAGCCGTCCTCGTGCAGCTCGTTCACGAGCTCCACGAGGTTGCGGGCCAGGGTGTCCAGGCGTTCCTGAAGGGTCTGGACGTCCGCGTCCCTGGCGCGCAGCGCCGCGGCCAGCGACCCGCGCCGGACCGCCAGCGCCTCCCCGTCCGGCCACCGGAACCCGTGCACCCCACCCGGCCCGGGAGTTTCGATCCGAACGGTCGTGGTCCGACCTCCGGGGCCCACCAGCTCCCGGCCCTGCAGGTACACCAGCAGCTCCCCGGACTCGGTCTCGGTGTAGGTGACCTCGGCTAGCTCCTCCAGCTCGGCCAGCAGTTGCTCCCGGTGGTCCCGCAGGTCCAGGGCCCGCTGTCCGGACACCTCCAGGCGGGCGATCTGGGTGTTCACGCGGGCGAGCTCCTGGGCGATCTGGTTGATGCGGTGGACGTGGCCCGTGGCCACCGCGTCCTGGTGCTGGCGTACCTGGTCCAGCCGGCCGGCGGCCTGGCGGAGGGCGTCGGTTAGCACCTGGGCCTGCTGAACCAGGGAGGCGCGGGCGGCCAGGGACTCCGGGTTGAGGCTGACCTCCTGCCAGGCGTTCCAGAACCGCGCCAGCAGCTCCCCCAGCCCCACGTCGGAGGGCTCAGGGAACACCGCCTCCACCTGCGACCAGAAGTCTGCCCGGGCCCTCCACTCCGCGGAGCTCTGGCGCGCCTGGCGCAGCTGCCGGTCCAGAAACGCGTCGCGGGCCTGGCGCAGGGAAGCTACCCGCACCCCGCCGCCCGCCAGCAGCGGCGCCCCGAACCGGGACAGGCCGCCGGGAGGAGGAACGGAGGCGAGCAACGCCTCCTGACGGGTGTAGCCGGGCGTGTTCACGTTGGCGACGTTGTGACCGACGACGTCCATGGAGCGCTGGTGGGCGGCCAGGGCCCGGCGCAGCAGCTCGATGGCGGAGAAGGTGGACACGCTCCCTCCTCACGTCCACCGGTCCACCACGAGGCTGGTGGGACCGCCGGCATCCCGGGTCAGGACCCCCACCAGGTGCTGCACGTAGTCCAGGTGCGCCCGGACCAGCAGGGCGTTGGCCTTGTTCACGTCCGCCAGCTCGCGCAGGACGCCGGTCAGCTCGTTCCTCTGCGCCTCCAGGCGCCGGCCCACGTCCGGCGGGCAGGCCGCCACCAGCTCCCTCAGACTCAGCTCCTGCACGGATCTCCCCAGCCGCTCGGCCACCAGCTCCAGCAGTTGCAGGCGGGCCCGTTCCAGCCCGCGCACCTGGCCCACCACCTGCTCCTGCTCGGCCACCAGGCGCTGCAGGTTTTGGACGTCACCGCGCACCAGCGCCCGCTGCTCCTCCCGGGCCAGGTCCAGCAGCCGGCGGTGGGCCTCGGTCTCCTCCTGCAGCAGCCCCACCACGCTCTCAAACACGTCCGCCATGGCTTGCCCTCGCCGCCCGCAGGATGGCCCGCGCCAGGGCGTCCTCGGTGACGTGGTACCGGCCCTGCAGGACGGCCTCCCGCAAGGCCTCCAGCCGCAGTTTGCGCTCGTCCAGGTTCCGGTGCGGGTCGGAGCTGGAAAGTTCAACACGGTCCTCCGTGGGCGGCGTGGGCACACCGCGCGGCGCGGAGGCACCGGAGGGCCGGTCCGGCGGTACACCCGGCGGCCCCAGGGGGTCGATCCTCACGGCACCCTCCTGCTGGGTCGTTTCTTGTCCCCGTTATCGGCCCTGGAGGTCCTCACTTGAGCCCTCCTACCACAGGTCGAACCGGCTGGGCACCGGCTCCCTCCGGACCCGCCTCCGCTTCGGCTGCGGTACCGGCTGTGGCTGGGAGCGCAGCGCCTCTTCCAGCTGGCGGATCGCCACCGCCAGCTGCACCCGGCACACCGCACACAGCACCCCCAGCCGCACGGGCCGGCCGCACCGTCGGCACCGGACGGCCTCTACGGCCACCACCAGCCTTCCCTCCCGCAGCCACCGCAGCACCCGCTCCACAGGTACCCCCGTCTGCGAGGCGATCTCCTCCGCGCTGGCGGCGCCGTGCTCTCTAAGGAACTCCTGCACCCGCCGCAGCTGGTCGTGCTCCTCCCGCAGACACTGCGCACACTGGCCCCGGACCAGCACCGTGGCCAGCCGGCCACACCGCGGGCAGTTGACCACCCGGACCCCGCCCCCGCCACCAGAAGACCTCCCGGGTCTGTCCCGCGCGGGCTCCATGGGCGTGCTCCCCTTCAACGTGGCCGACGCCCCAGCAGCGCCTGTTCGAGGAAGCGCGCCAGCCCCAGGCCGCCACCGCGTGCCACCGCCAGGGCCAGCTGCTCGTCCAGCAGCTCCCGCCACACCGTGCGGCCGGCGAAGGATTCTCCGGTACCCCAGCTCTCTGTGGCCCGGCGCATGGACTTCAGCATCTGGGCCAGCAGCAGCGACTCGAACTCCTGGCTAGCCCTTCGCAGCCGCAGGACCTCCCGCACGTCGGCGGCACGCCCTGCGGACTCCCCCATCGGTACCCGCGGGACGCCCGTCACTGCACCACCAGCTCGCCCTGCAGGGCGCCCGCGGCCTTGAGGGCCTGCAGGATCGCTACCAGGTCCCGCGGGCTCACACCGAGAGCGTTCAGGGCCCGTGCCAGGTCCTGCACCGAGTTGGTCCCGGGGATGGGGACCAGAGCGCCGGGCTCCGGTGTGACGGTGACCTGCGTGCGAGGGACCACCTGGGTCTGGCCCGGGGAAAAGGGAGGGGGTTGGGAGACCTGCGGCTCGCTGCGCACCTCGATGCGCAGGTTGCCGTGGGCGATCACCACAGGCAAGATCCGCACCGCCCCGCCGATCACCACGGTGCCCGTGCGCTCGTTCACCACCACGCGGGCGGGTGCGTCGGGGCGGAGGGTGACCGCTTCCACGCGGGCCACGAACGCCGCGAGGCCCCCCGGGTAGTCGGGCGGCACAGCCACGTCCACCCGCCCGGCGTCCACCGCGGTGGCCGGGGAGCCACCCAGCGCACGGTTCACCGCCTCGGCCACGCGGGTGGCGGTGGAGTAGTCCGGCTGCAGCAGCACCAGACTCACCACGAACGTCTCGCCCGCAGGGGCAGGAACGCTGCGCTCCACAATGGCCCCGCCCGGGATCCGGCCCACGGTCAGGTGGTTGATCTGCGCCTTGCTGCCGCCGGCCTGCTCTCCCGCGCCCCCCACCACCACGGGCCCCTGAGCCACCGCGTACACCTTCCCGTCCGCAGCCTGCAGGGGCGTCTGCAGGAGCACGCCGCCTACCAGGCTGCGCGCGTCCCCCAGGGAGGAAAGGGTGACGTCCAGGCGGTCGCCCTCGCGGGCGAAGGTGCCGAGCTCCGCGGTGGCCATCACTGCGGCCACGTTGCGCACCCGCAGCCGGCTGGCGGGGACCGTGACGCCGAGGCGTGCCAGCATGTTGGCCACCGACTGCACGGTGAAGAACGCGCCGGAACTGTCCCCGGTGCCCGCCAGCCCCAACACGAGCCCGTAGCCGAACAGCTGGTTGGCGCGCACGCCGGAGACCCGCGCGATGTCCTTCACCCGCACCTCCGGCACTTGCGCGCCAACGGGGAGGGCCACCGCGGCCACCACTACCAGCGCCAGCCACCTCGTCCGGGGCCCCACCGCACCACCTCCTCACTCCAGCCACGAGAACAGGAACCGCAGCAGGGCGCCGAAGCCGTCCAGCACCCACTGCAGGGGGTTGTTGCCCGTGAACGGGCGCCGCGGTCCCTCCAGCACGATGCGCACGTCCGCCAGCCGGTCGGAGCTGACGGTGTTGTCCGCCTGCACGTCCAACTGGCGCACCAGGCCGCTCACCCTCAGCCGGTACGGTTCATCCCGCAGCAACAGCGTCCGATCCCCCTCCAGCCGCAGGACGCCGTTCGGGAGCACCTCGGCGACCCGCAGGGTAACCCGGGCCTGCACCACGACGGTGCTACCCACCGCCCGGCTGGAGCTGGCGTCCTGCCCGGACTCGAACCCCCCGCCTGGCAGCAGGCTCAGAAAGCCGCTCCCGCCGCCCAGGTCCAGCTGGACCGACCGCGCCTGGCTGGTCCGGCTCTGCGTCTGCGCGGCGAGGGTCTCGTTGACCACCACAGTCACCAGGTCGCCCGCCGTGGAAGCCTTGTGGTCCGTGAACAGGGAACGGCCGTCCTGCGGCCACAGGGACTGGGCTGCCCCGGGCGAGGCCACCAGGATCGCCACCGCCAGACCCGCCAGCCACCTCCTCACGGGCCGGCCTCCGTCAGAAGACCACCGCCGCCAGCCCGGGCTGCACTACCCGGGCCAGCACCTCCTTCCGGGTCGCCAGCACACGGACCCGCACCACGTCGCCCGTGTCGCCGGCCTCCAGCGCTACGCCGCCCGCGCTCACCCGCACCGCGCCCACAGCGGCCACCACCCGCACCGAGGCCCCTCGCCGGACCACGGCGCTGCCCTCGTCTCGGCGCACCACGACTTCCCGCGCCCCGGTGACGGTCACCGCCTTCGGGTCGAACCCGGCCTCCCGCAGCGCCGCCCGGACGCCTTCCGCGGTGATCCGCACCACCCCGCCCGGCTTGAGGCCCTCGGCCACCACCACCGCCTGAAGGGCGCGCACCGCGCGGTCCGGGCCGGAGACCGAGGCCACCTGCCCGAGGGTTACCTCCGCGGCCTCCACCCGCGCCGCGGGCCGCAGCCGGACCACCACGTCCCCCGCGGACGCGGTTGCCGCGAGGACCGCCACCGCCAGGAGCATCAGCAGGGCTCGCACGGCTACCTCCGCATGTTGTTGGCCTGCGCCATCATCTCGTCCGCGGTGCTCACCACCTTGCTCACCGCCTCGTAGGCCCGCTGGGCCGCGATCATGCGCACCATCTCCTCCACCACCTGCACGTTGGAGGACTCCAGGAAGCCCTGGGCCAAAGTCCCCATCCCCTCTGAGCCCGGCTGCCCGGTGACCGGCTCGCCGGAAGCGGGAGTGGGGACAAACAGGTTGCGGCCGATGGCCTCCAGCCCTGCGGGGTTGCTGAACCGGGCCAGCTCGATGCGGCCCAGCTCCGTGGGCGCGGACTCCCCGGGCAGGACCGCGGACACGATGCCGTTGGCGCTGACGGTGATCTTCGAAGCGCCCGGCGGGATGGTGATGTTCGGCTCCAGGAGGAGCCCGTCGCTGGTTACCAGCCGACCTTCGGCGTCCAGCTTGAAGGTGCCGTCCCGGGTGTACGCCACGGTCCCGTCCGGGAGCCGCACCTGGAAGAAGCCGTCACCCTCGATGGCCAAGTCCAGGGGGTTCCCCGTGTACTGGAAGTCGCCCTGGCTGAACAGCCGCTGCACGGCCGCCACGCGGGTCCCCAGCCCCACCTGGCCCGAGGTAGGCACCACGCCCGTGTTGTCCGCGGGGGCGCCCGCGGCGCGGAAGCCCAGGGACATCAGGTCCTGGAACTCCGCCCGGGCCTTCTTGAATCCGGTGGTGTTCACGTTGGCCAGGTTGTGGGCGATGACGTCGATCTCCGTCTGCTTGGCCACCATCCCGGTGGCTGCGGTCCAAAGGGCCCGAATCACGTGCGCACCTCCCTACAGGCGCGCGACCTCTGCCAGGCGCGCCGCCGTCTCGTCCGCCACCTGCACGCAGCGGGCCGCGGCCTCGTACGCCCGCAGCCCCGCCACGAGCTGCACCAGCTCCTCCACGGGGTTCACCGCGCCCTGCTGCCGGAAGCCCGCTCGTACTCCTGCTCCCCCGTCTCTCAGCTGCCCCGCGGGCGCCGCGTAAACGCCCGGCCCCACCACGGACACCACCTGCGGCGGGACGTCCACCACCCGGAGCCGGCCCGCTACCTGTCCTGCGACTTCCACGGCGCCGTCCGGACGTACCCGGAACTGTTGCCCGCCCACCCGGACGGGGCCGGCGGCGCCCTGCACCCGTGCTCCCCGGAGGGTCAGGTAGCCCTCGGCGTCCACCTCGAGCCGGCCGGAACTGGCCAGCCGCCCTCCCTCCAGGAGCACGAACCCGCGGCCCTCCACCGCCAGGTCGCGGGGGTCTCCGGTGGGGACTAGGGCTCCGGAGCGCACGTCCACTGCAGCCTGGGCCGGGCCCGGACCTGAGGCCAGCGAGCCCAGCGGTGCGGGGTTGTCCCGCCGGAACACCCTCTGGGTCTCACCCGGCCGCACCGTCACCAGGAGCCGGTGGAAGCCGTCGGTTTCGGAGTTGGCCAGGTTGTGGGCCACCAGCTCCGCCCGCATCTGCTCCGCGGACATTGCGGAAGCCGCGGCCCGCAGGATCCTGAGCATCCCGACCTCCCGCGCTCTGACTTTCCCGCGGGCGATACATGCACAGACGGTGCCGCAGTCCCGAGGTCGGTCCGGCGGGGATCGGACCGCCAAAATCGGTCGCCCGCCCGATGGCACGCGGAAGTCACAGATCGGTTACGATGTCAGCGGACCCGTCGGGTCCGAAAAGCCCGGCGCTCACGGAGGGGTGGGCGGCCGGGTTGTCTTTTCACGGACCTCGGAACGGCTGAGAAAGGTTGTGAAAACCAGGAGGAGGTGAGCGGGATGAGGACGTGGACGAGCCTGGCCCTGACGGTGCTGGCGGTGGCCGTAGCGGTGGGCGTAGGACTGGCGGGGGCGGCGCCCACGGTGGTAAAGGTGATCGCCAAGGAGTTCGCCTTCGAGCCCAAGGAGATGAAACTGAAGGCCGGCCAGCCCGTGAAACTGGTGCTGGAGAACAAGGGGGTCATCGAGCACGACATCGTGTTCGACAAGCTCGGGGTGAAGACCGCCACCATCCAGCCCGGCAAGACCGCGGAGGTGACCTTCACACCCAAGGCGAAGGGGCGCTACGCCATCTACTGCAGCGTGCCCGGGCACAAGGAGGCAGGTATGACCGGGACCCTGGTGGTGGAGTGAAGGGTGACGCCCACGCACCCCCTCCTTGGACCCCGGCGGTTCTCGGGGCTGCAGTCGTGGTGGCGGTACTCCTGACAGCTACCTCCTGAAGCCCGCGCAGCCGTCTACCCTCCAGGTTAACCGGCCAGGGGAGTACGAGTACACCCGCGGCATCCACCCGTACATGCGGGCCCGGTTGCGGGTGTACTGCCCGGGCGCGCAGGGGCTGGCGCCTCCCTGACCGGTCCGCGATCCCATCGTGTCGTTCGGCGGGGAGGGCAGTGCCCTCCCCGCCCCATTCTGGAGGGCTCTCAGGAAGCTGCCAGCAGACGGCGCAGGACCATGGGCAGGATGCCGCCGTGCCGGTAGTACTCCAGCTCCGTGGGGGTGTCCACGCGGGCCAGGGCCTCGAAGGCTACCTCGCTCCCGTCCTCCCGACGGGCCCGCACGCGTACTCGGACCTGCGGGGCCAGGTCCCGCACGCCCTCCACGTCGTACACTTCCCGCCCGTCCAGACCCAGGCGCTGCGCGTTCTGGCCGTCCACGAACTGCAGGGGCAGCACTCCCATCCCGACCAGGTTGGAACGGTGGATGCGCTCGTAGCTCTCCGCGATCACGGTCCGCACACCCAGCAGCATGGGGCCCTTGGCCGCCCAGTCACGGGAGCTGCCCGCGCCGTACTCCTTGCCCGCCAGCACCACGAGCGGCACCCCTTCCCCTCGGTAGCGCATGGCCGCCTCGTAGATGGAAAGAAGCTCGCCGCTGGGGAAGTGCACGGTCCAGCCTCCCTCGCGGCCGCCCGCGAGAGCGTTGCGCAGCCGGATGTTGGCGAACGTCCCCCGCATCATGACCTCGTGGTTGCCCCGCCGCGCCCCGTAGCTGTTGAACTCCGCGGGAGTGACCCCGCGCTCGATCAGGTAGCGGCCCGCGGGGCTGTCCTTGGGGATGCTGCCTGCGGGCGAGATGTGGTCGGTGGTGACGGAGTCGCCTAGCACCGCCAGCACCCGCGCGCCCCGGATGTCCTGCAGGGGATCGGGCTCCGGGGGCAGGTCGCGGAAGAAGGGCGGTTCCTGCACGTAGGTGGACTCCGGGTCCCACGCGTACAGGTCACCCTCCGGCACCGGCAGGGTCCGCCACGTCTCGTCCCCGCTGAACACGTCCCGGTAGCGCTCCCGGAACAGCTCCGGGCTCACGTGGCGCTCGATCAGCTCCTGAACCTCCTGGGTGGTGGGCCAGATGTCCCGCAGGTACACGGGGTTCCCGTTGGGGTCGTAGCCCACGGGGTCGGTGGTGAGGTCTGCGTCCACGGTGCCCGCCAGGGCGAAGGCCACCACGAGGGGCGGGCTAGCCAGGTACGCGGCCCGCACCAGCGGGTGGATCCGGCCCTCGAAGTTGCGGTTGCCGCTCAGGACCGCGGCCACCACCAGGTCGTGCTCCTGGACCGCCCGGGCCACGGGCTCGGGCAGCGGCCCGCTGTTCCCGATGCAGGTGGTGCACCCGTAGCCGACCAGGTGGAACCGCAGGGCCTCCAGGTACGGCATCAGGCCGGCCCGCCGGAGGTACTCCGTGACCACCGCGGACCCGGGCGCGAGGCTCGTCTTCACCGCGGGGCTCACCACGAGCCCGCGTTCCACCGCCTTCTTGGCCACGAGCCCTGCGGCCAGCATCACGGATGGGTTGCTGGTGTTGGTGCAGCTGGTGATGGCCGCGATCACCACGGACCCGTGCCGCAGCTCCGCGTGTACGCCGTCCAGGGGGACGTCCACCGTTTTCGGCCTGGCCGCCACCGCCACGCCCCCTCCGCCCGCGGGCCGTCCGCCCTCCGACTCCAGCCGGCCCGTGGCCACCTGGTTGTCGGCGGAGGCGTTTATCCGGTCCCCGAAGGCGGCGTAGAAGCTCCGCCCGACCTCCCGCAGGGGTACCCGGTCCTGCGGCCGGCGGGGTCCCGCGACACTGGGCTCCAGGGTCCCAAGGTCCAGTTCCACCACCTGGTTGTAGGCCGGGGTCGCGTCCGCTTCCCAAAACAGGCCCTGCGCTTTCGCGTAGCGCTCCACCAGGGCCACGTGGTCGGGGTCGCGGCCCGTGAGCCGCAGGTACCGCAGGGTCTCGTCGTCGATGGGGAACAACGCCGCGGTGGCCCCGTACTCTGGCGCCATGTTGGCGATGGTGGCGCGGTCGGGAAGGGGGAGGTGCTGCAGGCTGGGCCCGAAGAACTCTACGAACTTGTCCACGACCCCTACCCTGCGGAGGATCTGGGTCACCGTCAGCACCAAGTCCGTGGCCGTCACACCCTCGGGCGGCGTTCCGTAGAGCCGGAAGCCCACCACCTCCGGGGCCGCCAGGGAGATGGGCTGGCCCAGCATCACCGCCTCCGCCTCGATGCCGCCCACGCCCCAACCCAGGACCCCGAGCCCGTTGACCATGGTGGTGTGGGAGTCGGTGCCCACCAGGCTGTCGGGGAAGGCCACCCAATGCCCGTCCTGCTCCCGGGCAACCACCACGGTGGCCAGGTACTCCAGGTTCACCTGGTGGACGATCCCGGTGCCGGGCGGCACCACCCGGAAGTTGCGGAACGCCTTCTGCGCCCACCGCAGCAGCGCGTAGCGCTCCCGGTTCCGCTCGTACTCCTTCTCCACGTTGAACCGGAAGGCCAGCGCCGACCCGAAGGCGTCCACCTGCACCGAGTGGTCGATCACCAGGTCCACAGGGACCAGAGGGTTGATGCGCTTCGGGTCACCGCCCAGGCGGGCCATGGCGGACCGCATGGCCGCGAGGTCCACCACCGCGGGCACGCCCGTGAAGTCCTGCAGGAGCACCCGCGCGGGCAGGAAGGGCACTTCCCAACCTGCCTCCCCGGGCCTCCAGCGGGCCAGGCGTTGCACGTCGTCCTCTCGGAAGGGCTCCGTCCCCGCGTGACGCAGCACGTTCTCCAGGAGGACCTTCACGGTGAAGGGGACCCGGTCCAGGGGCAGGGCCAGCTGCCCGTCCAGGGCGGCCAACCGGTAGTACGCGATCCCCGTGCCGGGCAGGACCGTGCGTGCGCCGAAGGGGTCGTGCTGGCTCAAGGGGCATCACCTCACGCCAAGTGTGGACCGCCGAGCGCGTTCCCGGTCTATTGTACGCGCCACCGGGCAGCCCGGCACGGCAACCGGTCGCGGGAGACAACAGTGGCGCGCCCGGAGGGAATCGAACCCCCGACCAGAGGCTTAGGAGTCCCCTGCTCTATCCACTGAGCTACGGGCGCGTCCGGCAGGATTTTACCACCGCCGCAAACGCCACCTCACACCGGCCTACAACCCCGGCTCCGCCGCCGCAGGACTCCACGCGTGGCGTGCTCTCGCCGCGCCCCGCAGGATCAGCCAGGCGGGTACCGCCACGCTGGCCAGAAGCACCGCCGCCACGCCCACCAGTCCCAGACGGCCGGCCAGCACGCTGCCCAGCACCGGGTAGCCCAGCACCGCACCCCGGGCCACGAACTCCGCCACGCCGAACCTCCGGCCTCGCTCCGCCACCGAGGACAGGTCCGAGACCAGCGCGGTGGACGCCACCACCCCCGCGGACCAGCCCACCCCGACCAGGAACAGGAAGGCGGTGGCGCTCCAGAAGGCCGGGAAGGCCACGGAACCGTACGCGGATAGCCCCGAGGCCAGCAGCGACCCGAACATCACCGGAAGGCGCCCCACCCGGTCCGCCACCGCGCCCAGGGGGACGGAGAACGCGAACATCCCGATGCTGTGCACGGCGATGGCCCAGACGATGTCCGACACCGCGTGGCCGTGTGCCCGCATGGCCACGGGTGCCACCGCCATGGACAGGGTCATCACACCCCAGTTCGCCGCGTACGTGGCCACCGCCGCGGGAAGCAGCGAGGCGCCCGCGTGGTCGGCCTTCCCCGGGCCCGTGTCCGCGGCCGCCCGCACGACCCTTCCCAGCTCCATGGGGTCCGGCCGCAGCGCCCGCATCAGCGGCACGATGGCCAGCTGCAGCAACGCTGCCACCAGCCACGTCCACGAGATGGCCGCCACGTCTCCGCCGGACAGTCGGGCGCTCACCGACGACACCAACGGGGAGATCAAGGCTCCCAGGGCGCTGGCGAAGAACAGGAGCCCCACCGCGCGGCCCCGCTGTTCCGGAGGGTGCATGTCCGCGGCGGCCACGGACAGCTGCCTCAGGGGAGCCGCCACCGCGCTGAGGAGCAGGATGGCCGCGGCCACGCCCCAGGTGAGGTGCAGGCGGAAGGTCCACGCCACCAGGGCGGCTGCCACCGCCGCCAGCGCCGCGCTGGCGGCGAACACGGGCCCGCGGCCGAGCCGGTCCATCAGCCGGCCTCCAGGGTAGGCGGTGAGGAGCTGGCCCAGACCGCTCAGGCTCAACGCCAGGCCCGTGAGCGCCATGTCGCCCGTCAGGTGGAGGAACATCACCCCGCCCAGGGCCGGGACCAGCTGGAAGGTGGCGGTGGACAGCGCCTGCGATGCGGCCAGCAGGCGCATGTGCCGCCGGACGGTGGGCCCGAAGTGGGGAGCTACCGAGGCCGTCAACAACACGAGTCTAGCACGGGCTGCGTAGGGGACGGGCCCGGCCTGGCGAATGTTCTCCCCGTGCCCTCCGTGGTGGTCTCGCTGCACGACTGCGCACCGCCCCACCTGGACGGGCTACGAGCCCTCCTCCGGGCCCTGGACGGCTTCGGCGCGTCCCCCAGGGTGCTCAAGGTGGTCCCGAACTACGCGGGGAGCTGGCCTTTGCGGGAAAGCGCAGAACTCGTGCAGCTGCTACACCTGGAGGTGGCGGCGGGCTCCGAACTGGTGCTCCACGGCTACACCCACCGCACCGCGGGCCGCCTTGAGGGCGGCCCGGCTGCCCGCGTGCGCGCCCGCTGGTTCGCGCCTCGGGACGCGGAGTTCCTGAGCCTCCCCCCGGAGGAGGCGGAGAGCCGGCTTCGGGCGGGCCTGGAGGAGCTCGCGGCCTGCGGCCTGAAAGCGGCAGGCTTCTGCGCGCCCGCCTGGCTCGCAGCGCCGTGGACCGTGGACCTCCTGCGCCGCCTGGGCTTCCGGTACCACGTCACCATGGGCTGCGTGCACGACCTCGCCACAGGCCGGCGCGTGCCCACGCCGTGGTTCGGCGCGGTGGGCACCGGCGGGGTGCACGAGCTGCTGGTCCACGCGGGCGGGTTTGCAGGCGCCTGGCTCAGCCGAACCGGCTACCCGGTGGTGAAGGCCTTCTTCCACCCTCAGCGGCCGGAGACTTGGGGGCCCCAGCTGGCGCGCCTGCGGCGTGCGCTGCGGGGACGGCGGTGCGTGACCTATTCCGCGTTGCTGAATGCGTGAGCCCGTGGTCTCCTTCGTCATACCGGCCCGCGACGAAGCGCGCTACGTGGCCCGCGCCCTGGCGTCCGTCGCCGCCCAGGACTGGCCCGTAGCCGAGCTGGAAGCCGTGGTGGTGGACAACGGTTCCCGGGACGGCACCGCGCAGGTGGTGGAGGCGTTCGCGACCCGGCACCCGGAGCTGCCGGTGCGGCTGGTCACCGAACCCGTACGGGGACGCGGCCGGGCCAAGAACGCCGGGGCCCGGGCAGCCCGGGGTGTGTGGCTGGTGTTCCTGGACGCGGACTCCACCGCAAGCCCCGGCCTGGTCCGCGCGGTGCTCCGGTGCGCGGAAGCGGGCTTCCTCGCGGGGAGCATCCGGGTGGTGGCGGACTCCCAGGACCCGCTGGACCGGGGCTTCTTCGCCCTCCTGGAGTTCGGCAAGCAGCGTTTCGGCATCCGCGCCCAGATGTTCTACTGTCGCCGGGACCTCTTCGAGCGGCTCGGCGGCTTCCGCGAGGAGCTGGAGATCGCAGAAGACCTGGACTTTCTGCGCCGGGTACGGGCCGGAGGCGTACCCACCTGTCACCTGACCGAAGCGTACATCGCCACCTCGTGCCGCCGGCTGCGGGCTCTGCCGCTGCGCCTGGGTATGTTGCACACCTTCTGCCGCTGGGCCCTGGCCCACGTGGGCATCGGCCGCCGGTGGCCCTACTGAGGGTTCTGTGCGGGCCTGGCAGCGCCTTCTGGGCTTCCACCGCAGCGGACGGGGACGCGCGGCAGGGCCCCTGCGGGTGTGGCTGTGGTGGGAACGGCTCACCACGTGGTGGTGGGGCCTGCGCCCCGTGCGCAGGGACGGCCTCGTCCTGTACTCCGCACAGCGGTGGAAGGGTCCGCCGGTCCGGCTGCGCGACGGGACCGTGGTGCGCCGCGGGGACCGAGTGCTGGAGCTGCACCTGCGCAACGCCGCTTTCCCCGAGCGTGCCACCGACTCCCCCTGGCCTCACCTGGCCGCGCTGCGGGAAGACCTCGCCGCCCTCCGGCAGCTGCTGATCCGGGATGGCGCGGTGGCTGCCCACGGTGTCACCCTCTTCGGGGAAGCCGCCCGCCGGCTGGGGTTCGAGGTCCGGCCCCTCCCCCGCACCCCCTGGTGGCAGCTGGTGCGGTTCTTCCTGTGGGGCCTGCGGGCCATCTACCACCCGGGCGCAAGAGGCCATAAACCACCCCCGTGGCCCGCGGAGGTCTGGCTGCCCGGAGATACTATACACGGTAGGGTAGATAGCCGATGACCGCCTCGGGCGGCCATCGGATGGTCCGCGGCTCCGCGGTCCGCTACGCTGCAGGCGGGAAGGAGGCGAGGGCGATGCAGCGCGTGGTGATCCTGGGAGGAGGAAGCGGCGGCGCCGTAGCCGCCAAGCGGCTGGGGGAGTGGTCACGCCCCGGAGAGGTGGAGGTAGTCCTGGTGGACCGCAGCCCCTGGCACGAGTACCGGCCCAGCTACCTGTGGGTGATGACGGGCAGGCGCGAGCCGCACGAGGTCCGGCGTCCCTTGAAGCTTCTGGAGGCGCGGTACGGCAGGAGGGTGGTGCAGGCCACCGTCACCCGCATCGACCCGGAGACCCGGCGGGTGGACACAGACGCGGGCTCCCTGGACTACGACTTTTTGATCGTGGCTTTGGGCGCCCTGCTGCGGCAGGACCCGCGCACGGACGGCTTCGAGGGGCCCTGGGAGCTGGAGCACGCGGTGCGGCTGCGGGAAGCGCTGAGGGAGTTCCGAGGCGGACACGTGGTGGTGGGCCCCGTGGAGTGGCCCTACCGCTGTCCGCCCGCGCCCTTTGAGGTGGCCTTCATGATGCGCTACCTGGCCGACCAGCGCCACGTCTCCGACCGCACCCGGATCACGGTGTTCCACCCGTGGCAGCAGCCCATGGAGACCTTCGGCCCCCTCATGGTGGAAGGGTTCCGGGCGTTCCTGCAGCAGTTCCGGGTGGAGTTCCAGGGCGGCTTCCAGCTGCAGGCCCACGACCGCGACGCGCGCGGGCTGCGTTCCGCGGACGGGCGGACGCTGGAGTACGACCTGGCCATCCTGATCCCGCCCCACGCGCCGCCGGAACCCGTGCGCAGCTCGCCCCTGGCGGCTGTGGGCGGTTACATGGACGTGTCCCTGCCCAGCATGGCCTCACCTCGGTACCCGGAGGTGTACGGGATCGGTGACGTGGTGGCGCCCACCATCGGGCTGGGTATGGCAGGCGTCTTTGCCCACTTCCAGGCGGACCACGTGGTCACCCAGATCCTGGACCGGGTCCGGGGGGCCTACCTGGGCGAGCTGTACAACATGGTGGGCGTGTGCGTGATGGACACGGGCTACATGGGCGCCGCGGTGTGGTGCGACTTCACCGACAAGCTCTACGGACGCGCCACCTACCCCGACTGCCGCCTGCTGGGCGGCATGCGGCTGTTCCGGTCCGTGAAGGTGGGGTTCGAGCGCCTGTGGTTCGCGAGCCTGTTCGGACGGTGAGGGGGAGGGAGCCGTGACTGAGGTAAACGCACGTCAACCGGAACGCGAGGCCACGGACCGCCTGCTGGCCAAGCTGGCCGAGCACGCGGACGCAGTGGAGCAGCTCCTGGAGGTAGTGGGCCGCCTGCAGCGCAGCGGGCTGCTGGCTGCCATGGATGGGGTGCTGGCGGAGTTCGACGAGCAGTTCAGCGCCGCCACCCGCCCGGAGCTGATGACCCTGCTGGCCAACCTCATGATGCTCCTGGGAGCCCTGGGCCAGGTGCGGTACGAGCCGCTGTTCCGGCTGGCCCTGTACGCAGCTCAGGCCGCCAACGAGAAGCTGGCCCGCCCGCGTACCCGGCCCCTGGGCCTGGGGGAGGCGTGGCAGGTGCTCCGCAGCCCGGAGGTGGCCCAGGCGGTGGAGGTGTTGCTGGCCGCCCTGCGGGCCATGCGGGTCCCGCCGCAGGGCCGCTCGGCCTAGGCCGCCGCGTCAGCGCGGGAGGATCTGGCCCCGGATCTCACCGCCGGGGTACGCGACGGTGTGCACGTTCACGTAGGCCTCCCCCACGCGCATGCGCTCCAACAGCGCCGAAAGCGGTTGCCGGGCCAGGGGTCCGGCCAGGCTGGCGCCGGTGATGACGCCGGAGGCCAGCTCGCCGTCGAACCGGCCCGGCCTGAGCTGCGGCGGCGGCGCGGACGGGTACAGCCACACCACCACCGGCCCGTTCTGCCCGGGCGGAGCCACGTGGATGTGCGCCATCTGGACGTTCACCGCCCGCGACACTTCCAGTCGGTAGCGGATGCTGTTCCCGTCTGCCGCCACCTCGAACGTAGCCATCCCCAGCGCCTGGCTGGCTACCGTGGGGACCTGCTCCCTGCCCCACAGGTGCGCCACGAACACGTCGGCGGTTCGCGCCCCGCCCGCAGCCGCGCTCCCCAGCAGCGCCGCCAGCACCGTCCCCCAAACTGAGATCCGTCCCACGATGACCTCCCACCGCTTCGCTACCGTCCATGGTGGGGGGCTCGCTTCACGGACGTGTCACGGCCTGGCTCTCCCGGATGGCCCGCCAGATCCGCTCGGCTCGAAGGGGCGTGTCCAGGTGCCGGACTCCGAAGGGCCGCAGCGCGTCCAGCACCGCGTTCGCGAACGCCGGCGTGGCGCCGATGGTCCCCGCCTCGCCCACACCCTTGGCCCCCAGGGGGTTGGTGGGGGAAGGCGTCACCGTCCGGTGCATCTCCACCGCGGGGGCGTGCACCGCCCGCGGCACCGGATAGTCCGCCAGGGTCACGGTCAGGGGTTGGCCCGCGGGGTCGTACACCACCTCCTCCAGCAGGGCCTGACCCATGGCCTGCACGATCCCGCCCTGGATCTGGCCTTCCACCAGCAGCGGGTTCACCACGACCCCGCAGTCGTCCACGCTCACGTACCGCAGGACCCGCACCTGTCCGGTCTCCGGGTCCACCTCCACCACGCACAGGTGCGCGCCGAAGGGAGCCGTGGCCTGCTGGACCACGAAGCTGCCCTCCTCCTCCAGCCCGGGGCTCAGCCCGTCGGGCAGCCGGCTGGCCTGGTAGGCGGCCTCCGCCACCTCCTGCACGGTCACCGCGCGGTCCGAGCCGCGCACCGCCACCTTGCCGTCCCGCAACTCCACGTCCCTCGGGGAAGCCTCCAACAGGTGCGCCGCCACCCGCAGCATCTTCCGCCGCACCTTCTCCGCGGCCCGCAGCACCGCCGACCCGCCCACCACCAGGGTGCGGCTGCCCGCGGTCCCCATGCCGGAGAGGATGGCCAGCGTGTCGCCGTGGATCACGTGGACGCGGTCCGGCGGGATCCCCAGCCGGTCCGCCACGATCTGCGCGAGCCCGGTAGCCCCCCCTTGTCCGTGGGGCGAGGTGCCGGTGAACACGACCGCGCTACCGTCCGGCGCCACGCGCACGCGGGCCGTCTCCCAGCCGTAGGTGCACACCTCCACGTAGCACGACAGCCCGATCCCCAGATAGCGGCCCCGCGCCCGTTCCTCCGCCTGCTGCCGTCGCAGCTCCGCGTACCCCGCTCGGTCCAGCAGCACCCGCAACGCCCTCCGGTAGTCCCCGCTGTCGTACCGCGCGCCGGTGGGCGCCCGGTACGGGAACGCGCTTTTGGGCAGCAGGTTCCGGCGCCGCACCACCGCCGGGTCCAGGCCCAGCTCTGCGGCCACCAGGTCCATCAGCCGTTCGAGGTAAAAGGTAGCCTCGGGCCGGCCCGCGCCCCGGTACGCGCCCGTGGGCGTTTTATGCGTGTACACCTCCACGAGCTCCGCCTGCACCTGCCCGATGGCGTACGGGCCGGTGAGCACGCGCACCGTCAGGGCCGGGATGTCCACGGTGGTGGACAGCGTGTAGGCACCGATGTCCGCCACTAGGTTCGCCCGGAGGGCCAGTACCCTCCCCCGCGCGTCGCACGCCACCTCAAAGCGCCCCGTCTGGGACCGGCCCTGGGCGGTGGCCACCAGGTTCTCCCTGCGGGTTTCCACCCACTTCACCGGCCGGCGGAGCCGCCGGCTCAGGTGCGCCACCAGCACCTCCTCCGGGTACGTGTTCAGCTTCGCGCCGAACCCTCCGCCCACATCGGGTGCCACCACGCGGATCTGGTTGACCCGCAGGCCCAGGATGTCCGCCAGCGCGTCCCTCAGGTCGTGGGGCACCTGGGTGGACGACCACACGGTCAGCAGCCCCCGTGCGCCGTCCCACGAGGCCAGCACCGCGCGCGGTTCCAGGGGGATGGCCGCGACGCGCTGCTGGTGGATGGTGGCCTGTATCACCCGGTGGGCCCGCGCGAAGGCTCCGTCAGGGTCGCCGGCGCGCAGTTGGCGGCGGTAGGCCACGTTGGTCTGCAGCTCGGGGTGCACCAGCACCCGGTCCTCCAGCGCCCGTGTGGGGTCGGTGACCGCCTCCACCGGCTCGTAGCGCACCTCCACCAGGGCCGCGGCGTCCTCGGCCTGCGCACGGGTGTTGGCCACCACCGCGGCCACCGGTTCCCCCACGTAGCGCACCACGCCCCGGGCGAGGACCGGGTGCAGGGCCAGCCTGGCGCCCCGCAGGCCTTCCGCGGGCACCCCTGGCAGGTCCAGGTCTTCCGAGGTGAGAACTTCGACCACCCCCGCGGCCTTCGCTGCACTTCGCGTGTCCACGGCGACCACCCGCGCGTGGGCGTGGGGGCTGCGGACCAAGGCCAAGTGCAGCGTACCTTCCAACGCCACGTCTTCCACGAACGCGCCACGCCCCTGCAGCAGCTTGGGGTCCTCCACGCGGCGCAGCCGCCGTCCCATCCACGCCTTGCCCTCCGTCATACGCGGCCTCCCAACAGGCGTTCGGAGTCTATTCTAGCGGCTTCGGGGGAAGACAGGATTGTAGAGCGCCAGCGACGCTCTGTCTTGGGACAAGGGACCTTCGGAGTCCGAACGGTGCTCGTACGGGGGAAGCGGTCTGCTTCTGGAACCCGGCCCGCCGCCATCCTGTGGGTCGCCGCAGCGTTGGTGCTGGCCGCAGGGCTGTGGGCCTCCGCCAGGCCCGGTACCCCCGCGAGGCCCCCCGCGGCCGGAGGCCAGCCGGCGCCCGCCCCGATGCGGTCCGCCGTCGGGCACCCCGCTCCGGCGGCGCCCGGTGTCGCACGGGGCTACTGGGTCCGGTTGGGCCCCGCCCCGGACCTGCAGCACTTGGGTAAGCTGGTGGACCGCGTGCTGGAACGGCACGGGGTCGTGGGGCGCGTGCAGACGGAGTGGACCGTGCGGGCCTTCCGCGTCACGTCCGCCTCACTCCGGGCCCGCAAGGCCGCGGAGGAGCGCTGCCGAATGCTGGCAGCGGTAGGGCTTCCGTGCGACGTGCGCGAGCAGCCGGACGGCAGCTACGTCCTCGACTTCGGCGAGTTCCGGGACGGAGCGGCCGCGCAGCGAACCGCACGGGCGGTGCGAGGCCGCGGCTACAGCGCCGTGGTGCACCCTGTGCGGACCCCCTCCTATGCGGTGGTCGTGGGACCGCTGGACGAGCGGGCCGCCCTGGCCCTGACCCGGACCCTGTACGAAAGCGGCGTCCCTTTTTCCCTCACCCGCCGATGAGAGCCACGGCGCTACACTGGTGGCGGTGAGGAGTTAGGAAACGTGCAGGGGCTCCTTCCGCTCCGTGATGGAGACGCGTAGGTCCTGGTGGTCGAAACGTCTGGAGCAGTGGCGTCAGGCCCTCCAGCAGCCCCTCCCACCTGCCGCCAGCCCGGACCCGGGGACGTCCGCTGAGGAACCGGCAGTGCCCAGCGCCCTGGTGGTTGGGGAGGGCGTGCCGTCATGGCTTGCCGAAGGCCTCGGCGCGGGCTGCCGCGTGGAAGCCGCACCGCTTTCCGACGCCCTGGAGCTGCTGCGCACGGACCACTACGACCTGATCGTGCTGGACACGGAGTCCTGCGGCCGCCCCGCAACCGACGCGGTACGGACGCTCCGGGCGTACCGCCAGACTCCCCTCCTGCTGCTGGCACCCCGCGCGTTGCGGGAGACGGTGGCCCTCGCCCTGGAGGCGGGGGCCGACGAGTTCCTCTTCAACGACGGCCCGCCCAGCCGGGAGCTGGTGCGCCACGCGGTGGAGCACGCACTGCTGCGCCGGAGCGGGCGCGACCTGGCGGAGACCGACGCGGACCCCGTGACGGGCCTGCTCAGCGCCGGGGCTTTCCGGAGGCTGTACGAGGAACGCAGGACCCGCAGCCGCCTGTTCGGCGAGCGGTTCACCGTGCTGGTGGTGCAGGTGCTGGACGTCCCGCGGGTGCAGGCGGCGTACGGTGCTGAGGCCCTGGAGGGGATGCTGCAGCACGCGGCGGGCGCGCTGCGCGGAGCGGTCCGCAGCACCGACGCGGTGGCCCACCTGGGCCAAGGAATCCTGGCGGCGCTGCTGGACAACGGGGACCCGCAGCGCGTGCAGTCCATCACCGACCGGGTGCACGCGGAGGCCCAGCGCTACCGGCCCGTCCGCTACCCTGGCCTGCAGCTCCGGCTACGCACCGCACACGCCGTCCTGGAGGACGGCGCCGACGCCCTCGCCCAGGCCACCCGTACCCTGTCCGCGGCGTCTGAGCCAGGCCCCACGTCTACCGCCGGAGGCTGATGGCGGCCACCGCCTCTGGGTTCTCGAGGGCACTCAGATCTCCAGGGTCCTGACCGAGGTAGGCGGCCCGGATCACCCGCCGCATGACCTTCGCGTTGCGGGTCTTGGGCAGATCGGGCACGAACTCCACGACCTCGGGCCGCAAGGGCTTCCCCAGCCGCTGCGCTACCAGGTCCTGAAGCTCCCGCGCCAGCGCCTCGCTGGGCTGGTGGCCCGGCCTGAGCACCACGAAACAGGCCACCGCCTCCCCCTTGACCTCGTGGGGGATGCCCACCGCGGCCGCCTCGCTGACCGCGGGGTGTGTGACCAGGGCGGACTCCACCTCCGCGGGGCCCACGCGCTTGCCTGCCACCTTGAGGGTGTCGTCCGAACGGCCCAGGATGTACCAGAAGCCCTCCTCGTCCCGCGCCGCCCAGTCACCGTGCACCCACACCCCCGGCCACCGGGACCAGTAGGTCTCCACGTAGCGCTGGGGATCCTTCCAGAAGCCCTTGGTCATACCGGGCCAGGGCCGAGTGACCACCAGCTCGCCCACCTCGCCCGGCCGGGCGGGCCTGCCCTCCGCGTCGTACACGTCCGCGGCCATCCCCAGGCACGGCCCCGCGAACGAGCACGGCTTGCACGGGTGCACCACGGTGCCGCACACGATCCCGCCTGAGACCTCCGTGCCCCCCGAGTAGTTCACGATGGGGCACCGCCCCCGGCCCACGTGGCGGAAGTACCAGAGATAGGGGTCCGGGTTCCACGGCTCGCCCGTGGAACCCAGCACCCGCAGGCTGTCCAGCCGGTAGCGGGCAGGCCAGTCCTCCCCGTGCCGCATCAGCGCACGGACGGCGGTGGGCGCGATCCCGAACACCGTGATCCCGTAACGGTCCACCAGCTCCCACAGACGCCCCGGGTGCGGGTGGTCCGGCACGCCCTCGTACAGCACCATGCTGGCGCCCAGGCTGAGCACCCCCAGGACCAACCACGGCCCCATCATCCAGCCCATGTCCGTGAGCCAGAACACCACGTCCTGGGGCTGCACGTCGAAGTGGAACGCCATGTCACAGCTGCCCTTGATGGGGAACCCCGCGTGCACGTGCACCGTCCCCTTCGGGCGCCCGGTGGTCCCCGACGTGTAGATGATCATGAAGGGGTCCATGGAACCCATGGGCTCCGTCGGGGCCTCGAGGGGCTGGCCGACGGTGGCCTCGTGCCACCACACGTCCCGGCCGGGCCGCCAACCGTCTGTCCGGCCCACCCGACGAACCACCAGGAGGCGCTCCACGCTGGGGCACTGGCGGGCCGCCTCGTCCGCGTGCCGCCACATGGGGACCACCTGACCCCGGCGGTAGAACCCGTCCGCGGTGATGATCAACTTGGCCTCGCAGTCCTGCACCCTCGTGGCCACCGCCTCCGGCGCGAAGCCCGAAAACACCGGGGTTACCACCGCGCCCACCTTCGCGCACGCCAGCAGCGCCACCGCCACCTCCGGGACCATGGGCAGGTAGATGGCGACGCGGTCGCCCCGGCCCACGCCCAGCCGTCCCAGCGCGCCCGCAGCTCGGGAGACCTCCGCGTCTAGCTCCGCATACGTGAGCTGCCGCCGCGCGCCTTCCTCGCCCTCCCACCAGAGCGCCACCCGGGACGTTGCCGGCGTGCCCCGGTACTTCTCCACCGTGTTGTGCACCAGATTCAGCTCGCCCCCGCAGAACCACTCCGTCCACTCGATCCCCCTGCGGTCGTCGTACACCTGCTCATAGGGTCGGTACCACCGGACGTCCATCTCCTCCAGCGCCGCCGGCCAGAACCAGGCCGGTTCCTCCACCGACTTCCGGTACAGCTCGTCGTACGAAGCCAGGCGGTGCCGCCGCATGAACCGGAAGATCCGGCTGCGCTCCACCACTTCCGGGCTCGGACGCCACACCACCTCGCCACTCAGGACCAGGGTCTCCATGCGCAACACCCCCGATCACAGGTTTTGCCGCAACGGGCTCCCCCTCCTCCGCCCTTGACCCCGACCTCCGGGCCAGCGCTATGCTCGCCCCGTGGAGCGCACAATCCCTGCTGCAGGGCAACGGGCCCTGGCGCTGCTGGAAGCCGAGGTGGTGGCCTGCCGCCGGTGCCCCCGTCTGGTGGCCTACCGGGAGCGGGTGGCCCGGGAGAAGAAGCGGGAGTACCGGGACTGGGCGTATTGGGGCAAGCCGGTGCCGGGCTTCGGGGACCCCCAGGCACGGCTCCTGGTGGTAGGCCTAGCGCCCGCGGCCCACGGCGCCAACCGAACTGGCCGCATGTTCACCGGGGACCTGCCCAACGGAGCGTCCACGTGGCTGGTCCGCACCCTGCACCGGACGGGCTTTGCCAACCAGCCCACCAGTCTGCACCGGGAGGACGGCCTGCGCCTGCACGACGCGTACGTTACCGCCGCGGTGCGGTGCGCGCCTCCGGAGAACCGCCCCACGCCGGAGGAGCTGGAAAACTGCCTGCCGTTTCTGGTGCGGGAGTTTGTAGCCCTGCCACGGGTGCGGGTGGTGGTCGCGCTGGGCGCCGTGGCCTTCCAGACGGCCCTCAAGACGCTCACACACCTCGGGGTGCAGCTGCCGCGCCCCAGGCCGCCGTTCGCGCACGGAGCGGTGTACCGGTTCCCAGGGACCGTGGTCGGACGGCCGGTGCCGGTCGTGCTCTGCACGTACCACCCCAGCCGCCAGAACACCCAGACCGGCAGGCTCACCGCGCGCATGCTGGACGCGGTGTTCTGGAAGGCCAGGCGGCTGGTCGAGGAGGAGGCGTGAACGACGAGGCGTGGATGCGGCTGGCCCTGGAGGAGGCGGAGCGGGGCGCCGGCTACGGTGAGGTCCCCGTGGGCTGCGTGGTGGTGCGGGGTGACCGGTTGCTGGCCAGGGCCCACGACCGGCGGGAGTCCCTGCGCGACCCCACCGCCCACGCGGAGATCCTGGCCCTGCGCGAGGCTGCACGCGTGGTGGGGAGCTGGCGTCTGGAGGGGTGCACGGTGTACGTGACCACCGAACCGTGCCCCATGTGCGCGGGCGCCCTGGTCCTCGCGCGGGTCCACAGGCTGGTGTACGCAGCCTCAAGTCCCAAGAGCGGCGCAGTCCGGACCCTCTACCGCATCGCGGACGACCCGCGCCTGAACCACCGTGTGGAGGTCACCGCGGGGGTGCTGGAGGCGGAAGCGCAGGCCGTGCTGCAGCGGTTCTTCCGGGAGCTGCGGGAGACAGAAGCCTAATCAGCCGGGCCTCCCGCCTCCGCGCGCAGCGCCTCCGCTTCGCGCCGCACCTCCTCGAGGGCCCCGTGCACCCCCTCCTCCGCTGCCCTGCGGCTCAGGTATTCCGCGTCCGCCTCCGGGTGGGCCGCCAGCATGGTCACGCACCACTCCCGCGCTTCTGAGTCCCTCCAGTGCACCGCCGCGTTCAGGCGGTCCACCAGGAGGTCCTCCAGCCCGATGACCGTAACCGGCCCGTCCTCGGTGTGCACGCGGACCACCCGGGAGGGGTCCCCTGCGAGGGGCGGCGCCGGAAAGTCCACCACCACGTCCAGCTCCCCGTGTACCCACGCCGCTCCCCGGCGCTGGAAGCCCACGGCTTGGAGGAGCTCACGGAGGACGCGGCTGTCGGCTTCCGTGACCAGGTCCACGTCCCGGGACAGGTACGCGCCTCCCGTATAAAACGAAACCGCGCTGCCGCCCACCACCACCGGCTCCCCGTACTCCCGGAGCAGCGCGGACAGTACCGCCGCCACCCGCAGCTGCAGCTCCAGGGGGTTCCCCACGTCCCGCAGGGACTGGAGCCTGCCGTGGGCCTCGCGCAGCTCGTGGGGGCTCAAGGGCGGCTCCCCGCCACGAGGCGGTAGGCCCGGGGACCCTCCTTGCGGATCCAGCTCGAAAACGCCCGCCGGGCCTGCCGGTACGCCACCCAGCGCAGGGCCAGCCGCTCCGCTTCCTCCCGCGGCCTAGCGCGGATGCCGCGCGGCCGAGCTGCCCGTAGGGGCATGGCCCGTCGCCAGTTCTCCCGCAGGACATCTTTCAGTGTCACGCTGGTCCTCCGGCGCCAGTGTACCCGCCGCCGGGCCCCCGCGCGGTACAATGGGAGTCGGCCGGAGGGGTGCACCGAATTGGCTAAGGGGCCGGTCTCGAAAACCGGTGGCCCCCGCGGGCCTTGTGGGTTCGAGTCCCACCCCCTCCGCCAGGAAGGCCGCCTCTTCAGCACACCATCCTTCACGGAGCGGCCAGCACGTGCTCCACGAGCCAGGTCAGCTCCTTAGGCCCAGCTGCTCCCGCGGGGTCATCGGCCCCAGGACGAAATAACCGGCCCTGCCGACCAGGGACTCCTACGCCTTCCGCATCAGCAGGAGGTTGGCGGAACCCATGAGCACCAACCGTTCCGGACGGGCTGCCGATCCATCGCCCGCTCAACCGCCAGCAATAGGTCCGGCTCCCAGTGGACTTCGTCTAGGGTCACCGGCTCCTGCCCTCCTACCAGCGCCTCGGGGTCCCGGCGGGCTAGGTCTACCACGTCCAGGTCGTCCAGGGAGTGGAACCGGTGGGGGCCAGAGATCAGCGCCCGCACCAGCGTACTCCTCCCCGTCTGCCGCGCACGGTCACCACCACCGCGGGCATCGTCCGCGGGTGTAGCAGCAGCCTGGCCTGCCGGTGACGGGGGTGGGGAGAATCATCCACAGCGTGGAAGATAATTTGCCATGGCGTGAAACGATGCCACGCGCCCTGAGCCGGATGGTCGGTTCGCCTCCCCTGCCAGCCTCAAGCGGCTTCAGGCCCCCACGAACCGGCGCCAGTTCTCCTCCTGGACCCCGGGTTCTGCGGGTACGTGATCGGGGCAGTCCACCCGAAGGAGGCCATCCCCGAAGGGCGCGTCCACGAAGTCGCAGTGGTGGGGAGCCGCGGGGTCCGGGTGGGCGTAGGGCCGGAAGTAGCGGCAGGTCACACACATGCGCGAAACCGGGATGCGGCCGGCACGCTGCAGCTCCCGGATGGTCTTCAACAGCACCCGGAGCAGGGTGGCCTGCTCCGCCTCGGGCAGCGACCGCACCGCCCGCAGGAGGAAGTCGGACCAGCCGGCCACCCGCTCGGCTTCCCGCCGGCCCGCGGCGGTGAGCACCACCTGGCGGGCCCGGCCGTCCTCCTCGTCCCGAACCTTGCGGACCAGCCCTTTGCGAACCAGGGCGTGCGTCGACTCGCTGGCGGTGGCAGGGGTCACCGCCAGGGCTTCCGCCACCTCGGAGACGCGGGCGCCCTGCCGTCCGCGGAACCGCAGGTAGCTCAGGATCTGCACCTGCGTGGGCGTGAGGCCCCGCGCCGAAGCCCCCTCCCACGCCTCGCTGCGCAGGGCCGTGCCGATCCGCACGAGGGCCTGCGCCACCCGCTCCGCGGTCCGCTCCCGGTCCCCGAACGGCCCACCGGTTCTGGCTGCCTTCGTCACCCTCCCCTCCCTTGACGGCTCCCGGCCTCCATGGTACATAGTTAGCACTCCAAATCAAATAGGAGGCCCCCATGATGGTTCGTCCTGTCGCCGTCCCCGCAGCCACCGTCCTCCTCGCCCTGGCGGTGGCCATGGTTCCTGGTCCCGCCACGGCCGGAGCTGCCGCCGTGCGCCGCTATCACGTCACCATGAAGTTCTGGAAGGCCACGGTGGCGGGCGTGTCCACCATCGCGGTCACGAACCTCCCCGCGGACGCGTTTGCCTACGAGGGGGAGACCGTGGAGTTCGTGGTTCGCAACGAAAGCCCGATCCCGGAGGGGTTCGCCATCGACGCCTTCGGCGTCAAAGAGGTTCTGCAGCCCAAGGAGACCAAGACGGTGCGCATCCGCGCCGTGCGCCGGGGTGCCTACACCCTCTACTGCCACCTGCACCCCATGAGCGTGCACTACCCCGGAACCCTGCTGGTGGCTCCCCGGCGCTGAGGGGGTCAGATCTTCAGGTCGATGATGGCTGAGACCCCGACCCCCACCACCCTCCGCAGCCGCTTCCACGGCTCCAGGCTGTCCACGGGGATGAGGGCACGGATTTGGAACACCCCCTGGTAGTTGGCGTCCAGGGCCGCCACGGCCTCCACCCGCTGGACGGCGGCCCTGGGCCCCGCCACCTGGGCGGCCCCGATGGCCGCCCGGCCCGGTGCGCTGAGCCCGATGGAGACGCTGAGGATGGGCACCACCTTGGTGGTCTGCCGGGTCGCGGCGTCCCGGGACAGCAGCAGGGAGTTGATGAAGTCGTTGATCTGCGGCCCGAAGGTGCGTACCGCGTAGCCGATCCCGAACACCTTCACCAGCTGCAAGATGTCCTGCGCGTGAGCAGCCCCGGCCAGCGCCACCAGCGCCGCCAGGGTTAGAACTGCCACCCGAACCCGCCGCATGGGCTCCCTCCCGTCTGGTGCGGAGCTAGTTCTGCCTAGAGGTACGCGGCGCGGCGGCGCAGGGTTCTCCCCTCCGCGCGGGTGCCGGAGGGGCGGGGCTTGAACACCCCCACGATGGCGACCTCAGCACCCCGCGAGCCCCGGCGCAGTCCCACCAGAAGACCCTTGCTGGTCCACTCCAGGTAGCCACCGCCCAGCCACTCGGGGTTGGCTCCGTACGCGCCCAGGAACTCCAGCAGCGTGCTGCCCACGCCCACACCGCCCTTCAGCCGGAACCGCGGGTCGTCGGTGACCACCGCGATCACCAGGCCGGGGGTCTTGGTCGGCTCCCGCTCGTCCTCGTAGAAGTAGTAGTCGTACGCGCAGATCCCCACCCCGTCGTCCACGTTGCACACCTCGCGGCCCGCGTCCCGGGCCTGGTCCCGGGTCTGGCCGAACCCTGCCGCCACCTGTGCTGCCTCCTCCATCGCCATGCCGATCCGGGCTGCGCCGATGGCCTCGCCGGGCACAATCTCGCCGAGCCCCGTCTGCGCCGCAAGGGGTCCTGCCAGCGCCACCGCCAGCGCCAACGCCACCCAACTCACCCGAGCCATACCACCCCTCCTCCTTGCTTGCCTATAGCGTCCCGCGCCCGGGTGCGATCCGCAAGGGATCGGCTCTGCGTGCCCGCCCGGAGGCCACCCTCCACGCCGCCAACGCCACCCCGGCCCAGCCCGCCAGGTACAGGAGCCACGGGAAACTCTGTGGCCGTGCGGCCACCGCCGCCTGCCATCCGTCCCCCAGCCGGCTCAGGGCCGGAGCCATCACCGCCCCCAGGGCCGCAGCGGATCCCGCACACGCCAGGACCACGCTGAGCGGGTCCACCCGCACGGCAGCCCCCGCCTCGCCGCGAACCGCCACGGCGGCACCGAACGCCGCGAGCAAAATCGCTGCCAGAACCGGGGCCCACACGGGCGCCCACCACGGCAGGGGGATCAGGAACAGGAGATCCCAGTCCGTCAGGGACCGCGGGAACCCCACCAGAAGGTGCAACCACACGTAGTACGCCACGTCCCACAGCCCCCACGCGTAGAGGAACGCTCCCCAGCGGGCGGGCCGGCTCCGCCCCGCGGCTTGCCCCACGGCGAACAGCATCACCAAGGTCGCCGCCTCCCGGCCCAGCTCGACCCACCCCAGGGGATCCGGCTTCGTGGGTACGTCCCGCAGGAGGTCGCTGACCCCGTACAGCCGGCGCAGGTACGCCACCACCGCGGCCTCCGCATACCCCATGGCCACCGCGTAGCCGGTCACCGCCCACGCACGCCGTGCCAGGTCCCCCACCGCGCTTTCGCCCTCCGCGCTACCCTGGGGGAGGGAGGTCAGAGGCCATGATGGAGTTCACGGTCCGCACCCGCCGGAAGCGCGAACTGGTGGACATCACCGACCGGGTGGAGCAAGCGGTGCGCGCTTCTGGAGCCCAGGAGGGGATCTGCTGCGTGTACGTGCCCCACGCCACCGCGGGTGTCGTGGTGAACGAGAACGCCGACCCGCAGGTGTGCGAGGACCTGCTGGACGCGCTCGCCAAGCTGTTCCCGGACGGGGTGTGGCGGCACGACCGCGTGGACAACAACGCCAGCGCACACCTGAAGGCGGCCCTCACCGGCCCTGGCCAGGTGATCCCGGTCCACCAGGGGCGGCTGGCCCTGGGCCGGTGGCAAGCGGTGATGCTGGCGGAGTTCGACGGGCCCCGAGACCGCCGCGTCATCGTGGTGGTCCGCTAGCCTTCCCTCTCTCCCACCCGGACCGCCCGGTGGCGGGCCCGCTGGTACAGCTCCCAAATCTCCTCCACCGTGGTGGCGTCCTCAGGCCGCTTGTCATCCCGGTACCGCCCGGTGAACCGGGGGAACCGCAGCGCCAGCCCGGCGCCCTCCTTCAGGCGGCCCCACGCCACCGTGTGGGTGGGCGACAGGGTGATCTCCGCTCCCACCACCTCCAGCACCACCGCCGGGTGGAACCACACGTCCGGCTCCAGCTTGGAGTCCACCCTCGGCGGCCTGTGGTCCACCTGGTAGGGGCGCAGCCGATGCGGCAGGTGCGCCAGGTCCTCGTCCGAAAACCCGCTGCCCACCTTGCAGAAGGTCCGGAAGGTGTCCTCGGACGGGTCGTAGGCCGCCACCAACAGGGCTCCGTACGTCCCGCTGCGGCGGCCGCGGCCGTAGAAGGCCCCCACCACCACCAGGTCCAGGGTGTCCTGGAGCTCCGTGCGGTACTCCCTCTTGTGCTTGATCCACAGCCAGCCACGTGCGCCGGCCTGGTAGACGGCGTCCTCGGCCACCGACTTGCACAGCACCCCCTCACAGCCGTCCGCCACGGCCTGCTCGAAGAACGCGTCCAGCTCCTCCACACTGCGCACCAACTTCCAGGTGGCCAGCTGCAGCCGGTCCCCGGTCCTGACGGCCCGCTCCAGGGCCCGCCGCCGGTCCAGGTACGGCCGGCGGGTCAGGTCGCCCCCCTCGCCGTACAGGAGGTCGAAACAGAACAGGCCCACGGGAATGCGCCGGGCCGCCTCCTCGATCCCGTACTTCCGGCGCCGCTGCATGAGCTCCTGGAACGGCCGCAGCTCGCCGGACTCAGGGTCCACGGCCACGATCTCCGCTTCCAGGATGGCCCGCTTGGGCCGCAGCCCGTGCTGCAGCAACTCCACCGCGTCCGGGAACTGCTCCGTGATGTTCTCCAGGCGCCGCGAGAACAGCACCACCTTCCCATCCAGGCGGTGGGCCTGCACCCGCTCGCCGTCGTACTTGTACTCCGCGGCGCACACCCCGCCCAGCTTTGCCAGGATCTCCTCGCTGGTGGCCAGCCGCTGGGCCAGCATGGGCCGCACCGGGTGGCCGGGCCGGACCTCCATGCCCTCCACCGCCGCTACTCCGCCCCGCACCAGGGTCTCCGCCACCAGGCCCAGGTCCGAGCAGATGTTGTACGCCCGCTCCAAGGGCGCCCGGTTGGCCCGTCCTCCCGCGTACACCTCCGCCAGCGCGTCCAGGATGGAAGCGTCCCCGACGCCCAACCGCAACTTGCCCGTGACCGTGCGCACCAGGTAGCGAGCCTCCAGCGGCGTGGCGCGGCGCAGCAGGTCGGCCAGGGAGGAGATCTTCTGGGTCTGGGCTCCCTTCCCGGATGCCTGGGCGATGGCCTCCAGGTGGTCGAACACCTCCTGCACGGTGAGGTGGGACCGACGGGTCCCCCGCTCGGCCAGCAGCTCCTCTGCCACCGTGCCCAGGTCGCCCCGCCGCCGGAGCAGCGACTGCACCCGGTCCTCCGCGGCGCCCGCAGCCTCCGCCACCGACCGAGCGGCCAGCTTCTCCGCGAGCCCGATCTCCACCCCCGCGAAGTCCGGCGCGATCTTGCCCTGGCACAGGTACACCACCTTCCGCAGCAGCGGCTTCGGCGTCTCCCCGAACAGCTCCGCCAGGACCTCGATGAGCTTCAGGCGGGCGGAGGTCTCTTCGAGCCGCTGGTACGCCTGCGCCAGGCGCGTGTACTGCATCGGACCGGCCCTACTCCCTGGATCGCAGAAGCTCCGCCACGGGACGCCCCAGCAGCAGCCGGCCCAGCTTGCGGTGGCCGATCTTGAGGTAGTGGCGGCGCCACACCTCCACCACCTCCTCCTTGGTCCGCGCCGCGTCCAGCTCCTGCTTGACCTGCTCCAGGTACCGACGTTCCTCGTCGGGGTCTGCGAACACCGGTTCCCTTTCCATGGGTGACCTCCTCGGACCCGACTCCACCCTGGGCTTCGACGGCTCCGCGGAGCGCTCCTCGGTCGTCCGGAGGCCCGTCACCGCCGTATCATGCTAAGTATGACGCACGCGGCGCGCCAGCGGCCGTCGTTCGCGGACCCGCAGACCCACCGACGCCTGGTGGTCAAGGTGGGCAGCGCGGTCCTCGCGGGCCCGCACGGCCTGGACCAGCCCGTGCTGGACCGGCTGGCGGACGAGCTGGCGGACCTGCGGGCCGAGGGACGCGAGGTGGTGGTGGTCTCCTCCGGAGCGGTGGCCGCCGGGGTGGCCCACCTGGGGCTCCCGGACCGGCCCACCACCATCCCCGCCAAGCAGGCGGCGGCCGCGGTGGGCCAGCCCCTGCTGGTGCGCGCGTGGGAGCAGGCCTTCCGGCGCCACGGGGTCTCGGTGGCCCAGGTGCTCCTCACCGCCCCAGACCTGGCGGACCGCTCCCGTTTCCTGCACGCCCGCCACACCCTGCAGACGCTGTTGAGGTGGGGCGTGGTGCCCGTGGTGAACGAGAACGACACCGTGGTGGTGGAGGAGGTCCAGTTCGGCGACAACGACCGGCTGTCCGTCCTCATCGCGACCCTCGTGGGCGCGGACCTGCTGGTGCTGCTGTCGGACGTGGAGGCGTTGTTCGAGCGGGACCCGCGCACCCACCCGCAGGCCCGCCCCATCCTGTGGGTGGAGCGGGTCGACCGGACCCTGATGGAGTCCGCCGGAGAGGCCCCCAACGAGGTCGGCAGCGGCGGGATGCGCAGCAAGCTGCTGGCCGCGGAAAAGGCCCTCGCCGCGGGGATGCCGCTACTTCTGCTGCCCGGACGGCGGGCGGGGGCCATCCGCGCCGCGCTGGCGGGCGAGCCTGTCGGCACGCTGTTCTGGGGTGGCGGTCGTCGGTACGGGGGCCGCAAGCTGTGGCTGTACCAGCTCCCCAAGTCCGCGGGAGAGCTGCTGTTAGACCACGGGGCCGCGCGAGCGCTGCGGGAGACCGGGGCCTCTCTCCTGCCCGCGGGCGTCCGCGGGGTCCGGGGACAGTTCGGGGTGGGAGACCCCGTCCGCTGCCTGGACCCCGACGGCCGGCTGGTGGGCGTGGGGCTGGTGAACTACAGCGCGGCGGAGATCGACCTCATCAAGGGACTGCACACCCGCGACATCGAATCGCGCCTGGGGTACAAGCACTCCGACGAGGTCATCCACCGGGACCACTTCGCCTTAGCCAGCGAACTGGAGGCGGAAGAGCACGCGGTACGGGGGTCGGTATGATCGACGTGGCGAGCCAGATCCGCGAGATGGCAACCCGCGCCCGGCAGGCGGCCCGAGCCATGGCGTCGGCACCTCCGGCGCCCAAACGGGACGCGCTCCTACGGCTGGCGCAGGCCCTGACGGACTCCTGGTCGGAGGTGGCCGAAGCCAACCGCGCGGACCTGGAGGAGGCCGCGGCGGCGGGGCTGTCCCGGGCGAAGCTGGACCGGCTGCGGCTGGACGAGCGGACCCGCGACGACCTGGTGGAGGGTCTGCGGCAGGTGGCCCACATGCCGGACCCGGTGGGCGAGATCGAGTCCCTGTCCGTCCGGCCCAACGGCCTGCGGGTAGGCCGGATGCGGGTCCCCCTGGGCGTCATCGGGATGGTGTACGAGGCACGGCCCGGTGCCACCGTGGAAGCCAGCAGCCTGGCGGTGAAAGCCGGCAACGCCATCCTCCTGCGGGGCGGGAAGGAGGCCCTGCGCAGCAACCGGACCCTGGTGGAACTGTTCCGCCGGTCGCTGAAGCAAACCGGCCTTCCGGAGGACGCGGTGCAACTGGTCCCCCACACGGACCGCCAGGCGGTGGTGGAGATGTGCCGGCTCGTCGGCTACCTGGACGTTCTCATCCCGCGGGGCGGGGAGGAGCTCATCCGCTTCGTGCAGGAGCACGCGCGGATGCCCGTTCTGGCCCATGCGAGGGGCGTCAACCACCTGTACGTGGACGAGGGCGCGGACCTGGAGATGGCGGTCCGCATCGCGGTGAACGCCAAGGCGCAGCGCCCGGCCACCTGCAACGCGCTGGAGAAGGTGCTGGTCCACCAAACGGTCGCCCCCGATCTCCTGCCCCTGCTGGCCCGGGCCATGGCGGAGGCCCGCGTGGAACTGCGCGGGTGCGCCCGCACCCGCGAGCACCTGCCCCACATCAGGCCCGCCACCGAGGCGGACTGGGAGGCCGAGTACCTGGACCTGGTCCTGGCGGTCAAGGTGGTGGACTCCATGGACGAAGCGCTGGCCCACATCGCCCGGTACGGGTCCAACCACACGGAGGCCATCGTCACCCGGGACCACGCCCGCGCGCTGCGTTTCCTGCGGGAGGTGGACGCCTCCCTGGTCCTGGTGAACGCCAGCACCCGGTTCAACGATGGGTTCCAGCTCGGACTGGGTGCGGAGATCGGGATCAGCACCAGCAAGCTGCACGCGTACGGCCCCATGGGCGTCCGCGAGCTCACCACCACCAAGTTCGTGGCCCTGGGGGACGGGCAGGTGCGTACCTGACCCGCGGGCCCTGCCCCTCGTACCCCGTAGCGGCGTTCCTGGAACCGACATGTCCGTAGCCATCTGGTGGGTCCGAAGGGATCTACGCCTTCACGACAACCCCGCCCTGAACGCAGCCCTGCGGGCCGGCACCGTGATCCCCGTCTTCGTGCTGGACCCTGCCCTGACGTCGGTGAGCCGGCGGCGCACCGACCTGCTTGTGGCCTACCTGCGGGCCCTCGACCGCTCCCTCCGCGAACTCGGCAGCTTCCTGGTACTTCGGCGGGGCCGCCCTCCGGAGGTCCTGCGCGCCCTGGTCCAGACCTCCGGCGCCTGCGCCGTGTACGCGCACGCTGACGTGTCACCTCTCGCCCGACGCCTGGAGGCTGAGGTGGCGCGATGCGTGCGGCTGGAGTTGGTGGGCTGGCCCACCGCCTTCCCGCCGGACGCGGTGCACACCGGGGACGGCCGGCCCTACACCGTGTACACGCGCTATCGGCAGCAGCTCCTCGCACGAGCCGCACACGAGCCGCCTCTTCCCCCTCCGGGCCGCCTCAGACCCCATGGACTGCCGTCGGAGCCCCTACCCGACAGCCCGCTAGCCGACCGGGACGCCGAAGCGGTGGCCCGGCAAAGGCTGAGGGAGTTTGCAGCCCATGCCATCTTCCGGTACCACCTGGATCGGGACCGGCTGGACCTGGAGGCCACCTCGCAGCTTTCCGCCTACCTGAGGTTCGGCGTCCTCTCTTCCCGGACGGCCCTCTGGGTGGCCCGGGAGGCTGCCGACGCGGCGCCCGACCCGGGATCCCGGCGGGGAGCGCAGCGGTGGCGGGACGAACTGCTGTGGCGGGAGTTTTTCGCACACCTGTTGCTGCACTTCCCGCATACCCGAAGCCGCCCCCTCCGGCCGGCGGCTCACGAGCCGGTGTGGGAAAACGACGAGCGTCTGTTCCAGGCATGGTGCGAGGGTCACACCGGTTACCCCGTGGTCGACGCGGCCATGCGGCAGCTGAACGAGACGGGCTGGGTTCACAACCGCGCCCGCATGGTCGCGGCTTCCTTCCTCGTGAAGAACCTCCTGGTGGACTGGCGGTGGGGTGCCGCCTACTTCATGCGGCAGCTCGTGGACGGCGACCCCGCTTCCAACATCGGCAACTGGCAGTGGGTGGCGGGAACGGGTGCGGACGCGGTGCCGTACTTCCGCGTGTTCAACCCGGTCCTCCAGGGCCGCCGGTTCGACCCCGAGGGCCGCTACGTACGCCGCTGGGTTCCGGAGCTGTCGCGGGTACCCGCGCCCTACGTGCACGCTCCGTGGACCCTCTCCCGGGACGACCAGGTGGCCTGCCACTGTCGGGTGGGTCGCGACTACCCCGCTCCCGTCGTGGACCTGCGGGCTTCCCGGGCGCGGGCTCTGGAGCGGTACAGGCGCAACCGGTAACCTTGAAGCGTGGAGGAGGGCGGACGGGCTTACCTGCCGGTGGTGCAGGACGCTTCCGGCGGCCGGCTCGACCTGGCCGAGCTGGCTGAGCGTGGCTGGCTGGTCCTGTTCTTCTTCCCCAAGGCCGGCTCACCCGGCTGCTCCCTACAGGCGCGCAGGTATGGGGCCCGGAAGGAGGAGTTTCTAACACTCGGCGCCGCCGTGGTGGGCATAAGTCCGGACCCAGCTCCGGCACAGTGTGCGTTTGCCGAGCGCACGGGCGTCACGATGGTGCCGGACCCGGCGGGTGTGCTCGCCCGGGCATACGGGGTCCGGCGGTTCCTGGGCATCCTCAGCCGGGACACCGTCCTCGTCGACCGTCACGGCCGGGTGGAGCGCATCTGGCGTCGCGTGAACCCCCTGCGCGACGCAGACCGCGTGCTGGCCTATCTCCGGGACCGGCAACGCCAGGACGCTGCCCAACGGGGCCAGGGGACAGGGTAGCGAACACAGGGTCGCTACCTGTCCTAGCTAACGTTAGTTAGCATACCGGTGTGCCTGACACCAGGGAGCGGATCCTTGAGGTGGCGTCCTCCCTCTTCATGGAACACGGCTACGCGGCCGTGTCGCTGAGCCGGATCGCCCAGGCCGTGGGGCTCCGGGTGCCCTCCCTGTACGCCCACTTCCCGGGCGGTAAGGAGCAGCTCTACGTAGAGGCCTCGGAACGGGCGCTGGAGAGGTACCGCCGGGGGATCGAATGTGCACTAAGATCGTCCCGGGACCTCCGGCAGGCACTGTGCGCGGCTGCGCACTGGCTGCTCTCTCAGCCGCCGATGAACCTGGCCCGGATGGTCCGGACCGACCTTAGGCGGCTGTCGCCCTCCCACCAGCGGCAAGTGGTGACCCGGGCCTTCGAATGCCTCGTCCGGCCCCTCCTCCGGTGGGCCGAGGATGCGGCGGAGCGGGGGGAGATCGGCGGAGAGCACGTCCCGTTCCTCGGGCCGGTGTTCCTGGTGGCCACGGAGGGGTTGCTGGACGCTTCGCGCTACTCGGGCCTTCCCGCGGAGCGTCTTGCGGAAGGGGTCGTGGACCTGCTCCTGGACGGTGCCCGGCAGAGGAGGTAAATGGAGATGAACTGGCGTCGGATTGTCCCCCTAATCGTGCTCCTGCTCCTGGTGGCAGGGTGGCTCCTGCGCCCGCCACCGGTTGTCGAGGTGGTTTCCCCGGTCGCGCGTGACGTGCGGGAGGTCGTGGTAGCGACAGGGCGCCTGGAGGCAGCGCGGTCCACGCCGCTGGGCTTCGAGGACCGCGGGACCCTGGCCCGGCTTCTCGTGCGGCGGGGCGACCGGGTGGTCGCAGGCCAGCCGCTGGCCAGCCTCGACCCCGTTCCCGCCCTGCAGGTGCTGCGCGAGGCGGAAGCTCGGGCCCTGACGACCCGCAGGGAACTGGATCGGGTGCTCCGGGGAGCTACGGAAGAGGAGGTGGAGCAGGCCCGAGCCCGGCTGGAGGCCGCGGAGGTTGCCGGCCAGCTCCAGGTCCGAGCCGCTCGGGAGCGATTGGAGGACCTCCGCACGGGCCGACCCGAGGCGGTACGCAGCGCGGCGGCAGCGGTCCAACAGGCCGAGGCCGAGCTCCGGGCCAGCCAGGACGGTCTGAGGGCCCAGCAGCTGGCTGTGCGGTCAGCATCTGCAGCCCGCGAGCAGCTGGAGGCCGACCTGCGGCGGGCTGAAGTGCTGTATGCGTCTGGCGCCGTGGCGGCGGCCGAGGTCGAGCGCGTGCGGCTTGGCCTGGACCGAGCCCGAGCAGACGAGGAGGCGGCCCAAGCCCGGGTTCGCGCGGAGGAGGCGCGCTTGCGGATTGCCGAGCAGCAGGTCCTGGTTGCTCGCGAGCAGGCGCGCGTGGCACGCAACCCCGGCTCCGCCGCGCAGCTGGAGGCCGCGAGGATTGAGCTCCGGGCGCTGGAGGCCCGGGTGCAGGCGGAGGCGCGGGCGGCCCGGGCGGCGCTCACGGCCCTGCTCCGCATTCCCCGCCCCGAGGAGGTTCGTGTGGCAGAGGCCCGGCACCGTGAGGCTCTCGCGGCCGTACGCAATGCACGGGAGCGGCTCGCGCGCACGGTCCTCCGCGCCCCGTACGACGGCGTGGTGGTGGAAGTCCACCGGGAGGTGGGGGCCGCGGTACTCGCCGGGGAAGCTGTCCTCACCCTGGGCGACCCTCGGTCCTTTGAAGTTGTGGTTGACCTGGACGAAGACAACCTGCCCAGAATTCGGATCGGGCAGCGTGCCACCCTGGTCGTCTCTGGCGGAGCGCGTGCTACGGCGGCGGCCCGCCTGGTGGACATCGACCCCCGGGTGGATTCCCAAAGGGGCACAGTCCGGTTGCGCCTCCAGCCGCTCGGCCTCCCGCCCTTTGCCCGTGTGGGCATGACCCTTGACGTGAACCTGGAGGTTGCGTCGTGGCCGTCCGCCCTGGCTGTACCCGTGGAGAGCGTCCTTGGAACGTCCTCCGGTGCCTCGGTCCTGGTGGTCCGATCCGGTCGTGTGGAGGCTCGCCGCGTGCGGCTCCTCGGTCGGTCAGACCGGTGGGCGGCGGTGGAGGGCGTGAGCCCGGACGACCTAGTGGTTCTGGACCCGACGCGGACCCGCGCGGGAAGTCGGGTCCGCGTCCGCCTGGTCCGGCTGGAGGGGTGAGCTGTGGGCCGGGTGACCTGGATGCTGGCACTCCGGCAGCTGCGCTCCGCGCCCCGACAGAGCGCCCTCGCGGCCAGCGTCGTCGCGGTCAGCGTGGCGCTGGTGGTGTTCCTGAACGCTCTGATCGGGGGCCTGCAGCGCCGTCTCCTGGAGACCACCACGGGTGGGATCCCGCACGTCGTCTTAGAACCGGCCCCCCGTGAGCCGCTTCCGGTCTGGGTCCTGCGCCCCTCGTCGGATTCGGTTTACGTCGGGACCCGGTCCACCCGTGAGTTGCGGACCCGGTCCATCGAAAACTGGAGGGGCTGGGTGAGCTGGCTGGAGGCCCTCGACCGGGACATCGCGGTCGTGATCCCCACCGTGGAGGGCCCGGGGGTCCTGACCCGGGAGAGCCGCACGGAGCCCATCCGCATCGTCGGTGCGGACCCGGAACGCTTTGACCGGGCGTTCGGCCTCCAGCAGCGGCTCGTGGCGGGGCGCTACGTCGGGCTTGGGGGGGGCGAGGCTGTACTCGGCCACCGCCTGGCCGACCGGTTGGGGCTGCGGCTCCGGGATCGGTTCCGGGTGACCAGCCCCGTCGGCACCTCGACGCTGCTGGTTGCCGGAATCGTCCGGACCGGCTTTTCCAGGCTCGATGACGGAGTCGCCTTCGTGACGCTACGCCAGGCGCAGTCCATGCTGGGCCTGGGGACCGCCGTTACCACGCTCTCCGTGCGGCTCCGGAGGCCCTTCGCGGCGGATCGGGTGGCGGACCGCATCGCCCCCGTGGCCCCCTTCGAGGCCCGGTCGTGGATGCGGGAGAACCGGCAACTCCTCGCGGGGCTGCAGGCCCAATCCCAGTCCTCGTTTCTCATTCAGTTTTTCGTCACCCTGGCAGCGGGCTTCGGGATCGTGAGTATCCTCATCACGAACGTCCTGGCCCGCCTCCGGGAGATCGGGATTCTCCGCGCCATGGGAGCCACGAGGTCGCAGATCCTCGAGGTGTTCGCCCTGCAGGGGACGCTTCTGGCCCTCACGGGCGGCCTGGTGGGCGCGGGGCTCGGGGTAAGTCTCGCGCTCCTCTTCTACCAGGCCCGGGCGTCCGCAGCCCAACCGGACCTCGAGGTATTCCCCGTGGACCTCAACGCCGGTCTAGTCCTGGGTTCGGTCGCCCTCAGCGTGGTCGTGGGTACCCTCGCGTCCCTCATCCCGGCCCGGCAGGCCGCGGCTGTGGACCCGATCCGTGTGATCCGCTCCACCTGACATGGAGTCCGTGCTCCAGCTCGACCGCGTCTGCAAGCTCTACACGGAGGGCGTACCCGTGTGGGCCCTGCGGGACGTGGACCTTGCCGTCCGACCCGGCGAGTTCGTAGCCGTGGTCGGCCCCTCCGGGTCCGGCAAGACCACCCTGCTCAACATCATCGGGTTGCTCGACCGTCCGACGTCTGGCCGTGTGCTCCTGGCCGGACGGGACGTTTCGAACCTCTCCGAGAACGCCCGCTCCCTCTTGCGGCGCGACCTCCTGGGCTTCGTATTTCAAAACTACTACCTGCTCCCGGAGCTGACCGTCGTGGAGAACGTCCTGCTGCCCCTGCGTCTGAGGGGAAGTGTCTCCGCTCGGGATCGCACCCGGGTGGAAGGGCTCCTGGACCGCGTGGGCCTCGCCGCCTACGCGCGCGTCTTCCCCTCGCAGTTGTCCGGCGGCCAGCAGCAGCGTGTGGCGTTGATCCGGGCCCTGGCCAATGATCCGACGCTCGTGCTCGCCGACGAGCCCACCGGGAACCTGGACAGCCAGAGCGGCCGAGCGGTTTTCGACCTGATGCGAGAGCTGAACCGGGCCACGGCCAAGAGCTTCATCATGGTGACCCATGACGAGCGCTTTGCCACGCAGGCCGACCGAGTGGTCCGGATCGAGGACGGTCGCATCCAGCCGGAGGCCGTAACACCGTAGGGCCTCAAGGGCACGGTTGGCATGCCAGCGGTAAGGACCCTGGTCGCCCGAACTCCCGCGGGTCGCGCACGCCGGCCGCCGAACCGTTCCGGCTGGGCCACGCCTGAGCGGGAGGCTGTCGCGACCGGGACCGTGCGCGATGGCTGAAGGGCCTCAGGTTCACCGCATTGCCGACGCCCTGCGGCGCGCACTGGCGTCCCGGATCCTGGACGAGGTGCAGCTGATCCCCGCGCGGCTGCGTCCCCTGGAGCGCTCGCTTGTGGGGCGCCGGGTCGCCGACGTGGAAGCCCGCGGCAAGCACCTCCTCATCGTTCTGGACCGGGGCCTGACGCTGCACTCTCACCTGATGATGTGGGGCCGCTGGGAAATCTCCGGCCCCTCGGAACCTCCCCGGAAGGGTACCGGCCGGGTCTGGGCTCGCCTCCGAGCTGGCACCCGCGTGGCGACGCTGTTCAACGGCCCCGTGCTGCAGTTGCTTTCGCAGGAAGAACTTGCCACGCACCCGGTCCTCACCGCCCTCGGTCCCGATCCCTTGCGGGACGACTACCGGCGTGAGGATGTCCTCGGCCGGATGCAGCAGCCGCCGTGGGCCCGCATCAGCCTCGCCCACGCCTTGCTGGACCAACGCCTTTTTGCCGGGGTCGGGAACATCTATAAGAGCGAGGCCCTCTGGCAGGCCCGCCTTCACCCGCTGCGCACCCTCGATTCCCTCCGCCCGGACGAACGGGGCCGCCTCGTGCAGGCCGTGGAGTCGACCCTGCGCACCGCGTACCGGCAGCGCTTCGGGACCCTACCGCGACGGCTGTGGCGCACAGTGGGTCCGTTCGCCGTCTACCGTCGTTCGGGGCAGAGCTGCCTGTGGTGCGGTACCACGATTCTCCGCCTGGATACCGGACGGGCGACGTACTTTTGCCCCTGCTGCCAGCCCGCGACCGCCCCCTGACACCCCGACGGTGACCGCCCGCGGCACCGGCGGCAGGCCCCATCCCCCGCCCGAAGCGTCTATAGTCCGAAACGCTTCAAGACCGCACGCTCCCGGTAGTCGAAGATGGCCTGGAGCCGCGAGCGGACGGTCCGTCCAACGGCCAGGTGACCCGCCCAGCCTCCGGGAAGGAGGTAGGCCACCAGGTCCCGCACTTCCACCCCGTGTTCTGTGGCACGGAAGTGGTGTTCGTGGTGCCACAGCCGGTAGGGTCCGATGCGCTGCTCGTCCACAAACCGCACACCCTCCTGGATGTGGGTGATCTCCGTCACCCAGACCCACGCAGGGCCGGGGAACGGACGCACCCGGTACTCGATGAGTAACCCGGGGTACATCCGGTCAGGTACAGGTGACACGATCCGCAGGTCCAGCCACGGTGGCGTGATCTCCCGCAGGTTCCGCGGGTCCGCGAAGAATGCCCACACCTCGTCCAGGGACGCCCGAACCTGGACCACGCGCTCCAGGCGCTGCAGCTTCAACTATTTCGCCTCCAGGACGGATTGGAGCGCCGGCTCCAGCTCCGGGTAACGGAACCCGAAGCCCCACTCCACCAGGCGTCTGGGTAAGGCCCGCTGGCCGGACAGCAACGCCTCGTCCGCCAGCTCCCGCCCGAAAATCCAGCGCACGGCGAAGGCCGGCACCCGGAAGAACGCGGGCCGGCGCAGCACCCGCCCCAGGGTGCGCGCGAAGTCCGAGAAGGTCACCGCGCCAGGCGCGGTCAGATTGACCGGTCCTTCCGCCGACGGCAGGGTCATGAGGAACTCCACCGCGCGCAGCCAGTCCTCCAGGGCGATCCAGCTCACGCCCTGACCGCCGTCGCCCAACGGCCCCCCCAGACCCAGGCGGAAGAGGGGCAGCAGGGGGGCCAGAAAACCGCCCCGGGCGCTCAGGACCGGGCCCGTGCGCAACAGGACGGTGCGAATCCCAGCCTGCCGGGCCGGCTCCGTGGCCGCCTCCCAGTCCACGCACAGAGAAGCGAGAAAGCCCCGGCCCGGCGCGCTGGTTTCATCCACGGTCTCATGGAAGGGCCGGTGGCCGTAGTATCCCGTGGCCGAGGCGGAAAGGAACACCCTCGGCGGCTCCGCAAGCCGGCTGAGGGCCCCGCTCAGCAGCCGGGTGGCGTCCACGCGGCTGGTGCGGAGCTCGCGTTTGTATGCTTCGGTCCAGCGGGCCGGGGCGATGCGGGCGCCGGCGAGGTTCACGACCGCGTCGCAGCCCTCGAGCGCCGTGGCTTCAAGCTGCCCGCGGGCCGGGTCCCACCGCACGACACCCGGACCCGGCTTCCGGCTGAGGGGCACCACCGCGTGGCCCGCTTCCGCCAGCCGTTTCGACAGCGACCGCCCGAGCAGCCCTGTGGCCCCGGTGATGGCAACCCGCATCCCTACCAAGGTAGGCCATCCCAGCTGGGCCCTCAACCCCGCCCCAGTCCTGGTATCCTAGGGTTGCGGCCGGAGGGGTGCGGGAGTCCGGCTGATCCGGCGCGCCTGGAGAGCGCGTAGGCGGGCTAAAACCCGCCTCGTGGGTTCAAATCCCACCCCCTCCGCCAGACACTCGAGGCGCCGTGCGACCACAAGCCGTCTTCTTCGACCTGGACGACACCCTGGTAGACGAGACCGGACTGATGTCCGACTGCGTCCGCCGGGTCGCGGAGGACCTGCAGGAGGTCTACCCCTTCCTGTCCCCTGACCTGCTGGTGCGCACGTACCTCGAAGCTTCGCTTGAGCTTTGGAAGCGTGTAACCCCCGCGCAGCCTGGGGTCACCATTCCCCTCATGCGGCGATGGACGTGGGAGGAGGCGCTCCGCCGCCTGGGTTTCCGCGGACCGGTGGAGCCCTTCCTGGAGCGCTACACGGCCCTCCGGGACGGCCAGGTGCGGACCTTCCCAGACGCGAAGCCTGTCCTGCTGGAGCTGCGCCGCCGCGGCTACCGGACGGGCCTGATCACGAACGGCGAGACCGCCCTGCAGCGCTGGAAACTGGATGTCACGGGGCTGGGCGCCCTTTTGGACCCCGTGGTGACCAGCCAGGAGGTGGGCCGGAGCAAGCCGGACCCCGCCGTGTTCGTGGAGGCCGCCCGCCGGGCGGGGGCCGTGCCTCATCGGTGCTGGATGGTGGGTGACCTGCTGCACGCGGATGTGGCCGGCGCCCTCGCGGCGGGCATGACCGCGGTGTGGGTGCGGCGCCGACAGCCCCCGACCGACGCGGCCGCGCAGCCCCACCACACGGTGGACGCTCTGTCCGAACTCCTGAGCCTCCTGCGCTGACCGCGCCCCTACAGCACCTGGGTGACCTTTCGCAATCCGCGCGGCCGGTCCGGGTTTATCCCCCTTCGCAGGCTGAGGTGGTAGCTGAACAGCTGGACCGCTACCGCGTAGACGTGGGGCGTGAGCTCCTCCGGGGCCCCCGCCGGCACCTCCAGCCCGTGCCGCAACCAGCGCAGCGCCGCAGGGTCGGAGGATACCACTGCCACGTCGGCCCCCCGCCGGCGCAGCTTCCTGACTACGTGGTCGAGGTGCCTCCAGGCCCGACCCGGTGAGGCCACCACCAACACCGGGAAGCCGCGGCCCACCAGTGCCACAGGGCCGTGCAGGAAGTCGGCAGAGGACAGGGCTTCCGCGGGGAGGTACGCGGTTTCCTTCAACTTCAGAGCGGCCTCCCGAGCGGTAGCGTAATTGTACCCGCGCCCCGTGACCAGGCACGCGGCCACCTCCTGCCACTGGCGCGCGAGATCCGAGGCCGCCTCCTCCACCCTCAACGCAGCGGCCACCTGGCTGGGCAGTCCTTCGTGCGCGCTGAGCAGTCGTCTGTCCCCGGAGGCCTCCGCTACCAACAGGCTTAGCACGAACAGTTCCGCCACGTACGTCTTCGTCGCGGCCACGCTGTGTTCGCGGCCCGCGTGGAGGGGCAGGACCTCTTGGCTCTCCCGGGCGAGGGGTGAGTCTGGCTGGTTCGTCACCGCCACGGTGAACGCCCCACCCTGACGCGCGCGCCGGAGGAACGCCACCACGTCGGGGGATTGGCCCGACTGCGACAGCCCGACCACCCACGTGCCCCGCAGGCGCAACCGCGTCCTGTACAAGGTGACCACGGACGGGGCTGCCAAGCTAACCGGGACTCCTAGGCGCGCCTCCCACAGGTAGCGTCCGTACACGGCCGCGTTGTCGGACGATCCGCGCGCCACGAAGACCACCAACCCGGGCGGATCACGCCGCCACCGTGCCGCCAGCCGCCGCGCCAGCGGCCGGGAAGCGTCCCACAGCCGTTCCAGGACCGCGGGCTGCTCCTGAATTTCCGCGTGCATCCAGCGGCCCAGGTGCTTCAAGGGGGGGTGAGGTCTCCCAGGATAACCGCCCGCCGGGCCCCCGTGGCGGTGGGGAGGTTCCCCGGCATTCCCCATGCGGTCATCGCCGCCAACACTGCGAACGCCACAGCCTCCTTAAAGTCCGGGTCCACCCCCTCTTCCGCGGTGGTTCGGACCGGAACGGGAGCCAGCAACTTCTCGAGCCAGCCCACCAGGGTCCGGTTGTGCACGCCGCCCCCGCTCAGCAGCACCTCGTCCACCGTCCCGAGGAAGCGGTAGGCTTCCGCCACGGTGCGCGCGGTCAGGTAGGTAGCGGTGGCCACCAGGTCCGCGTCGGACAGCCCGAGCTGGCGCCCCCGCTCCACCAGGGCCCGCGCGTAGTCAAGCCCGAACACCTCGCGACCGGTGCTCTTCGGGGGAGGCTGACGGAAGTAAGGGTGCCCGAGGAGTTCCTCCACGAGACCCAGGTGCGGAGCCCCTGCCGCCGCCATGCGGCCGCCCTGGTCGTAGCGGGCGCCTGTAAGCAGCCGGACCACACTGTCCACCACCATGTTCCCGGGACCGGTGTCGAAGGCCACCACCCCATCGGGGCGTGCGGCCGCGGGCAGCCACGTTACGTTACCGATTCCACCCAGGTTCTGTACCGCCCGGCTGCGCTGCGGGTGGACGAACAACAGCCAGTCCACGTAGGGGACCAGCGGCGCCCCGTGTCCGCCCGCGGCCACGTCCCGCGCCCGGAAGTTGCTCACCACGGGCAGGCCCGTGCGCTCGGCGATCACCGCCGCCTCGCCGATCTGGAGCGTGCTGTGCCCCGGCACGTGCCAGACCGTGTGCCCGTGGGAGCCAACCAGGTGGCAGCGCTCGGGCTCCAGCCCCCCGCGGGCCAGCGCCTCGAGCACCGCCTCCGCCAACTGCTCGCCCACCTCGACGTTCCACCGGCAGACCTCCTCCGGGGTGGCCTCGGGACTCGCCAGGCGCAGCAGAGCTTCCCGGACCGTGTCGCTGTACGGCTTCGTCCACGCGGACAGGGTGCGTACGCGCAACCCGGCGCCCCGTCGCACCTCGACCACGGCCACGTCCACGCCGTCGCAGGAGGTACCGGACATCACCCCCACCACGCGCAGCGCCGACTCAGGGTGGGGCCAACGGAAGTCCGTCACGTCTCCCCCAGCGCCACGCGAACCTGGCCGCCGGCACCCCGGAGTCTGGCCGCGGCCTCCTCCGGCCCGCAGCCCGTCCGGGCCATGACGATGGCCAGCTTCACGTTGCGGCCGGCCCGGTCCAGCCACTCCTCCGCTTCCTCAGCAGACACCCCCGCCGCCTGCGCCACGATCCGGCTGGCGCGCGCCGCCAGCTTGCGGTTCAGGGGCTGGACGTCCACCATGAGGTTCCGGTACACCTTCCCCAGCCGGACCATGGCCGCGGTGCTCAGCATGTTCAGCACCATCTTCTGAGCGGTCCCCGCCTTCATCCGCGTCGAGCCGGCCACCACCTCCGGTCCCGTCCGGACCACCACCGCCACGTCCGCCACGGCCTCCATGGGGGAATGGGGATTGTTACACACGGCCACCGTGGCGCAGCCTGCGTCGCGCGCCGCCCGCAGGGCCCCCAACACATAAGGGGTCCGTCCGCTGGCCGCAATCCCCACCACCACGTCGTCCGCACGCGGTCCCTGAGCCTGGAGGTCGCGAGCGCCCAGCTCCGCGTCGTCCTCGAGCTCGGAGCTCGCCTCCACGGTGGAGCCGATCCCGCCGGCCACCACGGCCTGCACGGAGCCCGGCTCCACCCCGAAGGTGGGCACCCACTCCACCGCGTCCAGCCACCCGATCCGGCCACTGGTACCCGCGCCCACGTAGAACACCCGCCCGCCGCGTGCCAACCGTTCTGCCACCAGCTCTGCGGCCCGGGCGACCGCGGGCAGCGCCTGCCGCACCGCCTCCGCTACCGTGGCGTCCTCCTGGTTGATCAGCCGCACCACCTCCGAGACCGGCAGCCGGTCCAGGTCCGCGGTTCGAGGGTTGGGTTGTTCAGTTTCCAGGTCGTCCAGCGGGTCGCTCACGCCAACCTCCTCACACCGTCTCCGCCACCGCATCGTAGAAGGCACGGCGGAACGCCTCGATGCCCTCCCGCACGTATGGGTGGACCCGGTTGGTCAGCAGGACCGCGACGAGGAGTCGGTCCGGGTCAGCCGCCACGGACGTCCCGGTGAACCCCGTGTGGCCGAACGAGCGGGGACCGAAAGCGCCGAAGAAGGCCTCGGGATGGTGCAGCAGCCACCCCAGGCCCCGCGGCTCGCCCTGGGCACCCCGGCGCTGGTCCCTTACCGCTTCGACCACGCAGTCCTCCGGCAGCCACTGGCCGGGCAGCAGCCACGCTACCACCGCCCGCATCACCTCCCACGCCGGGGAGAACAGCCCCGCGTGGGGCGCCACACCGCCCAGCGCGTAGTACGCGTTGCCGTCATGCACCTCTCCCAGAATGATGCCCTCGCGCCAACGGAAGGACCGGCCGGCCTTCCAGGCCATCCGGCGCTCGTACACGTTTCCCTCCTCCGTGGCAGCGCAGCGACTCCGACCCTCCGGAGGCGGCCGGAATCCTGTGTCTCGCAGGCCGAGGGGTGCTGCTACGTGCTGCTGGAACAACACGTCTAGCCCCACACCCGCCGCCCGCTCCGCCACAAAGCCCGCGAGGAGCATCCCGAGGTCCGAGTACCGTACCCGGCTTCCGGGAACCGCTTCCAGGGACACAGCGGCGATGGCCCGCACGACCGCCTCCCTCCCGCGCGCGCACAAGTACAGCGGCCGCCACGCCGGAAGTCCCGTGGTATGGGCCAGCGCCTGACGCAGGGTGGCTCGCCCTGCGGGCGCGCCCTCGAGTTCCGGCAACCACCGCCGCAGGGGCTCGTCCAGGTCCACCCGCCCGTCCGCCCACAGCCGGAGCAGGACGGGGACAGTACACAGCACCTTGGTCAGGGACGCCAGGTCGAACAGCGTGCGCGGGACTACCGGCCGGCGCTCCGGGACGAGCTGCGCGTAGCCCGCGAAGCCCTCGAAGACCGTCTCCCCACCCACCCACACCACTCCGGCCGCCCCCGGGAAGACCCCCGAGGTCACCCCCTTCCGCAGGAGCCCCATCAGCCGATCCCCCGTCACGCCCGCTGCGCCCGCAGTCGAGGGTCCAGCAGTTCCTGCAGCCCGTCGCCCAGGAGGTTGAACCCGAGGACCACCACCGCGATGGCGAGGCCGGGGAACACCACGGGCCACGGGCTCAACTCCACATACGGCCTCCCCTCGCTCACCATCATCCCCAGGGACGGGTAGGGCGGCTGAACCCCGAGCCCTAGGAAGCTCAGCGCCGACTCGAACAGGATCGCGGTGGCGAGGTTGGTTGACGCCTGGACCAACACCGGCGTGGCGATGTTCGGGAGAACATGCCGGCGTACGATGTGCCATGAGCTCGCACCCAGCGACCGTGCTGCCTCCACGTACTGCTGCGCGTTCACCACCAGGGTCGGGCCCCTGGCGATGCGCGCAAAGATGGGTACGTACACGATCCCGATGGCCAGGATGGCCGTGGCAGTCCCCACCCCGAGGATCACCACGATGGTGATGGCCAGCAGGAACACGGGGAAGGCGAACAGGACATCCATCGACCTCATCAGCAAAGCGTCCGTGCGACCACCCGAGTATCCGGCCGCAACGCCTACCGCAGTCCCCACGCCGGCCGCAAACCCCACCGCCAGGAACGCGATGGCCAAGGAGGTCCGGTAGCCGACCAGGACCCGGCTCAGAACGTCCCTCCCGAAGAAGTCCGTCCCCAGAGGATGCCGCAAGCTCGGTACGGCCAGACGCGCCTCCGGATCCATCCGCGTGACCGGATGGGGAGCCAGCACCTCCGCGCCCAGCGCCAGGCCGGCTACCAGCGCTAGGACCGACCCGCCGACGACGACCTTGCCGGGCCACCGTCGGACCCGTGGCTCACGCGTACCGGATCCGGGGGTCCAGGAGCGCATACAGGAGATCCACCACGAGGTTCACCAGCACGAAGGCGGCTGTGGTGATCAGTACGACGCCCTGCAAGAGCGGGTAGTCCCGCTGGACGATGGCCTGGAGACCTGCCCGCCCAAGCCCCGGTACCGCAAAGACCTGCTCGACCACCACCGACCCACCCAGAAGGTAGCCCGCGACGATCCCGATCAGGGTCACGATGGGCACCAGGGCATTGCGGACCACATGCCTGCGAATGACCGCCCCTTCCGAGAGCCCCTTGGCCCTCGCCACCCGCACATATTCCTCCCCGCGCACGGCCAGGACGGAAGCCCGCACCATCCTCGCGATGGCCGCCGCGTTGGGGATCGCGAGGGTGACCGCCGGCAGCAGGAAGCCCCGTAGGGCTCCCAGGGGATCCCGCCACGGATGCGGGTACGTCAGGAGCGGGAACCACCGCAGCTCCACCGAGAACACCAGGATGAGCAGGGATCCTACCCAAAAGGCTGGCACCGAGAGCCCGATCAGGAACACCGCCTGCACCACGGCATCTGCGCCTCTGGACCGTGTGGTACCGGCCCACACCCCAAGGGGCAGCGCCACGATGACGGCCAGCGCCAGGGCGTAGCCGGCGAGGGTCACCGTATAAGGGAACGCCTCGCTCACAATCTCCGCCACCGCCCGCCCCGTGCGCACCGACACCCCCAGGTCCCCCTGCACCACCCGGCCCAGCCAGCGCCCGTACTGAACCAGGACGGGGCGATCCAGCCCAAAGTCCCTCCGCACCCGCTCCAGCTGCACGGGGTCCGTGTTCTCGAAGCCCAAGAGGAGCTGAGCCGGATCCCCGGGCACGAGATGCATCACCGAGAACACCAGCCCCGACACCACCAACAACACCGCCGGGAGCTGCCACAGCCGCTCGGCGAGGTAGCTCCGCATCCCTCACGGTGCGAGCCACGATTCCGCCACAGGCGTCATGGTCCGGGTAGAGGACAGCACGAAGCCCTGCAGCGAAGTGCGGCTGACCGCGAACACGTCGGCATAGTTGAGGAACAGGAAGGGGACCTTCTCCGCCAGCTGCACCTGCAGGTCCCGGTAGACGCGCACCCGCTGCCCGAGGTCCGTGGTGGTCCGACCCCGCTCCAACAGAGCGTCCACCGCCGCGTCCTTGAACTTGAACACGTTGGTGCTGCCAGAGGAGTGCACATGCCGGTAAAGGTGCAGATCCGGGTCCACGAAGCCGCCGTTGAGGGACACGAAGGCGTCGAACTGGCTGCCGCGCCAGCGGGCCAGGAAGGTGGCGAAGTCTGTCTGCTCAATCTCCACCGCGAAGCCCGCCGCGTTCAGCTGTTCCCGCAAGACCTGCGCCATCTGGACCGCCTCGGGTACCGTGGGGATCGGCAGAATCCGGAAGCTCACCCGGCCCTGGCCCGCCTGCTGGATCAGCTGCCGGGCGCGCGCCCGGTCAGGCGTGTAGTAAGGCAGTCGCCCGGGCGCCACCGGCTGCCACGCCTCCAGTGTCGGCGGGATCGGCCCTGCAGGGACCGCACGACCGGAATACACCACCTGAGCCAGTGCCCCCCGATCCACCGCCAAGCTCAACGCCTGCCGAATCCGTATGTCGTTGAAGGGCGGTCGCTCGTGGTTAATCCCCAGGAGGCTATAGGCCAGGTCTGGCGCGGACTGAACCCGCAGCCCTTGTACCCCCGCCAGGGTCCGCGCGGCCGTCACGTCCACCCCAAAACCCACGATCAGTTCCACCTCGCCCGCGCGCACCGCCGCCCGCAAGGTGGCCGGGTCCGGGATCACCCGGTACTCCACCGCGTCCGCGTACGGCAGGCGGACCCCGGCGCCGTCCCGGCGCCAGTAACGGTCGTGTTTGACCAACCGCACCGCGCTGGTGCTGAATCGGTCCAGCCGGTAGGGCCCGCTGCCCAGGGTCCGCGTCCTCGGGTCGCCCACCTTATCCTCGAAGTTCACCGGGACGATGCCGCGGCCGGCCCCCGCCAGCAAGGCCAAAAACGGCGCGTACGGGCGCTTCAACGTGATCCGGACTGTAAACGGATCCACGACCGCGACCTCTCGGACCGGCTCCAGGAAGCTGGCCTGGGGAGAGCGCGTCGCCGGCTCCAGGATCCGGTCGAAGGTATACTTGACGTCCGTGGCGTCCACCTGGGACCCGTCGTGGAAGGTGGCATCCCGCCGCAGGCGGAACACGTAGGTCAGCCCGTCCGCGGATACCGACCAGCTCTCCGCCAGGTTGGGCTCCAGCCGGAGGGTACGCGGGTCCAGGCGGAGCAGCCCTTCGTACACTAGATCGAGCACCTGAAAGGAGGAGAACGCGGTCGCCACGTGGGGATCCAGGTTCAGGATCTCCTGGGTGATCCCCACCCGGATGGTCCCTCCCGGCTGCGGCCGCAGGCCCTGAGCACCCGAGGGGAACGCAACCGCCACCAGGGCGACCGACAGCGCTGTCAGGATCGATCGCTTTCGCACGGACACCGCCCCCTTTCCACCGTCTAGTACTTTCTCCCCACCAGGGCCTCCCGCGTGCGCTCCAGCGCCCCTCGTGCGGTTGCGTACCGGCGCAGGAGCAGGCCGGCGAATACAGCATCCAGCACGGCCATGGCCGCCATGCGGGAGCCGATGGCCGCCTCCCGCAACAGCGGCTCCCGGGCCACGGTGTTGAGCACCGCATCCGCCACCCGGGTGATGGGCGAGGGCCCTACCTGCGTCACCGCCACAGTAAACGCGCCGGCGGCGCGGGCCACCCGCAGCGCCTCCACCGTGTCCCGGGTGCTGCCGGAGTGGGAGACGCCGATGGCCACGTCCCGACGGCCCAGCAGGGCCGCGGAGGTGGCCTGCAGGTGCGGGTCGGTGAAGGCCTGCGCCTGAACTCCGATCCGGAGCAGCTTCAAGGCAGCGTCCGTAGCCACGACCCCTGACGCACCGACCCCATACAGGTCCACCCGGCGAGCCGCAGCCACCCGAGCCACCACCCGCTCCAGCACGGACCAGTCCAGCACCCGGAGCGTTTCTTCCAGGGCCGCCACCATGCCGGCGAACAGCTTCCGGCAAGCCTCCTCCACCCCGTCGCCGCGGCGGACCTCGCCGACAATCTGCGGTTGCTCCGCGGCTAACTCCGCGCTCAGCCGGATCCGCAGCTCCTGGTAACCCCGAAGCCCCAGGCGCTTGCACACCCGGACCACGGTGGCCTCGCTGACGCCGCACCGTTCGGCCAGCTCCGTGATGGACAGGGCCGGCACGCGGCGACCCTCGCGGACCACGTATTCGGCTACCCGGCGCTCCGCCTCCGCCAGGGAGGGGGCCAGCTCCCGCAGGCGCAGCCAACAGCCGGCCGCTACAGGTTGGATGCCCACGGCCTAGGGATTCGGGGGAGGTGTAAAAAAATCCTTCACAGTTGCACCGCAGATCTGAAAATAATGTCCGTCACCCCAGGAAGGCCTCCAGGGCGCTGCAGAACTCCTCCGGCCGCTCCCGCGGCGGCCAGTGGCCGCAGCCCCGCAGGACGACCAGACGGGCCTGGGGGATCCTGCGTGCCGCCTGCTCCGCGTGGGCGAGGGGTACCAGCCGGTCGCGGTCGCCATGGATCAGCAGCACGGGGCAGCGGAGGTCGCGGAGTCGGTCGCCGTAGTAAGTGCGAACGCGGCTCCCCTTCACCTCGGTCTCCAGCCACCGCCAGAACAACCCCGGGCTGGTACCGCGCAGCGCGGTGCGGACGTCCTCCAGGAGCTCGGCGTCCACCGCCCGGGGGTCACCCACCACGAAGCGCACACCTAACCGAAGGCCGGGCCCCTGGCGCAGAACAGGGGCCCGCAGCAGCCGGCGCAACGGCGACCGCAGGAGGAACCACACGAGTGCGTGGTAGGGGACCTGGCGCGACAGCCCGTAGCTCGCGGCCAGGACCAGCCGGTCCACGCGTTCCGGACTCCGCAGGGCGTAGCCCAGGGCCAGAGCCCCTCCCAGCGACAGGCCCGCCAGGGTCGCTCGCTCGACCCCTGCCCCATCCATCCAGCGGCACAGCCAGTCCAGGTAGGCCTCCGTGGTGGGATCGGGCAGCTCAGGGGTCCCACCGTGGCCCGGCAGGTTCGGAGTAAGGACCCGGTAGCCCCGCGACAGCCGAGGGACCACGTGCTTCCAGCTCAGGCCGGCAAAGTCCGCCCCGGCCCCGTGCAGCAACACCACGGTGGCCTGGGGAGAAGAGTTCAACGTGCAGCCAGCACCCGAAGCCAGCGCTCGAACCGCGGGAAGGACACCGCCGCGCACTCGGAGCCCACCACCCTCACGCCGTCGCGGGAGAGCAGGCCCGCCACCCCAAAAGCCATGGCGACGCGGTGGTCGCCCTCAGGATCCACCTCGCCCCCGCGGATCTTGCCACCCCGTATCACCATCCCGTCGGGCAGCTCCTCGGCGTCCACCCCCACAGCCCGGAGGGCGCGAACCACCGTCCGAATCCGGTCCGACTCCTTGACCCGCAGCTCCGCGGCGTCCCGCACCACCGTCTCCCCCTCCGCGAGTGCTGCGGCCACGGCGAGGGCCGGGATCTCGTCGATGAGCCGCGGGATCAGAGCGCCGCCCACCTGCACCCCCCTGAGCTGCCTGCCCCGGACGAGCAGGGTGCCGGTGGGTTCCCCCGCCACCTCCCTCAGATCCTCCACCCGGACCTCCGCACCCATCTCCCTCAGCACCTCCAGCAGCCCTGTGCGGGTGGCGTTCAAGCCCACGTGCTCCACCACCAGCTCCGCGCCCGCTTGCGCAGCCGCCCCCGCGACGAAAAACGCCGCCGAGGAAAAGTCGCCGGGGACTTGTAGCTCCACCGCCTCCGGGCGCGCCGGGCCTTCCACCCCCGCCTCCACTCCTCCGCCCTCCAGTGGCCGAGTCTCCACCGGGACCCCCATAGCGCCCAGCAGGCGCTCCGTGTGGTCCCGGCTGGCCGCAGGCTCCACCACCACGGTCCAGCCCTCCGCGTACAGCCCTGCCAGCAGCAGCGCGCTTTTTACCTGGGCGCTTGCCAACGGCAGCTCGTGCCGGGCAGGCCGCAAAGTGCCCCCCCGCACCCGTACCGGAGCGAACCGCCCGTCCCTGGCCTGGATGTCTGCACCCATGCGCCGCAGGGGCTCCACCACCCGATCCATGGGCCGGCGGCGCAGCGACGCGTCGCCGTCCAGCACCGCCTCCACCGGCTGGCCGCTTACCAGCCCGCACAGCAGGCGGATGGTGGTCCCTGAGTTCCCGACGTCCAGTACGCGACCGGGCTCCGACCACCGGCTGCGCCCGTGAACCCGCAGGGTGCCGCCCTCCAGCTCCACGGGCACTCCCAGGGCACGCACGCAGTCCACGCTCCGCAGCGTGTCCTCGGCCTCCAGGAAGTTGCGGGCCACCGTGACGCCCGACGCGAGGGCCCCCACCAACACCGCGCGGTGGCTGATGGACTTGTCGCCCGGCGGCCGCAAACGCCCCCGCAGGCGTGCAGGCTGAACCTGGAGGACGGCCATCCTACTGCGCGCTGCGCAGGTCCGGCCGCAGGCGCTCGGCCTCGCCCAGGTACACGTGGACCACCTCGTCCTGGGTCAGGGTGGTGTTCACCAGCATCAGCACGCGCAACACCCGCGGCATGGACCCGGGCACCTCCATCTCCCGGGAGCACAACAGCGGGACGCGGTCCCAGCCCAGGGCGCGGGCGGCCTCCGCGGGGAAGGTGGCGTCCAGGTCGGAGGTGCACGTGAAGATCACCGCCGCCACGTCGTCCGGCTCCACGCCGTTGGCCCGGACCATCTCCGTGATCAGCCGCCGGGCCGCGTCCAAAATGGCCTCGGGGGTGTTGGCCTCCACCTGCACGGCCCCCCGGATCCCGCGCACCTTCACCGGGAGCCTCCCCGCGCCAGGTGCACCGCGGCCTCCAGACCAAGGACGTAGCTGTACGGGCCCAGGCCCAGGACCTGGCCGCGCACCACGGGCGCCAGCACCATGCGCCTGCGGAAGGCCTCGCGGGCGTGCACGTTGGACAGGTGCACCTCCACCACCGGGATGCGGATGGCCGCGATGGCGTCCCGCAGGGCGATGGAGGTGTGGGTGAACGCTCCAGGGTTCAGGACCACCGCGTCGCACTCCAGCCGGGCCCGGTGCAGCTCGTCCAGCATCACCCCCTCGTGGTTGGATTGGACGAACCGCACCTCCACCCCCAGCTCCTCCGCCTTCTCCCGCACCATCCGCTCCACGTCCGCCAGGGTGTGGTGGCCGTACACCTCCGGCTCGCGCTCGCCCAGGAGGTTCAGGTTCGGACCCGAGAGCACCAGGATCCTCACGGACTCGCCCCCATCTCCCGCAGGACGGAGGCCACGGCCTCCTCCGGGACTTCCACGCCGGTCCGGGCCTTCCCGAGCCGCTCCAGGAGGGCGAACCGTAAAGCGCCGCCGCGGTTTTTCTTGTCCAGCCGCATGAACCCCACCAGCTCCTGCGCGGAGACGGGCGGGAGCCAGGTTGGCAGGCCCGCGCGCCGCAGCACTGAGCGCAGCGCTTCCGCCACCGAGCCGTCCGTGACGCCCACCCGCTGCCCCAGCTCCGCCTCCACCACCATGCCCACCGCCACCGCCTCCCCGTGCAGGTACGCCCGGTAACCCGTGGCCGCCTCCAGGGCGTGCGCTACCGTGTGGCCGAAGTTCAGCACCTCCCGAAGCCCGCCGGTCTCCCGCTCGTCCTGCCGCACCACCTCGGCTTTCACCGCCACGTTGCGCGCCACCAGCTCTGCGAGCCGGTCCGTCCTGCGGCGCAGCAGCTTGGCTAGCTCGCGGTCCACCCACTCCAGCAGGCCCGCGTCCCTCGCCGCCCCGTGCTTGACGCACTCTGCGAAGCCTGCCCGCAGCTCCCGGAGCGGGAGGGTGCGCAGGGTGGCCACGTCCGCCACCACCGCCTGCGGCTGCCAGAACACCCCTACCAGGTTCCTCACCGGTCCCTGCCCCTTTCCCGCGGCCACGTTCACCGCGGCTTTACCGCCCACGCTGGCATCCACCTGCGCCAGCAGCGTGGTGGGCAGCTGCAACAACCGCACGCCCCGCATGTAGGTGCCCGCCACGAACCCCGCCAAGTCCCCCACCACGCCACCACCCAGCCCGAGGACCGCGCACGCCCGGTCCAGCCGCGCGGCAGCCATCCGGGCGTACACCTTCCCGGCAGCCACCAGGGACTTGCTGCGCTCCCCCGGCGGCACCAGGACGGGCAGGACCTCCACGCCGCCCGCCCGCAGGGCTTCCGCCAGACCCGCCCCGTACAGGCGCCACACCCGCGGGTGGCTCAGCACCGCGCACCTCCGCACCCCCAGGCGCGCCAGCTCCACGGCGACCAGGGGCAGCACGCCGTCCCCCACGTGCACCGGATAGGTCCCTGTGGGTAGAGCCACCGTCACCGTCTGCGCTTCCCGGGCCAGCAGCTCTGCCAGCACGCGCTCTGTCACCTCCGGGACCGAAAGCCCGTCCGTGTCCACCACCAGATCTGCCAGCTCCCGGTAGCGCGGGGCCCGCTCCTCTAGCAGCAGTGCGGCCCTGCCCCTGGGGTCGCCCCTCAGAAGAGGCCGTTCGCCTTCACGGGCCCGGCTCAGCACCGACTCGAGGGCCGCGCGCAGCCACACCATGTGACCGGACGCCCTCAGCGCGCGGGCGTTGTCGGCGTCCAGGACCGCGCCTCCCCCGCACGCCACCACCGCGGGCCGCACCCGAGCCGCCTCCGCCACCGCCTCCCGCTCCAGAGCCCGGAAGGCAGCTTCCCCGTCCTCGTCGAAGATGCGCGCCACCGGCTTACCCGCCCGGCCCTCCACCATGCGGTCGGTGTCCAGGAACGGCCATCCCAAGCGTCGGCTCAACTCCTCGCCGACTGTGGTTTTGCCTGCTCCCATGAACCCGTAAAGGACCACGTTCCTCACGAGCCGCTCCTTACGGGAGGGGAGGGCGTCCACCGGGCGCGCTCCACGTACCGGCGGTACGATTGCCGCATGTCCTCCAGGGAGTCGGCCCCCAGCTTCTCGCACAGGGCGTCGGCCAGCACCAGAGCCACCATGGCCTCGCAGACAACCCCCGCGGCGGGGACCGCGGTAACGTCCGAGCGCACCACCGCGCCCGGTGCCGGTTCGCCGGTCCGGATGTCCACCGACATCAGGGGCTGCCGCAGGGTGGAAAGCGGTTTCATTGCCGCCCGCAGCACCACCGGCATGCCGTTGGTGACCCCCCCTTCCAGGCCGCCCGCCCGGTTGGTGAGCCGGTAGAAACCCCGCCCCGGCTCGTAGAAGATCTCGTCGTGGGCCTGCTGGCCAGGGCTGGCGGCGATGGCGAAGGCGTCGCCCACAGCCACGCCCTTGATGGCGTGCACGCTCATCACGGCCTGGGCCAGCCGCCCGTCCAGCTTCCGCTCCCAGTGCACATACGAGCCCAGGCCCGGAGGCACGCCCAATGCCACCACCTCCACCACACCGCCCAGGGTGTCACCCCGCTCCCTGGCAGCGTCCACCGCCTCCCGCATGCGCTGGGCGGCCGCCGGGTCGGCGCACCTCACGTCGGACGCCTCCGCCCAGTCCCGGACCTCCTCCCACCGTTCCGGGAGTGCCTCCGCCCGGACCCCGCCCAGCTCCACCACGTGGCTGAACACCTCGATCCCGAACTCCTCCAGCAGCCGCCGCGCCAGACTGCCACCCGCCACCCTCGCCGCCGTCTCCCGGGCACTGGCGCGCTCCAGGGCGTACCGCACATCGTCGAACCCGTACTTCTGAACGCCCACGAGGTCCGCATGGCCGGGCCTGGGCCGGGTGATGGGTGCTTCCTCCGTCCTCCAGTCCCGGTTCCAGACCAGGACCGCCACCGGGGCTCCGATGGTAGCACCGTCCAGGATCCCGGACAGGATCTCGGCGCGGTCCCGCTCGATCTGCATGCGGCCGCCCCGGCCGTAGCCCAGCTGGCGCCGCCACAGGTGCCGGTCGATGTACTCCTCGTCCACCCGGAGGCCTGCGGGCAGGCCCTCCACGACCGCCACAAGGCCCCGGCCGTGGGACTCCCCCGCGGTCACCAGCCGCAGCGCCACCTCACACCCCCGCCGGGAGCAGACCCACGGCCCTTTTCATCGCGTCTGTGGGGGCCGGACTCCCGGTCCACAGCTCGAAGGACTCGGCTCCCTGGTGCACCAGCATGGAAAGCCCGCCCACGGTCCTGGCCCCTGCCTGCTGCGCCAGCCGCAGCAAGCGGGTGGTGGGTGGGTTGTACACCATGTCGAATACCACCTGCCCCGGCCGCAGCCAGGTGGCCTCTCGCACCGGGCTTTCCTCCTCCTTCGGGTACATGCCCACGGGGGTCGCGTTCACCACCAGATCCGCCTCCCGCAGAGCTTTCCGGAGGGCTGCGTCCTCGAAGGGACAGACCTCAAAGCGCGTTCGGGGGAAGTCGTCCCGCATGCGGGCGCACAGGGCCTCTCCCGCGGCCGGCCTGCGGGCCACCACCGTCACCACCCCGGCGCCGGCTTCCCCCAGCGCCACGCACGCCGCCCGAGCCGCCCCACCCGCGCCCAGGATCGCCACCCGCAGCCCCCAGGGTGCCACCCCTTCCTCGTCCAGGGCCCTGCGCACCCCCGCCACATCCGTGTTGAACGCCACCACCCGCCCTTCGGAGAAGACCAGGGTGTTTGCCGCCCCGCACCGCCTGGCAGACACGTCCAGCTCGTCGGCCAGTTGGCAGACGGCCACTTTGTGGGGCAGGGTCACATTGGCGCCCGCGAAACCCAGGGCCCGCAAGCCGGCGACCGCCGTCCCCAGGTCCCCGGGCCGGACCCGGAAGGCCACGTACACCCACGGCAGTCCCCGCGCCCGGAACGCCGCCGCGTGCATGCGGGGCGACAGGCTGTGCGACACCGGGTCGCCCAGCAGAGCCACCAGCCGGGTGTGTGGAGGGATCTCCAACTCGCGCCTCCGGGGTTTTGACGCCATTCTACCGTGCGCGAGGGGAGGCTACGCAGGCTCCCCGCGCTGTGCTACAGTAGCCGGTAAAAATACGGTTTCTCAAGGGACCCACCATGCGGTACGAGGGGCAGACCTGGTACGAGATCCGCGTGGCGGGGGTCCGGCGCTCCCTGCCCGTGGAACAGGTGCAGGAGGGGGTGTGGATCCCCTTCTTCCGGCTGTGGGGCGACGTAGAGCTCACCAACGCCTGCGCCCGCGCCCTGGCCAGCGAGCTCCGGCTCCGCGAGTTCGACGCTTTGGTGGCCCTCACGGCCAAGTCGGTCCCCCTCGTGCACATGATCGCCACCTACCTGTCTGAGCCCCGCCACGGCCAGTTTTTCCCGTACGTGGCGTGCCGCAGGGAGGTGAAGAAGTACATGCGACACCCGGTGGTGGTGGACGTCCAGTCCATCACGGACGCCTCCGTGCACCCCCTCGTCCTCAACGGCGAGGACGCGGACCGGATCCGGGGCCGCCGCGTCGCGGTGGTGGACGACGTGGTGAGTACCGGCGGCACCCTGCGAGCCGCCAGCCTGTTGATGCAGCGCCTGGAGGCCCGCATCACCGCCAAGGCCGCGGTGATCCTCCAGGGCGACGCCTACCAGGATCCCGAACTCATCCACCTGGCCACCCTGCCGGTGTTCACCCGCTCAGGGTGACCGGGCCCCTTTACGCACTGGGCGCGGTCGGCGCCTCCCTCCTGGTCCAGACCCTCACCCTTTGGCTTTTCCCGTTCTACACGGGGTCCTCCGGCCCCCACCTGCCACCGCAACAGGTGGGCCTAGCCCTGGCCGCAGGCAGACTGTCTAACTCCCTCGGCGACGTCCTGGTGGCCCGGTGGAGCGACGTCCTGGCCACCCGGTGGGGCCGCCGCAGGCCCTTCCTCGTCGGTGCAAGCCCCCTGCTGGCGGCGTGCTTCGTCCTCCTGTGGGTGCCTCCGCGGCAGGGAACCGCTGTGTACCTGGCCGCGGTGCTGGCGGCCTTTTTCGCCCTGTTCGCCGCGGTGGTCAACCCGTACCTGGCCCTCCTGGCGGACCTGGAGCTTTCCGGCCCGAGGCGGGTGGCCACCGCGGCCTGGCAGGCCGCAGGGAACCTCTTCGGAACCGCGCTGGCCTACGTCCTGTCCGGCCCCTTCCACGCACGGTGGGGCTTCCCAGCGATGGCCGTGGTCTTCGCTGTCGGTTCTCTGGTCTGCCTGTGGGGCTGCGCGGCTTCCGTCCGAGAAGGCGCCACCCGTCCCACGGGAACTCCGCTCGCCACGGCGCTGGCTTCCCTGGCCCACAGCGGCGCCCTGCGCGCCTACCTAGCCGGCCTTGCCCTGGCCTGGGTGGGGCTCAGCATGGTGAGTCTGGTGCTGGTGTTCCTGGTGACGGTGCTCATGGATCTGCCCACCTCCGCGGTACCGGGCGTTCTGGCCGCGGCGCTTCTGTCCACCGCCGCGTGCCTGCCCGCAATGGCCCGATGGGGCCAGCGGGCCGGCGCCCAACAGACCCTGGAAGCCTGCCTGTGGGTGGCCGCGGCCTTCCTCCCGGTAGTGTCCCTCATTGGCCTGCTGCCCGTTAGCCCGCAACTGCTGGGTTACGGCCTGGTGGCCCTCAGCGGAGTCCCCCTGGCTGCCCTGTACGCGCTGCCCAACGCCGTGCTGGCGCACCTGGCTTCCCGCCACGGCCTGCCCGCCCTGCACTTCGGGGTCCAGGGGCTCGTACTGAACCTGGCGAACGCCGCGGCGGCCTTCGCCGTAGGGCTGCTGCTGCGCCTGGGGTACGGGCCGGGAGCGGACCTGGGCCTCCGCCTGATCCCCACCTGCGCCGCTGGTTTGGTGCTCTCAGGCCTGTGGGCCTTCCGCAGGCTGCGCTACTCCTGCCCCACCAGCCCGGGGTCCTGAGAGGGCAACCGGAGGTAGCAGTTGTCGTTGATGGCCACAATCCGAGGGCTGCCCTCGGGGGGCACCTCCACGAGGTTCACCGCCCCGTTGTGCTGCTGGATCCGGAAGTAGCTGTCCAGGGGCGCCTGCAGCAGGGTCAGGAGGATAAGCTTGTTCACTCCCCCGTGGGCCACCACCACCACGGTCTCGCCCGGGTGCCGGTCCACGATCCGCCGGAAGGCACCGTACGCCCTCGTTCGGGCCTGCTCCAGCGTCTCCCCGCCCGGTAGGTGCACCCCGGCGGGATCCTGCCACCACCGCCGCACCAGGCGCCCCACGTGCTCCTCCATCTCGTCCACCCGCAGCCCGTCCAGGATCCCGTGGTCCAGCTCCACCAGGTCGGGCTCCACGATGGGCTCCAGACCGTGCTGGGCCGCGATCCGCTCTGCGCCCCACCGGCAACGGCCAAGGGGGCTGGTGTACACCGCCCGTACCGGCTCGCTTGCCAGGGCTGCAGCGAGCCGCCGCATCTGGCTGCGCCCCAGCTCGGTGAGGGGCGCGTCCCTGCGCCCTTGGTACCGCCGCTCCGCGTTCCAGGTGGTCTGACCGTGCCGGATCAGGTACACCCGTGTCATCCATCCCTCCGCGACCGGTAGCGCGTACGCCAGGCCTCCTCCGCTTCCTCCAGCAGCGACAGGTAGCTCCGCATGCGCGAGGCCGCCACCTCACCCCGGGCGGCCGCCTCCCGCACCGCGCAGCCCGGCTCCTGTCGGTGAGAGCAGTCCGGGAACTGGCAGTCTGTGGCGATCCTCGCGATCTCCGGGAAGGCCGCCCTCACCGCCACCGGCTCCAGGTGCACGAAGTCCAGGACCTGTACGCCCGGTGTGTCCACCACGAAGCCATCGCCGTCCACCGGGATCAGCTGAGCGTCCGTGGTGGTGTGCCGGCCGCGGCCCCTGCGGCCCACCTCCCCGACCCGTCGCCGGGCCTGGGGATTGAGGGCGTTGATGAGCGTGCTCTTGCCCACTCCTGATGGACCCACCAGCACTGTGACGCGACCGGCGAGGCTGCGACGAAGCTCTTCCAGCCCCTGCCCGGTGCGCGCGCTCACCAGCAGGACCCGGTAGCCAGCTCTCTCGTACAGGGCCCGCAGTTCCCCCGGTTCCCCCAGGTCCAACTTGTTGAAACACAGCAGGGGGACCAGCCCGGAAACCTCGGCCAACGCCAGAAAGCGGTCCACCGCCAGCGGGTCCGGGTCAGGGCTGGCGGTTGCGAACACCACGCAGGCCTGATCCACGTTGGCGGCCAGCACCTGGAGACGTCCAGGATCCCGCGCGGAGGGCTTGGTGAGCTCCGACTTCCTGGGCAGCACGGACTCCACGACCCCTTCCTCCGGGCCGGTGGGCGCGAACACCACCCGGTCGCCCGGAACCATCCGCCCCGCACCAGCCCTCCGCAACCGGCCCCGCGTCACACAGCGGTAGGTCCGGCCCCCGTAGTACACGAACGCGAACGCCCCCACAGCCCGCGTCACAACACCCTCCAGGGCGCGGGACGGCGCGGTCATACGACCCTGGGCGGCTTCAAGGAGCGTTGGCAGCGGAGTCGGCCGCCTGCCGGTACCGGCGGTAGTACCGCTCCACGGTCCGCCGGTCGATCCGCAGCCCGCGGGACCGCTCCGGCCGCACGCCACCGCTGAAGGTGGTGGGGATGTGGAGCAGCTCGTGGATGATGACCCGATCCTGCTCGTCCTGTGGCAAGCGGTCAAACCCCGGACACAGGAACTCCACCACGTAGGCCGCCGGGATCCGCAGCGCCTGCTGGAACACGCGGGGCAGCCCCCAGATGCGGGCCCAGGCGTTGGCTCGGGCCCCGTACACCCGCAGGCAGTGGACCCGACCCGGGTCCACGTGGGAGAACTCCAGGGCCCTCACGATCCGCGCCATCCGGGCGTGCAAGTCTGGAGCCGGCTCCCACCGCATACCCTTCCGGCGCGCGCTACCCGCCCCCGAACCGCAACCACGGCGGTCCGGCCACAAGGGTGATGACGCCGGGCGCCGCCCACAGCACGGACTTGATCCCCTCCACCAGCGCGCCCGCCCGGAACTCCCGCACCGCTTCCACCGCGGGCCCCAGGGTGGCGGCCAGCGTCAGGTACGGCCCCACAAACGCTAGGGGTCCCGGCACCGCCCCGCCGAGCCTCCGGTACACCTCCACGGCCGCGGCCACGATCCAGAAGAAGGCGACCGCCGCCCTCATCCCCCACCCAGCAGCCTGCGCATGAGCTGCAGCTGTCCGTGGTGGTACGCCCAGTGCGCCAGCGCCCGCAGCACCGCGTCGCCTCGCTCCAACCGCAGCGTCCGGTCCCCCGTCCGCGCCTCCACAGGGTCGCCCAGGCGTTCGTCCGGCAAGTCATCGAGGATCTCGTGGGTCCGCCGCGCTACCTCCTCCACCCGCTGCAGGAGATCCTCCCGCCGCACGGGTACCGTGGGATCGAACTCTGCCTGACGATCCCTACAGACCTCCTCCCCGCCCACCACCTGGTGGATCCAGTAGCGCTCCGACCCCAACAGGTGCCGGACCAGGATCCCCGGGGTGTTGGACAACCCGGCGGGCTTCGCGTTCAGCCGGTCGTGGTCCAGGGACTGTACGATCTCCACCACTGCGCGCCTCAGGTCGTCCAGGTGCCGGGCCAACCGCAAGCCCTCTCCCATGGATCTCCCCTCCTAACCGCGACTTCCGGTCAACTCGTACACCACAACGCCCTCAGGACACCAGGGGTGCGCCGGCCACCCCTCCAACGCCACCGCCTCGGGCGAGGAGGCTGGCAGGAAGCAGACGACCCTGCCGCCCTCCGTGAGCTCTGCCCGTACCGCCCCGACCAGCCCTTCCGGCGACTCGGCCACCAGGGCCGCTACCAGCCGGTCAACACCGCGCCGCAGCACGAGGGCTGCGCCCCCCTGCCCGTCCACCAGCAACCTCCCCTCCCTTGCCGCGGCCACAGCCATCTCCGTTCGGAAAGACCGCCACCGCCAACCCAAAGCCACCAGGCCCGCGGCCCGCTCCCGAAGCCGCCCGTCGAGCCGTCCGGCGACCGATCCCGCTTCCCGGGGCGTCGCCGCCCGCGCCGTGCCGGTCGCAGGCATTCCCGCCGGAGCCAGCCGGACCGCGAACTGCACCTTCTCGGAGAACCCAGCCCGGTCCATCCACCCCGGCCGTGCGCCCCGAGGACAAGCCGTCCGCACCACGACGGCCCCGTATCCATGCAACACCTCCGCGGCCGCGGCCACAAGCCGGTCCGCAACCGCCCCCTCCCGGTCCGGCTCCGCCCTCACCCCCTCGATCCAGCCCTCCCCCTGGCCCACCACGGCCAGGTTGACCGCCCCTACCAGCCGGCCGCCCTCCACCGCCACCAGGACGCGGTGGGGCTCGTCGGCCCACGGAAGCCACTCGGGCGGCAATGCGGCGTCCGGCCAGCCGGCCAGCTGCGCCAGCTCTTGCTGGGTAGGCTCGCGGACGTCCATAAAAAAAGCGCCCCGGGGGAAGCTCACCCCTGGGCGCCCCTCGCCTCCCCTCCTGTGGGGTCTACTTAACCTGGGCCTTCAGCTCTTTGCCCGCGGTGAACGCCGGCACCTTCCTGGCCGGAATCCTGATCTTCTCGCCCGTCTGGGGGTTCCGGCCCTCCCGCGCCTTCCGGCGCCGGACGGTGAACGTCCCGAACCCCACCAGGGTCACCTTTTCGCCCTTCTTGAGCGCGCTGGTGATCCCGTCCAGGATGGCGTCCAGGGCCGCGTTGGCGTCTTTCTTGCTGAGGCCCGTCTTGCTGGCCACCCGCTCGATCAGCTGCTCCTTGTTCATGGGCTCCTCCCCTCCGTCCGGTGTGTGGTCCGGGCCTTCGGATTCTACGGCCCCCAGGCCAACTCCTCTTGCCCGCGGGCGGAAACCCGCACCAGCGGAGGATTCTGGGCCCCTGCTACCGCTCCCCTTCCACCACCGCCACGGCCGACACCCGGTCTCCCGGCTCCAGGCGCATGACCCGCACGCCCTGGGCGGACCGGCCCACGGTGCTGATCTCCCGGACCAGGGTCCGCAGGATCTGGCCGGACTCCGTGGCCAGCAGCACCTCGTCGTCCTCCGCCACCGCGCGGACCGCCACCACCCTGCCGTTCTTGGCGGACAGCCGGATGTTCCGGACCCCGTAGCCACCCCGGGCCTGCAGCCGGTATTGGGAGACCGGTGTCCGCTTCCCGTAACCCAGGTCGGTCACCGTGAGCAGCTCCGGCTTTTCGCTGGCCACTGCGAGCCCGACCACTTCGTCCCCGGGCCGCAGCCGGATGCCCACGACCCCGGCCGCGGTACGGCCCATCTCCCGCACCCCCGACTCCTTGAAGCGGATGCTCTGGCCCTCCCGGGTGGCCAGGATGACCTCCTGCCGGCCGTCGGTGAGGCGCACTCCCACCAGCTCGTCGCCCTCCTGCAGGTGCAGGGCCACGATCCCCGCCCGCCTGGCGTTCACGAACTCCATGAGCCCCGTGCGCTTCACCATCCCCCGCCGCGTGGCCATGAACAGGTAGCCCGCGTCCTCGAAGGATCGGATGGAGATGACGGCGTTCACCCGCTCGTTCACGGCCATCCCCACCAGGTTCATGAGCCCGGTGCCGCGAGCCGTACGCCCGGACTCCGGCACCTCGAAGGCCCGCACCCGGTACACCCTGCCCCGGTTGGTGAAGAACAGTAGGTACGCGTGGTTGTGGGTCACCACCACGTGCTCCACGAAGTCCTCCTCGCGGGCCGTGGCGCCCACGATCCCCCTGCCTCCCCTGCGCTGGGCCCGGTAGGTCTCCAGGGGGACCCTCTTGACGTAGCCGTGGCGGGTGAGGGTGATCACCACCTCGGTGTCGGCGACCAGGTCCTCCTCCTCCAGCACCGCCTCCTTGCCCGAGGTGATGCGGGTGCGGCGGGGGTCCGCGTACTTCGCCTTGACCTCCAGCAGCTCCTCGCGCACGATGGCGGCCACCTTCCGCGGGTCTCGCAGCACGTCCTGGTAGTAGGCGATGGCCTTCAGAAGCTCCCGGTACTCCTCCTCCACCTTGCTACGCTCCAGGGCTGTGAGCCGGGCCAGACGCATCTCCAGGATGGCGTCCGCTTGGCGCTCAGACAGCCCGAACCGCTGCACCAGACCCTCCCGGGCCGCGGCCACGTCCCTGGACGACCGGATCAGCTGGATCACCGCGTCCAGGTGGTCCAGCGCCACCTTCAGGCCCTCCAGCACGTGCGCCCGCTCCTCCGCCCGCGCCAGCTCGAACCGCGTCCTTCGGGTGACGATCTCCCGCCGGTGGTCCAGGTAGTGGGTGAGCAGCTCCCGGAGGGTGAGCTGCCGGGGCACGCCCCCCACCAGGGCCAGGAGGATGGCTCCGAAGCTGGTCTGCATCTGGGTGTGCTTGAAGAGCTGGTTGAGCACCACCTGCGGGTTGGCCTCCCGCCGCAGCTCGATCACCACCCGCATGCCCTCCCGGTCGCTCTCGTCCCGCAGGTCGCTGATCCCCTGAACCCTCTTGTCCCGGACCAGCTCCGCGATCCGGGCGATGAGGGCCGCCTTGTTGACCATGTAGGGCAGCTCCGTCACCACGATGGCGGTCCGGCCGCCCCGCAGCTCCTCCACGGTGGCCTTGGCCCTCATGAGGATGGAACCCCGGCCTGTGGTGTAGGCTTCCCGGATCCCTTCGCGTCCCAGAATCAGTCCCCCCGTGGGGAAGTCCGGCCCCTTGACGATCCGCAGCAGCTCCTCCGTGGGCAGGTCCGGGTCGTCGATGAGGGCGACCAAGGCATCCACCACCTCGCCCAGGTTGTGGGGCGGGATGTTGGTGGCCATCCCCACCGCGATCCCCGAGGCCCCGTTGACCAGCAGGTTCGGGATCCGCGCGGGCAGCACCACCGGCTCCTGCCGGGTCTGGTCGAAGTTGGGCACGAAGTCCACGGTGTCCTTGTCCAGGTCCGCCAGCATCTCCATGGCCACGGGCGTCAGCCGCGCTTCCGTGTACCGCATGGCGGCCGGGGGGTCGTCGTCCACGCTGCCGAAGTTCCCCTGCCCGTCCACCAGGGGGTAGCGCATCACCCACGGCTGGGCCAGTCGCACCAGGGTCGGGTAGATCACCGCCTCCCCGTGGGGGTGGTAGTTGCCGGAGGTGTCGCCGCAGATCTTGGCGCACTTGCGGTACGGCCGGTTGGGCGCCAGGCCCAGGTCGTTCATCGCCACCAGGACGCGCCGCTGGACGGGCTTGAGGCCGTCCCGCACGTCGGGCAGCGCCCTGGACACGATCACCGACATGGCGTAGTCCAGGTACGCCTCCTGCATCTCGCGCTCCACGGGCTTCGGGACGACCCGTTCCTCCATGACGCCCCTCAGGCTCTCAGATGTCCAGGTTGCGCACCTCGCGGGCGTACCGGACGATGAACTGCCGGCGCGGCTCCACCTCCTCGCCCATCAGGGTCCGGAAGATGCGGTCCGCCTCCTCCGCGTCCTCCAGCTCCACGCGGATGAGGGTACGCCGCGCGGGGTCCATGGTGGTCTCCCACAGCTGCTCGGGGTTCATCTCCCCCAGCCCCTTGTACCGCTGGACCTCGCTGCCCTCCCCGAACTCCTTGAGCGCCGCGGCGAGCTCCTCGTCGGAGTACGCGTACCGCTTGCGCTTGCCGTTGCGGACCAGGTACAGGGGCGGGACCGCCACGTAGACCTTCCCGTGCTCGATGAGCTCCCGCATGTACCGGTAGAAGAAGGTCAGCAGTAGGGTGCGGATGTGGGCGCCGTCCACGTCCGCGTCCGTCATCAGGATCACCTTGTCGTACCGGCGCTTGCTCAGGTCGAACTCCGGCCCGATGCCGGTGCCCAGGGCGGTGATGATGGCCCGGATCTCCTCGTGGTGGAGCATGCGGTCCATGCGCGCTTTCTCCACGTTCAGGATCTTGCCCTGGATGGGGAGGATGGCCTGGAAGCGACGGTCCCGCCCCTGCTTGGCGGACCCGCCTGCGGAGTCCCCCTCCACGATGAACAGCTCGCTGCGCAGGGGGTCCCGCTCCGCGCAGTCGGCCAGCTTCCCCGGAAGCGTACTGACCTCCAGGGCGCTCTTCCGCCGGACCAGGTCCCGGGCCTGCTTGGCCGCCTCCCGCGCCCGCATGGCCTGGATGGCCTTCGCCACGATGCGCCGGGCCTCCGTGGGGTGCGTCTCCAGGTAGTCCCCGAAGGTCTCGCCCACCACGGACTCCACGATGCCCTTGACCTCCGTGTTGCCCAGCTTCGTCTTGGTCTGCCCCTCGAACTGGGGGTCCGTCATCTTGAGGCTGACGACCGCACACAGCCCCTCCCGGACGTCCTCGCCCGCCAGCGGCCCGTCCTGCTCCTTCAGCAGCCCCTGACGCCGCGCGTAGTCGTTCACCACCCGGGTCAGCGCGGAGCGGAAGCCCACCACGTGCATGCCGCCCTCCGTGGTGGGGATGGTGTTGACGAACGACAGCATGTGCTCCACGTAGCCCTCGTTGTACTGGATGGCCACCTCCACGTCCACGCCCTCCCGCTCGCGGCGCGCGTGGAACGGGGGGTCGTTGAGGACCTTGCGGTGGCGGTTCGCGGCCCGCACGAGCTCCCGCACGCCCCCCTCGAACCGGAACTCCTCCCGCTGGCCGGTCCGCTCGTCCACCAGGGTGATGCGTAGGCCCGCCACCAGGTAGGCCAGCTCCTCCAGCCGCTGCCGCACCGTGTCGTAGTGGAAGTCCGTCTCTACGAAGATCTGCCGGTCGGGCAGGAAGCTGACGCGGGTGCCCGTCCCCTGGGCCTCCCCCACGCACTCCAGCCCCGTGGTGGGCGTCCCGCGGCTGTACCGCTGGCGCCAGCGCCGGCCGCCGCGGCGCACCTCCACCTCGAGCCACTCCGACAGCGCGTTCACCACGGACACGCCCACCCCGTGCAGACCTCCCGAAACCTTGTACGCCCCACCCCCGAACTTGCCGCCCGCGTGCAGGATGGTGAGCACGGTCTCCACCGTGGACCGGCCGGTCTGGGGGTGGATCTCCACCGGGATCCCGCCGCCGTCGTCCACCACCGTGGCGCTGCCGTCCCGATGCAGCACCACCTCGATGCGGCTGGCCCGACCCGCCAGGGCCTCGTCCACGCTGTTGTCCACGACCTCGTAGAGTAGGTGGTGCAGCCCTGCAGACCCGGTGCTCCCCACGTACATCCCGGGCCTGCGCCGGACCGCCTCGAGCCCCTCGAGAACCTGGATCTGGTGTGCGCCGTATTCGCGTTCGTCCATCCTGGGAGCCCCTCCAGACCGGACTATAACAGAGGAAAGGATAGCAAGGGACCCGCGCGCGGTCAACGCCCTGAGACGCGGCCCTGATGCCCTCTCAGGGCTAGCGGGGGATGGACTTCAGCCCAGTTCTGGCCCTCCGCGCCAGGGTCGCGGCCGAGATGGCCGACGGGTACAGGCCCCGGACCGTCACCACCACGGAGCGGGCCCCGGCCAGGTTGTGACCCAGCACCCGCCCGGCTGCCGCCGCCCGCTCGAAGAAGCGCTGGTTCACCTCCGAGGTCCGCAGCAGCCGTGCGTCCAGGATGGCCACCACCTCCGCCATCCTCACCACCCGGTCGTCCCCCAGGTGCAGGTACACGGCCCTCACCTCGCGGCCCCGGCCCGAACACGCAGCTCGCGCACGATCTCCGCCCCCAGGTGCTGGTTCACCCATCGCCTCAGGATCTCGCTGCGCAAGGCGAGCTCCTGCGCCTCCGCATTGCTCCGGACGGAGACAACCAGACGACCGGACCGATACTCGGCCTCCCCCCGCAGGCCCTCCGCCCGCGCCACCTTTTCCCAGGCCTGCAGCACACGAGCCGCCTCCAGCACGCCCGGTGGAGCCGCACGCTCCAGCACTTCCCGCAGGGACCTCAACTGGCCACCTCGCTGCCGAGGGCCACCACGTGGTCGCAGGGAAACTCCAACCGGTCGGTAGCGGTGGCCACCACCTGCGGCCCTCCCTGCAGCGCGCGCATCAGCCTCCGGGTCCGCTCCCGGTCCAGGTCCGCCACCACGTCGTCCAGCAACAGCACCGGGTCTTCCCCCAGCTCCTCCCGTACAATCTCCCGCTCCGCCAAGCGCAGCGCCAGGACCACTCCCCTCTGCTGGCCCCGCGACGCGAACGTCCTCGCGTCCGTACCGTCCAGGCGGATCTCCAAGTCGTCCCGGTGGGGCCCCAGCAGGCTCACTCCCCGACGGTACTCCTCCCGGCGGAGCCTCGCCAGCCGCTCCCGAGCCAGCTGGGGGTCCGGGGGGCAACCCGGGAGGTACCGCACCCCCACCACCCCGCACCCCAGCCGCTCCGCCCACTCCGCTGCAGGCCCTCCCATCCCATCCACCAGCTTGGCCCGCCGCTCCACCACCCGCGTTCCCAGGTCCAATAGCTGCTCGTCCCAGACCTCTAGCACCTGAGGCGGCGCTTGGGCCCGCAGGAGCCGGTTGCGGTGCCGGACCACCCGGTGGTAGCGGAGCAGGGTGTCGTAATAGGACGGGCTAAGCTGGCACAACAGCCCGTCCAGGAGGTGCCTACGCTCGGCCGCGGGACCCGCCACCACCTGCGTGTCCTCTGGCCCGCTCCACAGGGTCACCGCCCGGCCGAGGAAACCGGTACGGGAGGTCGGTACCCCGTCCGCGCGCAGGTGCTTGAGCCCCGTGCGGTCTACCCGCACTTCCAAGCGGTGCTCGCGTCCCGCGCCCTGCAGCGCGGCCCGCACGAGGGCCCAGTCAGCCCCGAACTCGACCACCTCTGTCTCCCGCCGGGCCCTGTGGCTTCGGCCCGTGACGGCCATGTCCAGGGCCTCCAGCAGGTTGGTCTTGCCGACCCCGTTGGGCCCCACGACCGCGTTCACGCCCGGTTCGAAGCGCGCCTCCAGCCGGCTGTGGTTCCGGAACTGCAGCAGGAGCAGCCAGACCACCCTCACCCTTCAGCCCCCACCACCCACCGGCGGCCCTCCAGCTCCACCACGTCGCCCGGACGCAACTTCGCCGCCCGCCGGGTCTCCACGCGCCCGTTCACCCTTACGAGTCCCGCCTGCACCACCCGCTTCGCAGCACCTCCGGAAGGCACCGCCCGCACCAGCTTCAGGAACTTCCCCAGCTCGATCCACTCCCCGCGGATGGAAATCCGCGCCTCGCTCACCCGTACACCCGCACCGGCGCCACCACGTACACGTACTCCTCGCTGCCCACCGGCCTCAACGCACCGGGCGACAGCGGCCCCGTGAGCTCCAACACCACCTCGTCGGTCTCCACCACCGCCAGCGCGTCCAGCAAAAACCGGGCGTTGAAGGCCACCTCCATGGGCTCCCCGGCGGCGTCTGCCTCCAGCTCCTCCCACGCGCGGCCCACTTCCGGCGTGCTGGAGCTCAGACGCAGGATCCCCTCCTGGGCGGCCAGGCGCACCACCGTGGCCGAGTCCCGCGCGGTGATGGCCACCCTCCGCAGCGCCGCGTACAGCCGCTCGGTTCCCACCCGTACGCGCTGCTTGAACTCCTTGGGGATCACCTGCTGGTAGTTCGGAAACTGGCCCCCCACAAGACGGCTGAACACCCGCAGGTCTCCCGCCGAGAACACCATCTGGTTATCGACCAGCCCCACCTCCACGTCCCCCTCGACCGCGCCGCACAGCCGCACGAGCTCGTGCAGGGTCTTGCTGGGCACGATGGCGCTCACGGGCCGGTCCAGGGCCACTCGCGCGCTGCGCAGGGCGAGCCTGCCGCCGTCCGTGGCCACGAACCGCACCAGGTCCCCCTCCCCGGCCACGTACACCCCGGTCAGGAAGGGCCGGGTGTCGTCCGTGCTGGCCGCAAATAGGGTCTGGCGGATCATGGTCCGCAGGAGGGACCCGGGAAGCGCGCATACCCGCTCCACGTCTCCCTCCGGCACCCGAGGGAAGTCCGAGGCCGGTAGGCCCACCACCTCAAAGCTGGACCGATCGCAGCGGATCTCCGCCACCGCGGTCCCTTCCTCCACCCGCAGCTCCACGGGAGCGGAAGGCAGGTGGGAGGTGATCTCCGCCAGCAGCCGCGCGGGAAGGGTCACCAGTCCCCCGCGCTCCACCTGGGCCGGGATCTGCACCCGGATGGCCAGCTCCAGATCGGTCGCCGTCACCCGCAGGCCGTCCGCGGTGGTCTCCAGCAGCACGTTGGCCAGGATGGGCATGGTGGTGCGCGCGGACGTGGCCCTGCCCACCGCGCTCATAGCCCGACTCAAGTCCTCCTGCGCGCACCGGATCTTCATCCACAGCCTCCCGCCCTTACAATCGCGACGGCTTCCGTTTTCTTTGGACTCTAAGGGAGTCCGTCGCAGCCGTCATAGGGACTGTGCAGAACGGGGAAAATCCCCGGGGCCATTGTACGACGCGAGGCCCGGCTGGGGAGAGCGGGGTGGACGGGCAGGGGATGGGCGGTGGGTAGCGGAGGTGTGCCGGGGGGGGAGGGGGTGGGTGATCACCGGCGGGCCCACGGGCGTCCCCAGGTTACGAACCGCCTCTGCGGAGCTGTTGCACCAGGGCTTGGAGGGTAGCCGCGAGGTGCGGGTCGCGCTGCATCTCCGCGCGCACCCGCTCGCAGGCGTGGATCACCGTGGTGTGGTCGCGCCCGCCGAACTCCTCGCCGATCCGGGGCAGGGAGGAGTCCGTGAGTTCTCGGGCCAGGTACATCGCCACCTGCCGGGGAAAGGCCACCCCCTTGGTCCGGCGCTTGGCCTTCATGTCCTCGACCCGCAGGCCGAAGTGTTCGGCCACGACCTTCTGGATGGCCGGGATGGTGATGGGCTGGGGCCGGTGCTGGGGCAGGATGTCGCGCAGGACCTCGCGGGCTAGCTCCGCGGAGAGCGGGACACGGGTCAGCGTGGCGTACGCCACCACGCGGACGAGGGCCCCTTCCAGCTCCCGGATGTTGGACTGGAAGTGCTGGGCGATGAACTCCGCGACCTCGGAGGGCACGTTCATGCGGTCCAGCTCCGCTTTCTTCCGGAGGATGGCGACCCGGGTCTCGTAGTCCGGGGGCTGGACGTCCGCGATGAGTCCCCACTCGAAACGGGAGCGTAGGCGGTCCTCGAGCGTGGGGATCTCCTTGGGCGGACGGTCGGATGCCAAGATGATCTGTTTGCCGGCTTCGTGCAGCGCGTTGAAGGTGTGGAAGAACTCCTCTTGCGTGCTGGGCTTGCCGGCGATGAACTGGATGTCGTCGATGAGGAGGACGTCCACGGTCCGGTACTTGCGGCGGAGGTCCTCCGTGCGTCCGCTCTGGATGGCGCTGATGACCTCGTTGGTGAAGCGCTCGCCCGTGCAGTAGAAGATGCGGACCGGTACGGGGTGGGCCAGGAGGCGGTGGGCGATGGCCTGCAGGAGGTGGGTTTTCCCCAGGCCCACGCCGCCGTAGATGAACAGGGGGTTGTACGCCCGGGCGGGGGCCTCCGCCACCGCCACCGCCGCGGCGTGCGCGAAGCGGTTGCCCGATCCCACGACGAAGGTGTCGAAGGTGTAGCGGGGAGAGAGGTGCATGCCGTCCACCGCGGGGATGGGCCGCGAGGGCGCGGGGCGCTCCTCCGGGGCGGGCTCGTCAGCGACCACCACCCGCACCTCCAGGGGGCGGCCCAGGACGCGGTACAGCTCCTCCCGGAGAGCCGCGAGGTAGCGCTCCTCCACCCACTGCTTGGCCATGAGGTTGGGCACCGCCACCAGCAGGCCGTGGTGGTCCAGGTTCACGGCCCGGGCGCTCTTGAGGAACATCTCCACTCCCAGCCCGGGGCGGCCCAGGCGCTCCTGCAGGCGCAGCAGCGCCTGGTGCCAGACCTCCTGCGCCGACGAGGGTGTCGCGGGGGACAGACGCTCCATGGGTGATCCTCCTGGCTGGACGGCCCCTACAGTACACCAGTGATCCGTCGAGGAGAAGCGATCACGGTTTCGGGGGACGGAACAGGTCGTCCACGAACCGGACGCCCTGCTCGGTGAGCGTGCGTTGGCCGCGCAGCTGCGCGCGGACCAGACCCAGACTCTCCAGCGCCGCGAGCTCCCGGTACGCGGTGGACAGGCTAATGCCGAGCTCCCGTGCCACCGCGGTGGGTCCCGCGGAGCCCATCTCCGCGACCAGCAGCAGCACCCGGCGCTGGCGTTCGGTGACGCCTGGCCGGGCGGCCGGGCCGGCCGCCGGTGGGGCGGCGCGCTCGGGCTGCAGTCGAAGGGTTACCACGGTGCCGCCGCTGAGGTTGTCCTCGATGGTGATGGCGCCGCCGAGGAAGCTCAGCTGCTCCCGCGCCACCGGCAGCCCGGAACCGACCCCCCGGATGAGCCGCCGCATGGTGGGGGTCGCGGTGGTGAACCCGGGTTGCAGGGCGCGTTCTTTGTCCGGGATGCCGGGGCCCTGGTCGGAGATGCGGATGGTGTTGCCGTCTTCGCTGATGCTGATGACGGCGCTGCGGAAGTAGGCGTGGATCAGGTTCTCCACGATCTCCCGAATCACCACGTACGGGATGCGGCCTCCGCGGCGCTGGGCGTGGTCGAAGGTGGCAGCAGCCAGCTTCCCCACGAGGTCGTGGAAGTCGTCGCTGGACAGCGAGATCACACGGGGTTCCGCCAGCGGCGAGTCGTACACAGCGAGCCGCACCTCGGGCGGGCCTTCGGGCTCTCGCCGGCCCTCCCGCTCCTCCAGGATCTGGGTCAGGAGGTCGCGCAGCGACATTCCCCGCCCCCGCTGGCGAGCTGTTGGTCCACGGACCAGCATACTCCTGCCGGCCGCGGGAGGGGCGCCGGCTTTTCACAGATTTCTCCGGAAAGTTGTGGTGGCGCGGGCAAGAAGCGAAAACCGTTGCCGCGGATCGCATACGGAGGGTAGGATCGGGTGCGCGTGCGGGCGGGGGCAGCTGCGGCGTCGCGGGGCGACAGGGATCCGGTTATCCACAGGAACTGAAAAAGCTGTGGACGTCGGTGGGTGCAGGAGGAGATGATTCGAACCGGTTGCCCAGCAGGGTCCGTGGGGGCAGGCGAATTTGTGGACGGGAGAGGGGGTTACGGACAGGTTGTCCACAGGCGCGTGCTGGCGAGACTGGGGAGGGGCTGGTATACTAGCGGCCGGCCGAAGGAGGGAGTGTGAAGAGGACCTACCAGCCGAAGCGGCGCCACAGGAAGCGGACGCACGGCTTCCGGGCCCGTATGCGGACCCCGGGCGGGCGGAACGTGCTCCGGAGGCGGCGGCAGTCGGGACGGAAACGGCTGACGGTTTGAGAACCGCTGTCCCCACAGTCCTTGAAGCCACAGCGTCTGCGGTCGGACCGGGATTTCCAGCGGGTGTACGCGGAGGGTGCACGGAGGGCGGGCAAGCTGCTGGTGGCGTACCGGTGCCCGGCGGAGCAGGCGCTGCGGGTGGGCGTGGTGGTGGGCCGGAGGGTGGGCAAGGCGGTGGCCCGCAACCGGGTCCGCAGGCGCCTGCGGGAAATCCTCCGCCAGCTTCCCCTGGCGGGGGCTCAGGACCTGGTGGTGACCGCGCGGGCGCAGGCGGCGGGCGCTTCGTTCTGGGAGCTGCGGGAGGAGCTGTGGGGCCTGCTGAAGGAGCTGGGGGCGCTGCGGGGCGAGGGCCCAGCGTAGCCGCCCGGGTCCTGGTGACGACGATCCGGGTGTACCAGCGGGTCTCCCGGTGGACGCCCCGGGTGTGCCGGTACTGGCCGACCTGCTCGGAGTACGCGGCGCAGGCCATCGCCCGGTACGGAGCGTTGCGGGGCAGCTGGCTGGCCCTGCGGCGGCTGGCCCGTTGCCACCCGCTGGCGGCAGGGGGCTACGACCCGGTGCCGTAAGGCAGGAATCGGAGGCGACAGCTTGTTCGCATGGCTCGTGGCGCAGCTGGCGGCCCTGCTGCGGTTCCTTTACGAAGTGACCGGCTCCTACGGGTGGGCCATCATCGCGCTGACGGTGGTGGTCAAGCTGGTCCTCCACCCCCTCACGCGGCGCCAGCTGCGGTCCATGAAGGAGATGCAGAAGCTGCAGCCCCACCTGCAGGCGCTGCAGCGCAAGTACAAGGACGACCCCCAGCGGCTGAACAAGGAGATCATGGACCTCTACCGGGCGCACGGCGTGAACCCCTTCGGGGGCTGCCTTCCGATGCTGTTACAGATGCCGGTGCTGTTCGCCCTGTACCGGGTCCTCAGCGACCCCTCGCACTTCGTGTCCCGCAGCGGGGCGGTCCTCAAGACCGTCCCGTTCGGACCGTGGGACCTTCTCGTGCACCCCGTCACCGTGCTGAGCGACCCGGCCAGGTACGGCTGGGGAGCCGCGGTGGCGTACGCGCTGGTGCCGGTGCTGATCGGGGCCTCCACGTACCTGCAGCAGAGGGTTTCCGTGACGGACCCCCAGCAGGCACGGATGTTCGTCTTCATGCCGTTTTTGATCGCCTGGTTCAGCCTGAACTTCGCGGTGGGGCTGTCCCTGTACTGGTTTGCGTCCACGCTGGCGTACGTGGCTGAGTACCTGAGCGTGGTGGGGCTGCCCAGGCGCCAGCCGGTGGACGTGCCTGCGAAGGGCAGACGCCGGAGCGGGGCGAAGGCGGCGGAGGTGGAGAGGGCGTGAGAGAGTTGGTGGCGTCGGGACGTACGGTGGAGGAGGCCATCGCCGCAGCGCTGGAGCGGGCGGGGCTGACGCGCGAGGAGGCAGAGATCCACGTGCTCGACGAGGGATCCCGGGGGGTGTTCGGGCTGGGGGCACGGGAAGCCCGGGTGCGGGTGGTGCCCCGTTCGCAGTTGCGTGAGGAACCAGCGGACGCCCAGACTCTGGCGGCGGCCACGGAGATCGCCCGCACCCTGGTCACCAAGATGGGGTTTTCCGCATCGGTGCTGGCCCACGCCACCGAGCGGGGGCTGTTCGTGGACGTCCAGGGGGAGGACCTGGGTCTGCTGATCGGCCGCAGGGGGCAGGGCATCGAAGCCGTGGAGACGGTCCTGGCGGCGATGGTGCACCAGGCCACGGGATCTCGGGCGGAAGTGGAGGTGGATATCGGGGGGTACCGCGCGCGCCGGCGGCAGCACGTGGCGGAGTTGGCCCGACGGGCTGCCCGGAGGGCCGTGGCGCAGGGCAAGCCGGTGCACCTGCCCCCCATGGACTCCAGGGAAAGGCGCGTGGTCCATTCTGCGCTGGCCGGCGACCCCAAGGTGACCACCCGCAGCGAGGGGACGGGGGAGAGCCGGCACGTGGTGGTGGAGCCCGCCGCGGGCCAGCAGCACGCCAAAAGGTCCCAGAGGAGGCCGGTCGGGCGCGCCTGGCAACAGCGCCGTGGACCTTGAGGAGGCTTGTCGGGCTTTAGGGCTTGAGCTTTCGGACAGCCAGCTGGCCCTTCTGCGGCGTTACCTAGACCTCCTGGTTCAGTGGAACCGCAGGCTGGACCTGGTGGCCCCTGCCGCTCCGGACGAGCTGCTGAGGGCGCACGTGCTGGACAGCCTCCTGCTCCTCATGATGATCGAACCTCCGGAAAAAGGGATGGTGGCGGACGTGGGGAGTGGTGCGGGATTGCCTGGCGTGGTGTGGGCGGTGGCCAGGCCGGACCTGTGGGTCCTGCTACTGGAGCCGCGGCGGAAGCGGGCGGCCTTCCTGGAGCGCGTGGTGCTTGAGTTGAGACTGGCAAACGCGCACGTGGAGCCCCTCCGGGCGGAGGAGGCGGCCGCAAGCCCACAGTACGCGCGCCGGTTCCACGTGGTGGTGGCCCGGGCGGTGGCCGGGCCGTACAGACTCCTTCAGCTGGCGGGGGGGTTGGTAAAGGCGGGGGGTTTGGTGGCAGTGCCGGTGGGGCCCCAGGCGGAGATCCGCCCCCCGTTCCGCGAGGTGAGCCGGCCGGTGCCCTGGGAGCCAGGAAAGACGCGCAGGGTTGCGGTTTTTGTGGCCTGATGGCCTGACCACAATTTCTCGCGAAATAAGCGCAGTGGTGGAGCCGCCTGGAGGACCCGGCGAGTCCGGAACAGAAAAAGCCAGTCGTGATCCTTGCGCTAGCCAACCAGAAGGGCGGCGTCGGCAAGACCACAACCGCCGTCAATCTGGGGGCCGGACTGGCCCGCAAGGGCTTGTCAGTGCTGGTGGTCGATGCTGATCCACAGGGCAACGCCAGCACGGGCCTCGGCATTCGCGGGGATCAGCGCGCCGCCAATCTCTACGGCGTTCTGGCCGAGCAGGTGCCGGCGTCTGCAGCCATCATCGAAACCGCCCAGCCGGGCCTGTCCGTCCTGCCTGCCAATCAGGACCTGGCGGCGATGGAAGTGGAGCTGGTCGACGCGGAACAGCGCCAATATTCCTTCAAGGAGCGGCTGAGCGAGGCCGTCGCCGGCTTCGACATCGTGCTCATAGACTGCCCGCCCGCCCTGGGCCTGCTGACGCTGAACGGCCTGTCGTGGGCGGATCACGTGCTGGTACCACTACAGGCCGAGTTCTTCGCGCTCGAAGGCCTGGCCTCTCTGCTCAAGACCCTCGACCGGGTCAAGCGGGGCGCCAACCCGGCACTGACCCTCCTGGGCGTCGTGCTGACCATGTACGACCGGCGCAACAATCTGGCGCAACAGGTCGAGCAGGACGTCAACCACCACTTGCGCGGGCGCGTGTTCAAGGTGCAAATCCCGCGCAATGTTCGCCTCTCCGAAGCGCCGTCCCACGGCGTGCCAATTTTCGACTATGATGCCCGCTCTTTGGGCGCGCAGGCCTATGAGGCGCTGACCGGTGAAGTCATGGACGCGCTCGGGCTGAAGGGAGCTTAGAACATGGCACAGAAGGGTCTGGGACGCGGGCTGAGCGCCCTTTTCGACGACGCGGCAGAAACAGAGGCCGCTGCTGCTGCCGCCGCTGCTGCTGCCGGCCCGCAAGCCAGCGGCCAAGACGCCGCCACGGGCGAAGGCGTGCAGCGCATCCCCGTGACCGACCTGTCGCCCAGCCCGTTCCAACCGCGGCAGCACTTTGACAACGACCGCCTCGAAGAATTGGCCGCTTCCATGCGGACACAGGGCATTTTGCAGCCGCTTCTGGTGCGCCCTGCCAGTGAAGGCGTCGCCACGCGGTATGAGATCATTGCGGGCGAGCGCCGCTGGCGGGCAGCCCAAAAGGCGCGGATCCATGAAGTCCCCGTGCTGATCCGCGAGCTGCCTAACCTCGACGCCGCCGAAGTTGCCCTGCTGGAGAACATCCAGCGTGAAGACTTGAGCATCTTTGAAGAGGCCGAGGGCTACCGACGGCTGATCGCGCAGTTCGACTACAGCCAAAGCGTCGTCGCAGAGCGCGTCGGCAAGTCGCGTTCCCATGTCGCCAACGCCCTGCGCCTGCTGGCCATGCCCGAAGGTCTGCGCCGCATGGTCGAGGAGGGCGCTTTGTCGGCCGGGCACGCGCGGGCCTTGTTGGGGTTGGAAGACCCCATGCCCCTGGCGCGTCAGGCTGTTGCCGAGTCCTGGTCCGTGCGCGATGTCGAAAACGCGGTTAAGGCGCTGGCTAAAGGCCCGGCGGACAAGGCCACAGCCCCGAACAGCGACCTCAAGGACCCGGATCTGCGCGAGGCAGAAGAAGCCGCTACCAGCGCTCTCGGGCTGAATGTGCAGATACGCGGAAGCGGCACCCGTGGTCACGTCCGGGTCAACTATGCCTCCCTGGAGCAGTTGGAACTGATCCTGGCCAAGCTTTCAAACTAAGGCGGGAGCTGAGGGCACGCGCGCCCTGCCCGTTTTGAGTCGATGGTCCTGACGCCGGCTTCAGATCAGGCCCGAGAAATAGCCCTGCACATGGGTTGCGCCCAATTCTTCGGCGTGCGCCCGCTCGATGGGTGTTTCCACGCCTTCGATGACACAGACCTGATCCAGCCGACGGGCGAGATCGGTCACAATGCGCAGCGCCCGAAAAGCACCCCCTGCATCCAACGAGCGGCGCAGCAAGCTGCGGTCGATCTTGATCCCGCTCAACTGACGCAGCAGCATTTCATTGAAGCTCGTCAGGCCTGCCCCAAAATCGTCCAGCCACAAATCCGGCCCCAGCCCCGCCATCGTTGCACTCGAGTCCGCTAGGGGCGTCTGCACCGCCCGGGTCGGCCATTCGGTGACTTCAAGGATCACCCGCGCCATCGCCTCGGGCTGCGCCTGACGGAGGTGCTTGAACAGCGCCAACCAGGCAGGATCGACCAGGCTCGACCGGCAGACATTGACGGTGAGCTGCAAAGCGGGGCTCTGGCGCAGCCGCTCCACGGAGGCGCGCAACATGCGCTGATCGAGTTCCGCCAGCACGGCATCAGGCTCGTCCCCGCGCAGCACCCGCGCAGCGCTGATCAGCTGACCATCCGGGCCGACAAACCGGGCCAGTGTTTCAAAGCGATCCGGCCGGGCCGCACCGGCGGCAAAGATGCCCTGATCCACCGACCGCAGCGCGCCTTGGTCGAGCAAGTCTCGCAGCGATAACCCCGGTGAAGCAGGATCCTTGTCGATCCAATCCGTGCCCAGCGCACTCAGACGCAAGAGCGCGCGATCCCGGGGCAGCCCGGCTTCGGTCAGGGTCTGCCGCAAGGCCCGATGGACGGATGCCCGAGACGGAGAAGCCGTCAGCAGGAACTGGATCACCCAATCCGGCGCTGGCGGCGTCTGGGGATCAAAATGCGCGCGCACCACCGCTTCGAGCTGCCGGTTGAAGAGGGCTGGGGGCAGCGGATGGAGATAGAGCCGGTAGCTGCCGATGAGGCCGATCAAGGCTCCCTCGCCCGCCTCGGCGTCGCCTGTAGCCGGCACTTCCAGCCCCGTCTCTCCGACGCCCGGAAGGGTCGCCTTGGTCCCTGGCAATCCTGCCGGGCCGAGGGCGAGGCACCAGCCTGCCACCCCGCCAACGGCCATGCCCCGATCAGGGTTGTTCAGCCGGCGCGCCACCTGATCCGCGACCCTTGCCACCTCAGCGCCAGATACGCCAGCCGCCGCGTCACCCGTGAAATCA
>CALIMJ010000020.1 GCA_938028835.1 uncultured bacterium | reverse complement strand
GCTGAGAACGTCACGGAGGCCCGGGTGGTGGTGACCTTCAGCGAGCCCATGTCCACGGCCACCGTGCGCCTGGAGGCCACGCCGGGGGTCAACTGGGGTAGCCCCACCTGGTCGGACGGCGACCGCACCGCCACCTTCGTGCCCGCCGACCTGAAGCCCAACACCCGGTACACGGTCCGGATTGTGGGCCGGGACCGGGCGGGAAACAACCTCACGGGGACGGCCTCCTTCACCTTCACCACGGGGGCCCTGGTCCAGGCGGGGGTCGTGGCCGAGAACCTGGTGCAGAACCGGGTGTTTGTGGGGGTGGACGAGCGGCTGTACGCGGTGTTCCTGGCGTGGGTGGCGTCCCAGCCCGACCGCGTGCTGCAGGCCTCTCCCGAGGAGCACCGCCGGATCCGGGAGGTGGTGGCGCAGCGATCGCCAGAGGCCGTCCGCAGGGCTCGGGAGTTCTTCGAGCGGAACGCCCTGACCCCGGCGCAGCTGGCGGAGGCGGCCTTCTGGTTGACCCCCGACCTGCGGGCGGGTGCTGAGCCGGTTCCGGTGGCGGTGCTGTCCTCGCAGCCCGCAGGCCCCGCACCTGCTTCCTCTCCGGTGCCGCGCCCGACCGAGTCCCCGGCCACGCGGGAACCCGCCGGCTCTCCGGCACCTCCGGTCCCCTCAGGTCCCGCGCAGCAGCCCCGTGCCGCGAGCGCGCTCCCGCCGGGCCTAGCCGACGTCGTCCGGGAGGTGTACGAGCAAACGCGGGGCCGGGAGCTGTGGGATGCCGCGCGTGCGGAGCACGAGCAGCTGGCGCAGCAGTACCGGGTCCCCACGGAGGAGCGGGTGCGCCAGGCCACCACCTACCTGCGACTGAACAGCTTTCCCTTCCAGCGCCTGGTGGTGGTCCCGAACCTCCTGGGCCCACGGGACCAGGTGCGCGCGGTTTCGGTGGCGGGAGTCCTGCACGTGGTGGCGGGGCCGTCGTCCGCGCCCAACGTCCGCGGGGTGCTGCGGGCCTTCCTGGGAGCGGTGCTGGAGCCGCCCACCGCGGCCGCCAAGGACGAGGTAGACCGGCTCAAGGGCCTTTATGACCTGGTGCGGGACGAGGTGAGTTCCCGGGGGCTGAAGGAGTGGGAGCAGGTGGTGCGGGAGAGCCTGGTGCGGGCGGTGGAAGCGCGGCTGTTCCTGCCCGGTCGGGACGAGCAGGACAGCTTCCTCGAGGCCTCCTTCAACGAGGGACTGATCCTCGTGCGCCACTTCGCGGGCCGTCTGGACAGCTTGGAGCGGGGGCAGGTCAACCTCCAGCAGTTCGTGCAGCAGGCCCTGCAGGCTGCCAACGCGGACCAGCTGCGGCAGCAGTGGCAGGGGCGCAGCAGGAGGTAACGGGGCTTGGTCCGCACCCTGGACCGCTACGTGATCAGCGAGCTGGTTCCCCCGTTCCTCATGGGGGTGTCGGTGTTCCTGGTTCTGCTGGTGGGCGACATCCTGTACGTGCTGGCGGAGTACCTGGCCCGCGGCCAGGTCCCGCTGGGAGCCCTGCTGCGGCTGTTGTTTTACAAGCTTCCGCACATGCTGGTGCTCACGTTCCCCGTGTCCACCCTGTTCGGCACCCTGCTGGGGGTGGGGCGGCTGGCGCGGGACAACGAGATCACTGCCCTCCGGATGGCGGGGCTCCCGTTCGTCCGCATCTTCGTGCCCGTGGCTGCGTTCGCCCTGGTGGTGGCCGCGGCTTCCTTCTGGGTGAACGAGTACCTGACGCCCTGGGCGAACCAGCGGGCGGATCAGCTCATCCGTCAGAGTATTTTCCGGGAGATCTTCCCGCGGGTGCGGGAGAACGTGTTCTTCCGGGGCCCCCAGAACCGCTACTTCTACATCCGGCGCGCGGACGAAACCAACCGGGTGCTGGAGGGCGTGATGATCTACGAGCCCACCGCCGCCTTCCCGCGCCTGATCACGGCCAAGCGCGCCCGGTACGGGGAAGGCTGGTGGCACCTGGAGGATGGAGTCCTGCGGGAGTTCGACCAGAACGGGTTCACCAGCTACGAGGCCGGGTTCGCTCGGTTCGACGTGCGGGTGGAGGGCGACTGGCAGGGGTTTTTGCTGCAACAGAGGACCCCGGACCAGATGTCCGCCGCGGAGCTGCGGGAGCACCTGAGGGAGCTGGAGCGCAGCGGGCTGGAGACCCGGGCGGTGGCGGTGGACTACTACTTCAAGTTTGCGGCGCCCTTCGCGGTGCTGGTGTTCGCCCTCGTGGCCGCTCCCCTGTCCCTCCACGGCGCCCGGGGAGGCCGGTTCACGGGGGTGGCGGCGGCCATCGTGCTGGTGTTCATCTACTACGTGGTCATGTCCACCGCGCGGGCGTGGGGTCGGGCGGGTGCCCTGCACCCCTTCCTGGCCGCGTGGGCGGCCAACCTGCTGTTTTTGGTGGCGGGGATCCTGGGCTACCTGTGGGTGGAAGGGGTTTTCTTCCGTCCCGCGGAACTGCTTGGACGGCCGCCGCGGGTGAAGGAGGCCGCCTCCGGTGGTGCGGGCTAGTCCCCTGTGGCGGTGGGCAAGCTGGGCGCTGGTGATGGTGGCCCTGGCAGGTGCAGGCTATCTGTGGGCCGTCCGTAGCGCCCGCACCGACCAGCCCGCAGCTGTCCCCCCGGCTCCCGTCCGGCTGGAAGCGCAGCAGACGCGCCTGGTGGTCCGGCACGAGGGCAGGCCTCAGGTGGACCTGCAGGCGCAGCGGGTGGAGGTCTCCCCGGACCTCATGAGCGCCACCCTGGAGGACGTCCGCCGCGCGGTGGTGTTCCGGGAGGGGCAGGAGTTCCTGTACGTGCGGGCCCGGCGCATCGTGCTGAACCGCCAGACCCAGAACTTCGTGGCCACCGGTGGGGTGGAGGTCACCTCGCCCAAGGGCGACTGGCTGAAGGCGCCTGAGCTCGTGTACCACAACGACCGCGCGGTGCTGAGCTTCCCCAGGGGCGTGGAGTTCCAGCTGGGCAAAACCCGGGCCCGGGTCCGGTCGCTGCGCTACTTCGTCAAGCAGGACGTGGTGGAGATGGACGGCGGGGTGGACCTGCAGTTGGACGTGCGGGAGCTATCCTCTCCCCAGCCGTCCCCGACGGTGAGACCGTGAGACGCTGGGTCGCCGCTCTGACGGTGGCGCTGGTCGCCCTCGTCGGCCACGCAGGGGCCCAGCAGCCGATTCCCCCTCCCGAGGGAGAGCGCGGGCGCCTGCGGGCCGAGCGGGTGCGGTACGACGCTCGCAACGGCGTGTTCGAGGCGCGCGGCAACGTGCGCCTGGAGCTCGGGGAGACCACCATCACCTGCCAGGTGCTCACCTACCACGAGCGGGACCGGGTGGCGTGGGCGGAGGGCGGCGTGGAGGTGGTGCAGAAGGGGACCACCCTGCGGGCGCCTGTGGTCAAGTACGAGGCCAACCCCCGCATCACGTACGCCTCCGGGGGCGTGGTGGTGGTGCAGGAAGACCTGGAGCTGCGCAGTCAGAACCTCAAGTACCGACACCGGGACGAGGTGGCCTTCGCGGAGGGCGCCGTACAGCTGCGGACCCGCAACGGGCACCTGGAAGCCCCTTCCCTGTGGGCGGATCTCCGGAACAAACTGGCGGAGGCCAGAGGTCCTGCGAAGCTGGTGCGCAGGGGTGGTACGCCTCCCCGCGGAAGGGAGGGCGACCGGGTGCTGGCGGCGCTGGCCAAGGAGGACACCACCATCACCTCTCAGGGCCCCATGAAGTACGCGTGGCTGCGCACGGAGGAGGCCACCGCGCAGAACTCCGTGCGGCTGGAGCAGGTGGACAAGAGTGCGGCCGCGGAGCGCATCACCTACTCGGAGAGCGAGGACCGCATCGAGCTGGTGGGGTCCGTGCGTCTGCATCAGCGCAGCGGCCAGTGGCTGGTGCGGGAGCGGCTGGTGCGTCCGCCCAGGGACGAGGAGGAGCGGAAGGCCCTGGAGACTCCCGCGGTGCTGGAAGCGGACCGCGTGGTGATCGTCCTCAGCACCCGCAACAGCACCGCCACCGGCAACGTGCGGGTCACCCAGGAAGGGCGCCGAGCCACGGGGGACCGCGCGGAGTACGACGACCAGGAGGGCCAGATCGTCCTGTCAGGCGCGAGGGTGCGGCTGGAGCGGGAGGACGGCAGCTGGCTGGAGGCAGAGCGGGTGGTGGTGTCGCTGCGGGAGGACACCTTCGAGGCCCACGGGGCCGTGGACACCACCTTCCCCGTGCGCCGGTGAAAGACGCCCAGGCAGCGCACCCTTCAGGCGTTGGGCTACCCGTGGAGGTGATGGCGGTGGTCAGCGGGGGATCCCTCCCCACTCCAGTGGACCGCGTGCGGCCCCGGACGGCGGCTCAGGGGGCAGGTCGGTAGCCCGTGCGGTGCCGCTGCCTAGGGAGCCTGTGGGCCGTGGCAGCCCTGGCCCTCGTCCCCCTTGCGGCTGCCCAGGAGGAAGTGCCGGTACGGGTGCGGGCCCGCTACCTGAGGGTGGACCGGGCTCGCCAGGTGGCTGTGGCCCGGGGCGACGTGGTGGTCAGCTACCGGGAAGTGGTCCTGCGCGCGGACGAGGTCACCCTGCACCTGGAGGAGCTGGAACTAGTAGCCTGCGGCAACGTGGTGCTGGAGGAGGCAGGTCAGAGGCTCGCGGCCCGGCACCTCACGTACAACCTGCGCACGGGGTTCGGCAGCCTGGACGGTGCCGAGACGCGGTACCTGAGCCCCCGGCTGCGGGACCCGCTGCACCTGCGGGCCGCTAAGCTCGTGGGCAACATCAACCAGCGGGTGGAAGCACGCCTGTGCCAGGTGACCACCTGCGACCTGGACGACCCGCAGGTTCCCTACAAGCTGGAGGCGGAGGAGGCAGAGCTCGTTCCCCAGGACAGGCTGGTGCTGCGCCGCGCCAGCCTGTACCTGTTCGGCCGGAAGGTCATCACGTTGCCGTACTTCATGGTGTTTTTGCGGGAGCCGCGCCAGCAGCGCATCGTGCCCGTGGTGGGGTGGAACGAGAATGAGGGGTGGTTCATCAAGACCAGCACCACCTACTGGCTGTCCGACCAGCACTACGGCTTCCTGTACCTGGACTGGATGGAGCGCATCGGCACCGGCGGGGGTGTCGAGCACATCTGGAAGTACCCGGGAGGGGAGGGCGACTACTTCCTGTACATGCTGGGCAACCGGCCGACTTCGGGCCACGACTACCGGGTGCGTCTGGCGCACCGCCACGACTTTGGCGGGGGCCTGGCGGCCGGGCTGTTCTTCGACCTGTTCCGCCGGGACTCGCCCCTCCTCCCTCAGACCAACCTGTACACCACCCTGGACGCCCTGTACCGCGACCCGGACCAGTTCGCGAACCTGTTCGTCCTGTACACCGCCTCGGAGGCACCGGAGTCATACTTCGACAGCCTGCAGGCGCGGCTGGCCTACGATCGGCAGCTGGACCCCACGAGCCGCCTGCGGGTGGACCTGCCCTTCACCCAGAGCCTGGCAGGCGAGGCCCGGGACCTGGAGCTGGTTCCGCGGGTGGACTACACGAGTTTCTCCCCGGGGTCCACCTTCCAGGCCACCCTGGAGCACCGCCTGGACCTGGACGGCGAGGCCTACCCGCTGGACGCGTACTACTCCGTCTCCCGCCTGCCCGAGCTCGCCTACACCGTGAGCGCCCAGCTCGTGCAGCTGGGTCCGGTGAGCCTCAGCTACCAGCTCACCGCAGGCCTGGGGCTTTTCGGGGAGCGCAACGTGTTCCTGCCCACGGGCGAGGTGGGCGACCGGTGGGGCGTGCGGGCCGACCTGCAGAACCTGCTGGCAGGGTTCGGGACCCTGTCCGCGGAGACCACCACCGACCTGCGGCTTGCCCTGCGCGCCAGCTACTACACCACGGGCCAGCTGCGCCTCATTGCCTCCGGGGGCTGGAACCTCACCCACCGGTGGAGCGGGCAGCTATCCAGCCGCCTGTCGTACAACTACTACGACCGGTCCGGCGAAACCCCGTTTTTGTTCGACCAGGACGTCACCCGCCTGAACAACGTGCAGCTGGCCACCACCTACCAGACCGGGAGCCTGACCGCGGAGCTCGCGGCGGGCTACAACTTCTTGAGCAACCTGCCCGACCCGGTGACCCTGCGGGCCCAGTGGATTCCGTCTCCCGGGTGGACCGTGGACCTGGCCGCGGGCTACGACCCCAACCTGGGCCAGCTGACGTCGGTGGAGGCGCAGCTGCGGGCGGTGCTGAGCGAGCAGTGGGAGCTGTTGTACCGGGGCTTTTACTCTCCCGCGGGGGGGCTGGTGCACGACCGGGTGCAGCTCACCTACCTGCAGTACTGCTGGGCCGCGCGCCTCACGTACCTGGCGAGCCGGCAGGAGGTGTGGCTGGAGGCGTGGCTGACGGCCCTGCCCCAGTACCCGGGCGCGGTGGGCGTGGGTCAGACCGGGGTGCTGTTCCAGCAGCCCTT
>CALIMJ010000019.1 GCA_938028835.1 uncultured bacterium | reverse complement strand
GCCGGCACAGCGGCTGCCGAACCGGGAAGGACGAGTTGTACGGGCACAGCGTCGAACCGCTTCATCTCCGAAGCGGCTGGGGTACAGCCCGTGAGGCTGGGCGCAGCGATCGCGCGCCTGCTGTCCGCCCGCGAGAGACAGGTGGCGGCGTTGGTGGCGGGGGGCCGGACCAACCGCGAGATCGCCACCGAGCTCGCCATCTCGGCACGCACCGCGGAGACCCACGTCCTGAACATCTTCAACAAGCTCGGTTTCCGCAGGCGTACGGAGATCGCGGCCTGGGCCGTGCGCCAGGGGCTGCCCGAGCCTGCGGGGGATGCGTCCCCGGATCCGGCTCCCCCTACGTACTTTCCCGGACGCGGCCGCCTTCTCTACCGGTTACGCTGAACGGGCCGGCCGGCAAAAACGAAGCACCGAGGAGATGGACGTGAGAAGGCTCGTGATGGTTTTCCTGGCTACGTTCGCGATGTTGTTCAGCGCATTCGCCCCGGGATCGCCGGTCCTCGCCCAAGGCCGCGAGGGCGATCCTGCTCCCATGCCCTTCCCTGCGGCCCCGCGCCGGGCCGACCCAGCGTCCCGCGTTCTCGCGGAGAGGCAGGTGGAAAACCTCCCCGCGGGAGCCCTGTTCTGGCGGCTGGAGCGGTTCGCCTCCGCGCCGCAGGCCGAGGAGGCCTCCGGTGCGTACGGGTTGGCTTTCACCGACTCCGCGGGTGGTGCGTGGACCGCGACGCTGGGCTCTTCCGCGGGTTTCGCGGACGTGGGGCCCTTGTCCCCCGTGGTGGCGTCCGCGTACCTGCTCCGGGTGACTGAGGTAACCGCACCGCGGGGCAGCACGAGCCCTGTCGTGACCCACCCCGGCACCGCGGCCATCTACGTCCTGTCAGGGGAGATGTGCATCCGCACGGCCGCGGGGCTTGCCCGCATTCCCACGGGGCAAGCGGGCCTGGCCCCTGCGGCGGACACCGCGCTGCAGGCCTCCAGCTGCGGCGCTGCACACCTGCGGGCCCTGGTGCTGTCCGTGACCGACGCGGACCGCCCGTTCACCTCGCCCGCCCAATTCCCGCAGCCCGCGAGGGCTCCACAGGCTCCGGGCCGGGAGTCGCCCGGCTACGAACCCGTAAACCCGTACTGAACGCGCTTGGAGTTTCAACGCCGGCGGGCCGCCCACGAGGGCGGCCCGCCGGAGCTCCAGCGCTACGGCACCGCCCGCCGGTACAGGTTCAAGGCCAGCCACTCGCCCACGCGGCCGTCCTGCTCCCAGGCCAGCTGCGGGGGCGGGGTGCCGGGTGCGGAGCCGTGGTCGGTCTTCCACCAGCAGCTGCGGCCGGTGAACACCGACCGCGTGTAGTTCACCAGCGCCAGCGGCGTCGAGACCAGCGGGTGCACGGTGAAAGCCCCGTACGCCACCAGGCCCGCCAGCACCTTCCACATCCTCGCCCGCAGCTCGACCACCGCAGACAGAACCAATGCCGCCGCCAGTACGGCGAACGCCCCCACCGTGAGGGGCTCCGGCAGCGCCCGCGGCAAGGGGAGCAGGTAGTAGGGGAGCAGGACCCCCCGCAGGAACGCCGCCACCCCGTACGCGTAGCTGGCAAACACCGCCCCGGGGATCACCACCGAACCCGTAAGGAACAACAGCAGGTCCAGCTTCTGCAGGCCGGACATGTGACCGCGGGCGACGCGCGGGGCGTGCTGGACCAGGGCCCGCAGCACCCCCTCGCACCACCGCGCCCTCTGCCGGACGAGAGCGCTCCAGCTGGGCACGGACTCCTCCCACACCACCGCCTCCTCGCAGTACCGCACCCGCCAGCCTGCGGCGTGGAAGCGGATGGCCAGGTCGATGTCCTCCGTGAGCGCGCCCGGGTTCCAGCCGCCCACCGCCTCCAGGGCGAAGCGGTTCACCACCATGCCGTTGCCGCCCAACAGCACGTGGGCTCCGAAGCGCTCCCTCGCCCGCTGCATGACGGTCTGGTACACGTGGAACTCGTGCTCCTGCCCCGTCGCCACGACGCTGCCCGACCGATGGTACAGCCGCCGGCGGCCCTGCACCGCCGCCACCCCGGGGTGCAGCAGCAGGGGAACCGCGCGCAGCAGAAAGTCCGGTTCCGGGCGCGCGTCCGCATCGAAGACCGCCAGCACCTGACCCCCGGCCACCTCCGTCCCCACGTTCAGCACCGCGGCCTTGCCGGGCGGCGCCCCCTCCGGGACCCGCACCACCCGCACGGGCACGGGCAGGTCCACCCGCGCCGCGCGCTCGCCGGTCCCGTCGCGGGACCGGTCGTCCAGCACCACCACCTCGAAACGCGGCCGGCCTTGCCCGTCGTGGTAGCGGAGCTGGCCGATGCTCCGGAGGGTGTCCTGGATCACCGCGGCCTCGTCCCGCGCGGGCACCAGCACGGACACGAAGGGAAGGCGGTGAGGTTGCTGGGGCTGCCCTGGCCGTCGGCTTCCCATCACCCCCAGAAGCTGCAGGGCCGCGCCGTACGCGGAGTACACGACGAAGGCGACCTGCAGGGCCACCAGGTCGCGGCTGCGGACGGTGTACGCCACCGCCGCTGCCCAGGCCACTAGCGCCACCGCCAGCCCCACCAGGGTCCACGGACGCGGCTGCTTCACACCCGTACTCCTCCCTTCAGGGAACGCAGAGCCGGCCCGAACGGCGGCCGGACCAGGCCGGCCTCCGTGACGAGGGCGTCTACCAGCTCCGCGGGTGTGACGTCGAAGGCGAAGTTGAGCGCCGGGGCACCCTCCGGGGCCACGGGCACTCCGGCCAGGTGCGTGACCTCGTGCGCGGCACGCTCCTCCACGGGGATGGCCTCCCCGGACGACGTGTCCAGGTCCACCGTGGACAGGGGCGCCGCAACCCAGAAGGGCACGTCGTGCCGGCGCGCGAGGACGGCCAGGGTGTAGGTCCCGACCTTGTTGGCCACGTCCCCGTTGGCCGCCACGCGGTCCGCGCCCACCACCACCCGGTCCACCAGGCCCCGGGCCATGAGCCAGCCCGCGGCCGCGTCCACCACCACGTGAAAGGGAATGCCCACCTGCTGCAGCTCCCAGGCGGTCAGACGGGAGCCCTGCAGCAACGGCCGGGTCTCGCACGCGTACACGTGCAGCCGCTTGCCGGACTCCCAGGCCACCCGGAGGATGCCCAGCGCGGTCCCCACGCCGAGGGTCGCGAGGCTGCCGGTGTTGCACACCGTGAGGATCCGCTCGCCGTCCCGCAGCTCCCTCGCTCCCGCTTCCGCCAGGGCCCGACAGGTCCGCTCGTCCTCCTCCACGATCCGGTGGGCCTCCGCCAGAACCTGGGCCGCCGCCCCGTGGGCGTCGGACGCCGTCTGTGCAGCCCGCAGGGCACGGTCCACCGCCCAGCTCAGGTTCACCGCGGTGGGCCGGGCGGTGCGGATGACCGCCGCCGCCTCCCGGAGCCGCGGCCAGAAGGTGGCGGGGTCCTGGACGAAGCTCCGCGCCGCCAGGGCCAGGGCATAGGCGCCTGCGGCGCCGAGGGCGGGTGCCCCTCGGACCCTCAGGTCGCGGATGGCCTGAACGACCTCAGTCCAGTCCCGCAGGCGCAACGTGTGGGCGCGGTGCGGCAGCTGGGTCTGGTCCAGGAGGTAGAGGCTGTCGTCCTCCCAGAACAGGCTGCGCCAGGTCATCCCCTGCCTCCCGGCCCGAAGGCCGGCGGGTCAGGAGACCGGGAAGGTGGGGGAGTCCGCGTGGAACGAGCGCGAACGCTCGGCGCTGATCACCACGTGGCTGGGCGTGAAGAGGAAGATGTCCTCCGCCACCCGCTGCAGGTGGCCGTCCAGCGCGTAGTCCACCCCGCACAGGAAGTCCACGATGCGCTGGGCCACCTCCCGGTCCGCCTCCCTCAGGTTCACCACGATGGGCCGCCGCCCCTTGAGGTACTCCGCGGCGGTCCGTGCGTCGTCGAAGGTGCGCGGCTGCAGCACCACGATCTCCAGCTGCCGCGCGGTGTGCAGGCGCAGGATGGGCGCCCGCCGGCGCTCCTCCCCCTCCTCGAGAGGCTCTTCCTCGGCGTCGTCGTCAAACCCGAGGAACCCCATCAGCCGCTGGATGGCTCCCACGACGTTCACCCCCGTCGCTGTGTCGTGCCCCGCACCGCAGGGCCCGGGATTCCTCCCGGAAGCTCCGTACCCGCTTCGCCTGCCGCTGGCCGTTCCCCGAACAGGGCGCGTCCCAACCGCACCAGGGTGGCGCCCTCCTCCACCGCGACCTCGAAGTCGTCCGTCATCCCCATGGACAGCTCGGGCAGCTCGAGGCCGCAACCCACGCGTATTCTATCACGCAGCTCCCGAAGGGCGCGGAACACCCACCGCACCCCCTCGGGGTCGGGGCTCTGGGGGGCCACGGTCATGAGGCCGACCACCCGCAGCCCGGGAAGGCGGCTCACCAGCTCCACCAGAGCCGGCGCCTGCTCCGGGGTGGTCCCGTACTTGGTCGCCTCTCCGCCCACGTTCACCTCCACCAGGATGTGGAGGGTCCTGCCCGCCGCAGCGGCTCGACGGCTGAGCTCGTGGGCCAGCTCGCGCGAGTCCACGGAGTGGACCCACGTGAACAGCTGCACTGCCCACCGCGCCTTGTTGCGCTGCAGGTGCCCCACCAGGTGCCAGGTGACCGCGTCCTCGCCCACCAGCTGCCGCACCGACGGGATCTTCTCGCGGGCCTCCTGCACCCGGTTCTCCCCCAGCTCCACGACCCCCGCGCGGGCTGCGGCGGCGGCCAGTTCCGCATCGAAGCCCTTCGTCACCCCCACCACGCGGACTGCCCGGGGGTCGCGCCCGACACGCGCGCAGGCTGCGCGGATCCGGTCCTGCACACGCCGCAGCCGCTCGCGGATGGCTTCCTCCAGCGCCCCCGTACCCATCCCGGAGGCCCCTACACCCGGCTCACCAGCGCCCACAGCTGGCCCGTCCTCCCCTCCCGGCGGTAGGAGTAGAACCACTGGGGTTCACAAGCCGTGCACGCGGTGCACACCCCCACGTGCTCGGGCAGCACACCTGCCGCGATCAGCTGCGCGCGCCCCACCCCTCGCAGGTCCAGCTGCCAGCGGCCCGGCCGGCCGGGCCGGAACGCCCCGAACCACTCCCCCAGCGCCCGGCGCACCGGCTCGTCCACCTCGTAGCAGCACGGGCCCACCGCAGGGCCTATCGCGCACCGCAGGTCCTCTGGCCGGCTTCCCGCCTCGCGGAGCACCCCCACCGAACGGGTGAGGATCCCGGCAGCGAGCCCCCGCCACCCCGCGTGCACCGCGGCCACGCGGCCCATCCGCGGGTCCGCCACCAGCACCGGTAGACAGTCCGCGGCACGCACCCGCAGCACCAGGCCCGCTCGGTCCGTCCACAGGCCGTCCGCGCCCGGCACCCGGCCTCCGGTGGACCCGTCCACCGGGACCACCGCGCCGCCGTGCACCTGCTCGGGCTCCACCACCCGCTGCGGGTCAAAGCCCAGGGCCCACAGCACCTCCCGGTCCCGGGCGGGATGGTGCCGGGTGGTGAACGCGTGGCGGATCCCGGACAGCTCCAGCACCCGGGCCCGCAGCACCGGCAGGTCCGCCACCCAGTCCAGGCGGAACGCGGGCCCCACGTCCAGGTCCGCCATCACACCACCCGTTCCCGCACCCGCGCGCTCAGGTAGTCCATGAGGGCCACCACCAGGGTGATGGCCCACACCGCGGTGGCCGCCTTCTGCCACAGCAGGAGGTTGATGTACTGCACCAGGAGAAACCCGATCCCGCCCCCGCCTACGAACCCGATGACCGTGGACATGCGGACGTTGATGTCCCACCGGTAGATGGTAAACGCGATGAACTGGGGCACGATCTGCGGGATCACCGCGTACCGGATCACCTGCAGACGGCTCGCGCCCGTGGCCTCCACCGCCTCGATGGGGCCTGGGTCGATGGCCTCGATGGCCTCCGAGTACAGCTTGCCCAGGGACGCCACGGAGTGCACGCCGAGGGCCAGCACGCCCGCGAAAGGCCCGATCCCCACCCACACGGCGAACACCGTGGCCAGGATCAGGGGCTCCACGGACCGGAATACGTTCAGCACGGTGCGGCTGGCGCCGTACACGGCGAGCCCGACGGGTCCGTGGGCCAGGTTGCGGGCGCCCAGAAAACTCAGGGGGACGGCGAAGGCCACGCCCATGGCGGTGCCCATGAGGGCCAGGAACACCGTCTCCACCATGCGCTCGGCCACCAGGCGCAGGGTCTCGCTGGGCCGCCACACGGTCTGTGGCAGCCCCACCACCGCTACCAGCTCCCCCCGGTCTCCCAGGGTGTCCGGGATCCGCACCCACAGCACGAAGCCTCCGCGGGCGTCGGTGGTAAACTCCGCCAGCTGCGAGGGGGCGCCGGTGGCGTCCCGCCACAGCAGCCGCCCGGGCCGGCCGGCCGCGAATCCTTCCCCGCGCAGCTCCACCTCCTGCCCCACCCGCACCGACCGGCTGCTCACCTCCACCCGGGGCCCGCGCGCGGCCCCCAGCGGCGGCGGGGGGCCGCCCAAGGCTACCGGGACCGCCACTTCCTGCGTCCTCGGGACCCGCTCCAGCACCTCCGGCCTCAGCAGGTCCCGCACCAACGGCCGGACCAGGTGCGCCTTGGTGACCAGCTCGCCCAGGTCGATGCGGGTCACCCGCCAGCCGTACGCGAAGGCGGCCACGGCCAGCAGGACGACCCCCAGCCGCAACCCACGGCCGGTCACGCGATCTCCACCTCCACCGCGTCCTCCCCGTAGATCTGGCGGAAGCGATGCGCGTCGATCTCCGAGGGCGGGCCGTCGAACACCAGCCGGCCTTCCTTCAGGGCGATCACCCGGGTCCCGTAGCGGCGCGCCAAGCTGAGGAAGTGTAGGCTGCAGAGAACCGTGATCCCCTCCCGCCGGTTGAGTTCCTCCACGTACCGCAGGACGGAGTGGCTGGTGGCGGGGTCCAGGCTGGCCACAGGCTCGTCCGCCAGGATCAGCTTGGGTTCCTGCATGAGGGCGCGGGCGATACCTACCCGCTGCTGCTGCCCTCCCGAGAGTTGGTCCGCCCGCACGTACGCCTTGTCCCGGATCCCCACCCGTTCCAGGGCGTCCAGGGCCCGCTGCACCAGGTCCGGGGGCCAGTAGTTGAACACAGACCACCACGCCGGTACGTAGCCCAGCCGGCCCGTGAGCACGTTGGTGAGCACCGGGAGCCTGCGGACGAGGTTGAACTGCTGGAAGATCATCCCGATCTCACGCCGCAGCCGTCGCACGCCCTCCCGGTCCAGGGCCGTCACCTCCACCCCGTCCACCCACACGCTTCCCGCGGTCGGTTCCACCAGCCGGTTGATGCACCGCAGCAGGGTGGACTTGCCGGAGCCCGAAAGCCCGATCACGACCACGAACTCGCCCCGCGCCACCTCGAAGGAGACGTCCTGCAGTGCCCGGACGCCTCCCGGGTACACCTTCGTGAGGCCTTCGACCTTCAAGAACGGCCGGGCCAACGCCTACCCCCCTTGGAAACCGAACGGGGGCTCCGCGGGAGCCCCCGGCCACGCGAGGGGGTACAGGTAAAAGGCGCTCGCCTCAACGCACCAGCCGGGTGAGGTCGATCCCCAGCGTTCGCACGGCCTCCCGGATAGGGTTGAAGTACGCGTCCAGGTTCGGGAACTCCCGTCGGTCCACCCGGTACTTCGTGACCAGGTCCTCATAGGTGGCATAGCCCTCGTGTTGGTACAGCTCGTGGATCGCCTGCCGGCCCGAGGAAGTCTGCGCAATCCGGAACAGGGCCTTCACCACCCGATCCACCAGCTCGGGGTCCAGTCCCTTGCGGAAGGACACCGTGTCGTTGGGGATGTAGGGCTTCACGTACTCCAGGACCCCCACCCTGCGCTTCACGTCCGGGAACTGCCGCTCCACGCGGTCCCGGGCGTCGTTGCCGAACTCGTCGCCGAAGGTAGCGCCCCCTTCCACCTGCCCCTGGTAGATGGCCAGCACCACCTTGTCGTGGCCGCCCGCGAACACCGTCTGGCTGAAGAAGCGGTTCGGGTCAAACCCTGCCCGCTTGATGTGCACCGCGGGGTACAGGTACCCGGACGTGGAAGCGGGGTCCACGTACGCGAACCGCTTGCCCCGCAGGTCCGCCAGCCTGCGGATCCCCGCCTCCGCGGAGGCCAGGATCTGGGCCCCGTAGTACGGGCGGTCGAACCGGATGGAGATCAGCTTCACCTCCGCCCCGCAGCGCTGGTGCGCCAGGACGTAGGCCAGGGGGGCGAAGAAGGCCACGTCCGCCCTCCCGGCGCACATGGCCTCGATGGTGGCCGCGTACGAGGTGGGCACCGTGGACTCGAACTCGAGCCCCGTCGCCACCTCCAGCATCCGCTCCAGGGTCCGTCCCGTGGCCAGCACCCGCTGCGCGTCCAGGGACGGCACGAAGGCCAGCACCCACGGCCGCCGTACCTGCGCGCCCCCCGCGGCAGCGACCAACGCTACCGCCAGGATCGCCAGAACCCCTGCGAACCGCCGCACGCCCATGTTCCCTCCCTCCTCCCTCTCCCTGCACGGGGACGGGAGGGCAACGCCCTCCCGTCCCACCCTACGGCACCTCCGGTCGGCGCGCAACGCGCCGGAGGGATCCGAACGCCTGCCCCTGGGAGGAAAACGCGGGGCCCTACGGCTCCCGGCCCCACTTCTCCGCGAACGCCTCGCGGCTGAGCTTGTAGTAGTCCGCGTTCATCTCCTTGTAGTCCTTCCACTGTTCGGGGACGTCGCCCTCCGCGAAGATGGCCTGCACCGGGCAGACGGGCTCGCACGCCCCGCAGTCGATGCACTCGTCGGGGTTGATGTACAGCATGAGCTCGCCCTGGTCTTCCTCGGCCCGGGGGTGGATGCAGTCCACCGGACACACCTCCACACAGGCCCGGTCCTTGGTGCCGATGCAGGGCTCTGCGATCACGTACGTCATGTCGCGCCTCCTTTCCGTGGGGTGTGGTCTAGCCCGTGCGTCGCGGTGCGCGCTGCTGATCCCAGCGGGTCAGCAGGAACTCCCCGTAGCTCGCCAGCGCCTCCACCACCTCCGGAGGCGCCCCCCGCATGCGGTCCACCACCTGCTGGAGCCGGGCCCACGGCCCTCCGCCGCCACGAAGGGTCCGGAAATAAGCCACGTCCTCCTGAGTAACCAGGTGGGCCACCCGCTTCATGACCGTCGCGGGCACCCCCAGGGCCGGGGCCAGCCGCTCGATGTACCCGGGCCGCCGGAGGTCCAAAAGCCCACGTTCCCCCCGGGACAGGACACTGGGGGGGATCCCCGCCTCCTGCGCCAGCTGGCGCAGGCTCTTCCCCTTGCCCCGGCCGTAGAAGTTCTGCCGCAGGGTCCGGATGTAGTTGCCGAACGCCCGTGCGTCCTCCCGTGGGTCTGCGGTCCCTGTTCCCATTCTGGAACACCGGGCCCATACTAGCAGGGCTCTCTCGCGCGCGCAAGGGAACCCGTGTTCCGAGCGCGGAACGGCGCAGGGGACATGGTGCATTTCGTGGAATCCTAGAGCGTATGGGAGACGCTCAGGTTATCGAACGTGCGCTCCGGTCTGCCGTCCGCGGGGAGGTGCGGTTCGACCCCTTCTCCCGAGTTCTCTACAGCACCGACGCCAGCCTCTACCAGGTGATGCCCGTGGGGGTGGTGATCCCCCGAGACGAGGAGGATGTGGTCAACACCCTGAAGGTGGCCGCGGACACCAAGACCCCCGTGGTCGCGCGGGGAGGAGGGACCAGCCTCGCAGGCCAGTCCATCGGCCCCGCCATCGTGCTGGACTTTTCCAAGTACATGGACCGGATCGTGCGGCTGGATCCCGGAGGGCCGTGGGCCTTGGTCCAGCCCGGGGTGGTGCAGGACGATCTGAACCGCGCGGCCCAGTCTCACGGCCTGCGCCTCGGACCCGACACCTCCACCAGCAACCGTGCCACCCTGGGCGGGATGATCGGCAACAACTCCTGCGGCTCCCGTTCCGTGGTGTACGGCAAGACCATGGACCACCTGCTGGAGCTCCGGGTGCTCCTGGCGGACGGCACGGAGATGGCCCTTCGGGCTCTAGATCCCGACAGCTACCGGGCCAAGCTGCAGGATCGCGGCCGGGAGGGGGAGATCTACCGCGGGCTGCGGGACCTCGTCCACCGCCACGCGGACGAGATCGAGCGCCGGTTCCCCAAGCTGCTCCGCCGGGTGAGCGGCTACAACCTCGACAGCCTCCTGCGCAACCCCGCGGACCTGACGCAGCTGGTGGCGGGTTCGGAGGGGACCCTGGCGGTGGTGGTGGAGGCGCGTGTGAGGCTCGTCCCCCGGCCCCGCCACACCGCACTGGCCATCCTACACTTCCCCGACGTCTTCACCGCCCTCGACAGCACGCCCGCCATCCTGCGGCACGACCCCACCGCGGTGGAGCTAGTGGATCGCATGATCCTGGACATGACCCGCCAGCAGCTGGAGTACGCGCGGCGGATGACCTTCGTGCAGGGCGAACCCGGGGCGCTGCTGGTGGTGGAGTTCTCCGCGGACTTCCCCGAGGAGCTCGCCGAGCGCGTGGCGGCCCTGGAGCGGGAGCTGGTGGGCTCCGGCCCCGCGTACGCCTGCGTCCGGGTGCTGGACCCCGCCGGCCAGGACAACGTGTGGAGGGTCCGCAGGGCCGGGCAGGGGCTGCTCCAGGGGATCCGGGGGGAGCGCAAGCCGCTGGCCTTCGTGGAGGACACCGCGGTCCCCGTGGAGCGCCTCGGCGCCTACATGCGGCGCTTCCACGAGGTGCTGGCGCGGGAGGGCGTGCAGGCCGCCTTCTACGCCCACGCCAGCGTGGGCTGCATCCACGTGCGGCCGCTGCTGAACCCCAAGGACCGGGAGGACCTGCAGCGCATGGTGCGGATCGCCCACGCGGTCGGCGAGCTGGTGCTGGAGTTCGGCGGCGCCATGAGCGGCGAACACGGCGACGGGATGGTCCGGTCCTGGTTCGTGGAGCGGTACTTCGGCTCGGAGATCTACGGCGCCTTCCGCGCGGTCAAGCGGCTGTTCGACCCGGACCACCTGCTCAATCCCGGCAAGATCGTGGACAGCCCGGCCATGGACGCCTCCCTGCGGTACGGCCCGGACTACCGTACGGTGCCCCTGCGGACCGCCTTCCACTGGACCCGCGAGGGCGGGTTCGCGGCCGCGGTGGAACAGTGCAGCGGCGTGGGCGCGTGCCGGAAAAAGCACGACGGGGTGATGTGCCCCTCCTACAGGGTCACCCGGGAAGAGGAGCACTGCACCCGGGGACGCGCCAACCTCCTCCGCGCGGCGCTAGCTGGCCAGCTGCCGCCACACGAGCTGACCGGCCACCGCATGCGGGAGGCCCTGGACCTGTGCCTGGAGTGCAAGGCCTGCAAGGCGGAGTGCCCGGCCAGCGTGGATCTCAGCAAGATCAAGGCGGAGGTCCTGCACGCCCACCACCGGGCCCACGGAGCACCCTTCCGGGACTGGCTGTTCGCGCATACGCGCCTACTGAGCCGGCTCGGCGCGGCGGCGGCTCCCCTGGCCAACTGGGCGGCCGAGCGCCCGCTGGCACGGGCCTTGCTGCACCGGGCAGGCGTGGACCGCCGGAGGCCCCTGCCGCGCTTTGCCCACCCCACCTTCCTCGGCTGGTGGCGCCGGCGGGCCTCTTCGGGCAGCGGGGCCCGCGGGGTCGTGGCGTTCTTCCCCGACACTTTCACCCTGTACCACGATCCGAAGCCCGGCATCGCGGCGGTGGAGTTGCTGGAAGCCCTCGGCTACCGCGTGGTCCTGGCACCCACGGTGTGCTGCGGGCGGACCCTCATCAGCAAGGGTTTCCTGGACACCGCGCGCCGGGCGGCCCAGCGGGCGGTGGCGCGCCTGAGCCGGCTGACTCGGGAAGGCGTGCCCGTGGTGGGCGTGGAGCCCAGCTGCCTGCTGACCTTCCGGGACGAGGTGCCGGACCTGGTCCCGGACGAGGCGGCCCGCGCCGTGGCGGCCGGCACCCTGCTGCTGGAGGAGTTCCTGGACCGCGAGGGCGCGCTCGAGCTTCCCCCCGTGGAGGGAGACGGGACCGTCCTGGTGCACGCCCACTGCCACCAGCGGGCACTGGTGGGCACGGGCCCCCTGCTGCGGGTCCTGCAGGCCGCGGGCTTCCGGCCTCGAGAGGTGGACGCAGGCTGCTGCGGCATGGCCGGGTCCTTCGGGTTCGAGCGGGAGCACTACGATCTGTCCATGGCCATCGCGGAGCTCCGCCTGCTGCCCGCGGTCCGCCAGCTCGCGCGGGAGGTCCGCGTGGTGGCTGCGGGGGTGAGCTGTCGCCAGCAGATCGCGCATGGCGCGGGCCGTCCTGCGGTGCACCCGGCGGAGCTCCTGGCCGCCCGTGTGCGGACCGCTGTCGCACCCACGGGAGGATCGCCCGCGCATTCCGGCGTAATCCACCCGGCAGATGAGAACGCCATCGGGAGGGGGTGAAGGCAGTGCACGCTCGACGTCGGCTACAGCAACTGGGGGCCGCCGCGCTGTTGGTGGCGGCGCTGGTGGCGGCCTCGGGCACCGTCAGTAGCTCCGCGCCCGCGCCGCCGAGGCGGGGTGGTTCGCTGAGCTTCATCGTGTCGGCGGAGCCTCCGTCCTTCGACGCCCACCGGGAGACCACCTTCGCGGTCATCCACCCCATCCGACCCCACTACAACCTGCTGGTGAAGTTCGACCCGCTCAACTACCCGAAGGTGGTCCCGGATCTGGCGGAGAGCTGGACGGTGTCCGAGGACGGCCTCACCTACACCTTCCGTATCCGCAGCGGGGTGCGCTTCCACGACGGCAGCCTGCTGACCTCCCGGGACATCAAGGCCAGCCTGGACAAGATCATCTTCCCGCCCCAGGGGGTCGCCAGCGCCCGTCAGGCCATGTACGAGATGGTGGAGAGCGTGAGCGCCCCCAGCCCCAACACCGTGGTGATTCGGCTCAAGTGGCCATCGGCCACCTTCCTGGAGAAGCTGGCCTCACCCTTCAACTGGATCTACAAGGCGGACATCCTGGAGCGGGATCCCCGTTGGTACGAGCGCAACGTGATGGGCACGGGCCCCTTCCGGTTCAAGGAGTACGTGCGCGGCTCCCACTGGGAAGGGGTGCGGTTCGAGAACTACTGGAAGCCGGGCCGGCCGTACCTGGACGGCTACCGGGCCCTGTTCATCAGCAGCCCTGCCGCCCAGGCCGCGGCGCTGAAGTTCGGCCAGGCCCTGGTGGAGTTCCGCGGGTTCGCGCCCGCGCAGCGGGACGAGGTGGTGCAGTTCCTGGGCGAACGCGCCACGGTGCAGGAGTCCGGCTGGCTGTGCAACCTCCTGGTGGTCCCCAACAACCAGCGCAAGCCTTTCGACGACTTCCGGGTGCGCCGGGCCCTCACCCTGGCCATCGACCGGTGGGGCGGGTCCCGCGCCCTCTCGCAGATCACCTTCATGGGCCCCGTGGGCGGCGTGATGCGCCCGGGAGGCCCCTTCGCCACCCCCGAGGCGGAGCTGACCAAGCTGGCGGGCTTCGGCCGGGATCTCAACGCCGCCCGTCAGGAGGCGCGCCGGCTATTGCGGGAGGCAGGGGTCCCGGAGGGGTTCGAGTTCACCGTGAAGAACCGAAACATCCCCATGCCGTACATCCCCGCGGGGATCTTCCTGGTGGACCAGTGGCGGCAGGTGGGACTGAACCCCCGGCACGTGATCCAGGAGACCGGCCCCTACCTGGCGGACCTGCGGGCGGGCAACTACGACGTGGGCGTGGACTTCACGTGTGACTTCTTCGACGACCCTGACGTGCAGCTGGTGAAGTTCGTGTCCAGCGACCGCAACCCGCTGAACTACGCGCGGTACACGGACCGCCTGCTGGACGGGCTGTTCCGCCAGCAGAGCCGGGAGCGCAACCTCCAGCGCCGGCTGCAGATCGTCCGCCAGTTCGAGCGCCGGGTCCTCAGCGACCGCGCCTACCAGTACCACCTCCTGTGGTGGCAGCGGATCATCCCTCACTGGAAGAAGCTGCAGGGCTACAAGGTAGGCCCCTCCCACTACCTGGAGGACCTGGAGGAGGTCTGGCTGAGCGAGTAGGATGCTGCGGTACGTGCTGGCTCGCCTCGTGCTGGTACTGCCCACCCTGTGGGCGGTGGCGACCCTGATCTTCCTGCTGGTGCGGGTGATCCCGGGCGACATCGTGGAGCTGCGGCTCGTGAGCGGCGGCGCGTACGTCACCCGGGACGTGATCCAGCAGGAACGCGCCCGCCTGGGGCTGGACAAGCCGCTGTGGGCCCAGTACGGGGACTGGATCGCGGGGCTCGCCCGCCTGGACCTGGGGACCTCCATGTGGACCGGTGCGCCCGTGTCCCGGGAGATCGCCATCCGGCTGGAGCTCAGCCTGCAGCTGGCCCTCATGGCCACGGTGGTGGCGGTGAGCCTCGCGATCCCCCTGGGGGTGTGGGCCGCGGTCCGCCGGGGCACGTGGCCGGACCATCTCGTGCAGGTGTTCAGCGTGGCGGGGCTCGCCACCCCCTCCTTCTGGCTGGGCATCCTCCTGCTCCTGTTCCTGCTGTCGGTGTTCCGCTGGCTGCCGCCCATGACCTTCACGCCCCTGTGGCAGGACCCGGTGGCGAACCTGAGCCAGCTGATCTGGCCGGCCCTGGCGGTGGGCTACCGCTACTCCGCGGTGGCCACCCGCATGACCCGCTCCGCCATGCTGGAGGTCCTCCGGGAGGACTACGTGCGCACCGCGTGGGCCAAGGGGCTCGCGGAGCGGGCGGTGGTGCTGCGCCACGCCCTGCGGAACGCCCTCCTGCCCGTGGTCACCGTGATCGGCCTGGAGTTCGCCTTCCTCATCGGCGGGCTGGTGGTGACCGAGCAGGTGTTCAACCTGAACGGGGTCGGCAAGCTGTTCGTGGACGCCATCGCGCGGCGGGATTACACCCTGATCCAGGGGCTCATGCTGCTGGTGGCTTCCGCGTACGTGCTGGTGAACGTCCTCCTGGACCTGCTGTACGCGCGCCTGGACCCACGGATTCGTTACGCGTGAGGCGATGACCGGACCCCCCGACGCTCTCCCTGCGCGCGTGTGGCTCGCCGCGGCCCGGCCCCGCACCGGGGGCCGGTTGATGCGGTTCGCGCGGCGCTACCCCCTGGCGGTGGCGGGGGGCGGGTTTCTGGTCCTGCTGGTCCTCGCGGCGGTGCTGGCGCCCTGGATCGCGCCCTACGACCCCCTGGCCAACGACTACCTGAGCATGTTCAGCCCGCCCAGCTCCCGGCACTGGCTGGGCACGGACAGCTTCGGCCGCGATATCCTGAGCCGCCTGATCTTCGGCGCCCGCACCGCGCTGCTGGTGGGGCTGTCCGCGTCCGTGGCGGGCGCCACCGTGGGGGCTTTGGTGGGCGTGGCGTCCGCGTACTTCGGGGGGGCTGTGGATCTGGTGATCCAGCGGATCACCGACATCCTGGTGTCCTTCCCCCTCATCGTCCTGGCCATGGCGATGGTGGCCATCCTGGGCAGCGGGACCGCCAACCTGGTGGTGGCCATCGCCCTGTCCTTCGCCCCCCGGGCGGAGCTGGTGGTGCGCAGCAGCGCCCTTCAGGTTCGGCACACCACCTACGTGGAGGCGGCCCGAGCCATCGGTGCGGGCCCCTGGCGGATCATCCTGCGGCACATGCTGCCCAACGTGCTGGCCCCCTACCTGGTGATGCTCACCGCGTTCCTGGGCCAGGCCATCCTCCTGGAGGCGTCCCTGAGCTTCCTCGGCCTGGGCGTGGCCGAGCCCACGCCCGCGTGGGGCCTCATGCTGAGCGGGGCTGCGGTGGACTTCGTGCAGAAGGCACCGTGGATGGCGGTGTTCCCGGGGTTGGCCATCACCCTCACCGTCCTGGCTTTCAACGTCCTGGGAGACGCCCTGCGGGACGCCCTGGACCCCCGACTCCGGGTGTGAGGCGCAGGGAAGCGCACGCGGCGTGAGCGGTCTCCCGCGGTGGGCTAGACTGGAACCGTGCACCCATCTCCGGTAGCTGTCCTGGTGCTCCTCATCGTGGGGCACGCGGCAGTGGACGTGGGCGCGGGAGCCCTTCCGGCGCTGGCCCAGTACCTGCGCACGGAACTGCGGCTGAGCTACACCCTCACGGGGATCATGGTGACCGCCGCGTCCCTGTGCGGAGCCGTGATCCAGGTGGCCGCGGGCTGGACCGCGGACCGCCGTCCCAGCCTGTGGATGGTTCCCGCGGGTGTGGCCCTCACCGCCACCGGCCTGGCGCTGGCGGGTCTCGCCACGGGTCCCTGGACCGCGGTGGTGGCCCTCGCGGTGCTGGCCCTGGGGCCGGCCCTCTTCCACCCGGAGGCCGTGCGCAGGGCCTACCAGGCCGCGGGCGAGCGGCGCGCCACGGTCATGGGTTACTTCACCGTGGGCGGCAGCGTGGGCTGGGCCCTGGGCCCGACGGTGGTGGCGGTGCTGGCGGGCGCGTTCGGCCTTCGGGGGCTTTTGCTGTGGCTGCTGGTGGGGCTTCCCATCGCCTTGCTGCTGGCGCTGTCCCAGCGGCGGGAGGGCACGCTGCGGCGGGCCGAGGTGACGCGGCAGGAAGGCGAGGACCTGTGGGTGGCCTATGGGATCCTCATGGCCATCGCCCTGCTGCGCGGAGGCGTGCACGTGGGGGTCACGGTGTTCTACCCGGGCTTCCTCATCGACCGGCTGGGACAGTCCCGGGAGGCCGCAGCCGCGGCCCTGTCGGTGTTGCTGGCAGGGGGCGTGGTGGCAGCACCCCTGCTGGGCCGGCTGGCGGACCGCTGGAGCCGTCGAGCAGTCCTGGGCTCCACCATGGCCGTCCTGGCGGGGATGGTGCTGATTTTGCCGTATCTGCGGCCGCCGTGGACGTACGCGGCCGTCCTGATCCTGGGCGCCTGCTCCCAGGGAGTCCTGCCCATCGCCCTGGTGCTGTCCCAGGAGTTCCTGCCCGGCCACACAGCTTTGGGGGGTGGCATGCAGGTGGCTGCCAGCTCCGTAGCCGCCCTGCTGGCCACGCCCTTCGGGCTGGTGGCGGACGCCTGGGGAGTGCCCGCGGTGCTGCGGGCGGCCGCCGCCATGGCCGCAGCCGGAGCGCTGCTGGCTGCCTACCTGCCCAGCGCGCGCCTCCGGCGGGCGGGACCTGTGCTGGTGGGAGGAGAGTAGTGCGCTACCTGATCGCAGACCTCGCAGCGCTGCTGCTGTTCTCCGCAACGGGCGCCGCGTTCCACGGGGCCTACGTGGACGTCGGCCTCGTCGGCCGGACCTTCGTGCCGCTTGCCCTCAGCTGGCTTGCGGTGGCGTCTTTGGTGGGAACCTACCGGGCGCCGGGCTGGAGGACGTTCTTCCTGACGTGGGTGCTGGCGGTCCCGGCGGGGATCCTGCTGCGGCAGCTCCTGCAGGGCCGCCTGCTGAGCCCCGCGACGCTTTCCTTCCTCCTGGCCGGCACGACTGCCAGCGGGGTCGCGCTGGTCCTGGTGCGCCTGGCCATCCAGGGGTGGACGCGGGCCGGCTCCGGTCGTCCGGGTGGCGCTGGCTAACCGCGTGTCCCCGAAGAGTGGGGTCCGGCGGGCGGGATCGGGAGGCTCCGGGAAGGTTGCCCTGGATCCCAGGCTGGCCGGCAGTCTCCTCCGCTGGTACGCGCGGCACCGACGGAACCTGCCCTGGCGCCGCACCCGCGACCCGTACCGGGTGTGGGTGGCGGAGGTCATGCTGCAGCAGACCCGGGTGGAGACGGTGGTACCCTACTACCTCCGGTTCCTGCGAGCCTTCCCCACGATGCGTGCGCTGGCCGGGGCAAGCCAGGAGGCTGTCCTGCGGGCGTGGGCGGGGCTGGGTTACTACGCCCGGGCCCGCAACCTCCTGCGCGCCGCCCGCAGGATCGTCCGCACGGGCCGCCTGCCCACCACCGCGGAGGGATGGCGCCGGCTTCCGGGAGTGGGACCCTACACCGCGGCCGCGGTGGCCAGCATCGCCTTCGGTCAGGACGTGGTGGCAGTGGATGGGAACGTGCTACGGGTCGGGGTGCGCCTTCTGGGCCTGCGGAAGCCCTGCCCGGACCCGGCGGTGCGTCGGACGGTAGAGGCAGCCCTCCGCGTGGTCCTCCCCGCGGGCCGCGCCGGGGAGTTCAACCAGGCCCTCATGGACCTCGGGGCCACCACCTGCCTTCTGCGCAACCCGAAGTGCGGGGTCTGTCCCGTCCGGCCCTTCTGTGCAGCCCACGCGCAAGGCGTGGCCGGCGAGCTCCCGCGCCGGCGTGCATCCCGACCGAGACCCCACCGGCAATTTGTGGCCGCCCTGATCCGGGACCAGCGGGGCCGCGTGCTCCTGGTGCGTCAGCCTCCCGACCGCGTGTGGGGCGGGCTGTGGACACTCCCCTACGTGGAGGCTCCCTCGTGGCGGCGCGCACGCGCTGCGCTGCAGCGGCTTGTAGCTGTCCGGCTACAACCCGACGGCGCCCCCCTCAGGTTCGAGCACGCCTTCACCCATTTCCGGGCGCACTTCCTCGTACAGACGGCCCGCCCGGAGAGCCCACCGGGCCGAGGACGCTTCGCACCGCCCCGACGCCCCGGCCTACCGGTGCCCGCACCCGTACGGCGGCTGCTGGCCCGCCTGGGGAAGCAGCCTCAGCAGCGCGAGTAACCGCAGGACCGGCAGTGGACGCAGCCGTTCTCGTACACCAGCTTGTCCCCGCAGTCCGGGCAGACGCCCGCAAACCGCAGGTCCCCGGTTCCGTTAGCCGCCGGGGACCCCGCCTGCGGGGAGTCCGGAGCCGGGGAGGCGGTGAACCTCAGGCGTTCCTGCCGGGCGCGCGGCGTCGGCTCGGGCAGCGCCGCCGCGCGGGGGAACTCCTTGTCCGGCCGGAAGCCGTCCCCGTACAGGGCACGGCCCAGCGCCAGGGCCACAGCCTGCGCGATGGTGCTCACCCGGACCGTGGTGCCGTCCGCGGACCGATCCAGGGCTACCTCCCGCGACTGCACCCGCCACAGCTGCTCGATCACCTCCCGCGGGTCCACCCCGCTGCGCAGGCACAGGGAGACCAAGCGGCCCGTGGCCTCTGCCTCCACGTCCAGGGACTCCACGAACACCTCGCACGGCCCGTACTCGTCCTCGTTTACCGTCACGTACACCCGCCCGCGGGGGGTCTCGATCCGCTCCGTCCGTCCCTGCGTCACCTTCGGCCTCGGGCGCGTGACCGCGCGGTCCCGCGCCGGCTCGGCGGGTAGGCGGATCCCCTCCGGCTGCGTCTGCTGCTGCGCCTTCGCCTCGGTGATCAAGACCCCCTCGCGGGAACCCTCCCGGTAGACGGTGATCCCCTTACAGCCCAGCTTCCACGCCAGGAAGTAGATGCGCTCCACGTCCTCCACGGTGGCCTCTTCCGACAGGTTCACCGTGGAGCTGATGCTGTGGTCGACGTGCTTCTGCACCGTGGCCTGCATCCGCACCCGCATCTCCGGGACGATGCGGTGGGCGGTGACGAACCACTCCGGCAGGTGGTCGTCGTCCACCCCGAACTCGTCCATGTACTGCCGGACCAGGGGGTGGTAGACCTTGAACTGGGATTGAGCCAGCGACTCGCTGCGGCGCAGGTAGTACAGGTCGAAGATGGGCTCGATGCCGCTGGTGGTCCCCGCCAGGGCCGCCCCGCTCCCCACGGGCGGCACGGTGAGCAGGGCCACGTTCCGCAGCCCCAGGGTGTACGCCTTCTCCCGCACCGCAGGGTCCAGGGTCTGGAGGAAGGGCTGGCGGAAGTGCTGCTCGCGGTCGAAGGCGGGGAACGGTCCCTTCTCCGCAGCCAGGTTGGCGCTCTCGTCGTACACCACGTTCTTGATCCGCTCGAAGGTCCGGTCCACGAAGGCCAGGGCCTCTTCGGAGTCGTACCGCAGCCGCAGCTTTGCCAGCATGTCCCCCATGCCGGTGAAGCCGACGCCGATCCTCCGGCTCCGCCGGCTGGCCTCCCGCTGCTCCGGCAGCGGATGCTTGTCCGCGTTGTAGTCCAGCACGTCGTCCAGAAACCGCACCGCGTACCGCAGGGCTCGCTCCAGGGTCTCCCAGTCCAGGTGGGCCCGCTCGGTGAACGGTTCCCGGACGAACGCACTCAGGTTCACGTTGCCCAGGCAGCACGCCCCGTACGGTTCCAGGGGAATCTCCGAGCACGGGTTGGTGGTGATCACGTTCATCCCGCTGTACTCGGAGGTGGACCCCCGCCGCACGGTGTCCCAGAAGATCACCCCGGGCTCCGCGTAGTCCCGGGCTCCCCGCACCAGTTCCTCCCACAGCTCCCGCGCCCGGACGGTGCGCTCGACCTGGACCCTCTCGTTGGCGAAGCGGAGGGTGTACGGGCCGTCCTGTTCCACCGCCCGCATGAAGGCGTCGTCCACGCGCACGCTGATGTTCGCATAGCGGACCCGGTCCAGGTTCCGCTTGACCCGGGTGAACTCCAGCACGTCGGGGTGGTCGCTGCGGAGGGTGATCATGAGGGCTCCGCGCCGGCCGGCCTGCCCGATGGTACCCGTGGTGGTGGACAGCAGCTCCATGAAGGACACCGCCCCCGAGCTGGTGATGGCGGCGTTGTTCACCAGCGTGCCGCGGGGCCGCAGGACGCTGATGTCGGTCCCCACGCCCCCCCCGAAGGAGTAGGTGCGCGCCGCCTCCTTGCACCACTCGAAGATGTCCTCCAGGGAGTCGCCCCGGATCGGAATGACGTAGCAGTTGAGGAGGGTGGCGCGGCGCGGGTTCCCGGCGCCGAACAGGATGCGCCCGCCGGGGACGAACCGGAAGTCCTCCAGCAGCCAGTAGAACTTCTCCTCCCACTCCCGCCGCTTGGCCTCTGTCTGTTCCGCGGAGGCGATCTCCCGGGCCACCCGGGCCCACATCTCGGGCGGCGTGCTCTCCACCACGCGGCCGCTGGAATCCCGCAGGGCGTACTTGTCGAAGAACACCCGGGCCCGCAGCTCGTCCCCGCCGAAGTACCGCAGCGTCCGCTGGAACAGGTCCGTCGCCTCCCGCGTGGTCTGCATGGGCTCACCTTCCCGAGTCGTGTTTGCCGTTGGCCCGCCCCTCCCCCAGGGGCAGCAGGGGGACCTGACGCCGGAGCTGCTCCTCCCGGTCCTTCTGCGCCCGCAGCCGCTCCACTTCCTCCACGATGCTCTGCACGTCCTGGAACCGGCGGTACTCGGAGGCGAACCGCACGAAGGCCACCTCGTCCACGCCCCGCAGGCGCTCCATCACCATCTCGCCAATCCGGCTGCTGGGGACCTCCGGCTCGCCCAGGTTGCGCACCTGTCGCTCCACTTCCGCGGCCAGGGACTCCAGGACCTCCGTGGGGATCGGCCGCTTTCCCCGGGCCTTCAGCAGCCCGCCCAGCACCTTAGCCCGGTCGAAGGGCTCCCGCCGGCCGTCCCGCTTCACCACCATCACGGGCGCCGGGTCCACCCGCTCGAAGGTGGTGAAGCGCCTCTCACACCGCGGGCACTCCCGCCGGCGCCGGATCGCTGCCCCGTCCTCCGCGGGCCGGGAGTCCAGCACCCGGCTGTCGTGGTAACCGCAGTACGGACACCGCATGGCGTCTGAAAACCTTCTCCCCCAACCGACCCCTAGATGTTGAGGAAATGGCTGCCTGTGCGCCCAGATATTGTGGCTCGTCCGTCCGCCGACTGCAAGTCCCCTGGGGTCTCCTTGGCCGTGCTTTTCCAGCCCCCGGCAACCGTTTTCGCGCCTGCACGCGCGCGCACGCCCGGCCGTCAGTCCCGGTCCACCAGCCTCGCGGCGGCTACCAGCAGCAGCAGGCAGACCCCTGCTGAGGAAACCACGGCCGAGCCTACCTGCGCACCCTCCGGGGGACCCCCTGCCAGCGCGCGCTGCGCCAGGAGGAACGCGTTGAGGACCGGGACCGCAAAGGCCGCCTGCGAGGCTCCCACAAGGTCTGCGCCTGCGGCGGTGGCCAGGGCCACCAGGTACAGGGGGACGGCCCACTGGTTGGCTTCCCGTGCGCTGCGGCTCAAGGAGCCCACCACCAGGGCGGCACTTCCGGCCACGGCGCTCGCGCACAGCGCGGCCACCACCAAGCCCCCAAGCTGAACCCCCTCCACGGGGCCGGGTCCAGCGAACAGCAGCTGCGAGGACGCGCTCAACACCGCCAGCACGGCCCCCGCCACCCAGCACGCCACGAACTTTCCTCCCACCAGGGCCAGCCGGTGCACGGGAGCAGACCGCAGCGCGTCCCACGTGCCGCGCTCTCGCTCGCCCGCGCTGAGATCCGCGGCCACCAAGCTGGCGCCCGCGAAGCCCCACACCACCACCAGGAGGGGAGCTAGACGGCCCGTCCAGCCCGTCCCGCCCGGCACCACCTCCTCCCGCACCCGCACCGGCGTGAGGGCTTCGCGGTCCAACCCGTGAGCCCGGAGCGTACGGTCCACTGCGGGCAGGGCGTAGCGGGCCACCACCTGCGCTACCCTTTCTTTGGCCACCAGCCCGTCGGGGTCGCGGGCTCGGTAGCGCACCACCACCTCCCTCACCTCCCCTGCCTCTGCCGACACCTCCACCACCGCCGCCACCTGGCCGCTGCGCAGGGCCTCCTCGGGATCCCCTACCGCCACAGGCTCCACCAGATCTTCCCCGAAACGCAAAAGCTCCCGCCCTTCCGGTGAGCCCGCCACCGCCACCCGCGAGGGCGACTGCAGGCGGCGGGCCGTGCTCCCCTCCACCAAGAGGGACATCACCGGTACCGCCAGGACCGGTACCAGGAACCCCAGCAACAACGCCCGCCGGTCCCGGCTCAGGTCCACCAGCTCCTTGGCCGCCACGGCCCAGACGAGCCTCACAGCACGCTCACGGAACCCGGCACAGAGAAACTTCCTGCCGGACCACGCCGTCCTCCAGCAGCACCAGGCGGTCGCACACCTGCTGGGCCTCCTCCTGAGAGTGGGTGGCCAGCACCACGCACCGGCCCTGCCGGGCCAGGGATCGGACGGCCTCCCGGACTACCCGGGCCGTGGGGGCGTCTAGGCCTGAGGTGGGCTCGTCCAGCAGGAGGACCGAGGGGTCGTGCAGCAGCGCCCGGGCCAGCTGCACACGCTGCCGCATGCCGCGGGAGTACGTAAAGGCGGGGCTTCGGCAGAACTCCTCCATGCCCAGCCAGCTCACCAGTTGCTCGGCGCGCCGCTCCACTTCCCGACGGTCCAGGCCGTACAGCGCCCCGAAGTAGTGCAGCGTCTCCAGCGCCGACAGGCGGCCGTACACCCCCCCCTGCTCGGCCACCATCCCCACGCACCGGCGTACCCGCTCCGGGTGGCGGGTCACATCCCAGCCGCACACCCGGGCGGTGCCCTCCGTGGGCCGCGTGAGGGTGGCGAGGACCCGAAGGGTGGTGGTCTTGCCCGCCCCGTTGGGTCCGACCAGCGCCACCGCCTCGCCGGCGTCCACCCGAAAGCTCAGACCCCGGAGGACCTCCGCCCGGCCGTAGCGCTTACGGAGCCCCACCAGCTCCACGCTCACGCTCAGCGGCCCACCAGCTCGCCCAGCAGCCGGAGCAGCAGCAGGAAGTTGGTCCACGGCAGCGACACCAGGAATACCGCCAGCAGCCCTAAGCCGGCCCACCGTCGGGACGGGGACGGAGGGGTGAGATCATCCATGGGCCCGGGGTGGCCCCGCGACAGCAAAAACAGCAGCAGGATCGCCATCAGCCACAGGCCCATGAGGAACAAAAGCCCCACCGCCAGGTAGGAGCCCCACCGGTGCCAGCGCTCACCCAGCAGCGCCCGGGTGACGTGGCCGCCGTCGAGGGAGCTGGCGGGCAGCAGGTTCACCGCGGTCACAAACACTCCGATGACCGCGGCGTCCAGCAGGGGGTCCAGGTAGGCCACCACCTCCGGCGAGGCGCCGAACCGCCAGCGCACCACCTGGTCCACCACCCACGGCAGCCCGAAGGGGAAGCGCGGCAGTGCCAGCAGGGGACCGCAGTTCTCCGGCCGGAGGCCGGGGCACAGGGCGGCCAGGTCCAGCAGCACGGTACGCTCCAACCCCACCCACAGCACCGCCGCGGCCACCACCAAGCCCGCCACGGGTCCGGAGGCGCCCAGGTCGAACAGTCCGTCGCGGTCCGGCGCGGGCTCCTTGGAGAAGATCACCGCGCCCATGGTCCCCAGCGACATCTCGCCTCCCACCAGCAGCGGCGGGAACGGGATGAAGTACGGACCGCTGGCCTCGATCCCGTGCGCCTGGGCTGCCAGCTTGTGCCCCAGCTCGTGTACCAGGAGGATCGCCATGAGGGCGGCACTGAAGGTGAGTCCGTCCACCCACGGGTTCGGCCAGTATCCGGCCCGCAGCACCGCGTAGGGCACCTCCCGCAGCACCTGCGCGAAGCGGTGAGAGGCCAGAAATCCCGTGGCGAAGGTGGTGCCCACGGTGGCCAGGAACAGCGCGACCACCAGCCACCGGTTGCTGGCACCCTTCGGCGGCCGGGGCACCAGGTACAGCCACACGCGCCCCCGGTGCCTGCGCAAGAGCGGCGAGTAGCCCAGCGCCAGGAGCTCCCGCCGGAGGCTGCGGAACGCGCCGGCCGGGTGTGGGCCGTCGGAGATCACAAACCGCACCGCCCCGTCCGTCCGGTGCACCTCCAGCACGGGGAAGTGACGCCGGACTGCGCGCTCCAGGGGGTCACCGAGCTCGGTCATACGCTCCTCCGGCACGGCGGGCCCGCCACGCCGGCACGGTCCTGGGCACGTCCGGTCAGCGCTTGCGCAGGAACGCCGGCACGTCCAGGTCGTCGATGAACATCTTCACGGGGACCTCGCGGTCCTGCGGCGGGGGAGCCGCCCCCCGTTCCGCATCTTCCTCGGCCCGCTTGGGCCGGGCCGCGTCGAAGCCGGTGGCGATCACGGTGATCCGCACCTCGTCCCGGAGGCCCTCATCGATGACCGCGCCGAAGATGATGTTGGCGTCGGGATCTGCGGCCTCCGCGATGATCTGCGCCGCCTCGTTCACCTCCACCAGCCCCAGGTCGAGGCCCCCCGTGACATTCAACAGCACCCCTCGGGCGCCGTCCATGGAGGTCTCCAGCAGGGGGCTGCTGATGGCGGTGCGGGCTGCCCGCACGGCCCGGTCCTCCCCTGAAGCCACGCCGATGCCGATGAGGGCACTCCCCGCCTCCGCCATCACCGTCCGGACGTCCGCGAAGTCCAGGTTAATCAGGCCGGGCACGGTGATGAGGTCCGCGATCCCCTGCACGCCCTGCCGCAGGACGTCGTCCGCGACCCGGAAGGCCTCGATCATGCTCACGGTGCGGTCCACCAGCTGCAGCAGCCGGTCGTTGGGGATGGTGATGAGGGTGTTCACCTGCTCCTTGAGGTTCCGGATGCCTTCCTCCGCCGCCGCGGCCCGGCGACGCCCTTCGAAGGAGAACGGTTTGGTCACCACCCCGATGGTGAGGGCCCCCTGTTCCCTCGCGATGCGGGCCACCACGGGCGCCCCGCCGGTCCCGGTCCCGCCGCCCATGCCCGCGGTGACGAAGACCATGTCCGCGCCCTCCAGGGCGTCGTACAGCTCGTCCTTGGTCTCCTCCGCCGCCTGACGGCCCACCTCCGGGTTGCCCCCCGCTCCCAGCCCCCGGGTGAGCTTCGCCCCGATGTGGATTTTCCGCTCGGCCTGGGAAAGGGCCAGGGCTTGCACGTCGGTGTTGATGGCGATGAACTCCACCCCCCGCAGGCCCGCCGCGATCATGCGGTTCACCGCGTTGCTCCCCGCCCCGCCCACCCCCACCACCTTGATGGAGGCGAACCGCCGCAGGTCCCGGTCCAGATGCGCCATGGTCCCCTCCTCGACTCTGACCCCGGTGTTTTCCTCCGGGCCGTCTTCCCGACCTACTCTCCGTGCAGCACCCCGCGCACCCACGCCCGAAACCGCCCCCACAGCGCCCCGTTGCGCTCCGCCCGGCCCCGCGGACGCCGGTCAGCCCGGGCTCCGTACAGGACGAGGCCCACCGCGGTGGCGAACGCGGGGCTACTGACCGCGTCCACCAACCCCACCACGCCCGTGGGGTAACCGACCCGGGCGGGCAGTCCCAGCCGTTCGGTGGCCAGCTCCGCGAAACCCCGCAGCAGCGCCGTTCCGCCCGTGAGGACGAGCCCTGCGGGCACCCGCCGCGCCACCTCCGGACGGTGCAGGTGCGAGGCCACCAGACTCAGGATCTCCTCAACCCGAGGCTGGATGATCTCGCACACGTGGCGCCGCGGCAGCACCCGGGGCTCCCGCTCGCCCACGCCCACCACCTCCACCAGCTCCCCCTCCTGAACCGCGTGCACGGACGCCGCCCCGTGGCGGACCTTCAGCTTCTCCGCCTCCGGCAGGGGGGTCCGCAGCCCGAAGGCGATGTCGTGGGTGATGTGGTTGCCGCCCACGGGCAGCACCACCGTGTGCACCAGGCCTCCCGCGTGGAACACGCCCAGGCTGGTGGTACCGCCTCCCACATCACACACCACCACGCCCAGCTCCCGCTCCGCGGGGGACAGCACGGCCTCCGCGGAGGCCAGGGGTTCCAGCACCAGCTCCTCCACCTCCAGCCCCGCCCGGTGCACGCACTTCACCAGGTTCGCCAGGAGGGTGCTGGTGCCGGTGACGATGTGCGCCTCCACCTCCAACCGCGTCCCGTACATGCCCACGGGATCCCGCACCCCGTCCTGTCCGTCCACCACGAAGCCCCGGGGGAGCAGGTGGATGATCTCCCGGTCGGGAGCCGGGATGGCGGCCATGCGGGCGGCCTCCACCACCCGCTCCACGTCCTGCGGGCTGATCTCCCGGTCGCTGCGGGAGACCGCCACCACCCCGCGGCTGTTCTGGGAGGCGATGTGTTCCCCGGACACGGACAGGTACGCGGACCGGATGGGCTGTCCCGACATGCGCTCCGCCCGTTCCACGGCCTCCGTCACGGCCCGCGTGGTGGCCTCCAGGTCGGTCACCACTCCCCGGCGCAGTCCGCTGCACGGAACCGTCCCCACCCCGGCCACGTGGACCTCGCCGTCCTCATCCACCTCGCCCACCAGGGCGCACACCTTCGTGGTGCCGATGTCCAGCCCCACCAGGGAACCCTTCTTCGGCACCGCCGCCCTCCTCCGTGCAACTTCGCGCAAGGAAATGGCCTTTGCTTTTCCGAAGTCTTCTGCGATCGAGCCCCGACTCCTGCCGGAACGTACAGACCGCCCGCACGTTCCGGTCCCCGTCCGGGCGGCCTCAGGGGGCGGGCTCCACGACGGCCCGCTCGCGGAACCGCACGTCCACCACCGCAGGCCGCACCCCGCGCGCCCGCAGGGCTTCACGAACCCTCTGCGCCCTCCGCAGACCCTGCTGCAGCTGTCCCGCGGCAACCCGCGCCACCACCCCGTCCCACCCTCCCACCGCGTAGTCGCCGGTGGCGAGCCAGCGCACCCACCTTACCCGTCTGCGCTCGGCTTCCGGCAACGCCGCCAGCTCCGCTACCAGCCCGACCACCGGCGCCGCGGGAACCACCTCTCCGGGCCGCAGCCACGGCACCGCGGGGATGAGGATCACGGGCAGCCCTTCCTCCTGCCCGCCGCGGTCTAGGACCACGGCCTCCCCGTCCACCGCGGCCTGGGTCCTGTCCGGAAGCCGCAGGACTGCCAGGGGCTTGCGCTCCTGCACCCACACCACCACCCGCGAAGGCCACTGGACCTCCACGCGCGCCTGTCTGACCCGCGGCAGCCGCAGGAGCCCGCGGCGGACGCGCTCGGGGTCCACGGACGCGAGGGGCGAACCCAGCTCCAGACCCGCGGCCCGGACCAGGGCCTGCGGGTCCAGGGTGAGAGCACCGCGGACTTCCACCTGCCGCAGGGAGAACACCGACGACGTCGGGAAGCTCACCACCGCACAGGCGGCCGCGGTGGCCGCCCACAGCCGCAGCAGGCGGATCCACAACTCCGCGGGAGCCTGCGGGCGCTCCTGGGGCTCCACTTAGAACTCCCCCACCAGCTGCACTTCCAGCTCCAACTCCACCCCGAAGGTCCGGCGGACCCGCTCCCGCACCCGCTCCACTAGCCGCAGCACGTCCTCCGCCCGGCCGCCGCCGGTGTTCACCACGTAGTTCCCGTGAAGGGGGGAGACCTCCACCCCGCCCTCCCGCATCCCCTTGGCGCCGGAGAGCTCCACCAGCCTCCCCGCGGCGTCGCCCGGCGGGTTGCGGAAGATGCAGCCGGAGGAGGGCAACCGGACGGGCTGGGTCGCGCCCCGCTGCTGCAGCCAGCGTCGGGTGCGCTCCAGCACCTCCTCCACGGGGGCGGGGCTGAGCTCCAGCTCCACCTCCACCACCACCGCGGAGGTGCGCTGCAGCCGGCTCGTGCGGTAGCCGAACTCCAGCGCCTGCGCAGGCCATGTGGCCTCGCCCCACGGCGCCACGACGCGCACCGCCCGCACCACCTCCTGCAGGCTGTGCCCGTGGGCGCCCGCGTTCATCACCACCCCTCCGCCCACCGACCCGGGGATTCCCGCCGCGAACTCCAAGCCTGACAGTCCCCGGCGGGCCGCCCGGAAGCTCAGCCGGGGCAGGCCTGAGCCCGCTTCCGCCACCACACGCGGCCCGTTCCACCGGACCCGGTCCAGTCCTCCGCCCACCTTCACCACCACGCCCCTCACGCCCCTGTCGGAGACCAGCACGTTCGACCCGCGTCCCAACACCACGAACGGCTCCGCGGAGGCGTACAGCCACGTCATCACCGCCCGCAGCTCGTCCGCGGTCCGGGGTACCACCAGCACGTCTGCGGGCCCGCCGATGCGGAACGTGGTGTGGCGGCGCAGGGGTTCGCCGCAACGCACGTCGCGGCACAGCCCGCGCAGGACCCGGGCCAGGCGGTCCGCACGGGCCGGATCCACGGCCCTCACCGCCCCACCTCCCGGGCCAGCGTCTGCGCCACCCGCCAGACGTCTCCGGCTCCCAGGGTGGCCACCACGTCCTCCGGTCCCACGGTCCTCCGCAGCCGGGCCACCACGTCCTCCAGCTCCGGAATCCAACGCACACACGGGTGGCGCAGGTGGTCCGCGATCAGCCTGCCGCTCACGCCGGGTTCGGGCGGCTCGTCCGCAGGGTACAGCTCCGTGACCACCACCTCGTCGGCGTCCGCAAACGCGTCCGCGTACTGGGCGTAGGTGGTGCGGGTCCGGGAGTAGCGGTGGGGCTGGAACACCGCCACCACCCTGCGCCCCGGCCACGCCTCGCGCACCGCCCGCAAAAACGACCGCACCTTCACCGGGTTGTGGGCGTAGTCGTCCACCACCAGGGGGGACTCGCAGTACACCTCGAACCGCCGGCGGACGCCCTGGAAACCTGCCAGGGCCTCCCGCAGAACGTCAAAGGGCGCGCCGCGCTCCAGCCCCACCGCCAGCGCCGCGGTGGCGTTCGCCACGTTGTGGCGGCCCGGCAGGCTGAGGCGGACCTCGCCCACCTCCCGGCCGTCCCGCAGGAGCACGAAGTGCGACCACCGCCCCTGCACCCGGAGGATCCGGCTGCGGTAGGTCCCCGCTTCCACGCCGTAGGTCACCACGCGGCCCGGCGCGTGAGCCTCAAGACGGCGTGCGTTGGGGCAGTCCGCGCACAGCGCCACCACGCCCTCGGGGTCCGTCGCCGCCACGAAACGTGCGAAGGTGCGCAGGAGCGAGTCCAGGTCCCGGTAGTGGTCCGCGTGGTCTGTCAGGTCCAGGCTCGTGACCACGGCACCCCGGACCCGCACCCACACCAAAGACCCGTCGCTCTCGTCCACCTCCGCTACCGCCACACCGCTCCCCACCCGCGCCCCGCCCCCGAACTGACGCACCTCTCCGCCCACCAGGGCCGTGGGATCCAGTCCCGCGGCTTCCAGGGTCACGCTCAACAGGGCGGCGGTGGTGGTCTTTCCGTGAGTCCCTACGACGCCTACGGAATCCGCCTCCCGGGCCAGCAGCTGGGCCAGCACCTGAGCTCGGTGCAGCACCGGAAGCCCCCTCGCCCGGGCTGCGGCCACTTCCGGTTCGGTAGGCGGGACAGCCCGCGACACCACCAGACATCTCGCGGTCTGTAGGTGGTCCGGGTCGTGCCCCAGTCGGACGTCCACCCCCAGGGTCCGCAGCCGCCGGACCGCAGCGCTATCCCGGAGGTCGCATCCGGAGACCGACGCCCCGCGCCGCGCGTACACCTCCGCCAGCGGGCTCATCCCGGCCCCGCCGGCGCCTACGAAGTGCAGGTCACCCACCTCCCACCTCGCGAGCGGTGAGAACGACCTGCTCCCACACCGCCCTGGCCCCCTCCGGCCGGCCCAGAGCTCGTGCGGCCCGGGCCATACGCTCCAGCCGCGGGCGGTCTTCCAGCAGCTCCTCCAAAAGCTGCGCCAGCCGTGTAGCCGAAAGCGTCTTTTCCTGCAACACCACCGCGGCACCGGCTTCCTCCAGGGCCCGGGCGTTGTGCAGCTGGTGGCCCGAAGCCAGCCTCAGCGGAACGAGGACCGAGGGCAGACCTGCGGCCAGCAGCTCCGCGCACGTAACCGCCCCCGCCCGCGCCACTACCAGGTGGCTGGCGGCGTAGGCGTCACCGATGGGGTCCACGTAGTCCACGGTGCGGTACCGCACCTCACCCGACGGGATTTCCCGACCGAGCCCCGCCCGCGCGCGGCCCGTAGCGTGAAGGATCTGGAGGTCGTGGCGGTGGCTCAACAAGGTGACCGCCTCTTGGACGACACGGTTCAAAACCTCTGAGCCTTGGCTGCCGCCCAGGACCAGCACCGTGGTGCGATCCGGTGCGAGCCCGTAACAGGCCCGCGCGCGCGCCGCCTCTCCGGGAAGGGCCGCGCGCCGCACGGGCGCCCCGGTCCACACGGCCCGCTCGCCGAAGGCGGCGGCAGTGGCCGCGAACGCCACGCACACCCTCCGCGCCCGGGCCGCCAGAAGCCGGCTGGCAGCACCCGGGACCCTGTTGGGCTCCACCAGGACCACGGGCACTCCCAGGTCCGCGGCGGCCCGGGCGGTGGGGTACCCCGCGTAGCCCGCGGTGGACACCACCGCGTTCGGCCGGAGCGTCCGCAGCAGCCGGCGCGCCCGCAGCACGCCGCTGGCGATGCGGGCCAGGTTACGGGCGGCCACCAGCGGCCCCTTCCCCACCACGCCGCCCGAGGGCACCCGGTGAAAGGGAATTCCCGACGGAGGCACCACCTCTCTCTCCAGGCCATCTCCGCCCACGAACTGGAAGGCTGCCTCGCCGGCCGCCGCCTCCGCCACCGCCAGCAGGGGGTAGACGTGGCCGCCCGTCCCACCTCCCGCCAGCACCACGCGCAAGGTCACCCCGCACCCCCGGGCTCGGGGGAAGCGGTCCAGTCGGCGAACACGTCCGCTTCCCGAGGAGCCCGCGCGTACTGGGAGAGGTTGAGACAGACCCCCGAGGCCGCCATCAGCGCCACCAGGGACGAGCCGCCGAAGCTCACGAACGGGAGCGGAACGCCCGTGACCGGCAGCATCCCGGTCACCACCCCCATGTTCAACACGGCCTGTGCGGCCACCCACGCGCCGAACCCCGCGGCCAGTAATGCGCCGTACCGGTCCGGGGCACGGAGGGCCGCGCGGTAGGTGCGGGCGACGAACACCGCGTACAGACCCACCACCAGCACCACGCCCACGACTCCCAGCTCCTCCGCCAGGATGGCGAAGATGAAGTCCGTGTGCCCCTCCGGAAGGTAGAAGAACTTCTGGCGGCTCTGGCCGAGACCCACCCCCGCAAGTCCCCCGGACGCCACCGCCACCAGGGACTGGATGATGTGGAAGCCGCTGCCCAGGACGTCGCGCCAGGGATCCAGAAACGCCAGGATCCGCTCCCGCCGGTACGCTTCCGCCAGCACCGCCCAGGCGGCCACGGGCGTCGCCACCAACACCACACCCGCCAGGTGGTGCAGCCGAGCGCCCCCGCAGAACAGCACCGCACCCGCGATGGCCGCCAGCACCACGGCGCTGCCCAGATCCGGCTGGCGCAGCACCAGGGCGGCCAGGACGCCTGTGAACGTCAGCGGCGGCAGCAGTCCCCGGACCAGGTGCCGCACCTGGTTCCGCCGGTTCGCCAGGAAGTGGGCCAGGTACAGCACCAGGCTGAACTTCGCCAGCTCCACGGGCTGGAAGCTCACGGGCCCCACCACGATCCACCGGCGCGCGCCGCCCGCCACCTCGCCCACCCCCGGGACGAGGACCGCGCCCAGAAGGGCCAGGGACGCCGCCAGCAGGGGCGGCGCGAGGCCGCGCCACGCGGTGTAGTGCACCCGGGAGGTGAGGGTCATGCAGGCGCAGCCCAGGGCCAACCACACCAGCTGGCGCTTGAGGAAGTACGCGGCGTCCCCGAACCGCTCGAAGGCCACCACCGAGCTGGAGCTGTACACCATCACCAGTCCCACACCGCACAACCCCAGCACGCTGGCCACCAGCCACCCGTCCGGGGGGCCGCGCCGGATCTCCTGCGGCGGACCCGGGCGCGTCAACCCGCCCGTTTCCTCCTTTCCTGCGCCACCAGCGCGGCGAACCGGGCGGCCCGCTCCCGGTAGTCCGCGAACTGGTCGAACGACTCGCAGCCCGGCGACAGCAGCACCGCCTCCCCGGGCCTCGCCAGCTGCACCGCGCGCCGGAACGCCTGCGGGAGCGTGCGCACTTCCAGCACCTCCGCCGCCAGCCCCCGCAGAGCCTGGCGCAGGACCGGCGCGCTCTCGCCGATGAGGTAGATGGCCCGGACGGGGCTTGCGCGCAGCGCCTGGCGGAGGGGTTCAAACTCTTCCCGCGTGGCCTGCAGCCGCCGTCCTCCGGCGATGAGGACGAACGGCCGCTCCATGGCCGCCACCGCCGCGGCGGCGGCCGCGGGGTTGGTGGCCAGGGAGTCGTCATAGTACCGCACGCCCCCGATCTCGTCCACCAGCCACAGGCGGTGCGGCAACCCCCGGAACTCCCGCAGCACCGCCGCCATGGCCTCCACGGTCCCTCCCGCCACCCCCGCGGCCGCGCACGCGGCCAGGGCGTTGGAGGCCGCGTGCTGGCCCGGCACCACCAGGTCCGACCGTGGCAACACCCGCCGGTCCCGCCAGCAGATCCAGTCCCCATCGAGCCACGCTCCCTCCCGGGCCTGCGCTCCGAACGGCACCACCCGGGAGGGCGCCTTTTGGGCCAGGGACCACGTCACGGGGTCGTCCAGGTTGGCCACCAGGACGTCCCGCGGCCCCTGGTACTGGAAGATGCGGGCCTTGGAGGCCGCGTACGCCTCGAAGCTCCCGTGGTCGTCCAGGTGGTGGACACTCACGTTGGTGATCACCGCCACCGGAGGGCTGCGCCAGATCCCCAGCAGCTGGCGGTTGCTCAGCTCCAGCACCAGGCGATCCTCCGGCCCCAGCTCGTGCAGGAAGTACACCGCGGGCACGTGGGTGCGGTCGTTGCCGCTGGCGTAGGCCCGCAGCCCCGAAGCGCTCAGGATCCGCTGGACCAGGGTGACCACGGTGAACTTCCCGTTGGTCCCCGTGACTCCCACCACCGGACACGGTGCCAGCTCCAGGACCAACTGGGTGAGGCTGTGCGCCCGCAGGCCACCGGCCACTAGCTCCCTTATGCGGGCGTTCTCCGGCCTGCGGAACCACGCCTGGGGTAGGAACACCACCTCCGCGTCCTCGACGCCCTCGAGGTAGCGGGGGCCCCAGCGAACCGGCTGCTCCAGCCACCAGCGCACGCGGTCCTCCCGCTCGCCCGGCTCCATCCACTCGTGGGTCCGCCGGAAGGTCTCGGGGAAGTCCTCGGGGGTCTGCAGGTCGTGGCAGACGGGCTCGATGCCCTGCGCCACGAGGAACTCCGCCACCGCGGATCCCTCCGTGCCACTGATACCCAGCACGTGCACCCGCTTCCCCCGCAGCGCCTCCACCGCCGGGTGGCGGACGGGACGTGGGCGCAGCACCTTTCCCGGCCCCACGGCTACACCAGGACCAAGCCGGCCAGCGCCGCCAGGCTCGCCAGCACCCAGAACCGCGTGACGATCTTGGGCTCCTCCCAACCCGCCAGCTCGAAGTGATGGTGCAGGGGCGAGCTCCGGAACACCCGCCGGCCTTTCGTCAGCTTGAAGTAGGTGACCTGTACCACCACGGACGCCGCCTCCAGTACGAACACCGCTCCCACCACGAACAGCAACAGCTCCCTGCGGGTGAGGATCGCCAGGGTGCTCAGCGCGGCTCCCAGGGCCTGGGAGCCCACGTCGCCCATGATGACCTGGGCCGGGTGCGCGTTGAACCACAGAAAGCCCAGGCAGCCTCCCGCCAGGGACGCCGCGAAACCCGCGAGCTCGGGCTGCCCCGTCCGCAGGGCCACCACCGCATAGGCGCCCAGGGCCAGGGCCGCGCAACCCGCCGCCAGCCCGTCCAGCCCGTCGGTCAGGTTGGTGCCGTTGGCGAACCCCACCATGAACACGGCCGCGAACAGTACGTACGCCCACCCGAGCTCCCACATCCCTCCCCCCGGGAGCCACAGCCCGGTGCCATGAGCTAGGTTCCGGGCCGCGTACCAGCCCACCCCCACCGCCACCGGTACCTGCAGGGCCAGCTTCTCGCGAGCCCGCAGCCCGAGGTTTCGACCGCGCCGCAGGCTAAGCCAGTCGTCCACCAGCCCCACCGCGCCGTACAGGGCCACCGCCGCTACCGCCACGGCCACCGTGGGAGCCCACGCACCTGACGCACCGAGCCCCGCAGCCGCCCCTCCGAGAATGGCCAAGCCACCCAGGGTCGGAGTGCCGGCTTTCTGCCGGTGCCGGGCGGGCGCGTCTTCCCGGATGGGCTGCTGTGCCGCCCGGCGCAGCCAGGGCAACAGCGCCGCCGCCAGGGCCGCGCTGGCCCCGGCGGACACCACCGCGCCCCACAGCACCCACTGCGTCACCGGTCTCGCAGGGCCTCCACCACCCGCTCGAGGCCCACGGCCCGGGAGCCTTTCACCAGCACCACGTCGCCCGCCCGCAGCCGCCCGCTCAACTCGAGGGCCGCCGCCTGGGCGTCGGGGACCCACACCACACGGTCGCGGGGCAGTCCTGCCTGTAGTGCGGCCTGCGCCAGCTCCCGGCTCCTCTCGCCTACCGCGACCAGCAGGTCCACGCCCTCCACCGCACACCGCCTACCCACCTCCCGGTGCGCCGGCACTTCCAGCTCCCCCAGCTCCCGCATCTCCCCCAGCACGGCCACCAGCCGCCGTCCCGTCCGCAGCGCACGCGCGGCCTCCAGGGCCGCCTCCACCGAAAGGGGGCTGGCGTTGTACGCGTCGTTGACCACCAGCACGTCTCCGGATGCCCGCACCACCTCCAGCCGCATGCGCGGCGGTCGGAACTCCCGCAGGGCTTCCACCGCCTCCTCCAGCGCCACGCCCGCCTGCAGCCCCGCCGCCACGGCTGCCAGGGCGTTGGCAATCAGGTGACGCGAGGGCACGGGCAGGAAGCCCTGCACGGACTCCCTGCCTGCCCGGACCACAAACCGCACGCCGTCCTCGGCCACCTCAACCCGGTCCGCTCGGACCTCGCAGTCGTCCGCCGTACCGCACAGCACCACCTTCCCGGCAGTCCGGCCCGCCATCCCACGGACGAGGGGGTCGTCCCCGTTCAGGATCGCCACGCCGTCCGGGGGTAAAGCCTCCACCAGCTCCGCCTTGGCCTGGGCCACGCGCTCCACGGACCCCAGCTGTTCGGTGTGGGCCGCGCCCACCCGGGTCACGATCCCCACGTGGGGGCGGACCACGCAGCACAGCTCCGCGATCTGCCCCATCCCCCGCATCGCCAGCTCCACCACCGCGTAGCGGTGCTCCGGCCGCAGCCCGAATACCGTGAGGGGAACGCCCAGCTCCGCGTTCCACTCGGGCTGCGAGGCCCGCACGGGAAAACGCGTCCGCAGGACCGCGGCCACCATCTGGACCGTGGTGGACTTACCCACGCTGCCCGTCACCCCGACCACCGTCACCGGGAACCGCGCGCGCCACGCCGCCGCCAGGGGCAGCAGGGCTACCCGGGTGTCGGGGACGTGGACCTGGGCCAGGGCCACCTCCAACGGCCGGGTCACCAGCGCAGCCGCGGCCCCGCGCCGCGACGCGTCACCGACGAAATCGTGCCCGTCCCGTCGCGGTCCCCGCAGGGCGACGAACAGCGCCCCGGGGCTGCAGCTCCGGCTATCGGTGCTGACGGAACGCAGGGGGGTGCCCGGGTCGCCCTGGACGAGGTGGCCGCCCGTGGCCCGGGCCACCTCCTCCACCGTCAGGACCCGGAACTCCCCCGTCACGCTTCGGTTGCCTCCCAGCCCAGCTCCCGCAGGGCGCGCCGGGCTTCCTGACGGTCGTCGAACGGCACGGTGCGATCGGCAAACACCTGTACGGTTTCATGCCCCTTGCCGCAGATGAGCACCACGTCGTCCGGTTTCGCCAGGCGTAGGGCCTTGCGGATGGCTTGGCCCCGGTCCGGCTCCACGTCGTACGAGGCAGCCGACCCCTCCGCGCTGCGCAGGCCCTGCAGGATATCCGCCACGATGGCCAGGGGGTCCTCGCTGCGGGGGTTGTCGCTGGTCACCACCACGTGGTCTGCCATCCGGGCCGCTACCTGCCCCATGTGGGGCCTCTTCCCACGATCCCGATCCCCGCCGCAGCCGAAGACCACGATCACCCGTCCCCCTGTGATCTCCCGGGCGGCGGCCAATACGTTCGCCAACCCGTCCGGCGTGTGCGCGTAGTCCACCACCACCGAGAACGGCTGGCCCGCCTCGATCCGCTCGAACCGCCCGGGGATGGCCCGTACGGACTCCAGGGCGCGGGCGGCGGCCTCCAGCGACACGCCCCGGTACACCCCCACCGCCAGCGCGCACAGGGCGTTGTACACGTTGAACCGACCCACCAGGCGCAGACGGACGCCCACACGGCCCGCGGGTGTGACCGCCTCGAACGTACATCCATCCCGGCCCACCCGCACCTCGTGAGCCCGTACCGCCGCGCGGCTCGTGAGGCCGTAGGTGAGCACCGGGGCCCGACTGCAGGACGCCATGTAGGCGCCGTGCGGGTCGTCCCGGTTCACCACGCTCAGCCCGTCGGGATCCACCCGCTGGAACAGCTTCGCCTTGGCGTCCCGATAGGCTTCCCACGTGCCGTGGAAGTCCAGGTGGTCCTGGGTGAGGTTCGTGAAGGCGGCCACCCGGAAGCGCACCCCGCCCACCCTCTCCTGGGCCAGGGCATGGGAGGCCACCTCCACCGCGGCCGCCCGAAGCCCCGCACCGACCATGCGGCTCAGCAGGGCATGCAGGTCCGGTGCCTCGGGCGTGGTACGCTCCAGGGGCTCCCAGCCACCGCCGACCCAGGCGCCCAGGGTCCCCACAACCCCGCAGGGAACCCCCGCGGCTTCCAGCACCGCGCGGACCAGGAACGTCACCGCACCTTTGCCGTTGGTTCCGGTGACCCCTACCACCTCCAGCTGATGGGACGGGTGGCCCCAGAACGCGGACGCCAGCGGGCCCATGGCTTCCCGCACGGACGGGACCACCACCTGCGGGACGGACGCCTTCACCGGCCGCTCCACGAGGACCGCCACCGCACCTCGCGCGCATGCCTCCTCCACGAACCGGTGGCCGTCGTGGCGCTGGCCCGGTACCGCGCAGAACAGGTCTCCTGGGCGGACGCGCCGAGAGTCGTAGGCGATCCCGCGCACCTCCACCGAGTCCGGACCCTGCAGCCGGTAGCTGCGTAGGTTGGAGATCAGCTCTCGAAGACGCAAGGCGGATTCCCCGCGGACCTCCCAAATTATAAGGCGACTCCCACCCACTCCCGCACCGGACCCACGCTCAGGGGTCTGACCTCAATCGCCTCCCCGGTGTCGCACGACCCGAGGGGTGGACTCGCTCGGGGGGACACCAAGCACCCACAACGCCTGTGAGGCGATCCGGCTGAAGACCGGCGCGGCCACCACGCCCCCGAAGTAAGCACCCCGGGGCTCGTCCACCAGCACCAGGATGGCCAGCTGCGGTCGGTCTGCGGGCACGATCCCCACGAAGGACGCCACGTACCGGCCGGGTTCGTACCCGCCGTCCGGGGAAGGCTTCTGGGCGGTGCCGGTCTTGCCTGCCACCCGGTAGCCCCGAACCGCCGCCCGAGTCCCGGTGCCGTCCGTCACCGTGCCCTCCATCATGCGCAGAAGCGCGTGTGCAACGGTCGGCGACAGCACGCGAACCCGCTGGCCCGCATCCAGCCTCCGCAGGCTACCCTCGGGTGTCCGGATCGCCACCGCCACGTGGGGCCGGACCAGGTAGCCTCCGTTGGCCACCGCGGCCACGAAGCGCAGCAGTTGCAGGGGCGTGACTGCTACGCCCTGCCCGATGGCCACCACGTAGGGGTCGGTGCCGGACCACTGAGAGGCCGGTCGGAGGATGCCCGCGGACTCCCCGGGCAGGTCGACCCCGGTGGTCTGACCGAAGCCGAAGCGGGTGAGGAAGTCGTGCAGCCGCTGCGGTCCCAGCGCCAAGCCCACCTGTGCCGCCGCCACGTTGCAGGAAAGGCGCACCACGCCGGCCAAGTCAACCCGGCCGTGGGCTTCGCCGTGTGCCTCGCGGATGGTGTAACCCCCGGGGATCCGGAGGAAGCCAGGGCACCGAAAGCGTGACCGCGCCTCCACCACGCCCGCCTCCAGGGCCGCAGCCACGGTCGCCAGCTTCAGGGTGGAGCCTGGCTCGTAACCCTCCAGGGCGCGGTTGCGCCAGACCTGGGCGTTTTCCGGGATCCGGTTGGGGTCGAAGCCCGGGATGTTGGCCAGGGCCAGTAGCTCCCCCGTGTCCACGTCCATGGCCACGGCCGCGCCGCCCCGCGCCCGGTACTGCGCGACGGTCCGCTCCAGTTCCCGCTCCGCCACGTGCTGGATTACGCTGTCCAGCGCCAGCACCAGGTCGGAGCCGCGCCGGCCGGGGGAGAGCACCTGCCGCCCCTCCAGGATCTCGCGGCCCAGACCGTCCCGCACCCGCAGCGCGCGGCCGGGGCGTCCCCGGAGAACTCCGTCGTACTGCAGCTCGAGGCCCGCAAGCCCCTGGTTGTCCACCCCCGTGAAGCCCAACACGTGCGCGGCCAGGGATCCCGCAGGATACACCCGCCTTTCCTCGGGTTCGAACCCCAGCTCCTGGTCCAGATCCAGCTCTCGCAGACGCGCGGCGGTCTCCGGGGGAATTTGGCGCGCCAGCCAGACGAAATAGCCGCCCCGCCGCACGCGGTCCACCACCGTCGCCGGGTCCATCCCCAGCACCGGCCCCACCCGGCGGGCGAAGCCCTCGGGGTCTCGGATGGCGCGCGGCACCGCGTACACGGAGTCCCGCACGACGTTGGAGGCCAGCTCACGGCCGGCCCGGTCGTAGATGCGGCCCCGGGAAGCGGGCAGGGTGACCGTGTCCACCTGCTGCCTTCGCCCCAGCTGCCTCAGGTTGTCGAACTTCGGCGTTTGCAGGTAGGCCACGCGGCCGGCCACGCCCGTCAGGGACAGCAGCCACACCACCGCCAGCAGCTTCAGCCGGCGGCGGGAAAGGGCCAGGACCTGCGGGGACCCCACCCAGGGCCCCCTAGGGGAAGACCGGCGGCGCTTCATGGACGCTCGGGTTCTGCCGCCGAGGCTGCGGCGTCCCGGAGGACCTGAGCGATACGCTGCCACCAGGTGTGCGCAGGGGCCACGGCCGGCGGCGTGGTGAGCTCCGACGGGATCACCGCCGCTGCCAGCTGCTCCGGAGACGGCGGCCGCAGCCCGAGCCGGGCGGCCAAACGCTCCAGACGGTCGGGGGCCCGCAGGGAGGCTTCCCGGCTGCGCAACGCATGCCGCTCCCTCTCCAGCTGTGCCACCTCCTGCCGCAGAGCGCGCAGCCGGTAGCCCGCCTGTGCGGCCTGGCTCTCCAGCCACACGTGGCCCAGCAACGGTGCGCCCAGAAGGACCAAAAGCGCCAGGCCCCTGGCCACGGGATGGGGCTTGTGCCTCCGGGTCTGCCGCCGGGCGAGCCCAGCCTCCTTCGGCAGCAGGACCGGGTAGGTGCGGTGCTTGCGCTGCGCCGCGGTCACCGGACGGCCTCCACCCGCTCCGCAGCCCTCAGGCGCGCGCTGCGGGCCCGGGGGTTCTGCCGGACTTCCTCCGGCCCTGGCCGCGCCGGCTTGCGGGTCAGCGGCCGCAGCCTCGGGTCAGACCGGAAGGCCTGCTTGACCAGGCGGTCCTCCAGGGAGTGGAAGGAGATCACCACCACACGGGCCCCGGGCCGCAGGACGTCTGGCACCTGTGCCAGTGCGGCCTCCAGGGCTTCCAGCTCCTGGTTGGTGGCAATCCGAAGGGCCTGGAAGGTCCGGGTCGCCACGTGGATCCGGCTGGGCCAGCGGCTACGCGGCACCGCGGCCTGGATGGCCTCCACCAAGTCCGTGGTGGTGCGCAGGGGCCTGCGGCGGACGATGGACCGGGCGATCCGCCGGGCGAACGGCTCCTCCCCGTACCGCCGGAGCAGCTCCGCCAGCTGGTCTTCCGGCAGCCCGTTCACCAGGTCGGCGGCAGTGTGCCGCTGGCGCGGGTCCATACGCATGTCCAGGGGGCCGGGCAGATGGAAGCTGAAGCCCCGCTCCGCCCGCTCCAGCTGTAGGCTCGAAACCCCGAGGTCGAAAAGGATCCCGTCCGCCTCCCGCACGCCCGCCTCCTGCAGCAGGTCCCGCAGGTGCCTGAAGTCCCCGCCTACCAGGCGGACCCGGCTGGTAAAGCGGGACAGGCGTCGCCCGGCGGCCTCCAGTGCCTCGGGGTCCCGGTCAATGCCCACCAGTTGCCCGTCGGGCCCGCAGGCTTCCAGGATCCGCTCCGCGTGCCCCCCGGCTCCCACCGTGGCGTCCACGTACACCCCGCCCGGGCGGGGTTGCAGCCACTCCAGGACCGCGTCCACGAGGACCGGGACGTGCACCGGATGCCGGCCAGGGGAAGCGTCACGGTGCCGCACGCGGAGGGATCGGGGCCCGGGGTCGGTGCGTCCGCGCTGCGTCGGCTGGGCGTGGAGCAGGGGGGTTGGAGCGAGCGACGGTGCGTGCGTGCGGCGTCGTCGCTGCGTCGGGATGCAGCCCGGGCCCCGGTCTCTCCGCGCGTAGCTTCCCTCCCACCATCTGCCGGCTACAGGTTCAGTCCGCGAAGCCCCTCCAGCAGGGCCACCTCGTCCTCGGCGGTGCTCTGGAGGTAGGCGTGCCACCGTTCCTTGCTCCAGACCTCCACTTTGTTGACCAAGCCCACCACCACCGCGTCCCGGTTGATGCCCGCGTGGTCCCGGAGGGGTTGAGGGAGGAGAAAGCGGCCCTGCCGGTCCAGCTCGCACTCCACCGCGGAGCCCAGCAGGTAGCGCACCAGCCGACGGTTCTCCAGCGGCTCGGCGGCCAGCTTGGCCTCCACCCGCTGCCACTCCAGCAAGGGGTACAGCACCACACACCCGTCGAAACCCCGCGTGGCCACGAACCGCTCTCCCATGGGTCCCCTGAATCGGGGCGGCATCACCAAGCGGCCCCGGTCGTCCAGGGTGTACTCGTATTCCCCTTTGAGCATCCGTCCCTACGGTTTGGGAGAATCCCCCCATGTTTCCCACTTATCCCCACCTTACGCTCAAGACACCACGAATCCTGCCGTGTTGCAAGAGAATTTCGCAACCGGACCGGACCGTAAGAACGTTCGCCTGTTTGGTGTGCTGCTCCGCGCCTTTGGGTGGAGGGCTAGCGGGGCGTCTTCATCAGTAGATGACCTCGTGGACCCCTTCCCGGTGCCGGACCACGATCACGTCCCCGCTTTCCTGGAGCTTGCGGATGGCCGGGGTGATCTCCTCCAGGACCACCGCGGACAGGCTGAGCCCGTCCTCCGGCGTCGGCTCGAAGGACTTGCCGCAGGTGGTGCAGTAGTGGCCCCGGCGCGGGACGAACACGCCCCGCACCTGGTTCCACCGGATGGTCACGTTGCAGACCACGTTCTCGCTGTTACAGTACGGACAGGTCATCCCTCAGCACGCAACTTTTCCGTCCTCCACCTCACTGACCGAACGGGAGCGGGCCTGTAAGCCGGGTTCTGTACACCGAGGCATCCCTCGGTGCGGCGGCCATCTCTCTGGGACCTCCGTTGCCGGAGGCCTCTAGCGGCCTACCCGGGGATCGGCGGGCCACCTCATCTCCCCCTACTCGGCCTTGCTCCGGGCGGGGTTTGCCTGGCCGGCGTGTCACCACGCCGCCGGTGCGCTCTTACCGCACCTTTTCACCCTTACCGGCCCACCGGCCGGCGGTATGTTTCTGTGGCACTTTCCCTCGGGTCACCCCGGGTGGGCGTTACCCACCACCCTGCCCTGTGGAGCCCGGACTTTCCTCACCGCCTGCTGACGGCGCGGCCGCCCGGCCCGCTCCCGTTTTCATTTTCCCACGTCTGGGAAGGGGTCGGCCCGCCAGCTCGGCCACCAGCCGTTCCGCCACCGCCTGCACGGCTCGGGGCGGCAGGCGCCGCAGCTCCGCCACCGCCTCTTCTACCCTGCCCCGCACCGCCGCCCGGACCACCGCCTCGGCTGGATCCGCCGAGCCTGCTAGGGCACGCCGCGCCAGCCAGTCGGCCCTGGCATTCTCGGACCGGGGCACGGAGCGCACCGTCACGCGTTCAAACTCGCCCATCCACCGGCGCACCAGCCCGAACAGGGCCTGCAGCTCGGGATCCCGCACCCGGTACCGGCCCAGGAGCTGTCTGGCCACCAGCTCGCTGTCGGTGCGGACCTCTACCTCCCGGGCGCCCAGCTTGTGGGCTTCCTCTAGGCCCCGCAGCAGTGCCCGGTACTCGGCCACGTTGTTGGTGGCCGGACCGATGGGCTCCGACACCTCCCGCAGCACGCCACCGGTACTGTCCTCCACCACCACCCCGACCGCCGCGGGACCCGGGTTGCCGCGGCAGGCACCGTCGGGGCGCACCACCACCTTCACGGCACCAGCAGCCGCCCGCACGCGGGGCACGGCAGCGGCCGCCCGTCCTCCCCCGACCTCAATCGCTCGCGGAACGCCGCGGCCAGGCTCACGTGGCAGCCGCCGCAGGCCTCACCCACCAGCCTCACCACGGGCGGCTGCAGCCGCTGGCGCAGGCGCTCGTAGCGCTCCAGCAGCTCCGGATCCATGAGGGAAGCCTGTGCGTGCCTCCGCTGCCGCAACGCCTCCAGTTCGGCCTCCAGGGCCCTGGACCGCGCCGCGCGATCCTCCACGGCGGCGCGGTACGCCGCCTCCAGCTCCCGCAGTTCCCCGTCCAGCTCCTCCAGCTCGCGCTCCACGGACTCCGCCTCTTCCATCTGTTCGAGGATCCACGTCTCCAACTCCGCGTGCTGGCGGGCCAGACTGTCCAGCTCCCGCTGGAGGTTCACCAGCTCCCTGGGGTTCAGCCGGCCGCTGTAGAGTTCTCGCTCCAGGCGCTGTCGCTTCTCCCGCAGGGATTCCAGCTGCAGCTCCGCGGCCCGCTGGGCGGACCGGACCTGCCGGGCACGTGAGCGCAGGGACTCCAGCCGCTCCCGAAGCTCCACCAGGCGCGCCGCGGTCCCGCCGTCGTCGGCCAGCGCGTCTGCGGCCGCCTGCCGCTCCGCGATGGCCGCGTCCAGGAGGTGAAGGCTCCACAGGGCCTCCCGCGGGTCCATCGCCATGGTGTTCCCCGCCACACCACCGGACCCCTGCCGACGCCCCCGTCTAGCGTCCCTGGAGCGCGTCCACCAGACGCGCCACGGCCGAGGCGGGATCCGGGGCGCGCACCACCGCCGACACCACCGCCACCCCCGCGGCCCCGGCCGCCAGGCAGTCGGCCACCCGCTCCGCGGTGATCCCACCCACCGCCAACACGGGCCGGCGGCTGACAGCACACAGCCGCTGCAGGGCCTCCAGCCCCACTGCAGGCCCCCCCTTGGACCCCGGAGGGAACACCGGCCCGAACACCAGGTAGTGCGCCACGCGCTCCGCTCTCCGTGCGGCCGCCTCGCTGTGCACGCTGGCAGACCGTAGAAGGTGCCGGGCTTCTGTTGGGACGGCCCCGGGGATCTCCGCCTCCGGCCAGTGCACCCCCGCTAGGCGCAGTTCCTGCGCCACGGCCGCGGGACCGTTCAGGACCACGGGCAGCCGGCCCGCCAGCAGTTCCCTGGCCCGGGCCGCGAGCTCCCGGAGCGCGGGAAGGGAGCGGCCCTTGGCCCTGACCTGCACCGCCACGGGCAGGCCCGCGGGAATCTGCGCGAGGCGGCGCAGCACCTCCGCCCACGCCGACTCTCCTCCTGCGGCGTCCACGTCCGCCACCACCACCAAACGGGGGAGCCTGACTTCATCCAGACCTCCTCCCTCCCGTCCCGCGCCGCGGGCTACGGCCACGCGGGCACCTCCACGCGCCCCTGCATCGGCGTGGAGGGTTCCGCCCAGAAGCGCTTCGGCATGCGGCCCGCCAGGTAGGCGGCGCGGCCCGCGATGGCCGCGTGCCGCATGGCGCGCGCCATGGTGACGGGGTCGTGGGCACGCGCCACCGCGGTGTTGAGGAGCACCGCGTGGCAGCCCAGCTCCATGGCAATGGTCACGTCGGAAGCGGTCCCCACCCCCGCGTCCACGATCACGGGCACCCTCGCGCGGGCCACGATGAGGGCGATGTTGTGGGGGTTGCGGATCCCCAGACCGCTGCCGATGGGCGCGCCCAAGGGCATGACCGCGGCACAGCCCAGCTCCTCCAGCTTCTTCGCCAGCACGGGGTCGTCGTTGGTGTAAGGCAGGACCACGAAGCCCCGGGCCACCAGCTCCCGAGCCGCCACCACCAGCTCCGTGGGCTCGGGCAGGAGGGTGTCCTCGTCCGCGATCACCTCCAGCTTGATCCAGTTGATCCCCAGAGCCTCCCGGGCCAGCTCCGCCACCATCACCGCTTCCCTCGCGGTGAAGCAGCCCGCGGTGTTGGGGAGGACCTCAAACCCGTGGGCCCGCAGCAGCCCGTACAGATCCTCGCCCTCCGCCCCGGGGCGGACGCGGCGCAGTGCCACCGTCACCATCTCCACGCCCGCGGCCTTCAGCGCCTCCAGCAGCACCTGGTGGCTCGGGTAGCGGGCGGTGCCCAGGATCAGGCGGGAGTGGAACGTGCGCCCTGCGAGCTCCCACCGGTCGCCCTCCCACAGCGCCTCCACACGGTCCATGTCAGCCTCCCTGGACGGCCTGAACGAACTCCACCCGGTCGCCGTCCCGCAGCCGGTAAACCCGCCACTTCTGTCTGGGCATCACCTCGCCGTTCACCGCGGCCGCCACTCCCGGTACCGGCTCGCCCAGAAGGTCCGCCAGGGTGCTTTCCTCCGGCACCTGTCGTGGTTGGCCGTTCAGCCAGACCTGCACCGTCCGTGGCGTCATCCCACCACCGCAAACCGCCGGGGATCCACAGCGTCGGCCAGCGGGTCGCGGCCTCCCTCCAGCAGCTGCCTGAGCATCGTCGCGGTGAGGGGGGCCAGCTCGACCCCCTTCCGGTAGTGCCCGGTGGCGACGAACAGGGTTCCCTCCCCGTCCACCGCACCGATGGCCGGCACGTTGTCTCGGATGGCAGGCCGGAATCCCACCGCCACCTCCTGCAGCGGCATCTCGTCCACGCACGGCAGCGCGCGTCGGCTCTCCCGCAACAGCTCGTACACTCCGCCCGCCAGGGCCTCCCGGGCCCAGCCCCGTTCCTCCACCGTCGCCCCCACCACGGTCTCGCCCCACGCCCGCGGCACCACGTACACCCGGGGAGTCCGCACCACCCGGTTGGACTCTAGCCCGGCGCCCAGGCGCAGGATCACGCCCCGCACCGGCCGCACCGGGGGATGCCGTACGTCCGCGGGCAACACCAACGGCGTCCACGCGCCCGCGGCCACCACCACCCTGCGCGCGGCCAGATCCTCTCCACCCCGTACGCCCACACGCCAGGACCCGTCCTGCCGACGCAGGGCCTGCACCTCTGCACCCTCCAGGACCCGACCGCCCGCCAGTTCCACACTGCGCCGCAGCGCCTGCAGCAGGCGCCGCGGGTCCACCTGCCAATCGTCCGCCAACAGCAGCCCGCCGACCACCGACGGCCCCAGGGAAGGCTGCATCTCTCGAGCCTCAGCAGCCGACAGCCTCTGCGTCCGCAGCCCGAACCGCCGCTGCGCCTGCTCCAGGTGCACCAGCTCCCGCAGGTCGTCCGCATCCAGCGCCACCACCACGGTGCCGGAGCGGTCCAGGCCCACCGGCACACCCGAGGTAGCCTCCAGGCGGGCCACCCACTCCGGGTACATGCGGTGGCTGTGCAGCGCGAGCTGCGTCGTGACCTCGGGGGTGGTGTCCGCCTCCGCGGCCGGTGCCAGCATGCCCGCTGCCGCGGCCGCTGCGCACGTCTCGCCCACACGGTCCCGCTCCAGCACCACAACCCCGTGACCGGCCCTGGCCAGCTCCTCCGCCACCGCGAGGCCGATCACGCCGCCGCCCACCACCGCCACGTCCGCGGTCACCATGGCCCTGCCCCGAAGCGGACCCGACCCCAGTACTCGAGCCCGGACTCCCACAGGGAGCCCGTGCGAGGGGAACTTATGAGCGGTGCGCCAGTGTGGGGGACCGGTGTAGACACCTGCCGCGCATTCCCTCCGCCGGCATTACCCGGATCAGGTTCGACGGGTTTCTCTCAGGCCGACGCTTCCGCCGACCACCCCGTGCGCTTCCACTCCCATCGTCGGGGCACACCGGCCCCGTGTCAACCGGCGATGCCACCCGAGCCAGTCCCACTGGCCCGCTGCCCTCTACTGAACGAATCCGGAACTGGCTGGGGACCCCGGCCGAGGTCGGCGGTTCCCCTCCGAAGTCCGAGCGGGGAAAACCGCTACGACAACTCCCTTGAGCTCTTGGTCGGGGCGGGCGGATTTGAACCGCCGACCTCAGCGTCCCGAACGCTGCGCGCTAGCCAAGCTGCGCCACGCCCCGCACCCAAAAGCGTACCACAAACCCTAGCCCTGCTCTTCTCCCTCCGGGGCTTGCTCCGGGGGGTGGGGGCCGGTTCCCTGCACCGCCTGCCGCAGCACGTCGCCGGCCACTGCACCGATGGTGAACCCGCTGCGCTCCTGAGCCTGCTGGTACTGGTTCAGCTCCTCCCGCTCCCGCTGCTGCCGCAGCCGACGGACGCTTACCACCATGCGGCGGCCCTCCGGCTTGATCTCGGTGACGACCGCCTCCACCACGGTCCCCACCTGCACCAGCTCCTCCACCTTCTGGCCCCTCCGCTCGGCCAGCTCGCCCAGGGGCAGGAACGCGTCCACGTCCTTCAGCCTCACGAAGGCCCCCGACGGCGCCAGGCGCACCACCTTGCCCCGCACCACCTCCCCTTCCCGGTAGCGGGACCGGATGTCCGCCCACGGGTCCGGCAGCACCTGCTTGAGGCTCAGGCTGATCTTCCCCGCCGCGGGATCCACCCGGATCACCCGCAGGCGCAGGGTCTGGCCCCGCCGCACCACCTCCGACGGGTGCTTGATGTACGTCCACGCCATCTCGCTGATGGGCAGCAGCGCGTCCACTCCGCCTAGGTCCACGAACGCGCCGAAGTCCGTGATCCGGCGGACCACGCCCTCCACCTCGTCCCCTTCCCGCAGGGTGTTGAACAGCTCCTCCCGGCGCCGGGCGCGCTCTTCCTCCACCGCCTGCTTGTGGGACAGGATCACCCGGTTGCGCTCGCGGTCGATCTCGATGACCTTCAGGGGCACACTCTCCCCCACCAGGTTCTCGAACCGCCTGCCCTTCACTCGGGTCAGGTCGATGTGGGAGCCCGGCACGAAGCCCCGCAGGCCCACGTCCACCACCACCCCGCCCTTGACGCGGTCCACCACCATGGCGTGCAGGATCTGCCCGTCCCGCAGCGCCGCCTCCAGCCGCTCCCACGCCCTCTGCACGTCCGCCCGCCGCTTGCTGAGCAGGATGCTCCCCTCCTCCTGCTTCACCCGCATCACGTACACGTCGATCTGCTCGCCCACCTGCAGATCCGCGGGTGACTCTCCGGGGCGGAACTCCTTCAAGGGGATGAGCCCCTCGGACTTGGCGCCCACGTCCACCAGCACGCCCTCACTGTCCACGCGCACCACGGTGCCGCGGACGATCTGGCGTTCCTGCAGCTCCGGGAACGCGCTCTCCATGCTGACCTCTTCGGCGGGGGTCCGGCTTTCCTCGGACATACGGCCTCCTGCGCGAGCCGACACGCGAAAAAAGGGCGTTTCCGCCCCGGTGCTTCGCCATTATACCCGCCGCCCGCGGGCGGAGCAAGGCGACGGGACGCCGACCTACAGGGACCAGTACGTGGACAGCACCCGCCGGACCTGCCGCACCCGCTCCCGCACCACCGCGTACGGCACCTCCGGGTGCCCGGCCGGCGCCGGCCCGCCCATCCCTGCCAGCACCCGCAGCACCGCCTCCACGCACCGGGACAGGCCCCTGAGGTCGTAGCCGCCCTCCAACACCAGCACCACCCTCCCGCCACACCACCGCCCCGCCGCCTCCTGCAGCAGGGACGCGAGACGGCCGAAGCCCGCCTCGGTGAGCTGCATGCGGCCCAGAGGGTCGGTGTGGTGTGCGTCGAAGCCTGCCGACACCACCACCAGCTCCGGCTTCCACGCATCCCCCAGGGGGATCAGCACCTCCTCGAGGATCGTGCGGTAGCCCTCGTCGCCGACCCCGGCCGGAAGCGGGACGTTCACCGTCAGCCCCTCCCCGTCCCCCTCGCCCGTCTCCTCCACGGCGCCGGTCCCCGGGTACCAGCCCTCCTGGTGCAGGGACGCGAACAGGACAGCCCCGTCGCGGTAGAAGACCTCCTGCGTGCCGTTCCCGTGGTGCACGTCCCAGTCCAGCACCAGCACTCTCCGAACCCCCAGACGTTCCTGCGCGTAGCGGGTGGCCGCCGCCACGTGGTTCACTAGACAGAACCCCATGGCGCGCCTGAACCCCGCGTGGTGGCCCGGCGGCCGCACCAGGGCGAAGGCCCAGGAGGCTTCTCCGCGCACCACCGCGTCCACCGCCCGCACCGCACCTCCCGCAGCGACCGTGACCGCGCGCCAGGTGCCCTCCACCGCGTAGGTGTCGGGGTCCAGCCACACACCTGGCTCCCGGCTGGCCCGCCGAACCTGGTCCAAGTAACCGCGTGGGTGCACGAGCTCCAACAATTCCAGGCTGGCGGGCTCCGGCTCCTCGCGGGGGAGCCGGTCCCACAGCCCCGCCCTCTCCAGCGCCTCCCGGACGGCCTGCAGCCGCTCCGGCTTCTCGGGGTGCGGCCGCGGCGGGACGTGCAGCAGGCAGTCCGGGTGGTACAGAAGGAGACCGCTCACGTGCGGGCCGGCTTCGGAGAGGTGGCTTGGCGCAGGGCTCGCACGGCCGCGGCCACGCCCTCGGGATGGCGGTACACGTAGTGCCCCGCCACCAGGACCGTGGCACCCGCCTCCACGGCCCGGGCGCCGGTGGTGAGGTCGATCCCGCCGTCTACCTCCAGCTCGAAGTGCAGGGCTCGCTGGTCCCGCACGCGCGCCAGATGCGACACCTTCCGCAGCATCCGAGGCAGGAACTCCTGGCCGCCGAAGCCCGGGTCCACCGTCATCACCACCACCGTATCCACGTCCTCCAGGACCCACTCCACCGCCTCAGGTGGCGTGTGCGGGTTGAGCGCCACACCCGGAGCGGCGCCCAGCTCCCGGATGCGGGACAGGGTCCGGTGCAGGTGGCGGCAGGCTTCCACGTGCACCGAGATGCGGTCCGCGCCCGCGGCGCGAAACGCCTCCAGCAACCGGTCCGGGGCCTCCACCATGAGGTGCACATCCAGGGGCAGGCGGGTGCACCGGCGTACGGCGTCCACCACCAGCGGCCCCACGGTGAGGTTCGGCACGAAGTGGCCGTCCATCACGTCCACGTGGATCCAGTCCGCCCCCGCAGCCTCGGCCTCCACCACCTGCTCGCCCAGGCGCGCGAAGTCCGCGGACAGCAAAGACGGCGCCAGCCGGATCACGGCCGCACCTCCTCAACGAAGCGGGCTCCGAAGTACACCTGCACGATGGCGTAGCCCTCCACCTCCACGGTGCGCACCACGCGCTCGCCGGGTTCGTGGACCTGTCGGTACACCACCCGCACGCCGCGGCTGTCGATCACCACGATGCGGACCTCCTCAGGCTCACCGGGCGGCAACGTCACCTCCAGCCGCACCCTCCGCACCATCCCCCCCGCGGGTTCGGCGGTGGCCTGTACCGCCGGCGGGGTTGGCAACGGGGGCGGGGGAGCGCCCACCTCGGGCGTGGCGGGTGCCGAGCGGGGTGTCGGCCCCGGGCTGGGCTCCACCCGCGGCCGCACCGCCACCACCACCCCGAGCCGCTGGGTACGGCGGATGCGGCTGCCCGCGGCCGGGCTCTGCTCCACCACGATCCCGGGCGGGACGTCCGTCCGGGCCAGGTAGCCGACTCGATCCAGGTTGAGCCCCACCCGGTGCAGGACGTCCCGCGCCTGCTCTAGGGTCAGACCCACCAGGCCCGGGACGGTCACCAGCTCGGGCCCCTTACTCACCACGAGGTCCACCGCCTGGTCCCGGCCTACCTGTGAACCAGGGGCCGGCTCCTGGGAGACCACGACCCCCCGCGGCACCTGGTCGTCGAAGTCATCCCTCACCGCGCCCACCCGGAGCCTGGCCTGCTCCAGCAGCAGGGTGGCCTCCGCCAGCGGCCTGCGGGTCACGTCGGGCACCACAACCCGCTCAGCCCCCTGGCTGACGATCACGGACACCCACCGGCCCTCCCGGACCCTCTGGCCGGCCGGCGGGTCCTGGTCCACCACCACGCCGGAGGGGTACCGGTCGTGGTACTGGCGCCCAGCCACCGTCAGCTGCAACCGCAGCTCCGCGGCTGCCGCCTGCGCCTCCGTCAGGGTCCGGCCCCGGAAGTCGGGCACCGTCACCTCGGCCACGTTTACGTACGCCTGCAGGGCCCACCAGCCCGCCACCATACCGGAGGCCAGGACCCCTAGCAGGACCGCGGCCGCCGCGGAGGCCGACGGTCTCCACCGCCGTCGGGAGAGGGGGGCTGGACGCTCCAGGACCACCGTGGGGCCTTCTCGCCAATACTGTGCCCGGCCCTCGAGGTCGGCCCGCATGTCGGCAGCGGACGGGTATCGGTCCTCAGGCCGCTTGGCCAGGGCCCGGCGCACCACACCCTCCAGCCACCCGGGGACCTCGGGGTTGGCATGCCGCAGGGACGGAGGCTCCTCGTACAGGTGCTTCAGCGCCACGGCGATGGGGGACTCCCCGTCGAACGGCAGCCGACCCGTGAGCATCTCGTACAGCACCACGCCCAGGGCGTACAGGTCGGAGGCAGCGGTGGCGGGCTCGCCCCTCGCCTGCTCCGGCGGCAGGTAGTGCACCGAGCCCAGCACCGTTCCCGTTTCGGTGATGGTGGCGGAGGTGAGGGCCCGGGCGATCCCGAAGTCGGTGACCTTCACCTGCCCGCTGGGGGTGAGCAGGATGTTCTGGGGCTTTATGTCCCGGTGCACGATCCCGCGAGCGTGTGCGTACTCCAGGGCATCGCACACCGCTGCCGCGACGGCTACGGCGCGCGCGGGGGCCAGGGGGCCCGAGCGGCGCAGCAGGGACTTCAGGTCCTCCCCGTCCACATACTCCATGACCAGGAACCGCACCCCGCGGTCCTCTCCGCTGTCCAGGACCGGCACCACATGGGGGTGCGCTAGGGAAGCGGCCGCCTGCGCCTCCCGCTCGAAGCGCTCCACGAACTCCCGGTCGTGGCAGTACGGCTCCCGAAGGACCTTGACCGCCACTACCTTCCCGTCAGGCAACCGGCGGGCCCGGTACACAGTCGCCATCCCGCCGTGGCCCACGGTCTCCAGAAGCTCGTACCGCCCTGCCAGCACCGACCCGGAAGCCACCGCCACGTGCACGCCTCCCTGACCTTCGGGCCTACCGGATCACCCTGAGGGCCGCCTCCACGACCTTCTGGGCCACAGCGGCGGCTACCTCCTCCCTTGCACCCTCCACCAGCACCGCAACCGCCAGCCTCGGTTGCTGCGCCGATCCAATCCCCACGAACCAGCCCACGGATCGCCTCCCCGCCCGCACGACCCCGGTAACGGCCGGCATCCCACCTTTTCCGGACACCTTCATAGCCTCCACCACCGCCTGCGCCACCTCCGGAGCCAGGATACGCGTGGCGGGTCGCACCGGGGCCCTGTCCACGATCCCCAGCTCGCCCCGCACGGCCTGGACGAAGTACGGGCTCACCCGCTCGCCTCCCCGCGCCACGGTGGCCGCCACAGCCGCCATATGCAGGGGAGACACCAGCATCCCACCGTCCCCGGAGGCCACACGGGCCAGCACGTCCCGATCCCGTCCGTCCAGCTCCGGCAGCGCCCCTGCGGCGGCGGGCACGTCTGTGGCCGGGAGCTGGCCCAGCCCGACCGCCTCCGCCACCTCCCGCAGCACCCGGCCTCCGAGGGCCACGCCCAGCTGGACCAGCGCCCGGTCACAGTCTCCGGTGAGGATGTCCCGAACCAGGCGGATCCGCTGGCTGCCGGCACCCCCGCAGTCTACCGGGCTGTGAAGGTTCACCAGCCCGCGGCTTAGGGCCGCGCTCAGCACGACGATCCCGAAGGGCCTGCCGGGAGGGTACAGGCCGCTCAGCGCACGGTCGACCAGGGGCGAGCTGGGCGACCACCGCAGCTCCGCCCACCTCTCCTCCAGGTGGTTGGGATCAAAGCCCGGACGGCTGGCACTGGCCAGGACGCCGCCGCTCAGTTCCACCACGACCACAGCACCGGCCCTGGGACCGAGTGCGAGCCACGCCTCCCGTTGCAGCCTCGCGTCGAGGGTGGTCACCACGTCCAGCCCGCGACGCGGCCGGCCTGCCCGCGGGCGCAACGCCGGCCAGGACTCGGCCTCCGCCATGCCCACCAGTTCCGCGTCCGCGGACGCCTCAAGCCCGGCCTTGCCCAGCAGCAGGCTACGGTAGCCCACCGGGTGGGCGAACACCTCCTTCTTGGGATACACCCGCACCGTCCGGCCGCCTCGGCGGACGCTGTGTGCCAGGATCTCCAGCCGCCGGTCCAGAATCCGGCCCCGCTGGACCCGGTCCTCAGCCAGCAGCAGGCGTGGGTTTTCCGGGTGATGGGCTACGTCCGGCCCGCGGACGACCTGCCAGTAGCCCACCCACGCCGCCACCACCGCGAAAAGTCCTATGTGCAGCGCCGCCAGGCTTCTCAGCCGGTCCCCCATGGCAGCTCCCCCCGCGCCCGCGGCGCGGCCAGCACCGCCCCCACCAGCGCCAGGTGCACTGCCGCCGAGACCCCCCTGGCGCTCACGAAGGGCATTGCTACGTCCGTAGGGGGCAGCAGGGCCGCGGCACCTGCCGCAGCCAGGAACGCCTGGCTGCCCACCAGGGCCGCCGCCCCCGCAGCCAGCAACCGAAGCCAGGGCACCTTCGCCTGCCCGGCGGCCCGCACCGCCCGTCCCGTCCACACCGCGTACGCCGCCACCAGCGCCACCACGCCCGAAAACCCCCACTCCTCCGCCACTGCGGCCAAGACGAATCCCGCATGGGACTGCGGTACGAGTTCGGGGTACCCCGCACCCGGGCCTGCGCCGATTAGGCCGCCCGCGGCCATCGCGAACAGGCTCTGGACCAGGGGGTAGCCGACGCCCAGGCGATCCGCCCACGGGTTCACCCACCCCCGGAGACGCTCCGCGACCTGCGGGATCGTGAAGTACGCCAGAACCCCCATCACCAGGAACCCCCCGGCTGCGGCGACCACAGACCTCAGGGGCGCACCGGCGCAGTACGCGAGGGCCAGCACCACCCAGACCATCACCGCCGCGGTCCCCACGTCCCCGCGCAGCAGCCACAGGGTTGCAGCCGCAGCCCACGCGGCGGCGACGTAGCCCCTCACCTTCTCCCGCGGCAGCTCTGCCACGCCCAGCGCCAGTGCGAGCAGCTTGGCCAGCTCCGAGGCGACGTCCACCACCGCCGCCTCGGCCGGCGTGCGGATCACTAGCCCGCGTCCCACCCACGCCCACCCCCAGGGGAACAACGACACCGTCACCAGCAGGGCCGCCAACGGCGTTACCAGCCGCTGCGGGTTCACGGGCCGGCATGCCAGCCGGAACGAGGCCACCGACAGCGCCAGTCCCCCGCACACCCACGCGGCCTGGTAGGCCACCAGGTGGGGCTGCAGGCGGTAGGTGGTGACCAGCCCCACCGCCACCAGCAGCGCGGTAACCGGAAGCAGCACGCTTTCTCCGGCCTGGAGGACCCGGTCGACGGCAGGGAAGGCCAGCAGGGCGGCGGCCACGTACAGCAGCGCCAGAGGCGGGTCCTGCGGGTGCTTGTTCGCGTGCACGAGGGCCGCGCCAGCTAGGCCCACGGCCAGGGCCAAGGCGTACAGCTCCGCACCCCTCCACCAGACCCCCTTCGTGGGCAGGGTGCCAGCCGGGTGCATGTTGCCCTCAGACGCCCGCCGCCCGTGGGCCGCGGGGCTGGAGAAAACGGAACACCGTGGAACCCACGCGCACACGGTCTCCGTGCCGGACGGGGGCGGGGGCCTCCAGCCTGCGGCCGTTCACGTACGTGCCCCCGGGACATCCCAGATCCTCCAGCCAGAAGCTGTCCCCGGAGGCCACCAGGCGGGCGTGCCGCGGTCCGGCCTCGGGGTCCGGGACGGCCACGTCGTTGCCCGTCCCCCGGCCCAGCAGCGCCTCGCCGCGAACGGCAAACGCTTCACCGGGACTCAAACCCGGTCCCTCTTCCACCAGCAGCACCGCCCAGGGCCGGTCCAGCTCTCGGCTCGCAGCGCGCAGGTCCTCTCCCACTACCCTCACCACCCGGTAGAGGAAAAGAAACAGGGCTGCCAGGAGGACGTACCGCAGCGCCTCGTTCACGGGACCTCCCGGTACTCCAGGATCACCCCGCCAAGCTGCAGGCGGTCACCGGGGTGCAACCGGCATCGGGTGACCTTCCGCCCGTTCACGAACGTCCCGTTGGTGGAGCCCAGATCCACCACCTCTACCCCGCCCGGTCCCCGCTCCACGCGGGCGTGCTCTCTCGACACGCCCGGGTCCGCCAGCACGAGGTCGCAGGTCTGTGAGCGCCCTACGGTGTGGCATCCGCGCACCAGCAGCACCGCGCCCTCTCCTGGTCCCCTCACCACCCGCAGGACCGGCAGCGCGCCGACGTGGTAGACCCGGGTGTCTGGATCCACGCGTCCCTCGGTTACGGCGCCGCCGCGGGCACCAGGCGTGGGGCCAGCTGCACGGGCTTCCGGCCCGGCGTGTGGGCCTCCCGCAGCTGGCCGCACGCCGCCAGGATGTCCACGCCGCGCTCCACCCGCACCGTCACCGGCACCCCCTGCGCCCTCACGATCCGCGCGAACTGGCGGACGCGCTCGGGGCCCGGGCGCCGGTAGGGGAGCGAGGGGACGGGGTTCCACGGGATGAGGTTCAGGTGCGCCAGCAGCCCGTGCAGCCGCTCGGCCAGCCGGCGCGCGTGGTCCGGGGTGTCGTTCACTCCCTCCAGGAGCACGTACTCGAACGTCACCCGGCGGCCCGTGACCGCCGCGTACTCCCGGCACGCTTCCAGCAGGCTCGAAATGGGGTACCGCCGGTTGATGGGTACCAGCCGGCTTCGGAGCTCATCGTCCGGCGCGTGCAGGGAAACCGCCAGGGTGCAGCCCAGCCGCAACTGCGCCAGCCGGCGGATCTGGGGGACCAGCCCCACGGTGGACACCGTGATCCGGCGGATACCCACCCCCAGTCCGTACGGCGCGTTCAGCAGGCGCACGGCGCGCACCGTGGCTTCCAGGTTGGCCAGGGGCTCCCCCATCCCCATGAACACCACGTGGGTGACCCGCTCCCCCTGGTCGTGCTGCATCACGTGCACCTGGTCGGTGATCTCGCCCGCGGCGAGATTGCGGCCGAGCCCGCTCAGGCCGGTGGCGCAGAAGGTGCAGCCCATGCCGCAACCCACCTGGGTGGACACGCACGCGCTGCGCCGGCCGTCCGCGTACCGCATCCACACGCTCTCGACGGTGCTGCCGTCCTCGCAGGCCAGCAGGTATTTGGTGGTGGACCCGTCTGCGGACGTGGTCCGGCGCACCACCCGCAACGTCGCGAGGCGCGCTACCTCCGCCAGCCGTCGCCGGAGGGATGCGGGAAGGTCCGTCATCCCCTCGAAGCTGCGGGCTCCGCGGCCGTGGACCCAGCGGGCCAGCTGCCGGCCGCGGTACGGCGGCTCGTTGAGTCCCGCCACCCAGGACACCAGCTCCTCCTGGTACAGGGACCGGAGATCGGCGCGCTCGGTCATCTCCTGCGGAACCTCGCTACGAAGTACCCGTCCGTGCCGTGGTGGTGCGGCCACAGGCGCAACGTCCCCCCCTCCGCCCGCAGGCTCCCGTCCCCCCAGGGCACCACGAACGGGTCGGGGACGAATCCGCCCGAAGCCAGCAACCATTCTACGACGGCCTCCCCCTCCTCCGGCTCGCTGCTGCACACGCTGTAGACCAGCACACCGCCGCTCCGGACCGCCTCGCTCGCGCCCTTCAGAATGGCGCGCTGCACCTCCGCCGCCCGCGGGAGGTCCTCCGGTGCCACGCGCCACCGGATTTCCGGCCTGCGCCGCAGGACCCCGAGCCCGGTGCAGGGGGCGTCCACCAGCACACGATCGGCACCCCGCACGTCCAGGGCCCGGGCGTCACACCGCCGCGCCTCCACGCAGGTCGCGCCCAGGGCCTGAGCGCGCCGGGCCAGGGCCTCCACCTTCCGAGGGTGGACGTCACACGCCACCACCCGCCCGCGGTTCCCCATCAGCGCCGCCAGGTGCGTGGCCTTGCCACCGGGCGCCGCGCAGGCATCCACCACCAGCTCGCCGGGCCGGGGATCCACCGCGTACGCCACCACCAGGGCTGCCTCGTCCTGCGCCACCACCAAGCCTTCCTCAGCCAGCGCAAGCCGCGCCGGAAGAGGACCCCGGACGTGGAGGGCCTCGGGCAGCGACCCTGGCCGGACCTCCAGTCCGGCCTCGGCCAGCCTCCGCGCGACCTCCTGGGGCGCAGCCTTCAGGGTGTTCACCCGCAGGTGGGCCGCCGGGGCCGTGTTGTTGGCCTCGCACAGCTTCTCCACCTCCCGCGCGGGCCAGCGCTCCAGCCACCTCCGCACCAGCCACAGGGGGTGGCTGCTGAGTACCGACAGGCGCTCGTCGGGTGCCTCCGGGGGAGGGGCTTCGCCCTCGCGCGCCACCCGCCGCAGCACCGCGTTGGTAAAGGCCGCGGTTCCTGGGTGTCCGTAGCGCTTGGCCAGCTCCACGCTGGAGCTCACCGCCACCCCGGCCGGTACCCTTTTCAGGAACAGGAGCTGGTAGGCACCCAGGCGCAGGATCTGCCGGATTGCAGGGGGTAACTCCAGCAGGAGCCGGTCGGATTTGGCCTGTAGGGTCCAATCCAGGCGTGCCCTCCACCGGAGCACCCCCAACACCAGCTCGGTGGCCAGCTCCCGTTCCCCCTGAGGGAGGGACCAGCGGGACAAGGCCACCCGCAGCGCCAGGTTGCTGAAGGCTCCCTCCAGCTCCACCCGCTGGAGGACCCTAAGCGCCAGCTCGCGTCCGGACGGAGGGGGCCCGAAGACGGGTCGCGGGACGGCCTGACCTCACTCCCGCGACATATTGCGGATGGCCACCAGCCGCAACAGCTCCACGATGGCACTGGCCGCAGCCGCCACGTAGGTCAACGCCGCAGCACCCAGCACCGCCTTGACCCCATCCAGCTCCCGCGGGGTCACCAGGCCGTGGGCCTGCAGCATGGCCACCGCCCGCCGGCTGGCGTCGAACTCCACCGGCAGGGTCACCAGGGTAAAGGCCACCACGCCCAGGAACAGCAGGATGCCCAGATCCATCAGGAGGCCGCCCGCCTGGCCCAGGAACATCCCGATCACAAACAGCCAGATGCCCAGCTGAGACCCGATCCCCGCCACGGGGACGATGGCGTTGCGCAGGGCCAGGGGCGCGTAGTTCTCCCGGTGCTGCAGCGCGTGTCCCGCCTCGTGGGCCGCCACCCCCAACGCCGCCACGGACGGTGTTCCGTACACCTCCGGCGACAACCGCAAGGTGCGCGTGCGCGGGTCGTAGTGGTCGGACAGCATGCCCCGCACCGGTTCGACCCGCACGTCGTACAGGCCCGCGGCCTGCAGGATCCGGGCCGCCACCTCCGCCCCCGAAAGCCCCACGCCCGCGGGCACCCGGCTGTAGCGCCGGAACGCGCTTATGACCTTGAACTGCGCCCACAGGGCAAAGCCAAAGGCCAGAACCGCCAGCCAGAACAGCGGGCCTCCGTAGAACAGCATCGCAACACCTCCCGCCCTATTCTAACGGAGCACGGTCCAGATTTCCCTCCGCCCCTCCGGGGCGGCGGGTCAGCCCAGTCGGTCTCCAGGCTGCAACCGGTAACCGCGAGCGTACTCCGCGCCCGTCATCCTCCGGCCGGACGGCGGCTGCACTTCCACCACCTCCACCGCCCCCGAACCGGCCGCCACCACGAACCCCTCCGGGGTCACGCGGAGGACTTCGCCCGGCTGCCCCTCCCCCTCCACCGGGCGCACCCGCCAGATCCTGAGCACCCGACCGCGGTGCAGGGTGTGGGCGACCGGCCAGGGGTCCATGGCCCGTACGTGTCGCTCCACCACCTCCGGGGGCTCGTCCCATCGGATGAGTCCGTCCTCCTTGGACAGCTTGCCGCAGTAGGTGGCCTGAGCGGGGTCCTGCGGGCGCCCCCGCACCTGGCCTCGCTCCAGCGCGTCCAGGACCTCCAGGAGCAGACGGGCGCCCTCCTCTGCCAGCTTTGCCTCCAGCGTCCCCGCGGTATCGTCCGGTGACACGGGGACCTCCCTCTGGCCCAGGATATCGCCGGCGTCCAGCTCCTCCGTGACCCACAGGACGGAAACGCCCGCGGTCGGGTCGCCGCTCCGGATGGCGGCCTGCACGGGTGAGGCACCGCGGTACTTGGGCAGCAGGGAGGGGTGCACGTTCACGCAGCCCAGGCGCGGGAGCCTGACCAGCCACGAGGGCAGCACCCGGCCGTACGCCACCACCACCCCTACGTCCGCCGCCGCCGATTCCAAGGCTTCGCGGGCCTCCCGCAGGCGCTCCGGCTGAAGCACCGCGAGGCCCAGTTCTCGAGCCCGGATAGCCACTGGGGGCGAGGTGAGGCGGCGACCGCGACCCGCGGGCCGGTCGGGCTGGGTCACCACCGCCACCACCCGGTGCGCCCTCGCGCAGGCTTCCAGGGAGGGGACCGCGAAGCGGGGCGTGCCGAAGAACAGCACCCGCATCGCGGCCTCAGCCCACCACCTCGCCCACCCGCTCCCGATCCACGTAGTGGATGTCGGCAGGGCTTTCCACCCGGTCGGTGATCAGGATCCCGTCCAGGTGGTCCACCTCGTGCTGGAAGATCCGGGCCAGCCACCCGTCCGCGCGCACGGTCACGGTCCTGCCGCGTCGGTTCTTCCCGCGCACCACCACCCGGGTGCTCCGTCGCACGTCGCACAGAACCCCCGGCAGCGACAGACAGCCCTCCTGTCCCAGCTCCTCCCCCTCCCGGTACGTGATCTCGGGGTCCGCCAGCTGGTACAGCTGTCCGTCGTACTCCACCACGATGACGCGGAGACTGTATCCCACCTGCGGCGCGGCCAGGCCCACGCCCGGTGCCCGGCGCATGACCTCCACCATCTCGTCCATCAGGCGCACGACCTCCTGGGTCAGGCGGCCCACGGACCGTGCCCGCTTCCGCAGGACCGCACCTCCGGGTCCGTCCACGGTGAGGATCCGCATTCCGAATCCGAGTCTACAGCATCTCCAGCGGGTCCACGTCCACCGCCACCCGCACGTCCGCGGGCCTGCGCCAGCCCGCGAGGGCCTCCCGCACCGCCTCCCGAGCCGTGTGGTCGTCCGCAGCCCGCACCACCAGGCGCCACCGGAACCAGCCGCGCAAGGGACTCAGGGGCGCGGGCGAGGGACCCAGGACCTCGGCTCCCCGCACCCGCTCCGCGACCGTCCGGCTGGCCTCCGCGGCGTGGGCCTCGCTGCGGGAGCTCAGGACCACGTGCACGAGACTAGCAAACGGCGGGTAGCCCGTGCGGCGCCGGTCCTCCCACTCCCCCTGGTAGAAGCCCAGCACGTCGTGCTGTGCGGCGGCGCGGATGGCGGGGTGCTCCGGCTGGTACGTCTGCACCACCACGCGACCCGGACGGTCCCCGCGCCCGGCCCGGCCCGCCACCTGCACCAGCTGCTGTAGGGTTCGCTCGCCGGCCCGGAAGTCGGGCAGGGACAGGGCCACGTCCGCGGCCACCACGCCCACTAGTCCGACCTCCGGGAGATCCAGACCCTTGGCCACCACCTGCGTACCCACGAGCACCCGCACCTCTTTGCGCCTGAGCTGCTCCACCAGCCTGGCGTGCGCGCCCCGGCCCGACAGGGTGTCGCGATCGGCCCGAGCGACCGGCACGCTGGGGAACAGGCTGCGCACCGCCTCCTCCACCCGCTGGGTTCCGGGGCCGTACGACCGCAGCTCCACGCCCCCGCACGACGGGCACGTGCTGGGCGCCCGCAGGACCCGGCCACAGTAGTGGCACCTCAGGGTGCGGTTGGCCAGGTGGAAGGTCAGGGACACCGCGCACCGGTGGCAGCGGGGCACGAACCCGCACTCCCGGCACACCAGGCAGGCCGCGTAGCCCCGACGGTTCACGTACAGCAGGATCTGGTCTCCCCGATCCAGGTGCGCCCGCAGGGCCTCTACCAGGGGTCGACTGAAAACCGACCGCCCGCCCTGCGTACGCATGTCCACCACCTGTACTTCAGGGAGGGGGCGGTCCAGCACCCGACGGGACAGCCGTACGTACTCCCACACACCGCACTGCGCCCGCCACAGGGACTCCACCGCGGGCGTGGCACTGCCCAGGATGACGGGTGCCCCGGACCGCCGCGCCCGTTCCACGGCCACCTCGCGGGCGTGGTAGCGGGGCGACTGCGGCTGCTTGTAGGCGGTCTCGTGCTCCTCGTCCACCACCACCAACCTCAGCCGCGGCAGCGGTGCGAACACCGCGGACCGGGTGCCCACCACCACGTCCAACTGCCCCGCGTGCAGGCGCCGCCACGTGTCGAACCGCTCGCCCGCGGTGAGCTGGCTGTGCAGCACCGCCACGCGGTCCCCGAAACGTCCCAGAAACCGCGCCACGGTCTGCGGTGCCAGCACGATCTCCGGGACCAGGACCAGCACCTGGCCTCCGCCCGCCACCGCCTCGGCCGCGCACCGCAGATACACCTCGGTCTTCCCGCTTCCCGTGACCCCGTGGAGCAGGAACACCCGGTGCTGCCCTCTCCCGAGGGCCTGCTGGACGGCCTGACACGCGGCCAGCTGCTCACGGGTGGGCTCCTGCCACGGCCCGTCTTCCCGGAACGCCCCCCGCAGAGGGTCTCGCACCACCTCCACCACCTGCTCTGTGGCCACGCCGCCCTCCACCAGCCCCCGGACCGTCCCCGGCCCCACCGCCCGCGACAGCTCCGACTTCGGCACCTCCAAGGACTGCAGGAGCTTCTCCAAGGCCGCGGCCCTGCGGGGCGCCCGCCGGCGCCAGAGCCCCACCAGCTCCCAGGCCCGTTCCGGTGGGAGCGCGAGCCGGACCACGGTTTCCCTTGCTGGCCGCGCCGGGGGCGGAAGGGCCTCCAGCTCCTGCTCCACGCAGCCTGCCCGCCGCAGGCGGGCCAGCGCGCGCCGCAGCTCCCGCGTGACAACCAGCTCCTGCTCCGGGACAGGCCCAGACCTCAGCCGGTGCAGCAGCGAGGCCACCGCGGGGTCAGCCCGCAGACGGCCCTCGGGTTCCCGCACCAAGCACACGCGGCGCACCACACGGGACAGGGCTTCGGAGGGGAAGGCCGCCCGCAGCGCGTCCCTGGGGTGAGCCAGGTACCGCTCCGCCACCCAGCAAGCCAGGGCCCAGGCCTCCTCCCCGAACAGCGGCGTGCGGGAGAGGACCCCGCGTACCGGCAGCACCTGCCGTACGGGAGCCTCTGGGTCGAAGCCCACCACGAAACCGGGGACCGTACGGCCCGCCAGCGGGACCAGCACCCGGGAGCCCACAGGCACCGGGCCCAGCTCGTCGGGCAACGAGTAGTGAAGGGGACCCGCCGGGGGCCCCGGGGTGTCCGGCAGGACCAGGACGTACACGGTTCACCGGCTCCGTTTCCGCGCCGGGCCCCGGAGGATACGTGTCTAGCCCTGGGCCTGCGGCTGCAGCAAGGCCCGCGCGGCCTCGAGGATCTCCTCGGGCTCGGCCATCCTGCCCCAGCCCTCGCGGCCGGACGCCAGCCGGCCGTAGCGGGGGCCCACGAATCGGTACCCCATCTCCCGCAGCGTCTGCACGTTGCGCTGGGTGACGGGGTGCAACCACATGGCTTCCGCCATGGCGGGCGCCAAAAGCACCGGCGCCCGCGTGCTCAAAACCACCGCACTCACCGGGTCATCCGCAAGCCCCAGGGCCAACTTGGCCAGGGTGTGCGCGGTGGCGGGCGCCACCACCACCAGCTCCGCCCGTTCCCCCAACGCCACGTGCGGCTCGGCCTCCGCGCCTTGAGGGTCCCACAGGTCCACCAGGACCGGGTGGTTGGACAGGGCCCGGAGGGTGGACTCCCCCACGAACCTCCTGCCCGACCGGGTGACGGCCACCCACACGGACGCACCCTCCCGGCGCAGCGCGCTCACGAGCGCCGCGGCCTTGAAGGCCGCGACGCTCCCGCACACCCCCACCACCACCGTGCGGTCCTTCACCGCACCCGCTCCATGAGGGCCTGCGCCAAGTGCACCAGGGCCCGCGTGACCTCGTCCCGTTCCCACCGGTGGGTGTCCACCACCACGTGGTACGGCGACAGGTCGTCCAGGTCGATGCCGTAGATGGCCCGGTAGCGCCGGCGCTCGCTGGCCTCCCGCCGCTGCAGCTCCTCCAGCGCCACCTGCAACTCCACCCCTTCCCGCTCCGCCACCCGCTGGGCCCGGACCTCCAGGGGAGCGCGCAGCCACACCTTCATGGTGGCGGGCACGAACCAGCCGCTCAGGCGGGAGTCCACCACCGCGTTGCCCTCCCGCGCCATCTCCACCTGCAGACGGTCCAGCTCCCGGTCGATGGTGTGATCCTGCTCGGCCATCTCGGAGAAGCGCAGGAGGTTGACGCCCCGTTCCCGCGCCCACCGGCGCATGACCTCGCCTGCGGACAGGTACCGCAGCCCCAGCCGTTCGGCGAGGGCCCTGGCCTGCGTGGTCTTGCCGCTGGCGATGAGCCCGCTGACGGTGACGATCACCTGCGCCTCCGGGACCGCTACGCTTCCTCCGCCTCCTCCGCCGGCTCCCGGGACAGGAAGCGGTGCGCCACGGTCTCCGGTTGCACCGCGGAGAGCACCACGTGGCCGCTGTCGGTGATCACCACCGCCCGCGTCCGCCGCCCGTACGTGGCGTCGATGAGCGACCCGTTCTCCCGCGCCTCCTGGATGATGCGCTTGATGGGCGCGCTGTCGGGGCTCACGATGGCCACGATCCGGTGGGCGGCCACCACGTTGCCGAACCCGATGTGGATGAGTCTGGGTTCCACGGCCTCACTCCACGTTCTGCACCTGCTCCCGAATCGCCTCCAGCTCCGACTTCATCTCCACCACCGCGCGGGTCACCTCCAGGTCCGCGGCCTTGGACCCCACCGTGTTCACCTCCCGCTGCATCTCCTGCAGGAGGAACTCTAGCTTGCGGCCCACAGACCCGTCCGATCCCTCCAGCAGCGCGCGAGCCTCCTGCAGGTGGCTGCGCAGCCGGACCAGCTCCTCCCGCACATCACACCGGTCCGCGAAGGCCGCCACCTCCAGGGCCAGGCGCGCCTCGTCGGGCGTCTGGTCCACGTCCAGGGAGCGCAGCAGCTCCGCCACCCGCTGCCGCAGACGCTGCGCGTACGCCCGAGGCAGCTCCTCCGCCCGCCGCGCTACGCGTTCCACCCACCCCTCCAGCCGGCTCAGCCGCTCTCGCAGGTCCGCCGCCAGCCGGCCGCCCTCCGCCGCCCGCATGTCCACCAGCCGGTCCAGGGCTCGGCGCAGCACCGGCTGCAGGGTCTCCCACGTGGCCTCTGGATCCGGCCGCGTCTCCTCCAGGCGAACCACCTCCGGGAGGGCCAGAAGCGCGCCCAGGGTCACCGGCTCGGCGAGCCCTAGCTCCCGCCGCAACCGCTCCAGGGCGTCCGCGTACCGCCGGGCCAGCGCGGTGTCCACCACCGCCTCCCGCGGCCGCAAGCCGGAGTCCTCCCGCACCAGCACCTCCACGCGGCCCCGCCGCACGCGCTCCGCCACCGCGGCCCGCACCCGGTCTTCCAGGGCCCCAAGCTCCCGCGGCAGGCGCACGACCACCTCCAGGAACCGGTGGTTGGTGGAGCGCACCTCCACCCACCACCGTCCGCCGTCCGCGGACGGCTCCGCGGCGCCGTACCCCGTCATGCTGCGGACCACCGAGCCTCCGCCGGCGCCACCGGCGCCGGCACTAGTATGATAAGCCCCGGATGCCAGGTGCCCCCGTTCCCACCTTCGACAGCGTGGTGCTGTCCGCGGTGGTCCAGGAAGTGCGCCAGCACCTGCCCCTGCGGGTCCTGCGGGTCGAACCCGTCGGCCCCCACGAGGTGGTCCTGCGCACCCACCGCGACCCATTGCTGCTGAGCGCCGACCCCGCGTGGCCGCGCGTGCACTTCCTCCGGCGTCGGTCCTCCGACTCCGTGCCCGGTGCTTTTGCCGACCTGTTGCGCGCCCGCCTGGCAGGCAGCAGGGTGGTGGCGGCGGAGCAACCTCCCTTCGAGCGGGTGGTGGACTTCCACGTGCAGGCCGCGGACGGACCCTACCGGCTTGTGGCGGAGCCCATGGGCAAGCACGCCAACCTGGTGCTGGTGCGCGGCGACCTGGTGGTGGGGGTGGCCCGGCCTGTCCCTCCCGAGCGGTCCCGCGTGCGGCCGCTCCTGCCAGGGCTCCCGTACCGGCCGCCGCCCCCAGATCCCAGGCCAAGGCCCGGAGAGCTGGACGCGGCCGCCCTTGTGGACTGCCTCCATCAGGTCCCACAGCCCCTTTGGCAGGCCCTGCTGCGCTGCGTGGCGGGAGTCGGGCCCCTCCTGGCCTACGAGCTGGCCTGGCGCACGGGGGATCCCGAGGCCACCACCTGCGAGCCCGCGCGAGCCCGCGCCCTGGCGGAGCTGCTGGAGGAACTCCGGGATTGGGTCGCCTCAGGCCGGTTCGACCCGCACCTGTACGGTGCCGACCCCGCACCCGTCGCCTTTGCCCCCTTTGCCTACGGCTGCCTGAAAGACCTTCCGGCCCGCAGAGTCCGCATGAGCGAGGCCCTGGAGCGGGTGGTGGACGTCCGGGCCCGGACCGCGCGCCTAGAGGCGGCGCGGCAGGCGTTGGTGTCGCGCATCCGCGCGCTGGCGGAGCGCAAGACCACGGCCCTGCAGCAGGTACGGGCAGACCTGCAGGAAGCCCAAAACGCCGACCGACTCCGGGAGTGGGGAACGTTGCTCCTGGCCTACAGCGGTCAGGTCCCGAGGGGCTCAAGCTCGGTGCGCCTGCCCGGCTACCAGGGCCAGCCCGTGGACATCCCCCTCGACCCGTCCCGCACCGCGGTGGAGAACGCGCAGGAGTACTTCCGCCGGTACGCGAAACTGCGGGCCGCCCTCCGGGCCCTCCCGCACCGACTGGCAACCCTCCAGCAGGAGGTGGAATTCCTGGACAGCCTCCGGGTCCACGCGGAGTGCGCCACCACGCACCAGGAGCTGGAGGAGTTGGCCGTGGAGCTGCCGGGCGCGCGCCCCCGCCGCGGACGGCCCGCCCGCTCCGCTCCCCGCGCGTTCACCGTAGACGGTTTCCAGGTCCTCGTGGGACGGTCTAACCGGGACAACGACCGGGTGACCTTCCAGCTGGCCGGGCCCCGGGATCTGTGGTTCCACGCCCGGGGCGTCCCGGGAGCCCACGTGGTGTTGAAGACCGCAGGCCGCGTGCCCTCGGAACACACCCTGCGGCGTGTGGCCGCCCTGGCGGCGTACTACAGCGGTGCCCGCACGGCGCCTCTGGTGGACGTGGACTACACGGAGCGGCGCTTCGTCCGGCGCGTACCCGGCGGCCTGCCAGGTCGCGTCACCTACCGGGAGGAACGGACCCTGCGGGTCAGCCCCGCGCCCCCGGAGGGCCCGTGACTCGGATCAGACCGGCCCTGCCGCGGGCTCCTCGATGACCACTTCGTCCACGCCGTCGGTCTCCACCAACCGGACCGCCACCCGCTCCCGCGAGGAGGTGGGCAGGTTCTTGCCCACGTAGTCCGGCCGGATGGGCAGCTCGCGGTGCCCTCGGTCTACCAGCACCGCCAGCTGGATGGCCGCGGGTCGGCCCAGGTCCATGAGGGCGTCCAGGGCCGCGCGCACGGTGCGGCCCGTGTACAGCACGTCGTCCACCAGGACCACCGTCTTGCCCTCCACGTCGAAGGGCACCTCGGTGCGGGCCACCGTGGGCCGGTCCGGGAGGCGGTCCAGGTCGTCCCGGTACAGGGTGATGTCCAGCACCCCGACGGGTACCGCAGCGCCCTCGATGCGCTCGATGGCCGCCGCCAGCCGCCGGGCCAGGACGTCCCCGCGGGTGCGGATCCCCACCACCGCGAGGTTGGCCGTGCCCCGGTTGCGTTCCAGGATCTCGTGGGCGATCCGCACCACCGCGCGCGAGATGGCCTGCGCGTCCATCACCCTGGCCTTGGGACGCATCACCGCGTCTGCCTCCCCGAACCCGTTGCACGCTTTCGCCGCAGCGCTTCCAGAACCTCCTGCAGGTCAGGCGGCAGCGGCGAGGTGAAGTCCATGGTCTCGCCGGTGCGTGGGTGGGTGAACTGGAGCCGCCACGCGTGGAGGAACTGCCGCGCGAGGCCCAGCTCCCCGCGCCGCCCGTACACCGGGTCGCCCGCCACGGGGTGGCCCACGAACCGAGCGTGCACGCGGATCTGGTGGGTCCGGCCGGTGAGCAGCCGGCACTCCACCAGGGTGTAGCCGCCCAGATGCTCCAGCACGCGGAAGTGGGTGGTGGCCTCGCGGCCTCGGGCCACCACCGCCATCCGTTGCCGGTGGACCGGGTGGCGAGCGATGGGGGCGCTGACGGTCCGTTCCTCCCACGGGACCTCGCCCCGCAGCAGGGCCAGGTACCAGCGCTGCGCGGCCCGCCGGGCGATCTGGGAACTCAGCGCGCGGTGGGCCTCCTCCGTCTTCGCCACCACCAGCAGCCCGGAGGTGTCCTTGTCCAGCCGGTGTACGATCCCCGGCCGCGTGGGGTCCACCCGCGACAGCGTTCCCAGCCGGGCCAACAGCGCGTTGACCAGGGTGCCCCGCGGGCGCCCCGCCCCTGGGTGCACGGCCAGCCCCGCGGGCTTGTCCACCACCGCCAAGTCGTCGTCCTCGTACACCACGGACACGGGCAGGTCTTCGGGGACCGGCTCGGGGGGTTCTGGGGGCGGGGGAAGGCTGACGCGCACCACCTGACCCGCCCGCACCCCCTGCGCTGGCTTTGCGGGCCTTCCGTCCACGGTGACGTGTCCCGATAGGACCAGCTCCTTGGCCTTCGAGCGGCTGACGCCCACCGCGCCGGCCACGTAGGTGTCAAGCCGTTGGCCGGTGGCGTGTGGCGCTACCGAGAGGGTGACGTCAGTGGGCCGGAGGTCCGCCCTCGCTTTGTCCTGCACGGGTCCTTCCCAACGCCCACAGGCCTGCCGTAGCGCCTAGTGTCACAACCCCGGAGCTCAGCTGGCCGAGGGTGAACGGCCCCACCACCGCGGAGGTGGCGTTGGGGTCCACGAACAGGTCCGCGGCGAACCGGGCGGTCCCGTGGAGCACCAGATAGGTCAGCGTCACCTGACCGGGCGGGTGTTCCGACCGGGCCATGGCCTCCAGGACCCGGTAGGCCCCCAGCGAGGCCAGCGACAGGTACGCCGCCACAGGGTGGCGCAACGTCCCCCCCACGTCCACGGCCCACGGCAGGTCCGTGGGCCGTCCCAAGAAGAGTCCGCCCCACAGAGCCCCCAGCACGCCCAAGGCGTAGCCAGCTGCCGCGGGTGCCGCTACCGCATCCAGGACCGCCACCCAGCGGTCCGGGCGCACCGCTCGCGCGGCCACCCCGCACGCCGCCACGCCCCCGTAGAAGGCCAGGCCCCCGTCCTGCCAGATGCGGATCGCTCGCAGGGGATCCGCCACGTAAGCTCCGGCGTGCGCCAGGACGTGACCGGCCCGAGCTCCCACCAGCCCCGCCAGCAGCAGGTACAGGCCGACGTCGGTCGCCTCGGCCCGCGTCAGGCCGGCCCGCCCGGCATTGCGGACGAGCCGGAGCAGCCCGATACCGAAGCCGGCCAGCAGGAACAGCCCGTAGACGGAGACGCCCACGCCTGCGATCCGGAAGAGGGTGCCTTCCACCGCTCAGCCTCCCTGGCTACAGGGGCCGTCCGGCCCGCAGGCTGCCCAGGGCTAGCAACACGCCCCCGGCCACGATGCAGGCGTCCGCCACGTTGAAGATCGGCCAGTACGGCAGCTGCACGAAGTCCACCACGTAGCCGTACCGCACCCGATCCGCTAGGTTCCCGACAGCACCCCCCAGCACCATCCCCATACCGACCCGGATGACCGGGGAGTCGTCCCACCGGTGCCGGTGGTGCAGGACCAGCCAGGCTGCAGCGAGGACCGCCGCCACGCCCACCCACTCGCTGGCACCGCTGAGCAGCCCGAAGGCGATCCCGGTGTTGCGCCACAGCGTGAGCCGCACGAGGGGGGGGAGCAACGGCACGGACTCACCGAACTGCAGGAAGTTCAGCACCGCGGCCTTGGAAGCCTGGTCCACGGCCGCCACCAGCAGGCCCGTCCCCACGAACTCCGGCCGCAGACCCCGCGGGACCTTCCAGGTCAGCCGGACCAGCCGTTGCCGGAACCGCTCTCGCGCTCCTGCTCGGCCTTGCACCGGATGCATAGGCTCGCGAAGGGAAGGGCCCGCAGCCGCTCCACGTCGATGGGCCCTCCGCACCTCTCACACGTGCCGTAGGTGCCCGCCTCCAGCTTGCGCAGGGCGTCCTCCACCATGCGCAGCATGCCCTGCACGGAGGTCTCCAGGGCGAAGCCCTTCTCCCGCTCGAACGCCTCCGAGGCCACGTCCCCGTAGTCGTCCTCGTTGGCAGCTTCCACCAGGCCGATCTCCTCCACCTGCTGCAGGCGCTCCCCGAGGGTGGCCAGCTCCTGCAGCAGCCGCTCCCGCTCCGCCAGCAGCAGCCGTCGGAACTCCGGGTAGTCCGCCTGCGTCACGGGCCGCACCTGTCCGCCCACCGGGCCTACCACCGGACCGGGTCTGGGTGCGGGCCGGGCTGCCGTGGGCGAGGGCAGGTCCACGCGGGGCGGCCGCAGGAGCACCGACCCGGCAGGTGCCCCGCCTGAGGATCGGCTGAAGGAGGTCACCTGAGCAGGTGCGCGCTGACTCGCGGAGGTTCGCTTGACCTCCCCCTGAGTCCGCGAGGCCGCCGTGCTGCGCTTGCGCGCCGGCTTCACCGGCTTCGGGGGAGCAGCCCTTCGCGCCCGCTTCCTCTCCGTCTTCCTGGCCTCGGACACCTTCTTCTTCGCCATCCTCGCCCCCAGCTCGGAACTCGCAGGCCCCACGGTTCGCCGCGTACGTCCCGGTACTGACCTTCACGGGGCGGGCCCCTGGAGCCCTGCTCCCGTGTTCGGCCCCTGCTCGCCGTCCTAGTCGCCGAACGCTGCCGCCACTACCCCCATTCCCGCCGTCCGCTCCTCCCGAAGGGCCTCCTCCACAGCTGCTTCCGCCAGCAGCGCGGTGGAGTCCAGCACCGGGACCGACCACTCCTGCGGATCCACCACCAGCGGGATCTCCGTGCAACCCAGCACCAGGGCCTGCGCCCCTTCAGCCAGCAGCTCCCGCGCCGCTTCCCTCACCCAGCCCCGCACCTGAGGCCCCAGGTCGCCCGCCTTCACCGCGAAGATGGCGCGATCCACCAGCTCCTGTGCCTCGGGAGACGGCAACACGACCCGGCAGCCGCGCCGCCCGAGGGCCTTCTGGTACAGCCCCGCCACCACGGTGGCCCGGGTCGCCAGCAGCCCCACGGCAGAGAACCGCTCGGCCCGCCGCGCCACCACCTCCGTGATGTCGAGCACCGGGATGCGGACCGCCCGGCGGATCCTGTCCAGGAAGTGGTGTGCGGTGTTGCAAGGGATAACCAGGAAGTCCGCGCCCGCCCGCTCCAGGTTCCGGGCGGTGGCCACCAGGGCGGGGGTGGGATCCTCTCCCCCCTCCAGGATGCACCGCGAGCGGTCCGGGATCTGCGGGTTGCTGTCCACGATCACCCTCAGGTGATCCTGGTCCCGTGCTGCGGGGGTGCGATCGATGAGCTTCTGGAAGAAGTCTGCGGTCGCCCGCGGCCCCATGCCGCCGAGGACCCCCACCGTGCGCGCCATCCGTCCCTCCCGACCGTTGCTGGGCGTCTGCGGGCCGCCGGAGGGCACCGCCGGCCCTGGCGCTTCATCTTAGCACAAACCTGCAAGCCGCCCCCAGAGGCCCGCTCAGGTCAGCGGCCGCAGCACCACCGTCACGGGCTGACCGAGGATGGACACCTCCCTCCGAAATCCCTCCACCTCGCCTGCCAGCTCCACGCGGTCCGCCAGCACGTCCTCCGCTACCGCCTCGCGGTGCTCCTCCAGCGCCTCTACCAGCTCCGGCGGGCCGGCCACCGACAGGACGATCCGCTGGTCCACCCGTAGGTTCGCCTCCCGCCGCGCCTGCTGCACGTGGTGCACCAGCTCCCGCACCAGCCCTTCCCGCCGCAGCTCCGGGGTGATGCGGGTGTCCAACACCACCACGAACCCGCGCCCCGCCTCGGCCACGAAGCCCTCCCGCTGCCGGACGCGCACGTCCAGCTCGTCCGGACCCAGCTCCACCTGCTCCCCTTCCACCTCCACCACCGCCCGCCCCTCCAAGGCCACCCGCCGCACCTCCTCGGGGCTCAGCCGCTCCAAAGCCGCGGCGAGCTCCTGGACCTTGGGCCCGTACCGGGGCCCCAACACGTCGAACCGCGCCCTGACCTCGTACTCCACCCGTGCGCTGTCCTGCCCCACCAGTTCCACCTGCTTGCAGTTGAGCTCCTCCGACACGTGCTCCACCAGCTCTGGATACCGGTGCAAAAGGGACTGGGGAGCCACCACCACCGCGGAAGCCAGCGGCTGCCGGACCCGGATGCGGACCCGGGACCGGGCGGCGCGGCCCAGGCTCACCACCCACCGCGCCTCCTCCATGGCACGTTCCAGCTCCACGTCCCGGTCCTGCTCCCTGACCTGTGGCCAGTCCGTGAGGTGCACGCTCACCGGCGCACCGTCGTCCACCGCCCGCACGAGCCCCTGGTACAGCTCCTCCGACAGGAAGGGGGCCAGGGGGGCCATGAGCTTGGCGGTGGTGACCAGGGCCTCGTACAGGGTGTGGTACGCGCTGCGCTGGTCCTGCACGTCCCTGGCCTTCCAGTACCGACGCCGCCCCCGACGCACGTACCAGGTGGACAGGTCCTCCACGAACCGCTCCACCGCGCGCGCCGCGTCGGTGGGGTTGTACGCCTCCATGGACTCCGTGGCCTCCGCCACCAGCCCGGCCAGCCGCGACAGCAGCCAGCGGTCCAGGGCGGGTCGCTCCTTCACGGGTGGTGCGGGCCACCCCAGGGGGTCGAAACGGTCCAGGCTGGCGTAGGTCGTGAAGAACACGTAGGTGTTCCACAGGGTGAGGAAGAACCGTCGGACCACCTCCTCCACCGCGGCGGGGCCCAGCCGTTTGGGCATCCCCGGGGGGCTGACGGAGAAGAAGAACCACCGCAGGGCGTCCGCGCCGAACCGCTGGATGAGGCTCCACGGGTCCAGGACGTTCCCGCGGCTTTTGCTCATCTTCTCCCCGTGCTCGTCCAGCACCAGCTCCAGGCACACGCAGTTCCGGTATGCCGGTCGGTCAAACAGCAGCACGGAGATGGCGTGGAGGCTGTAGAACCACCCCCGGGTCTGGTCGATCCCCTCGCAGATGTAGTCCGCGGGGAAGGAGCGCTCGAACCACTCCTGGTTCTCGAAGGGGTAGTGCCACTGGGCCACGGGCATGGCCCCGGAGTCGAACCACACGTCGATGAGGTCGGGCACCCGGCGCAGGGTGCCGCCGCACCGGGGGCAGCGCAGCCGGATCTCGTCCACGTACGGTCGGTGCAGGTCGAGGGGCTCCGGCAGCTGCTCCGCGGCCATCTCCCGGAGCTCCGCGAGGCTCCCCACACAGTGTTGGAGGCCGCACACCTCGCACACCCAGATGGGCAGGGGCGTGCCCCAGTACCGCTCCCGGGACAGGGCCCAGTCCACCACGTTCTCCAGCCAGTTCCCGAACCGGCCGCGCTGGATGTGTTCGGGGACCCAGCGGATCTGCTCGTTGGCCCGCAGCAGCTGGTCCTTGCACCGGGTGACCGCCACGTGCCAGCTGGCGCGGGCGTAGTACAGGAGGGGGCTGTCGCACCGCCAGCAGAAGGGGTAGGTGTGGCGGTAGGTGCCCGCGCGGTACAGCAGCCCCCGCTGGCGCAGGTCCGCCACGATCTCGGGGTCCGCCTCCTTCACGAACCGCCCCGCCCACGGCGGAACCTCCTCCGTGTACCGGCCGTCGGGGCCTACCGGGTGGAACACCGGAAGGCCGTGCCGGCGCGCCAGCTCCATGTCCTCCTCCCCATAGGCGGGCGCCATGTGCACCACCCCGGTCCCCTCCTCGGTGGTGACGAACTCCGCGGCCCACACCCTCCACAGCCGGTCGCCCTCCGGGTAGAACCGGAAGAGGGGCTCGTACCTCAAGCCCACCAGGGACTCCCCGCGGACCTCCTCCAGGACCTCGTAGGGGCCTTGCAGGACCGCGTCCGCCAGGTCTTTCGCCACCACCAGCACCTCGTCTCCCTGGCGGGCCTTCACGTAGGCGACCTGTGGGTGCACCGCGCACGCCACGTTGGCGGGCAGGGTCCAGGGTGTAGTGGTCCACACCAGCAGAGAGGTCCCGGGCTGATCCCTCAGCCGCAGCCGCACGGTCACCGAGGGGTCCTCCGTCTCCCGGTAGCCCAAAGCCACCTCGTGGCTGCTGAGCGGCGTCCCGCAACGGGGGCAGTAGGGCACCACCTTGTAACCCTGGTAGAGGAGCCCGCGGTCCCAGAGCTGCCGGAGGATCCACCACACGGACTCGATGTACTCGTTGGAGAACGTCACGTAGGGGTGCTCGTAGTCCAGCCAGAAGCCGATCCGCTCGCTGAGACGCACCCACTCCCGCTCGTAGCGGAACACGGACTCCTTGCAACGGCGGTTGAACTCGGCAACTCCGTAGGCCTCGATCTCCCGCTTGCTGTTGATCCCGAGCTCCTTTTCCACCTCGATCTCCACGGGCAGGCCGTGGGTGTCCCAGCCCGCCTTGCGGGGGACGAAGTAGCCCCGCATGGTGCGGTAGCGCGGGATGGCATCCTTGTAGGCTCGGGCCAGGACGTGGTGCACGCCCGGCAGCCCGTTGGCGGTGGGCGGCCCCTCGTAGAAGGTGAACTGGGGGCAGCCCTGCCGCGCCTCCAGGGTCTTGCGGAACACGTCCTGTTCGGCCCAGAAGCGCAGGATCCGCTCCTCCAGCTCCGGGAAGTTCACTCGGGGCGAAGCCGGCGATAATCCCATGCCCTCCTCCTGAAAAAGCCCGAGGCCCGTCCCACCGGGACGGGCCTCGGCCCGCGGTACCACCCCGCTTCAGGCAAGCTCGCCTGCCCTCTGCCGGAACGGGAGGCGTTAGCCACCTCCGATTCCGCCCTCCGGATCACGGTGGAGGCTCCGTCCTCGGCTACTCCCGCTGGCGTTTCGCCGGGAAGCTCCGGGGCGATGTTCACGCCGCGCGGCCCGCCGCCTCCCACCACCGCGGCTCGCTTTGCGGCCTGCCTACGGCGCTACGGGTCCCCTTCGTCGCCTCGTGTGGCGATTGTAGCTTGCTGGGCCGACACCGGGTCAAGGACCAGCAGGAACCAGATCAGGAATGAGAACCTCGAGAAGCTCCAGAGCACCGACACCGGGTCAAGGACCAGCAGGAACCCGGCACCGCGGTTGCGTATCTGGTGGGCGACGCACCAGGAGGTCCCGTGGAGCGGAAGAGGTCGTGGCGCTTGTGGTCCTGGATGGTGGCGCTGGTCCTGGCGGCGGCTCCGCCCGCCGGTGCCCAGTCCCCGCAGCCCCGGCAGGTGTCCGCGGACCTGTTCGTCTACGGTGCGACCCCTCAGGGGGTCACCGCAGCAGCCGCCGCAGCCTTCCGGGGCCTGCGGGTGGTACTCGCCGACCCCACGCCGTTCGTGGGCGGAGCGTTCTCCCAGAGCTGGCTGAACACCCTAGACCTATCCTGGGACTCCTCTGGCGCTCTGCTGTACGGGGGCCTCGTACAGGAGTTCGTGCACCGGTTGGGCTCCTTCGACGGAGTGGACGTCCGCCGTGCGGAGCGGGTCCTCCGGGAGTTGCTCTCCGCTTCCGGTGTACAGGTCAAGCTGGGCTGGCGGTTGGAGGAGGTCGAGCTCACCCACAACCGGTTGACCGGGGTGACCGTGGCAGCCCCGGAGGGCCGCGTGAGGATCTCCGCGGAGGCCATCGTGGACGCCACAGACGTGGCTCAGCTGGCCGCGGCCGCGGGGGTGCGCTTCACCGTGGGTCGCGAGGACACGGGGCTGGACCGTCGGTCCATGGCCGCCGGTCTGGTGCTGCGCCTGCGCGGCCTGTCCTGGACGCAGATTTCCGAGGCCGCTTGCCCCAGCCGGCCGTGTCCGAACGGGAGCGGCCGACGGCCGTACCTGGTGTGGGGGTTCAACGGCCTGCTGGCCCGCTACGTGCCGAGCGACCCCTCGCGATTCACCCTGAGGGGACTGGAGCTGGCCCTGCAGGGGGACGGGAGCGTCCTGGTCAAGGGCCTACAGGTCTTCGGGGTGGAAGCCACCGACCCGGACGCTACGGCGCTGGCCTACCGCCAGGCCCAGGCAGAAGCCCTGAGGGCGGTCAGGTACCTGCGGCTCGCGGCCCCCCACCTGTTCGGCACGGCCGAGCTGGTCGCCACCGCCCCTGCGCTGTACGTGCGGGAGAGCCGCCACATGGTGGGCCGGTACCGGCTCCGGGCGGACGACGTGCTGTACGGCCGCGACTTCCCCGACGGAGTGGCGGTGGGCGGCTACCCCATGGACGGGCAGGCCTACTACGCGGGCGAGCCTCCGTACCTGCCCGGCGTCCCCGCTCCGTACGGGGTGCCGCTCCGCTCGCTTTTGCCTGAGCGGATCGACAACCTCCTGGTGGTCTCCCAGGCTGCGTCCTTCGACTCGGTGGCGGCCTTCTCCGCCCGGGTGGTGCCCCTGCAGATGGCGTTGGGAGAAGCGGCAGGGATTGCTGTCGCAGTGGCCCACTCCCTGGGACGGCCGCCGTCGGTGTTCGCGGACAACCCGGCCGCCCTCCAGCAGCTCCGCAGCGCGCTGCGGCTGTCCGGGATACGGCTGGACGCTCCCAGGCGCGCGACCGTGGATGACGCGCTGGATCCCGGGTACCCCGACGCCGTGGAGTTGCTGCGCCGGGGTCTATTCAACGGATCCTACTGGCTGCGCGGGGGGATGCACCTGCGGCGCCCCATCTCGGTGCGCGAGTGGTTGGAGAACCTGGAGCATTTCTTCAGGGCCAGGGGTCCGGAGTCGGCCCTGGACACCATCCAGGCGGTGCGGCTAGCTTCCTTTCCGACCCTGGGCTACCCGCTGCCGGCGTCCTCCGCGGCTGCGCTGCTCCGAGCCCTGGGATTTACGGTCTCACAGCCCCTGGGAAGCCGCGCGCTGACCCGCGGGCAGGCCGCCACCCTGCTCTGGGCCGCCTTCCGCGGGGCTCTGGAAGTCCGCGAGCCGAGGCCGGACGTGGTGGGTTCGGGCTGCCGTGAGCTCTGGTCCGTGACCATCTGCCCGAAAGGCCCCGACGGCCGCGGGCGGTAACGCGCCCCGCGCCGCCGGGGCCCAGGTGCCAGCGCGCTTCCTTCAGACCTTAGTCCCCCGCTTCCCGCATGAACCGCTGCAGCGCCTCCACCAGAGCCTGTACCTGCTTGACCACGTCCTTGGTGCTGGGGTACTCGCCCAGACCCTGCAGCTCTTTCTGGATCCGTACCAGCTCACGGTAGCAGTTCAGCGCAGCGTCTCGAACGGCTGTCCGTACGGCCATCGATCACCACCTCCTCGTCGCCCGCGGTTTTTGGCGTTCGAGGCCCTGCGACCCCTATTCTACCGTCCCCGGCGCGCGCGGCGCCGGGCGTTCCCGCTGACCGCCCGACCGCGGCCCCCGGGCCCCCTCCAGCAGCCTGCGCAAGCTGTCCGGTAGCGGGATCACCCGTCCGTCCAGGTCGCAGCACACGTGGCGGGTGTACCCGTCCGCCAGCAGGCGCCCGTCCAGCTCCACCGCATACCGGAAGGAGGCGGCCCGGCTGGCCACCTCGCTCACCTGGCAGCTCACCGCCACCACCTGGCCGAAGGTGGCCGGGGCGCGGTAGATGACCCCCAGCTCCACCACCGGGAGCCGAACCCCTGAGCGCTCCAGCTCGTGGTAGGGGATCCCTAGGCGCTTGAGGAACTCCACCCGAGCGGCCTCCATCCACACCACGTACACCGCGTAGTGGACCACGCCCATCTGGTCGGTCTCCGCGTACCGCACCTCCACCGGCAACGTGATCCGCACGCAACACCCTCCCGGGGCCCCGACCGGTCGGGGCTCCGCCGCCCGTCCGTGGGGACGGATGTGGTGGGCGGAGCAGGGTTCGAACCTGCGACCCAGTCCTGTAAGAGTCACCTGCCCAGGGAGTCCCTTCCGTCTGATCCAGTCATGACGCGCCTTTCAGCCATTCTGGCGTATGCTTGTGTGCTCCACCATACGTACGTTTTTGACCCCAAAGGCGCACACCGCACACTTAGACTCCGAAGCATCTGGCCAGGACTGCCCGGGCCCCAACGGCCCCACCCCAGAAGGAGCCCACACCCGACCGTCCAGAACCCGCCAGACCCCCGCGGCCTCCTCCAGGGTCTCCAGGTCGTCCGACAGTTCCTGGCCGGCCACCGCCAGCAGAGCAGGACGAGCAACGGAATCCCGAGGCGCGGCTGTGTCGCTGGCTGCAGCTCGCAGACCAGGCCACTAGCGACGCTCCGTCCGGTCCCCCCCCGGGAAATCCTGTCCGAGGAGCGTGGCCGCTTGCAGCGCTAGAGATTCTCGTCATCGACGCAAGATATCATGCCTCCTCTGGCACGCTTGCGCCGTACCTCTAAAATTACGTGCCGGGGTCAGTCAGCGGCGGGGCTCGGTCAGGGGGGAAGCCGATGAAGCCGGAAGACCTCAGACTGCAGGCGGTCGTGGGGGTATCCTCCCAGGCCACACCGCGGGTCGCTCGACCACCGGGCTGGGCTCTCCAGGAGCTCCTCGCGATCAGGACGATCGGGGTAGATACGGGCAGGTCGCGTCAACCGCGCGACAGCCAGGAGGTTCGCCATGCCACTGATCTATGAGACCCGCAGCAGCCACGTGCTCGATGCCCTGAAGCGGAGCGGCTACCGGCCGGCCGACCTCCACCGCGGCCCCAAGGCTCCCTTTACGCTTCGCGAAGAGTGCGGCGTGCGCGTGGCGCTTCTCCTCATGGCGCTCAAGCC
>CALIMJ010000018.1 GCA_938028835.1 uncultured bacterium | reverse complement strand
GGGGCGGAGGGCGCGTTGGTGGCTTCCGGGGAAGCTCTGCAGGCGGAGGTGCTGAAAATCCCGCATCAGGGCAGCCGCACCAGCAGCACCGACCCGTTCCTGAGGGCGGTCTCCCCGAGGGTGGCGGTGCTCTCCGTGGGCCGGTGGAACCCGTACGGGCACCCGCACCGCGAGGTGCTGGCGCGTTACGGCCGACTCGGGATTCCTGTGTACCGCACGGACCGCGACGGCGCGGTGACCATCCGCACGGACGGGAGGGCGCTGTGGGTGCAGACGGGCAGACGGTGGTGCTGTACGGCGTGGTGGACCGGGTGGAGGACGAGGTAGCCGTGCTGGTCCTGCAGGGCGGTCAGGCAGCTTTCCTGCCCCGCGCGGCCCTGCCGGGGAGCGCGCGGGAGGGAAGCGGCGTGCGAATCGAGGTGCAGCTGACCCCCAACCGATGGCGGCCACGGGTGCGCGGGGCGCTGGTCGGGCTGGAAGAGGGAGATCGATGAGCCCGGAGCGTGCTCCGGGAACGCGGGTGTACCTCGTGGTGGGGGAGGAAGCGTGGCTGCGCCGCAGGGCGGTGGAACGAGTGGTGAGCGCCCACCTGACCCCCGCGGAACAGGAGTTGAATTTCGACCAGCTGGACGCTGCCGAGACCGACATTTCGGAGATCCTCACGCGGGCGGACACCCTGCCCTTCTTCGGGAGCACTCGGGTGGTGGTGGTGCGGCAGGTGGACCGCCTGCCCGCCTCCGCGCAGGAGCGGCTGGCGGCGTACCTGGAAGCAACCTCCCCGGCGTGTGTGCTGGTTCTGGAAGCGGCCTCCTTAGACCGGCGCCGCCGGCTCTGGGGGGTGCTCCAGCGGGTGGCGGAGGTGGTGGAGGCTGAACCCCTGGACGCCCGCGACGCCGCCGCGTGGGTGACCTCGCGGGTCCGGGAGCTGGGCAAGCGCATCACGGGGGAGGCGGCCCGGGCGCTGGTGGCCGCGGTGGGCACCGACCTGCACGCTCTGTCCGGAGAGGTGGAGAAGCTGGTGGCCTACGCCGCGGAGCGCGCCACCGTCCAGCTCGCCGACGTGGAGGGGGTGGCCTCGCACGGCGCGGAGGTGTCCGTGTTCGCCCTCACCGACGCGGTGGCGGCGGGGGACGCGGCGGCCGCGCTGCGGGTGGTTCAGAGGTTGTTGGAACGGGAGAACCCAGTGGGACTCGTGGCGCTGCTGGCCTCCCACTTCCGAGCCCTGCTGTACACGCAGGCGCTGGTAGCGCAGAGGGCCACCTCCGGGCAAGTGCGGCAGGCCCTCGGCAGCCGCGCGTGGCTTTTTGGGCGCTACCGGGAGCAGGCACGGCGCTTGGGGAGTGGGCGGCTGGCGGAGCTGTACCAGCACATCGAGCGGACCGACCTGCAGCTGAAGACCTCCGCGGGCGCCGCAGACGTGCTGGTCCAGCAGCTGGTGGTGCGGCTGTGCGGGCCGGCCGCAGCCCGCGGCCAGCCCGCGGGGGCACACGCCTAGCCGGGCTGCAGAACGGCCCGCATCAGTCGGCTCTTCCTTCGGGCCGCGGTGTTGCGGTGCAGGATCCCCTTGGCCGCGGCCTTGTCGATGGCCTTCACCGCAGCCCGCAGGGCCTCCAGATCCCGCGTGCTGCGTGCCTTCTTGACCAGGGTCTTCACCTTGGACTTCACCGCACGGTTGCGCAGGGTCCGCTTGACCGTCTGCCGCAACCGCTTGAGCCCCGAACGACTCCGTTTCGCCACGCCGCGCGACCTCCTCTCACCGACGGTCCCGGCGCATTGTACCATAACGGCAGCCGACCGCAGCCGGGAGGTGGCCCATCCACCTGCAAGCCACGCCAGAGGCCCACACCGGGGCGCCCAGGCAGATCGCGAAGGCGGCGGGCATCATGGCCGCCGCGGCGGTGGCCAGCCGCCTGCTGGGGGTGCTGCGGGAGGCCACCGTGGCGGCCCTGTTCGGCGCGGGCGACGCCAAGGCCGCCTACGTGGTGGCCTACTCGGTGCCGTTCTTCCTGCAGCGGCTGCTGATGGGCGGCACCCTGAGCATCGTGTTCATCCCCACCATCACCCGCTACCTCACCCGCGGGGATCCCGCGGAGACCGACCGCGTGGTGAACAACTTGCTGACCCTGGTCCTGCTGGTGGGGCTGGGGATGGTGGTGGGGGGCCAGCTGATGGCACCCTGGGTCGTCCCAGTGGCGGCGCCGGGGTTCGCAGCAGCCCCGCGACTGCTGGGGCTGGCCACGGAACTCACCCGGATCCTGTTCGTGGCCATGTTCTTCCTCGGCGTCTCCCTGTTCCTCACCGGATACCTGCAGTCCCACCACCACTTCACCGTACCGGCCCTGGCGCCCCTCCTGTTCAACCTGGTGATCATCGGGGCGTCGGTGGCCCTGGCACCCCTGTGGGGCATCCACGGGCTCGCGGTAGCGTGGGTGCTGGGCACCGCGGGGCAGTGCCTGGTACAGGTCCCCGCGGCGCTGCGCGCCGGCCTCCGCTACCGGCCCCGGCTGGAACTGCGGCACCCGGCCCTGCGGGAGGTGGTGCGCCTGGCCCTGCCCGCCATGCTGGGCCTGGCGGTGGTGGAGGTCAACAGCTACGTGGACCGCGTCTTCGCCTCCTACCTGCCGGGCGGCACGGTGAACGCGGTGGCGGTGCTGGACTACGCGTACGAGGTGGTCCAGGCCCCCGTGGGCTTCTTCGCCATCTCCATCGCCACCGCCATCTTCCCCCACCTGTCACGCCACGCCGGCAGCGGGGACCTGGAGTCCCTGCGTCGGACCGCGTCGTTGGGGCTGCGGGCGGCGGTGTTCGCCACCGCGCCCGTGCTGGCCCTGTACGTGGCGGTGCCCGACCTGCTGGTACGGGTCCTGTTCGAACGGTACGCCTTCAGCCCGGAAGCCACGGAGGCGGTGGCGGGAGCTGTAGCCGCCTACGGGGTGGGGCTGGTGTCGGTGGCGTGCTACACGGTGGTCACCCGGGTCTTCTACGCCCTGCACGACATGGCCACACCCGTACGGGTGGGTGCGGCCATGATCGTCCTGAACGCGGCGCTGGACTGGCTGTTCATGAGGTGGTGGGGCCACGTGGGGATCGCCCTGGCCACCTCCGCGGTCTCCACCGTCAACGTGGCCACGCTGCTGTGGCTGGCCCGGCGGCGCCTGGGCTCCCTGGAGGGCCGCCGGGTAGGGCGGAGCGTGGCGCGGGCGATGGCCGCGGCGGCGCTTTGCGGCCTGGCCGCGTGGGCGGCGGCACAGGGAGCGGGAGGGTGGGTGGATCCCCAGCGCCTGCGGGGCCAGCTGGTGCAGCTGGCCTTTGCCCTGGGTGGCGGCGGCGCCGCGTACCTCGCGGCCAGCGCCCTGGCCCGGGTCGAGGAGCTGCGGGTGGTCCTGAGCGTGTTGCGCCGGGGCGCGGCGTCGTCCCGCGCTTGACCGGCCAACAGCGCGGATGCTACCGTGGGCGCGGGAGTTAGCACTCTAGGCGCTCGAGTGCTAGGCCATGCTGGCGCGGGAGCTGGACGCGCGCAAGCAGCAGATCCTGTGGGCGGTGATCCGGGAGTACGTGGCCCGGGCGGAGCCCGTGGCCTCGGAAGCCCTGTGCCAGCGCTACGGGCTCGGCGTGAGCGCGGCCACCATCCGCAACGGAATGCACGCCCTCACGGAGATGGGCTACCTGTGCCAGCCGCACACCTCCGCGGGACGCGTGCCCACGGACCGTGCCTACCGTCTGTACGTGGACTGGCTGATGGCAGGCCACCCGTCCGCAGGGGTGGAGCAGCGGTTGAGCGCAGCAGAACGGGAGCGCATCCGCCGCCGGATGCAATCCAAGGACCATCCGGAGGACGCCCTGGCGGAGGCGGTCCAGACCCTGGCCTCCCTCACGGACTACCCGTCGGTGGCCAGCACCCCGGGCGGGCCTCGCCGCCTCCAGCACCTGCACCTGGTTCCGCTGTCGGACCAGCGGGCGCTTCTGGTGGTGGTGGCTGAAGGGGCGGTGGACCAGCGCGTGGTCCGGCTGCAGCGGCCGGCCACGGAGGACGAGCTCCGCCAGGTCTCCCAGCTGCTCACCCGGGCCCTGGCGGGTCTGCCTGTCTCGGACATCACGGACGGCGTGGCGGAGCGGATCGCCGCGGCCCTGCCGGACCAGAGGGAGTTGGTGACGGCGGTCGTAGCGCAGCTGCGCCGGTACGGGGGCCTGCGGACCGGGGTGCGGTTCTTCGTGGAGGGCGTGTCCAACATCCTGAAGCAGCCGGAGTTCCAGGACGTCCGCCGGGCGCACCCCGTGCTGGCGGCCCTGGACCGGGAGGAGGTGCTCCGGGACGTCCTCCTGCCGGCCCCCCCGGACGTGCACGTGCGCATCGGCCGGGAGAACCCGGTGGACGAGATGCGGAGCTGCAGCGTGGTGGCTGCTGCCTACCGCGTGCGGGGCCGTACGGTCGGCGTGGTGGGCGTGGTGGGACCCACCCGCATGCCCTACGCACGGACCATCGCCCTGGTCCGCTACCTGGCCCAGGCCCTCTCCCAGACCCTGAGTTACGGGGTGTAGGGGTCGGAGGGTCCAGGGACCCGCCCACGTTTCCCTTGTTGGGGTACCCTACTTAGATGGTGCGTGTGTGGGGCGGGCCACGGAAGGTCGGCTGCAGACCCCTCCGCCCCCGGGGGGTGACCGCAGGCGATGCCGCGCGACTACTACGAGGTCCTGAACGTTCCGCGGGACGCGTCGCTGGAGGAGATCAAGGCAGCTTACCGCCGCCTGGCCCGCGAGTACCACCCCGACGTGCGCAAGGAC
>CALIMJ010000017.1 GCA_938028835.1 uncultured bacterium | reverse complement strand
CGATGCTGGGAGTGCACATCGCCGGCCGGCGGATCGACCGGGGTGGAGCGGCTGAGGTCCACGCTTTGCTGCAAGACACGGCGGTGCCGGATATCCAGCTGGCGGACGTCTTCCGAGCTATCAAGTGTGTTCGGGGCGTAGAGGATCAAGGGGTGAGGCCGCAGATCAATGAACCCAATTGCAACGCGGAATTTCCTGGGCTTTGGAACAGCTATACGAATGAGATTGAGCTCGGCACACAGGGACGCGTCCAGCTCGTCGTCCTGCGACCGCCCCAGGGGTCGGAGTCGTCGTGGCAGCGGGATACCAGCCAGACCAGGGACCTGACTTTGGGCTCGGGGGCGTGGCGCATTCCCAAGAGGGGCAACCAGCAGAATGCGTGTGCGGACAGTTCCCTGACTCTGAACCAAGTCCTGGGGCCGTGCGCAGCCTTCTACGATGGAGCGGGCAACCTGTACGTGGCCGCCCGGCAGACGATTTACATTCCCGGCAAACTCTCCGTGTTACGGGACGTGATCTATCGCGTGGACAATGATCCGATGCAGGAGCCCGTTGAGGGCGACGCGTCCATGTTCGTGATAGCTTGCGAGGCCGGGACGAGCTGCGACACGAACCGGCTCTCGCCCGACTACGGCTTCGACGTCCGTGAGATGCTGCGAGCCCGAGGGCGAGCGTCGAATGGGCTGTTCTACCCGGGAACAACGTTCCCAAGCCGTGACCTGATGGCAGTCCTGGTCCATGGCAGGGTCCGGTTCGGGCTCAGCGGAAACCCCGCGAACCAGGAAGTGAACGCCGTTGTAGTGAGTGGTTGTGACCCAGCCCTTCCACCCGAGCGATGCGATCTCACCATGCAGAGAAACCTGCAGCTGTACGGCTCGGTGATCTCGCGGCTGCTGGTGTTCGAACAGAACGTGGACCTCTACCAGGTACCGGACCTTCGGAGGTACTTACCGTTCGTCCTGGACCGGTTCCTCAATGCCCCCGGGGGTTCGGCAGTCGTGGTGACCCAGTGGCGGGAGATCGGATTCTGAGAGACGGGAGCTGGCAGGTCGTCAGGCAAACCCCGCGGCGTACCGATTGATCCGACCAGGGCGCTGGTCCGCGGAGGTCCCCGACCCAGTCGCCAACGGAAAGCACAACCCGGTGGAACTGCCGCGGCCGGAGAACCCGCTGGCACGCTAATTGCTCCAGAAAATCGGGAAGGGTTCCCGACAGGATTTCGTGAGCTTCCGAGGGAATAGCAACAGGAAAACCGGGGTCTGGAAGCGAAGGGCTTCGAACCAAACGACGGAGTAGCCGGACGGAGCGCGGGAACGGGGAGCATACATGGCCGGGACCCTGGTAGGGCTGGACGTCGGAAGCCACAGCATCAAGGCGGTGGAGCTGGCGCGGGCCGGGGGTCGGTTCCGCATCGCCCGCGCGGCCACCGTCCCCACCCCACCGGGGGGCCTGGTAGAGGGGCTTCCGGGGGACCCCAAGGTGCTGGGCCCGGCAGTCCGCAGGGCGTTCGAACAGGCGGGGATCCGCAACCGCCGGGTCAACACCGCCCTCAGCGGCCGGGCCGTGGTGGTCCGCGAAATCCGCCTCCCCCAGATGCCCGACGAGGAGCTGGTGCAGGCGGTGCGGTTCGAGGCGGAACGCTACCTGCCCGCCGGCAGCAAGGACGCCGCGGTGGACTTCCAGGTCCTCGAGCGGGTGCAGGAGGGTCAGACCACGCGGCTGGATGTGCTGTTCGTGGCGGCCCGTCGGGAGGTGGTGGACGGGTACGTGGCCGCCCTGCGGGAGGCCGGGGTCACACCGGAAGTGCTGGAGGTCAGCTCCTTCGCCCTGATGCGGCTGTTCAAGGACGAGGCGCGGGACGGAGCGACAGTACTCGCGGACCTGGGGGCGGAGTCCACGGAGATCCTGGTACTGCACAACGGCAGGTTGCGCCTGGCACGGACGGTGCCCGTGGCCGGCAACGCCCTGACCCGGGCCGTGGCCGGCCTGCTGGGGCTGGAGCCCACGGCAGCCGCGGCGGCCAAGGAAGAAAAGGCGGTGGCGGTTTCGAACCCCGCCACCCTCACGGACCCCACCTCCGCCCGGATCGCGGACGCCATCGTCCCGGTGCTGGGGGACATCCTGACGGAACTCCGCCGGTCCATGGACTACTTTTACTCCCGCTGGCCTGGCGAGCCCGTGCGGAAAGTGCTGCTCACCGGGGGGACGGCGCGGCTGCGCAACATCGCGGCGCTGTTCGCGGACGAGCTCAACGTCCCGGTGGAGGTGGGCGACACCTTCCGGGTGGTGGCCGGAGACAGGCTGGACCCGGCCCTGGCGCCGGTCCTGGCCACGGCCGCAGGCCTGGCGCTTAGGGGGGCCGAGAGTTGAGTATCCGCATCAACCTGCTGGCGCCGGAGCGGCGGGTGCGCCGGCCGCCCAGCGTGCTGGCCATCGGCCTGGTCGTCCTGGTCATTCTGGCGGTGGGGCTGGGCGCGTGGACGGTGTCCCTGCAGAGCCGGGTCGCGGCCCTGCGGGCTGAGGTGGCCGTCGTTCAGGCTGAGGTGGAGCGCCTGCGGCCGCAGGCCGCGGAGGTGGAGCGGATGCGGGCGCGGCTGGCGGCGGTGGAGCGCCGGGAGAAGCTGCTCCAGGAGCTGTTCGCAGGCCAGATCCCCGCTGCCGAGGCGGTGAACGAACTCGCGGCGGTCATCCCGCAGGACTCCTGGATCACGGAGTTCGCGGTGCAGGGGGGGCGCACGGTGCAGGTGGCAGGAGTCACCACCGCCTCCAATCTGTCGCTGGCCGCCTTCATGGTGAACCTGGAGAACTCCACCTACTTCCGCAACGTGGACCTGTCCGTAAGCGAGCGGCAGCGCATCGGGGAGCGGGAGGTGGTCCGGTTCAACCTGACCGCGGAGCTGGAAGGCAGGCCGGCGCCGGCGACGACGCCGCAGCCGGGTCCCGGGGGGACGCGATGAGACCGCGGGAGCAGGCGCTGGTGGTGGTCCTGCTGGGCGTGCTGATGGTGGTCGGGTTCTACTACGCCGTGTACCGTCCGCGGACTGAAGAGGCCCGGCGGCTGCAGACGCAGCACCAGCAGCTGACTTCCGAGCGGCAGCGGCTGGAGGCGCTGGTGGCGTCGCGGCCCGAGGTGGAACGCCGACTGGAGGAGGCACAGGCGCGCATCGCGGAGCTGGAGACCAAGCTACCCTCCCGCCGCGACATCCCGATCCTACTGGTGCAGCTCGAGGAGGCGGTCCGCCAGTCGCGGGCGAAAGTCACCCTGGTGCGCCCGGGTCCCATGCAGGCGCCTCCTGCGCCCCAGACCCAGGCCCGTGGAGGCGGCGGGCAGCAGCAGGCCCAGCCGGAGCAGCCGACCTATCAGAGCTTCACGGTAGAGCTGGGGGCGGAAGGGGACTACGTGGCGCTGGTCGACTTCCTGCAGCGGCTGCAGAACTTCCCCAGGCTCATGGTGCTGTCGGACTTCCGCATGACGCCGATCGCCCAGGAGGGCCGGCCGCCGGGCAGCTTCCTCGGGCTGAGCGTGCGCGCCACCACCTACGTGCTTCCTGAGGCCGCGGAGGCGCCCAGATGAGCACCGGGACCGGGCGGCAGCAGAACCGCCTGCTTCCATACCTTCTGGTGATCCTGGTGGTCCTGCTGGCCTATACCGTGTACACGCGGCTTCTGCGGCCTGGGGGGCCGCCGGCGGCGGTGGTGGTCACGCCGTCACCCGTCGCAGCCACACCTGCGCAGCCCGCGCCGACTCCTGCCGCTACTCCTTCGCCCGCGACGAGCCCGGCTCCGACATCTTCCGCGTCAGGGGCCGCTGGGGTGCCGAGCCGGCCGTCGGGCCGCAG
>CALIMJ010000016.1 GCA_938028835.1 uncultured bacterium | reverse complement strand
CGCCGACGGCCTCCTGGTGGAAGTCCACCCCGACCCCGAGCGCGCCCTCAGCGACGGCCCCCAGCAGCTGCGGCCCGACCAGTTCGCGCAACTCATGGACGAGCTGCGCCGGGTCGCCCAGGCCGTGGGCCGCAGCGTGGCCGGAAGGGCGGTGGGCGCGCCCGTTTGATAAGGAACGTGAATCGCGGCCGCGTTGACACCTCCACGCACCGCTGGTACAAGTAAACGCAAACGCACACCGGGAGGACCGGTGGCGCGGCGAGGTGGCCTCACCGAAGGCCTCCCGCGCCGGGCCGCCGGACCGGACCGAAGGTCCGGGGCACCCCAGGGCATCGCTCGAGGCACCCAACCGGGGCTCCTCGGGTGTGCGTCTTTAGAGCCAGGCGAGGAAGGGAAGTAGTAGGCGCAAGAGCTCTCGCAGAGAGCCGGAGCCGGTGTGATCCGGTAGGGCCAAGCGCTGAACCTCGTCCCCGAGCCTGCCGGGCGAACGGAGGGTAGTCCGGCACGCGGCCGGCGTGATCGGCAAACGAGGGCCGAGCTCTTCGGGAGCTCGGAACTAAGGTGGTACCGCGGGAGCCAACCCGTCCTTAGGTTGGCTCCCGCTGGTTTTCCGGGGCGCGACAACAGAGGAGGAGGACGATGCGGGTTACCACGGCGGAGACGCGCAAGGCCACCCGAACCATCTCCGGCGCACAGGCGGTGGTACGGGTCCTGGAGGAAGCCGGGGTGGAGTGGATCTTCGGGCACCCCGGGGGCGCGTCCCTGCCCCTGTACGACGCCCTGTACGACGCGCCCCGGATCCGTCACGTGCTGTGCCGCCACGAGCAGGTGGCCGCGCACGCGGCCACCGGCTACGCTCGCGCTTCCGGCCGGTTCGGGGTGTGCACGGCGACCTCGGGCCCTGGCGCCACCAACCTGGTCACCGGGCTGGCGGACGCCATGATGGACTCCGCGGCGGTGCTGGCCATCACGGGTCAGGTCGTCCGGGCCAACATCGGGACCGACGCCTTCCAGGAGGCGGACGTCACCTCCATCACCACCCCCATCACGAAGCACAACGCCCTGGTGATGGACCCCCACGCCCTGGTGCGGACGTTGCGGGAGGCCATCTACCTGTGCCAGTCGGGCCGACCGGGACCGGTCCTGGTGGACGTGCCGCGGGATGTGTTCCAGACTCAGATCCCCGAGGAACTGCTGGACGAACCCTTCGAGCCCCGGCGGCGTCCGGTCACCAAGGGGCACCCCGCCCGCATCGCGGAGGCCGCGGAGGCCATCTCCCAGAGCCGCCGGCCGATCCTGTACGTGGGCGGAGGCGCGCAGGGCGCCAGCGAGCCCCTGGGGCGGCTGGCCCGGCGCTGCCGGATCCCCGTCACCGTGACCCTCATGGGGAAGGGGGCCTTCGACGAGACCGACCCCCTGTGCCTGGGTATGCTGGGGATGCACGGGACCGCCTACGCCAACTACGCCATCAACGCCGCGGACCTCGTGATCGCGGTGGGGGCGCGGTTCGACGACCGGGTGACGGGCCGGCTGAAGGACTTCTGTCCGCACGCCCGATTCATCCACATCGACATCGACCCGTCCGAGATCGGCAAGAACAAGCCCGCCCATGTCCCCATCGTGGGCGACGCCCGGGAGGTCCTGGAGGCGCTGGAACCCCTGGTTCAGCCGCCCGATGTGGACGCCTGGTGGAAGCAGATCGAGGAGTGGCGGACGCGTTACCCCCTGCGCTGGAAGCCCGGGCCGCTCCTGAAGCCCCAGGAGGCCATCGAGGGCATCTACCGCCTGACGCGGGGCGAGGCGCTGGTGGTCACGGACGTGGGCCAGCACCAGATGTGGGCGGCCCAGTACTACAAGTGCCGCAGGCCGCGCACCTTCCTCTCCTCCGGCGGGCTGGGCGCCATGGGGTTTGGGTTCCCCGCGGCCATGGGAGCCCAGTTCGCCCGACCCGACGCCCTCGTGGTGGCCATCGTGGGCGACGGGGGCTTTCAGATGACCATGCAGGACCTCATCACCGCGGTGGAGTGGAAGTTGCCGCTCAAGATCTATGTGATCAACAACGGATCCCTGGGCATGGTGCGGCAGTGGCAGGAGCTGTTCTACAACCAGCGCTACTCCGCGGTGCAGCTCCGGAACCCGGACTTCGCGCGGATTGCGGAGGCCTTCGGGGCCGTGGGGATCCGGGTGGAGCGGTCGGAGGACCTGGAGCCGGCCCTGCAGCGGTCCCTGGAGGTGACGGACCGACCCGTGGTGGTGGATCTCATCGTGGACCCGGAGGAGAACTGTTACCCCATGATCCCCTCGGGCCAGTCCGTGAAGGAGATGATCCTCGGTGAGTAACGCCCTGCCGACCCCGCACGTGCGGTCCGAGCGCCGGGTGCTGTCCGTGCTGGTGGACAACGTGCCCGGGGTGCTCCTGCGCGTGGTGGCCCTGTTCCGGCGTCGGGGGATCAACATCCACAGCCTCGCGGTGTCCGTCACCGAGGACCCCGCGGTGTCCCGCATCACCATGACCGTGGAGTGCCCCGCGGCCCTCGCGGAGTCCGTGGTCAAGCAGGTCCGCCGGGTGGTGGAGGTGCGGCGGGTGCGGGACGTCACCGACGCGCCTCGCACGGAGCGGGAGCTGGCCCTGGTGAAGGTCAACGCGCCCGCGGGCGTTCGGTCTGAGATCCTGGAGGCGGCTCAGGTGTTCCGGGCCCGTCCCATCGACCTGACGGAGAAAACCGTGACCCTGGAGGTCACCGGCAGCCCGGAGAAGATCGACGCGTTCCTGAACCTCGTGGCGCGCCACGGCGTGCGGGAGGTCGCCCGCACCGGGTCCGTGGTGCTCCTCCGCGGTTCGGCCACCACGTAGACCACAACGGCGGGAGGTGCGGAATGGCCAAGGTGTACTACGAGCGCGATGCCAACCCGGAGCTCATCCGGTCCAAGCGCGTGGCGGTGCTGGGGTACGGCAGCCAGGGCCACGCCCACGCCCTCAACCTACGGGACCAGGGAGTGCCGGTGGTGGTGGGCCTGAAACCCGGAGGCTCCTGGGACCGGGCGCGCGCAGACGGCTTCCGGGTAGTCGAGGTGGCGGAGGCCGTGCGCGAGGCGGACGTGGTGTCCGTGCTGCTACCCGACATGGTGCAGGCCCACGTGTACCGGGAGGCCATCCGCCCCCACCTGCGCAGGGGACAGGCCTTGGCCTTCGCCCACGGCTTCACCGTCCTGTACGGGCAGGTGGAACCTCCCCCGGACGTGGACGTGTTCATGGTGGCGCCCAAGTCCCCGGGACACCGGATGCGGGAGGTGTTCGTGGAGGGGCAGGGCGTCCCGGGCCTGGTGGCTGTGCACCAGGACGCCACGGGCCAGGCGAAGGACCTGGCGCTGGCGTACGCGTGGGGTGTGGGCTGCCTCCGGGCCGGGGTGGTGGAGACCACCTTCCGAGAGGAGACCGAGAGCGACCTGTTCGGGGAGCAGGCGGTGCTGTGCGGCGGAGTCACGGCCCTCATCCAGGCGGGGTTCGAGACCCTGGTGGAGGCCGGCTATCAGCCGGAGATCGCCTACTTCGAGTGCCTGAACGAGCTCAAGCTGATCGTGGACCTCATCTACGAGGGCGGCATGCAGTGGATGCGCTACTCCGTGTCGGACACCGCGGAGTACGGGGACTACACCCGCGGGCCCCGGATCATCGACGATCACGTGCGGCAGCGGATGAAAGAGATCCTCAAGGAGGTCCAGGACGGGACCTTCGCCCGGGAGTGGATCCTGGAGGCTCAGGCCAACTTCCCGTCCTTCCGGAACCTGCGGGTCCGGGCGGCGCAGCACCCCATCGAGGAGGTGGGCCGGCAGCTGCGGGCCATGATGCCGTGGCTGCGGCGCCCGCAGCCCAAGGCGGCGCAGACCGTCGGGACCGGTGGAGGGAGTTAGGGTGACGGACCGCGTCTACATCTTCGACACCACCCTGCGGGACGGGGAGCAGTCCCCCGGCTTCTCCATGACCGTGCAGGAGAAGCTGGAGATGGCCCGGGCCCTGGCCCGCCTGGGTGTGGACGTGATCGAGGCCGGGTTCCCCATCGCCTCGCCCGGAGATCTGGAGGCGGTGCGGCTGATCGCCCGGGAGGTGCGAGGTCCGGTGATCTGCGGCCTGGCCCGGGCGCAGCGGCAGGACATCGAGGTGTGCTGGGAGGGGGTACGGGAGGCGGAACGGCCCCGGATCCACACCTTCATCGCCACCTCCCCCATCCACATGGAGCGCAAGCTCCGGATGAGACCGGAGGAGGTGCTGGAGGCCGCCCGGCAGGCTGTCCGGCTGGCCCGCTCCCTGTGCCCGGAGGTGGAGTTCAGCTGCGAGGACGCCACCCGCTCCGACGTGGAGTTCCTGTGCCGGGTGGTGGAGGCGGCCATCCGGGAGGGCGCCGCGGTCATCAACCTCCCGGACACCGTGGGGTACGCGGTCCCCCACGAGTACGCCAACCTCATCCGCACCGTGCGGGAACGGGTGCCGAACTCCGACCGGGTGGTCTGGAGCGTGCACTGCCACGACGACCTGGGTATGGCGGTGGCCAACTCCCTGGCGGGCGTGCAGGCGGGGGCGCGCCAGGTGGAGGGCACCATCAACGGCATCGGGGAGCGGGCGGGTAACGCGGCCCTGGAAGAGGTGATCATGGCCCTGGTGACCCGGCGGGACCTTTTCGGCCTGCGGGTAGGGGTGGACACCACCCGCATCTACCCCACCAGCCGGTTGCTGTCCGCCCTCACGGGGGTGGAGGTGCAGCCCAACAAGGCCATCGTGGGCGCCAACGCCTTCGCCCACGAGGCGGGCATCCACCAGCACGGCGTCCTCAGCGACCCTCGGACCTACGAGATCATGACCCCCGCGTCCGTGGGAGTGCCCACCAATCGACTCGTGCTGGGCAAGCACTCCGGCCGCCACGGGCTCGTGCACGCGCTCCAACAGATGGGCTTCCAACTCACGGAGGAGGAAGTGGAGCGGGTGTACACCCGGTTCAAGGCCCTGTGTGACCGGAAGAAGCGGGTGGAAGTGGGGGACCTGGTAGCCCTGGTCCAGGAGGGGTTCGCCGCGGCACCCGAAACGTACCGCCTGGTCTCCTTCCGGGTCACCACCGCCAACGACGAGCCGCCCCACGCGGCGGTCCGCCTGGAGCGCTCCGGCCAGCTCCACGTGGCCGAGAGCAGCGGGGATGGACCCGTGGACGCCCTGTTCGCGGCCATCAACGCCGCCACCGGCCGGCAGGTCCGGCTCCTGGACTACAGCCTGCGGTCTGCCACGGGCGGTAGCGACGCCCTGGGCGAGGCCGTGTGCCGGCTGCAGGAGGGAGACCGGGTGGCCACGGGCCGGGGCAGCAGCACCGACGTCCTGGAGGCCAGCGCTTTGGCCTACGTGGCGGCTCTGAACAAGCTGGCGGAGACCCGTCCCGCGGAGACGGTCCCCGCGGGACTGTAGCGCAGACCGGTCGAGGGAGATCCCATGGGGATGACCATCACGGAAAAGATCCTGGCGTCGCACGCGGACCTTGCGAAGGTGGAGCCGGGGGATCTGGTGGAGTGCCGGGTGGACATGCTGTTCGCCAACGACATCACCGCGCCCCTCGCCATCCAACAGTTTGAGCGGATCGGTGTGGATCGCGTGTTCGACCCGGACCGGGTCGCCTTCGTCCTGGACCACTACTCGCCCAGCAAGGACATCGCGTCCGCGGAGCAGTGTCGGATCACCCGGGAGTTCGTCCGCAAGCACGGCCTACCCCACTTCTACGACGTGGGGCGGGCGGGCATCGCCCACGTGCTCCTGGCGGAGGAGGGGTTCGTGGCGCCCGGGGAGCTGTTCGTGGGGGCGGACTCCCACACCTGCAACCATGGGGCCCTGGGGGCGTTCGCCACCGGGGTGGGGAGCTCGGACCTCGCCGCCGCCATGGCCACTGGGCGTCTGTGGTTCCGGGTGCCGCCCACCCTGCGGTTCGTGTTCCGCGGGACCCTGCCCCGGTGGGTGACGGGCAAGGACTTGGTCCTCCGCATCATCGGCGACATCGGGGTGGACGGGGCACGGTACGCGGCCATGGAGTTCGCAGGCCCCGTGCTGCAGCAGCTGTCCATGGACGAGCGCTTCTCCATCACCAACATGGCGGTGGAGGCCGGGGCCAAGAACGGGATCATGGAGCCCGACGAAGCGGTCCTGGAGTGGATCCGCCCCCGGGCCCGGCGCCCCTTCCAGCCCGTGTACAGCGACCCGGACGCCTCCTACGCCGCGGTGCACGAGTACGACGTCACGGACATGCAGCCCGTGGTGAGCGCGCCGTCCTCGCCGGCTAACGTGGTGCCCGTCACGGAGGTCACCGGGGTCCGGGTGGATCAGTGCTTCATCGGCACGTGTACCAACGGGCGCATCGAGGACCTCCGCCAGGCGGCGCGGGTGCTGGCGGGCCGCAGGGTGCACCCGGACGTGCGGCTCCTGGTCATCCCGGCCACCCCCCGGATCTACCGCCAGGCGCTGGAGGAGGGGCTCATCCAAGTGTTCCTGGATGCGGGGGCTGCGGTCTCCACGCCCACCTGCGGGCCCTGCATCGGCGGGCACATGGGCGTGCTCGCAGACGGGGAGGTATGCGTGTCCACCAGCAGTCGCAACTTCATCGGGCGCATGGGCCACCGGGGCAGCAGGGTGTACCTCTCGAACGCCGCGGTGGCCGCTGCCGCCGCGGTGGCGGGCAAGCTGGTGCACCCCGACGAGGTGGTGCGGGAACCGGCGCGGGTGTGAGGAGGTCGGCCATGGCGATCCGGGGTAGGGCCCACAAGGTTGGAGACCACATCGACACCGACCTCATCATCGCGGGGCGGTACCTGGTGACCACCGACCCCGTCAAGCTGGGCGAACACCTCTTCGAGGACCTGGATCCCGGGTTGCGCCAGCGCATCCGGCCCGGCGACGTGCTGGTGGCGGGAGAGAACTTCGGACAGGGCAGCTCCCGGGAGCACGCTCCTCTCGCCCTGGTGGGTGCCGGGGTGGCGGCGGTGGTCGCGGCCTCCTACGCCCGCATCTTCTACCGCAACGCCTTCAACAACGGCCTGCTGCTGCTGGAGTGCCCGGAGGCGAGCCGGGCGGTGCAGGACGGGGACGAGCTGGAGATCGACCCCCAGACGGGGGAGATCCGCGACCTCACCCGCGGGGAGTTGTACCGGGCGAAGCCCATCCCGCCCTTCATGCAGGAGCTCACGCAGCTGGGCGGCATCATCCCGTACGTGCGGCGCAGACTGGGACGGGAGGCGTCCTGATGCGGGTGGAGGTGTACGACACCACCCTGCGGGACGGGACCCAGGGCGCGGACGTGGAGTTCTCCCTGGAGGACAAGCTGCGGTGTGCCCGCGCCCTCGACGAGGTGGGGGTGGACTTCGTGGAGGGCGGCTGGCCCGGCAGCAACCCCCGGGACCTGGAGTTCTTCCGTCGGGCTGCCCACACCCCGTGGCGGCACGCCCGGATCGTAGCCTTCGGCAGCACCCGCCGGGCAGAGGTGGCCGCCCACCTGGACACCAACCTCCTCACGCTCCTGGACGCCCAGACCGAGTGGGTGGCGCTGGTCGGAAAGAGCTGGGACCTGCACGTACGGGTGGCCCTCCGGACGTCCCTGGAGGAGAACCTGCGGATGGTGGCGGACTCCGTCCGGTTCCTGAAGGGGCAGGGGCGGAAGGTGATCTACGACGCGGAGCACTTCTTCGACGGCTTCCGGGCCAACCCCGACTACGCCCTGCAGACCCTGCGGGCGGCGGAGGAAGCCGGGGCGGACCGGATCGTGCTGTGCGACACCAACGGCGGCAGCCTGCCGCACCAGATCGGCCCCGTGGTGCGGCGGGTGCGAGAGGCCGTCACGGTTCCCCTCGGCGTCCACACCCACAACGACGCGGGCTGCGCGGTGGCGAACGCCGTGGAGGCGGTCCGGGCCGGCTGCGTGCACGTGCAGGGGACCGTGAACGGCTACGGGGAGCGGTGCGGGAACGCGGACCTGTGCGTGCTGGTCCCCAACCTGGTGCTCAAACTGGGGTACGAATGCCTGGTCCCCGGAGGCCTGGGGCGGCTCAGCCACCTGAGCCACTTCGTAGCCGAGCTGGCGAACCGTCCCCCCGACGACTACCAGCCCTACGTGGGGCGCAACGCCTTCGCCCACAAGGGCGGAATCCACGTGGCGGCGGTCCGCCAGGACCCGGCCACCTACGAGCACGTAGACCCTTCCACGGTGGGCAACCGTCGGCGCTTCGTGGTCTCCGACCTGTCGGGACGGTCCAACATCCTCAGCAAGGCGGAGGAGCTGGGCCTTTCCCTGGACCCCGCCAGCCCGTCCACGCAGCAGATCCTCGAGCGGGTCAAGTGGCTGGAGTACACGGGCTACCAGTTCGAGGGCGCGGACGCCTCCTTCGAGCTGCTGGCGCGGCGGCTGTTGGGCGAGTGGGACGACGGGTTCGAGGCCGGACCGTTCCTGGTCGTGGTGCACCGCACGGAGGACCGCACCTGGGCGGAGGCCACCGTCCGGGTCCGGGTAGATGGCACGGAGGAGCACACCGCGGCGGAGGGTAACGGTCCGGTGCACGCCCTGGACCAAGCCCTCCGCAAGGCCCTGGAGCGCTTCTACCCCGAGCTGCGCAGCATCCGGCTGGTGGACTACAAGGTGCGGGTGCTGAACGCGGAGGCGGCCACCGCCGCGCGGGTGCGGGTGTTGATCCAGACCACGGACGGCCAGGACCAGTGGGAGACGGTGGGGGTGTCGGAGAACGTGGTGGAGGCCAGCTGGCTGGCGCTGGTGGACAGCCTGAGCTACGCCCTGTGGCGGTCCCGCGGCCGGCGTTTGCGGGCCGCGGTGACGGGCGCAGACGGCGGGTAGGAGGGAGACGCGATGGAGGAGGCCCGCAGGCAGGAACTGGAGGCGGAGCTGGACCGGCTGTTGCAGGCGCCCACCCCGGAGCCGGACGAGGAACGCTGGACCATCGCCTGCATCCAGCAGATGTACTGACCGGTGGACGCACGCATCCTCCTCCTGCCCGGCGACGGGATTGGCCCGGAGGTGGTGGAGCAGGCGGTCCGGGTGCTGGATGCGGTGGCCCAGCGCTACGGACACCGCTTCGCCTACCGGACCGAGGCCATTGGCGGCGGCGCCCTCGACCGGTACGGCGACCCGTTTCCGGCTGCGACCCGAGAGGCCCTGCGGGAGTGCGACGCCGTCCTGCTGGGGGCGGTGGGAGGTCCCCGCTGGGACCACGGGCCGGTCCGTCCGGAAGCCGGGCTGCTGGCGCTGCGCTACGAGCTAGGGGTGTACGCGAACCTGAGGCCCGCCGCCTTGCTGGAAGGCCTAGAGGCCGCATCGCCCCTGCGCCCCGAGGTGGTGCGGGGGACCGACTTCCTCATCGTCCGCGAGCTCACGGGAGGACTGTACTTCGGCAAGCCCAAACGCCGCGACGCCCGACAGGCGGTAGACACCATGGCGTACACCGCGGAGGAGGTGGAGCGGGTGGCCCGGGTGGCCTTCCGTGCGGCCCAGGCGCGGCGGCGGCGGGTGCACTCCGTGGACAAGGCCAACGTGCTGGAGACCTCGCGCCTGTGGCGTGAGGTGGTGACCCGCGTGAGCGAGGAGTTCCCGGACGTGACGGTGGAGCACATGTTGGTGGACACCTGTGCCATGCAACTGGTGCGCCGGCCGACGGCCTTCGACGTGATCCTCACGGAGAACACCTTCGGGGACATCCTGAGTGACGAAGCCGCGGCGGTGGTGGGTTCCATCGGGATCCTCCCCTCCGCGAGCCTCGGGGACCGCCCGCCGTTTCTGTACGAGCCGGTCCACGGCTCCGCGCCCGACATCGCGGGCCGTGGGGTCGCGAACCCCCTGGGAGCGATTCTGAGCGCGGCCCTGATGCTCCGGTACTCCTTCGCGCTCGAGGAGGAAGCGTGCGCCGTGGAGGAGGCGGTGCGGGAGGTGGTGCGGGAGGGCACCACCACCCCGGACCTGGGAGGCGGCTTCGGGACCCGGGAGGTGGGGGACGCGGTGGCCGAGCGCGTCCTCGGCAGGGAAACCTGAACCCCGCACCGAATCCCGGGCCGGGACCACGCTGCGTCCCGAAACCCGCTCTCGAGGGGGGAGGGTCATGCGTCACCGGCTCGAACGGGTTACCCGACGTCGTTTCCTGAAGGACAGTGCCCGGGCGGCTTCGGCCCTGGCGCTGTCCGCCTGGGGCCTGGAGGCAGGCCGCAGGGCCTCGGAGGCCCAGGAGCTGACGTTCCCCGTGGAGCGGGGCGCCAGCCTCCGGGTCCTGCGGTGGTCCCAGTTCGTGACCACGGACCGGCCCCTCTTCGAGGAGAACGCGGCACGGTTCACCCAGCGGACCGGGGTCCCCGTGCGCGTGGAGTACGAGACGTGGACGGACGTGCAGCCGAAGGCGGCGGCCGCCGCCAACGTGGGCAGCGGTCCGGACATCGTGATCGGGTTCTTCGACGAGCCCCACCTGTGGGCGGACAAGCTGGTTCCGGTGACGGACCTGGCCCAGTACCTGGGCCGCAAGTACGGCGGCTGGTTCGACGTCTGCCCGCAGTACGGCTACAGCCCGCAGCGCAACGCGTGGATCGCCATCCCCATCGGCGCACCGGGCGTGGCCCTGAACTACCGCATCTCGTGGGTCCGGGAGGCAGGCTTCGACCCCGACCCCGCCCGGTTCCCCAAGACCACCGACGAGTTCCTGCGCCTATGCCGCGCCCTCAAGGCCCGCGGACACCCGACGGGGTTCGCCTTGGGCAAGGCAGTAGGCGACGGCAACACCTGGGTGCACTGGTGCCTGTGGGCCTTCGGGGGACGGGCGGTGGCGCCCGACAACCGGACCATCACCATCAACTCCCCGGAGACCGCCAACGCCCTGGAATACGCCCGGGCTCTGTACGAGACCATGATCCCCGGCGTGGCGGGCTGGCTGGACCCGCACAACAACCGGGCCTTCCTGGCCGGCGAGGTCTCCCTCACCAACAACGGCATCAGCATCTACTTCGCCGCGAAGAACGACTTCCCGGAGATCGCCCGCGACATGAACCACGCCTTCTTCCCGGTGGGTCCCGTCGGACGGCCTACGGAACTCCACCTCTTCAGCCAGGCGTACATCTTCAACTACACCCGCTACCCCAACGCGGCGAAGGAATTCCTGCGGTGGATCATGGAGGACACCCAGTACGGCCGGTGGATCAACGGGATGCTGGGCTACGTCTCCCACCCCCTGAAGGCGTACACGGACCTAGCGGTGTGGCGGGCGGACCCGAAGCACCTGCCGTTCCGGGACGCGGTGGCCCGGATGCTGCCGCACTCGTACGCGGGGCGGCCGGGGCCGGAGGCCGCCCGGGCCCTGGCCGAGTTCGTCATCGTGGACATGTTCGCGGACGCCTGCACCGGCCGCCGCAGCGTGCGGGACGCCATCCGGGCTGCGGAGGATCGGTTGCGGCGCATCTACCGCAGCTAGCATGGACCGGCTGGAGGCCAGCCTCCCGCGGGCGGCCGCGCGGCGCGCCGCGGTGGGCAGCCTCCTGGAGAGCCGGGAGGCCCTGGGATGGGCCATGGTGGCCCCCGCCGTAGCCCTGCTGGGTGCCTTCCTGGCCTACCCCTTCCTGCTGGGCGTCTGGCTCAGCCTCACCGACAGCCGCATCGCCAACCCGGGCCGGTTCGTGGGGCTGGAGAACTTCCGGTACCTGGTCGGGGACGGGGTGTTCCGCCTCGCGGTGCTGAACACCCTCTTGTACGCGGGCGTGGCGGTGGTGCTGAAGTTCGTGCTGGGCTTCGCCCTGGCCCTCCTGGTGGACCGGGAGTTCCGGGGCAAACGGTTCGTGCGGGCGGCCATGCTGCTGCCGTGGATCGTGCCCACCTCCCTGTCGGCTCTCGTCTTCTACTGGATCTACGACAGCCAGTTCAGCGTCCTCACGTGGATGCTGCGGGCGGCGGGGCTGGTGGACCGGTCCATCAACTACCTGGGGGACCCGAACCTGGCCCGGGCGTCCCTGATCGCGGCCAACGTGTGGCGGGGGGTACCCTTCTTCGCCATCGGCCTCCTGGCGGGCCTGCAGACGGTCCCCCGGGAACTGTACGAGGCCGCGGCGATGGACGGGGCGGGGCCGTGGGCCCGCTTCCGGTGGATCACCTGGCCGCTTCTGGTGCCGGTCTCAGTGGTGGTCACGGTGTTCAGCACCATCATGACGGTGGGCGACTTCCAGCTCATCTGGATCGTCACGAAGGGAGGGCCTGCCAACGCTACGCACCTATTTGGCACCCTGGCCTACCAGCGGGCCGTCCAGGGCGGCTTCCTCGGCGAGGGGGCCGCGGTGGCGGTGTTCGTGCTGCCGGTCCTGGTGGCGTGCGTGGCCCTGGCGTACCGGGCCCTGCGGCGGGAGGACTGACGTGAGCCGCACGGTGGCGAGGCTTTTAACGTTCCAGCTCCCCCTGGCCGCTTTTCTGGTCTTCCTGCTGTTCCCCTTCTACTGGATGCTGGTCACCGCCCTGAAGCCCAACCGGGACCTCTACAACCTGGCCCTCAACCCCCTTTGGACCTGGACGCCCACCCTGGATCACGTGCGCCGGCTGTTGTGGGACACCCACTTCCTGCCCTGGATGCGCAACACCCTGATGATCTCCGTGGGCGCCACCGCGCTGTCCCTGGCCGCCAGCCTGCTGGCCGCCTACGCGATCGGGCGGCTGCGCTTCCGGGGTTCGGGCGCTCTGGGCATTACCCTCTTCCTCACGTACCTGGTGCCGCCCGTGATCCTGTTCATCCCCCTGAGCCGCATCGTGTCCGCCCTGGGCCTGTGGGATCGGCCCGCGGCGCTGGTGCTCACCTACCCCACGTTCCTGGTACCCTTCTGCGTGTGGCTGCTGCTGGGCTACTTCCGGACCCTCCCCCAGGAGCTGGAGGACTGTGCGCGGGTGGACGGGGCCAGCCGGGTCCAGGTCATGCGGTACGTGACGTTCCCCCTCGCGCTGCCGGGCATCCTGTCCTGCTTGATCTTCGCGTTCACCCTTTCTTGGAACGAGTACCTGTACGCCCTCGTCTTCCTGTCCTCCACGGACCAGAAGACGGTCCCCGTGGGACTGGCCACCGAACTGGTGACAGGGGACGTGTTCCAGTGGGGTCCCCTCATGGCCGGCGCCCTGCTGGGATCCGTGCCCGTAGCGGTGGCGTACTCGTTCTTCGTGGAGCACTACGTGGCGGCCCTGACGGGCGCGCTGAAGGAGTAAAAGGAGGCGAGACCGTGCGGAGCGACGCGCTGAAATCCGGGGTGGCCCGGTCGCCGGCCCGAGCCATGCTGCGGGCCGTGGGCCTGCGGGACGAGGACTTCCAGCTGCCCTTCGTGGGCGTGGTGAACACGTGGACGGACGGCATGCCGTGCAACTTCCACCTGCGCGAGCTGGCCCAGGAGCTGCGGGCTGGCCTGCGGGAGGCGGGGGTGCTGGGGTTCGAGTTCGGCGCCCCTTCGGTGAACGACGCCATGGCCATGGGCACCGAGGCCATGCGGGCCAGCCTGATCAGCCGGGAGGTGGTGGCGGACGCGGTGGAGGTGGTGGCCCACGGCTACCTGTACGACGGGATGGCGGTGCTGGTGGGGTGCGACAAGACCATCCCCGGAGGAGCCATGGGGGTCCTCCGGAGCGGAGTCCCGGGCATCGTCCTGTACGGCGGTACGGTGGCCCCGGGGGTCCTGGACGGCCGGAAGCTCACCATCGTGGACCCCTTCGAGGCGGTGGGCAGGTTCAGCGCAGGACAGATGAGCCGCGAGGAGTTCGAGGCGGTGGAGCGGCACGCGGTGCCCGGAGCCGGGGCGTGCGGGGGTCAGTACACTGCCAACACCATGGCCCTGGTGCTGGAGGCGTTGGGTCTGTCACCGGTGGGGTACAACGCCATCCCTGCCACCGTCCCCGAAAAAAGGGAGGCCACGCGGAGGGCGGGGGCGATCCTGGCGGATGCGGTCCGGGCCGGCCGGACGCCTCGAGACTTCCTGACCCGCCAGTCCTTCCTGAACGCCATCGCCACGGTAGCGGCCACGGGAGGGTCCACCAACGCGGTGTTGCACCTGCTGGCCCTGGCTCAGGAGGTGGGGGTCGCGCTGGAGCTGGACGACTTCGACCGGGTGTGCCGCCGCACGCCCGTGATCGCAGACCTGCGGCCGTGGGGCACCTATACCGCTTGGGAGCTGTACGAGGCGGGGGGCAGCCGACTGGTGTTCCGCCGCATGCTGGAGGCCGGTCTGCTGGACGGGGACCAGAAGACCGTCACCGGGCGTACCCTCTCGGAGGAGGTGGGCGACCTCCAGGAGGCGCCGGGACAGCAGGTGGTGTGGTCCGCGCAAAAGCCCATTAAGCCGCACGGAGGGCTGGCGGTCCTGCGCGGGTCGCTGGCTCCCGAGGGCGCGGTGATCAAGGTCGCGGGCACGGAACGCATGCAGTTCCGCGGGCCTGCCCGCGTCTTCGACGGAGAAGCTGCTGCACTGGGAGCGGTCCTGGAGGGGAGGATCCAGCCCGGAGACGTGGTGGTGATCCGCTACGAAGGACCCAAGGGCGCCCCCGGGATGCCCGAGATGCTGTCGGTGACCGCCGCGCTGGTGGGGCGGGGACTGGGGCCGCAGGTGGCCCTGGTGACGGATGGCCGGTTCTCCGGCGGTACCCGCGGCCTGATGGTGGGACACGTGGCTCCTGAGGCACAGGTGGGTGGGCCCATCGCTCTGGTCCGGGAGGGGGATCCCATCGTCATCGACGTGGAGAACAGGCGGCTGGACGTGGACGTACCGCCGGAGGAGCTGGAGCGGAGGAGGGAACAGTTCGTGCCGCCGGCGCCGCGGTACCGCGGGGGCCTGTTCGGCCGCTACGCGGCTCTGGTGAGCTCCGCCTCGGAGGGCGCGGTCCTGAGAGTGGGGTAGAGGAGGGGCGTCAGCGCAGCCCGTACAGCATCCAGTACACCACCCAGCCGCTCGCGGCCACGTACAGCCAAACGGGTAGGGTTCGCCGGGCGAGCCGCCGGTGGGCGTCGAACTCCCCGCGCAGCGCCCGCCGGAGGGTCACCAGGACCAGGGGCGCCAGCACCGCGGCCAGCACCACGTGGCTGGCCAGGACGGCCAGGTAGGCCGCACGCAGCCACCCGGTACCCTGAAAGGGTTTGGAGCCTACCAGGGCCCACCGGATCCCGTATACCACCAGGAACGCCGCGGCGAACGCGGAAGCGGTCAGCATCAACCGCCGGTGGCAGTCCACGCGCCGGGTCCGGATGCACAGGTAGCCCGCCACCACCGCCAGTCCGCTCACCAGGATCAGGCCGGTGTTCAGCGGCGGGAGCCAAACGTAAGTGCTGGACTCGCCCACGGTCGGATAGCCTGCCTGCTATAATGGTAGTGGATCCCCGGGGCGATCGGACAATCGAGACCTCGTCGCGCGAACACGCGAGCCCGCGGTACCACGGGCCGCCGGGAGGAGGTGGTACGGTGAACGGTTTGCGTGTGGGCGAGACGAACCGCAATGCGTGGCTTCCCGCCCGGGAGCCGCCCACGGTGGCGTTGGTGTCCACTTATCCACCCAGGGAGTGCGGGATCGCCACCTTCACCCGGGATCTGTCCCGAAGCCTGCGGGAGGCTGGCCTGCGCACGTGGGTGGTGGCCATGGACGAGGAGGGTGCTGGCTACGCCTACGGGCCCGAGGTCCGGGTTCAGATCCACGAGGACGCCCTGGAGGAGTACCGCGCCGCCGCAGACGCCATCAACCGCAGCGACGCCCACGTGGTGAACCTCCAGCACGAGTTCGGCCTCTTCGGCGGCGAGTGGGGCGAGCACGTGTTGGAGTTCGTGGAACGCCTGGCCCGACCCCTGGTGGTCACCCTGCACACCGTGCTGCCGGATCCTCCCCCGAGGGCGCGGCGGGTCGTCCGGGCGCTCTGCCGGCGGGCTGCGGCGGTGGTGGTGATGAGCCCCTCCGCGGTGGATCTTCTGGAGGCCCCCTACGGCGTACCGCGAACCCGGGTCCACGTGGTGTGGCACGGCGTGCCCACCATCGAGCCGGTGCCCCGGGAGGAGGCGAAGCGACGCCTGGGGCTGGAGGGACGGCTGGTGGTGTCTACCTTCGGGCTGGTGAGTCCGGGGAAGGGCATCGAGGACGTCCTGGAAGCGCTCCCGGGGGTCGCTCAGCGCTACCCGCAGGTGCTGTACCTGGTCCTCGGGGAGACGCACCCCAACGTCCGGAGGAGGGAGGGGGAGCGCTACCGGAACATGCTGCTGGAAAAGGTGCGGGCGCTCAACCTCTCCCGCCACGTGCGGTTCCAGAACCGCTACCTGCGGGACGAGGAGATCGTGGCGTACCTGCAGGCCACCGACGTGTACGTGACGCCCTACCATAACCCGGACCAGATCGTGAGCGGCACCCTCTCGTGGGCCCTCGCAGCCGGGTGCGCGGTGGTGTCCACACCCTACCGCTACGCGGTGGACGTGCTGTCCGATGGACGGGGGGTGCTGGTGCCGTTCCAGGACCCCCACGCCTTGGCTCAGGCCCTGGAGGAACTGCTGGGCGACCCGCAGAGGCGGGCCCGGCTGGGCGAGCGCGCCTACGCGGCGAGCCTGCCCATGCGTTGGCCCCGGGTGGCAGCCCGGTACGCCGCGCTGTTTGAGCAGGCTGTGGACCGCGCGGTGGCGGAGGCCGCCGTATGAGGGCCCCGCGTTCACCTGGGGCAGGCCCTATGGGTAGCCTGGATCGTGCAATCGCTAGCAGACTCGCTGAAGACCGGGTCCGCACTTTCCCCGGCCTGGAGGAGCCGCCGCGCGTGCGGGGGCCGGTGCGGGTGGCGCACCTGCGCGGGATGACCGACCCGTTCGGGATGATCCAGTTCTCCCGCGGACCGGTCCCCGAACCGAAGACCGGATACACCGCCGACGACAACGCCCGCGCCCTGGTGGTGGCGGCCCGCCTCGGGCTGGAAGACCTGGCGGAGGTCTACCTGTCCTTTCTGGAGCGGAGCCTCCGGCCGGACGGCTGGTTTCACAACCTGTGGGGCCAGGACCGAACTCCAGCTCCGGACGCACGGTCCGAGGACTGCCAGGGCCGCTGCTTGTGGGCTCTGGCAGAAGTAGCCGACTCTGCCTTGCCTGCACAGCTGCGCAGACGGGCGGACTCCGTGCTGGAGCGGGTCCTACCCACCGCTGCCCAACTGCGCACCGCCAGGGGGCGGGCCAACGCGCTGCTGGGCCTAGCCCGGCTCCCAGACCCCTTCCCGGCGGCCACGGTGGCAGAAGCGCTGTGTGCCCAGCTGGAGGCCACAGACCCCGACTGGCCGTGGCCGGAGCCCGTCCTGACGTACGAGCTGGCCCGCGTGCCCTGCGGTTTGCTGCGCGCTTCTCGGGTGGGCCCGGATCGGTGGCGCCAGGTGGCGCTCCGAACGTTGGACTTCCTCCTGAGCGTAGTGGTGGAGGACGGTCTGCTAGTGCCCGTCGGGAACCGGGGCTGGTACCCCCGAGGTGGCCAGAAAGCCCGGTGGGACCAGCAGCCGGTAGACCCCGGGGCCCTGGTGGAGGCCTGCGTGGAGGCGTACGGGCTCACGGGCCAGGCCCGGTACCGGGAGGCGGCGCGCGCGGCGTGGGAGTGGTTCTGGGGGCGGAACCTGAAGGGGGAGGTCATGGTGGACCCGTCGGGGGCGTGCCGGGACGGTCTAGGGGAGGACGGAGCGAGCGAGAACCGAGGAGCCGAAGCCTGTCTGGCCTACCTGCTGGCCGCCCTGGCGTGGTCCGAGCTGGAGGGAGAAGCGCCGTGAGGGTGGCGGTGCTGGCGCCGGTGGCCTGGAGAGTACCTCCCCGGCACTACGGAGGCTGGGAGCAGGCGGTGGCCACGCTCACGGAGTCCCTGGTGCGGCTGGGGGTGGACGTGACCCTATTTGCCACTGGGGACTCCGTCACCTCGGCCAGGCTGGAGAGCGTGGTCCCCAGTCCCGTGCAGGAGGACCCAGAGCTGCGGGCCCGCAGCCGCGCGTACGAGATCCTGCACGCGGTGTACTGCTTGCAGCGTGCGGAGGAGTTCGACCTGGTGCACAGCCACGCGGGGTCCTTCGTGGTGGGCTATGCACCCTTCGTTCGGACCCCTCTGGTCGTGACGCTGCATGGCTCGGGTGCGGAGCCCGACAGCCAGGTGCTGTACCGCCACTTCCGCCACCTCCCGTACGTGGCCATCAGCGAGGCCGAGCGCCGCCTGCTGCCGGACCTGAACTACGTGGCCACCATCCACCACGGGGTGGAGGTGGAACGTTTCCCCTTCGAGGGACGCCACGGGGACTACCTGCTGTTCGTGGGTCGGATCGCCCGAGTCAAGGGCGTCCACCACGCCATCGCGGTGGCCCACCGCACCGGCATTCCCCTGGTCCTGGGCGGGATCGTGCCTCCCGAGGAGGAGGAGTACTTCCGCCGGGAAGTGGAACCGCACCTGGACGTGGAGCGGGTCCGGTTCGTGGGACCGGTAAATGCAGAGCAGAGGAACCGGCTTTGCTGCGGTGCCCTGGCGTTCCTACATCTGGTGGAGTACGAGGAGTCCTTCGGCCTCACCATGATCGAGGCGATGGCGTGCGGCCTGCCTGTGGTGGGCACCCGCAGGGGGTCGGTGCCGGAGGTGGTGGCGCAGGGCCGCACGGGCTTCGTGGTGGAGGACGTGGAGCAGGCGGTGGACGCCGTGCGAAGGATCCGCCAGATCTCCCGGGAGGCGTGCAGGGCCTGGGTGGCCGAGCGCTTCCACGCCCGGAGGGAAGCCGAACTGCACGTGCGGGTCTACGAACGGGTCCTCCAGCAGGCTCGGGCCGGGGTTTAGGCAGGCTTCACAGGCGTCTACGGCGCCTGCCCGTCCTGGCGACTCCGCAAGGCGACCTCCCGCGCCCACGCCCACATACGGTCGCGGGGCACCGTGGCCAGGCACACCACGCTGTCCGCGGCGCCGTAGTACACGAGGATCTTACCCCGGTAGTCCACGGCCCCGCACGAGAACACCACGTTGGGGACCAGGCCTTCCTGCTCGTACGGTTCCTCCGGTTCCAGGATCGGGTCGTCGCACCGGCCGAGCACCCTTCGGGGGTCGTCCAGGTCCAGTAGGGCTACCCCCAGGCGGTAGGTACGGGCTTCGTCCACGCCGTGGTAGATGAGAAGCCAGCCGTAGGGGGTCGCCAGGGGAGGGCCTGCGATCCCGATCCGGTTACCGTCCCACATCCCCGGCCGCACGCGGAGGATGGGGCCGTAGTTGTGCCAGTGATGCAGGTCCCGGGAGATCCCCAGGTGAATGTCAGGGAAGATGCGGTGCAGCAGCAGGTAGCGGCCCCCGAACTTCCGGGGGAACAGGGCGGCGTTCTTGTTGTCCCAGTTGCGGAAGGCGATGGCTCGGCGCCGGAAGTTCCGGAAGTCCCGGGTGGTGGCGATGGCGATCCGCGTCCTCCACGGCACTCCCGCCTCGCCGAAGGGGGTCGGGCGCTTGGACGTCCGCGGCTTGAGGGCAGGGTACAGGGACGCGGCGGTGTAGCACAGGTAGTACACGTCGCCGATCCGGGTCAGGCGCGGGTCCTCCACGCCCAGGCGCTCCCAGGGGTTGTCCACCGCGGGCTCGAACACCGGGCGAGGGCTCCGGTATTCCACCGTGACGCCGTCCTCCGCCAGGACCGCCAGCCCGAACCGGGAGATCCAGTCCATGCCCTGGGCGCGGTACAGGAGGTGGACTCGGCCCCGGTAGACAGCCGCCGCGGCGTTGTACACCCACCGGTTCTCCCACCAGTTGTCCGTGGGCCGCAGGATGGGGTTGGCCGGGTGCCGCTGTAGCCTCGGCGCGGAGACCACCACGGGAGGGTGCTCGACGGTCGACGGCATGGTGTCCAGTTCTCCTTCCTCGGTTACGTATTCCGGTGCACCTGCGTTCCAGTCACCTCACCAACATACGAGCATACCGCATGCCTCAAGGCCCGCCGGGCCTCCCAGGATCCGGCCAAGTTGGTTCGCATAATGTATGTTATGTCAATTAACCGGCCTAGCCGCGCCCGCCTAGAACCTCCTCCACCCACCCCAGGCCCGCGATGGCGGCCGGGAAGCCCCGCGTCGTGAGGGCCAGAAGGGCCACGTGCCGCACCTCCTCCTCGGTCGCCCCCGCCTCCAAGGCGCGCCGCACGTTGGAGCGCACAGCCCCCTCGGCCAGGGCACCGATGGCGATGCCCAGCTTCACCAGCCGCTGGGTCTTCGGATCCAGGGGCCCTGCGGCCTCCGTGGCCGCCCCCAGCTGGTCCAGGGCCTCCGCCACCTGGGGGTACGTCCGGCGGAACCGCGTGTACACCTCCGGCAGGTACTCGGACACGCCTCTCACCTCCAACAGTGTGTTCGACACCCCGGGCGCTGGCTCCTGGTGGGTACCTTTAGCTTAGGTCGGGGAAGTTGCACTCAGACCCGCGGACGCGCGCCCGGCCTCCCGCTCCCGCGTCTCGCCGGTCCCCGCCCGCCAGCTGTCCTGCTTGGCGCGCAGTTCGCGGTACTGATGCAGCTGCCGGTCCACTTCCTCCGGGGTCCAGCCGAGCTCCCGCGCCATGAGTTGCGCAACCTGTGGCGCGGCCAGATCCGCGGCGGCGCCGTCCAGCGCGGCAAGACGCGTGTGCAGATACAGACAGTCGGCCAGGGTGACCGCGTACTGCCAGCGGCACGCGTACACCACCTCGGCGGCCGCGTGCGGCAGCCCGGGAGCTAGGCGGACCGCAAGGTGCGAGGACTCTTGCAGGAGGGCGAGCACCTCCCGGGCGGACCCGCCGTAGCCGGCCAGGAGGTGCCCCCTCTGGTCCGGGTCCAGAGGGCTGCGCTCCAGCTCTGCGCGGGCCTCCTCCAACCCCTCGGCGCCCGCCAGGTGCAGCAAATGGGTCCTGCAGCTCCTGGGCCTGCCGTCCATCCGGGCGATGGCGTTCACGGTGTCCTCCGCCATCCTCCGGTAGGTGGTGAGCTTGCCTCCCGTCACCGTTACGAGCCCGCTTTCGGACGCGACCACCACGTGGTCCCTGCTCAACGCGGCCGTCGATACCCCAGGCCGGCTCACCAGCGGCCGGATGCCCGCGTAGACCGCCGTGACGTCCTCCGACCGCAGGCGGGAGCGCAGGTACCGGTTGGCGTGGTCCAGGAGGTACTCTGCGTCCGCCCGGGTGACCGGGGGCTCGTCCAGGTCCGCTTCGTAGGGCTCGTCGGTTGTCCCCAGCACGAACCTCCCCTCCCACGGGATCAGGAACGCCAGCCGGCTGTCGTCCGTCTCGGGGATCACCAGGGCCGCCGACGCCCGCACGGCATGCGGGCGCAGCACTAGGTGGACGCCCCTGCTGTGGCGGATCCGCACCGGGGTCTGTCCCGCCAGCGCGGCCACCCGTTCCGCCCAGATCCCCGTCGCGTTGACCACCCATCGCACGGGTACCTCCGCGGTCCGTCCGGTCAGGTGGTCCACGATTCCAACAGCGCGGATGCGGCCGCCCACGCGCTCGAACCCCACCACCTCCACGTAGTTGACCGTGCACGCTCCGAGCGCCCGGGCGCTGCTCAACACCGCCCGCGTGAGTCGCACGTCGTCGGTCTGCCCGTCCCAGTACAGGAACGCCGCCTGCAACCCTTCAGGCCGCAGGTCGGGAAGAACTTCCTGCACCTCCTGCGCGGACAGGCGCCGGTGCCGCAGCCGCGGGTCCCGGCTGAACAGGTCGTAGGTCCACAGCCCCACGCCGACACCGACGTGCGTTAGCGGTGCGAGCCAGCGCGGAAGCCTCATCCCGAGGGGCCTGCGCGTCCCGCGGTACAGGGGAATCAGAAACCCCAGGGGCCGGACCAAGTGCGGGGCTAACCGCAGCAGCAGCTGTCGCTCCCGCAGGGCCTCCCGCACCAGCCCCAGGTGTCCCTGTGGCAGGTAGCGGATGCCGCCGTGGACCAGCCGGGTGGACCGGCTGCTGGTCCCGGAGCCGAAGTCCCGCCGCTCCACCAGCCCCACCCGGTAGCCCCGGCTGGCCGCGTCCAGGGCCACGCCGGCTCCCGTGATCCCCCCTCCCACCACCAGCACGTCCACGCCCCGGGTGAGGGTCTCCAGCGCCTCCTGGCGCGAAGGCGACGGCACGGTCACCCCTCCAGCCAGTTGAAGGTGCGCTCCACGGCCCGCAGCCACCGCCGGTACAGGGCCTCGCGGGTTTCCGCGGGCATGGTGGGCTGCCACCTGCGGTCCGTAGCCCAAAGGGACCGCAGCTCGTCTAGGTCCTTCCACACGCCCACCGCCAGGCCGGCGGCGTACGCGGCCCCCAGCGCCGTGGTCTCCTGCACGGCGGCCCGCACCACCGGGATCCCCAGCACGTCCGCCTGGAACTGCATGAGCAGCTCGTTGCGCACCATGCCGCCGTCCACCCGCAGGGCCGGTGGGCTGACCCCGAAGTCCCGCACCATGGCCTCCAGCACCTCCCGGGTCTGGTACGCGGTGGCCTCCAGGGTGGCGCGGGCGATGTGGCCCCGGTGGGTGTAGCGGGTCAGCCCCACGATGACCCCCCTGGCGTCGCTCCTCCAGTACGGAGCGAACAGGCCGGAGAAGGCCGGCACGAAGTACACCCCGCCGTTGTCCCCGGCCGACCGGGCGAGTTCCTCCACCTCCGCCGACGTACGGATCAGGCCCAGGTTGTCCCGGAGCCACTGCACCGCGGCGCCCGCGATGGCCACGGAGCCTTCGAGGGCGTAGGCGGGCGGGCTAGCGGGCAGCCGGTACGCCACCGTGGTGAGGAGGCCGTGCCGCGAGGCGACCGGCTGGGGGCCGGTGTTGAGGAGCAGGAAGCAGCCGGTGCCGTACGTATTTTTCGCCTCGCCCGGCGAAAAACAGGTCTGTCCGAACAGGGCGGCCTGCTGGTCCCCCAGGTCCGCGGCCAGCGGGACCCCGGACAGTTCTTCCACCGCCGCCTCGCCGTACACCTCGCAGCTGGAGCGGATCTCGGGCAGCAGGGCGCGGGGGATTCCGAGTTCCCGCAGGATCCCGTCGTCCCAATCCAGGGTGTGCAGGTTCATCAGCAGGGTCCGGCTGGCGTTGGTGACGTCCGTCACGTGCACCCCGCCCGCTGGCCCGCCCGTGAGCCACCAGAGGAGCCAAGTGTCCACGGTCCCGAACAGCAGCTCCCCCCGCTCCGCGGCCTGCTGGGCGCCGGGCGTGTGGTCCAGGATCCACCGCAGCTTGGGACCTGAAAAGTACGTGGCCACCGGAAGCCCGGTCCTGTCCCGGAACCGGTCCACCCCGCCCGTCCGGCTCAGCTCACGGCAGAGGGCGTCGGTGCGGGTGTCCTGCCACACCACCGCGTTGGCGACCGGCCGGCCCGTGGCCCGCTCCCACACCACCGCGGTCTCCCGCTGGTTGGTCACCCCCACCGCGGCGAGATCCTGGGGCGTGATGCCCGCCTCCGCGCAGGCCCGGCGGACCACCCGCCGGGTCCGCTCCCAGATCTCCAGAGGGTCGTGCTCCACCCAGCCTGGCTGCGGGGTGATCTGGCGGTGCTCCTCCTGCGCGGACGCCACCACGCGGCCCCGGTCGTCAAATACCAGGAACCGGGTGCTGGTGGTCCCCTGGTCGACGGCGCCGACGTACCGCACTTACTTCTCCGTCTCCGTGAGCCCCTGCACGAACCACCGCTGCATGGCCACGATCACCACCGTGGGGGGCAGGAGCGCCAGCAGGGCGCTGGCCATGATCACCGGCCAGTCCACCAGGGCCTCCCCGGTGCCGATCATCTTGGTGATGGCCACCACCACGACTTCCTTCTCCAGCGAGGTAGTTACCAGCAGGGGCCAGAGGTACTGGCTCCAGCCGTAGATGAATAGTACCACGAACAGCGCGGCCACGGTAGTGCGGGAAACCGGGAGGAGGACGCTCCACAGGAAGCGCAGCGGCCCTGCCCCGTCGATCTTCGCCGCGTTCACCAGCTCGTCGGGGACCGTGAGGAAGAACTGTCGGAACAGCAGCGTCCCGGTGGCGGAGACCGTGAGGGGCAGAATGAGACCGGTGTACGTGTTCACCAGCCCCAGATCCGACGCCACTTTGTACGTGGGGATGATTCGCACCTCCACGGGCAGCATCAGGGTCAGGAAGATCAGCCAGAAGGCCGGAGCCCGCCACCGGAAGTCGAAGAACACGATGCCGTACGCGGACAGCAGCGACAGCGCGATCTTCCCCAGCGCGATCCCCAGGGCCACCACCAGGCTGTTCAGCATAGCCCGCGCCACGGGGATCCCGCGGATGCGCTCTCCAGTGCCGGCCACGAACGCCTTCCAGTAGTTCTCCGCCGCGTGGGATCCGGGCACTAGCCGCAGGGTTCCGGAAGTGACCTCCGGAAGGTCCGCGGTGGAGGCCACGAAGGCCACGTAGACGGGGAACACGAAGAGCGCCACCCCGGCCAGCAGCACCAGGTGGGCGGGCAGAAAACGCAGCCCCCGGCGGACCCGCCACCGCAGGGTGTCGGCCAGCGGTGGGGGGACCGCCACGGCACCGGTCGGGTTGGGGGTGCGTCCGAAGTCCCTCATGCGTAGTGCACCCGGCGCTCCAGGAACCGGAACTGGAAGCTGGTGAGGACCACCGCGAGGACCAGCAGGATCACCGACTGGGCGCTGGACGAACCCAGGTTCAGGTTCACCACGCCGTCCACGTACACCTTGTAGATGAGGGTCTCGGTGGCCTTGCCGGGCCCTCCCTTGGTCAGGGCGTGGATCACCGCGAAGGTGTCGAACAGGGCGTACAGGGCGTTCACCACCAGGAGGAAGAAGGTGGTGGGAGCCAGGAGTGGCAGGGTCACCCGGCGGAAACTCTGGAACCAGGTAGCTCCGTCCACCTGGGCGGCTTCGTGCAACGAGCTGGGGATGGACTGCAGGCCCGCCAGGAAGAACACGAAGTTGTAGGCTACCCGGGACCACACGGACGCCACCACGACCAGCAGCAGGGCGTGGGTGCCGTTCAGGGTGTAGTCCCAACCCACGCCCCACCGCACCAGGGCCCGACCCACGATCCCCACGCTGGGGTGGGCCAGGAACAGCCAGAGGGCCGCGGCCACCGCGGGCGCCACCGCGTACGGCCACACCAGCAGCGTCCGGTACACCTGCACGCCCCGTAGGGGCTGTGCCGCTGCGGCAGCCAGGATTAGACCCAGCAGCATCGCGCCGGCCACCACGGCCCCGGAGAACACCACCGTCACCCGCACCGCGTTCCCGTACAGGGGATCCCCGAGCACGGAGGCGAAGTTCGCTAGCCCGGCAAACGACGTCCGCAGCCCGAAGGGATCCTGGATGAGGAAGGACTGGTAGATGCCCTGGAGAGCCGGCCCGTAGAAGAACACCAGGGTGAGCAGCAGCTGCGGCGCGACCAGCAGGTACGGCAGAAAGGGAGCCCGGAAGAACGACCTGCGCACCTCACGCCCTCCCCTTCCCCGCGTCCGGGCCGCAGAAGGCCCGTAGGATCCGGTTCGGGAAGTCGGTGGCTACGCAGTCCTCCGGGTGCTCGCCCAGCCCCGCCTGCCACAGCCGCACGGCCTGGTCCGGATCGTTCACGGTCCACGCGTACACGCCGACCCCCTGCCCGTGCAGGGCCTGCACATGAGGGAGGGTGACCGCCGCGTGGTGTGGACCCCACACGTGAGCCTGGCGGAGCCCTACGAACTCCAGGGGATCCGTGGGGTCAAAAGCGTCCTGCAGGGCCACCCGCGTCACCTCCGGTCGCACCTCCCGGGCGCGCAGCAGGGGTTCGGCCCCGAAGGAGGCCAGGCGGACCCGCTCCACCAGGCCCCAGCGGTCCGCGAGGTCCAGCACCTGCTGCGCCAGGCGCTTCCCCTCCTCCCCCTGCTCCTTGACCTCCACGTACACGCCCGCGTCCGGGTACTGGACCAGTAACTCCAGCAGCTCCTCCAGGGACGGGACCCGCTCGCCGCGGTACGCGCTGGAGAACCAGCTGCCCGCGTCCAGCTCCCGCAGCCGGGCGAAGCGGAACTGGCGCACGGCGCCGCGTCCGTCCGTGGTCCGGTCCACGGTCTCGTCGTGCATCAGCACGGGGACCCCGTCCGCGGTGTATCGGACATCCACTTCCAGCCACCGGATCCCCGACTGCAGCGCCTGCCGGCACGCGGCCAGGGTGTTCTCGGGCGCCAGCCCCGCGCCCCCGCGGTGTGCGCAGACGCGGGGCCAGGCCCGTGGCTTCGTCATCGGCCCGCGGTTCTCTGGAACTGCCGGAGCACCTCGTTGCTACGCCGTACCGCGGCGTCCAGGGCCGCCTTGGGGGACTGCTGTCCCTGCAGCGCGCGCTCCACCTCTTCGTACAGGATGGTCCGGATCTCCGGCATGTTCCCCAACCGGATCCCTTTGGAGTTCGCCGTGGGCCGGGTCCGGGTCAGCTGCTGGATGGGAATCTCCGCCCACGGGTTCCGCTGGTAGTACCCGAGGGCCCTGGCCCGCTGGATGGCGGTGAAGGTGATGGGGATGTAGCCGGTCTCCATGTGCCACTTGGCGGAGACCTCCGGGCTGCTGAGGTACCGGAAGAACTCCGCCACCGCCTTGTACTCCTCCGGAGTGCGCCGCGGGGAGGTCATCACCCACAGGGAGGCCCCGCCGATGATGGAGTTCTTGGGTGCCCCCTTCACGTCGTCGTAGTAGGGCAGGAAGCCGACCCCCCACTCAAACCGGGCTTCCCGCTGGTACCGGGCGAACAGCGCGGAGGACGCGGTGAGCATGGCGCACTCCCCGGACGGGCCCAGGGCGTCGCCCGCAGCGTCCCGGCCCCCGTACTTGAACAGGCCTTCCCGCTGCATCTGCACGATGTTCTCCAGGTTCCGGACGTACAGGGGCGCGTTCACCAACAGCTGCGCGTCCATGCCCTCGAACCCGTTGGCCCGGGTGGCAAACGGGACGTCGTGGAGGGCCCCGAAGTTCTCGAAGTGGATCCACGTAGGCCAAGCGGTGGACCAGCCGCAGGGAGCCGCGTTGCTGGCCCGGATGCGCTGCGCCGCCTCGCGCAACTCTGCCCATGTGCGGGGCGGGCGCTCCGGGTTCAGCCCGGCTCGGCGGAAGGCGTCCTTGTTGTACCAGAGGACGGGCGTGGAGCTGTTGAAGGGCATGGACACCATGCGCCCGTCCGGCGTGCTGTAGTACCCGCGCACCGCGGGCAGGTACACGCTGGGGTCGAAGGGGGTCCTGGTCTCCTGCATCAGCTCGTACACCGGCTTGATGGCGCCTCGCGCAGCCATCATGGTGGCGGTGCCCACCTCAAACATCTGGACGATGTGGGGTGCATTGCCCGCACGGAAGGCGGCGATGGCCGCCACCATGGTCTCCGGGTAGGAACCCTTGAAGGTGGCGTTCACGCGGTAGCTGGCCTGGCTGGCGTTGAACCCGTTCACGATGCTCTCCAACGCCTCGCCCAGTGGACCCCGCAGGGCGTGCCAGAACTCCACCTGGACCCGTGGGGCCTGTGCGCGCCCGGCGGCAGCCCCCAGAACCAGCAACAGGGCCACTACCGCCGCGTAGACAGCGCCCCGACGCAACCCGCTCATGACCTCACCTCCTGTCGTGTTTGCTCCCGCCCGGTTCCATATCGCTCGAACCCTTCCGGCAGGACGTCCGCAAGGCTACCGAGGACAAACTCGGGCGGCTCCGGACACCGCTCCACCATCTCCCGCGTGGTGGCTCCCGTCAGCACCACAGCGGTGGCGCTGCCCATGGCCCGACCCAGGGCCACGTCCGTCTCCAGCCGGTCGCCCACCACGAGGGTATCCGCCGGCCGTGTTTCCAGGTGCTCCAGCAGCACCCGCGCCATGATGGGCGACGGCTTCCCCACCACCTCCTCGAGGGCCCGCCCCGTGGCGGCCTCCAGGGCCGCCACCACCGCGCCCGCGTCCGGGAGACCGCCGTCCGGCGTGGGGCAGTACGGGTCGCGGTTGGTGGCGATAAACCGCGCGCCCCGCCGTAGGGCGTCGAACCCGACCTTGAGCTTGCGGTAGTCGAAGGTGCGGTCGAAGCACGCCACCACGTAGTCCACCCGGTCGGGGTCCTCCACCAGGCAGAATCCCGCCGCCTGGAGCTCCCGCTTCACGGAGTCCTCGCCGATGACGAACAGCCGGGCACCGGGTGCGGTGGCCGTGAGATGCCGGACGAGCACCATGGACGAGTTGATCACCTCCTCGGGCTGTGTGGGAATCCCCAGGCGTGTGAGCTTGGCCGCGTAGTCCTCCCGGCTGTACAGGGGGTTGTTGGACAGAAACACCACCCGGGCCCCGGCCCCGCGCAACGCCGCGATGGCGCGGTCCGCGCCGGGCAGCAGGGTGTCCCCCAGGTACACCGTCCCGTCCAGGTCCACAGCGTAGCCCCGGTAGATGCGCTCGGGCCTGGACCGCGGCCTCATCCGCCGCCGCTCCCGAACAGGCCCCCGAGCCGCGCTCCCGTGAGGCGGTAGATGGCGTACAGGATAGCCGCCGACAACGTGACCAGCACCACGCCCAGGGCGGCGGCCTGCCCGAACGTCCCGGAGGTGTAGAAGGTGAAGATCCCCACGGTGATGGTCTCCCACCCCGGCAGCACCAGCAGGATGGTGGCTGCCGCCTCCTGCAGGGCGAATAGCAGGGAGAACAGGGCGCCCGCCACCACGCCCCGCCAGATCAGAGGGAGCGAGACGTCCAGGAACGTGCGGAGGCTGGAGGCGCCCACGCTGGCCGCGGCCTCCTCCATGGCGGGGTGCACCGTCAGCAGGGACGCAAAGGTAGCGCGCACCGTGTACGGCATCCGGCGGACCGCCAGCACCAGGGGCATCACGAACCAGGACCGGGTGAGGGTGATCCCCGCCAGGGGTGCGTGGAAAGCCCGCAGGTAGGCGATCCCCACCGCGGTCCCCGGCAGCGCCAGCACCAGGGTCACCACCGAGTCCACCAGCTCCCGCCCTGGAAGGGAGGTCCGGGCCAGCATCCAGCCGATGGACACGCCCAGCACCAGGATCAGGGCCACCGCCACGGCGCCCCACCGGAGGCTGTTCACCACGTAGGTGGGCGTGAGGTGCAGCACCTGGTCGAAGTGCTCCAGGGTGAACCGTGTGGGCAACGGGGTCAGGGACCACGCCTTCCCGAAAGCGGCCAGCAGGAGTCCCAGGTGGGGCAGGAACGCGAGCCCGAGCGCGGTGGCGAACAGGGCCGGGGCGATCAGCCGCCACGCGCCCCGCAGGGGCCGGCGCTCCACCGCCCGGTACGAAACCACCGCATACTCCCGCATGGCGACCGCCCGCCGGGCCACCAGGAGGAACCCGATGGCCAGCAGCGACATCAGGGCGCCCACCACCAGTCCCATGCGGAAGAGCCGGCGGTCCACGAACTGAACGATGTTCAGGTAGGCCTGGGCCGCCAGCAGGTCCTGCATCCCCACCACCAGGGGCGTGGCGAAGTCTGCGAAGGACAGGATGAACACCAGGGTGGCGCCCGACACCAGGCCCGGCGTGAGCAACGGCAGCGTGATGTCCCGCACCCTCCGCAGTCCCCGGGAGCCCATGGCCTCCGCAGCCTCCTCCAGGGAAGCGTCCACCTTGGTGAGGGCGTCCACCACGTTCAGGGTCACCAGGGGGAAGTAGTGCAGGACCATGGCCAGGAGGACCCCGTGCCAGCCGTACAGGAAGTTCACAGGCCGGGCCAGCCCGAGGTAGTCCATCAGGAGGACGTTGACGGTGCCTGCTCGGCCGAGGACGAACACCAAGCCCATGATGCCCACCAGGGGAGGCATCACGATGGGCAGCACCGTGAGGTACGACCACAGCTCCCGACCCGGGAAGTCGTACCGTACCAGCAGGAACGCGGCGGGCAGTCCCAGGGCGAGGCAGCCCAGCACAGTCCCGCCCGCCACCCACAGGGAGTTCACCAGGGCTTTCCGGTAGAAGGGATCCCCGGCGAACTGCGCCAGGTAGGTCAGGCTAAGGCGGCCCGCCTCGTCTGTGACCGCCTCTGCCAGGAGGCGGATCAGGGGGTACACCACAAACAGGAGGAGGAAGGCGTACACCGGCGTGGCCCAGAGCCAGCCCGGCACGCGCCGCCGCGGCCGCACGCGAGGCCAGGCAGCCTCCCGGGCCACTTCCACGCTCACGGGGCCTCCTCCGGAAACACCAGCGCCGCCTCCGGGTCGAAGCTCACGGTCGTCCGCTGGCCCGGGCGCAGCACGATCTGACCCTTCGGGTTGTGCACGTCCACCAGCAAGACGCGTCCCCCTTCCACCTCCACTTCGTAGCGGACGAGAGAGCCCAAATACTGCGACAAAGCCACTCTGCCGGGCACCCCCACGTCTGCGGGCGTTCCGTCGGAGATGCGGAGGGCTTCGGGCCGCACCGCCAGCACCGCCCGCCCGCCCGACTGCAGGGGGCGGGCGGCGCGTCCGCGCACCACACCCGCAGGGGTGGCAAGTTCCGCCCACCCGTCCCGGAGACCGGTAACGGTCCCGGGCAGGAGGTTGTTGGTCCCCACGAAGTCCGCCACGAACAGGTCCGCGGGGCGCTCGTACAGCTCCACGGGCGTCCCCACCTGCGCCACCCGGCCGTCCCGCATCACCGCGATGCGGTCGGAGATCACCATGGCCTCTTCCTGGTCGTGGGTCACGTAGACGGTGGTGATCCGGAGCTCCTGCTGCAGCCGGCGGATCTCGCTGCGCAGCCGGGCCCGCACCTTGGCGTCCAGGCTCGAGAGAGGCTCATCGAGCAGCAGCAGCCGTGGGTTCAGCACCAGGGCCCGGGCTACCGCCACCCGCTGCTGCTGGCCTCCGGACAGCTGCCCGGGTGTACGGTCCTCCAGTCCCAGAAGGCCTACCTGCTCGAGGACCTGCTCTACGCGGCGGCGGACCTCCGCAGTTGGCATCCGGCGGAGGCGCAGGCCGTAGGCGACGTTGTCGAACACCGTCATGTGGGGCCAGAGGGCGTAGTTCTGGAACACGATACCGACCCCGCGCTCCGCGGGCGGCACGCCCCGCACGGGGACGTCGTCGAAGTACACCTCACCCTCGTCGGGATCCACGAAGCCGGCCAGGATGCGCAGGGTGGTGGTTTTGCCACAGCCCGAAGGTCCCAGGAGGGTGAACAGCTCGCCCTCCCGGATCTCCTGGCTGACCCCTGCCAGGGCCGTGGTGGCCCCGAACCGCTTGACCACGCCCTCGAGCCGAACCCGCATACCCCTACGGGCAGAAGCGGCGCTTGAGCTCCCCGTGTCGCTCCACGATCAGCTTGCGGAACACCTCGTTGACCTCGCTGTACCGCTTCTGCGCCACGTCGTCGTCGTACACGTTGCGCACGGGTTTTTCGAAGAACGACTTGATCCCTGTGAACTCCGCCATGCGGGCGAGCGGCGAGCCCGGGGGGCCCTCCATCCTGTACTTGGGGGAGATGCCGTACTGGCCCCGGGCCATCATGGTCTTCTGTCCCTCCTCGCTGAGAGCGAACTGGATGAACTCCCTCGCCGCCCGGGGGTTCCGGGCCCCGGCCAGCACCGCCAACGGTTCGGGAGTGACGAAAGCGGCCGTGGGGTGGACGTACCGGAGCTCGTACCCGCTCAGCAAGTCTTCGAAGGCCATGTAGGCGGGGACCGCGAAGCCCACCGCAAACTCGCCCTTCGCCACCACGGTCGGAACGTCGCGGCTGCGGGCCACGAAGATCCCGGTGTTGGCCCCCAGCCGCTGGGCCCACTCCCAACCCTTCTGCCAGCCGTACAGCTGCAGGATCACCTCGTAGGTAGCGTGGTTAGAGCTGGATCGGTCTGGGGTCGCCTGGGCGATCTGGCCCTTGAGCCGGCAATCCAGGAGGTCGTCCCACTCCCGGAGGGTCTGGAGCCCCACGCGCCGCAGCAGGCGCGGGTGGTACACGAGGCCGTAAGGAGTCAGGCAGCACCCCACCCAGAACCCGCGGGGGTCCTTGAGGAGCACAGGCTTCGGCGTGCCGATGGACGCGGGGATCTCCCGCAGCACGCTTTCCGGTAGCTCCACGGGCGCCAGCAGCTTACGCTCCGCCAGATCGTCAAACAGGGCGGGCTCGCCGCCCCAGAAGATGTCCGCCTCGGGCCGTCCGCCCCACTCCCGGATGCGCCCGTAGGCCACGGGGGTGCCCGCGGACACCACCGTGACCTGCACGTCCACGTTGTACCGCCGCCGTGCGAACTCGCGGAAGGCGGCCACCGTGGGCTCCGTGACCGTGCGGGCCACCGGCGTGATGATGACTAGCCGGTTCTCGATGGGCTGCTGGGCTCGCGACGGCCACGCCGGCAGTAACGCGCCCACCGCAGCGACGGTTAGCAGCGCCAGGATCCACCAGGGCCGAGCTCTTCTCATCTCTCCACCTCCCTCTGGCATCACTCCCGACCTCCTGCCGAAGCGGACGTACACCTTACCCGTTAAGATCGCGTAAAGCTTACCCGTTAAGATCGCGTAAAGCGAAAGACCCGCTCGATCCCGGAGGAGGGGTCGAGCGGGTCCTCTCTTGTCTCTCCCGCTCCAATTTGCTTCCATGCCTACCATTGCATAGCCCTCGCTGCCGTCCAAAAAACCGTCGTTCACACGCTCATCTTATCGCAACCCAGCGTACATAAAGCTCTCCACGAATTGCCGCTGAAATAGCAAAAACGCAACAAGTAGCGGCGCTGTCACCACAACCGTCGCCGCCATCAACAAAGTCCAGTCCGCTCCGCTTTCCTGCTGCACAAACATAGCGAGTCCGATTGTCAGTGTCCGGACATCCTGCGTGTCCGTCACGATCAGCGGCCAGAGAAAATCGTTCCAGTGCGTTACCACGCTGATTAACGAAAAGGCCACCAACGTGGGCCGCACTTGCGGCACCATCACGCTCCACAGCATCCGCAGCCTGGAGCAGCCATCGAGTAAAGCCGCCTCCTCAAGTTCCCGCGGTACCTGCCGGAAAGCCTGCCGCATGAGAAACGTGCCATAGCCGCTCGCCCAAAATACTATCATCATCGCGAGCCTTGTGTTCAGCAGGCCTAGGCTCTTAATGGTCAAGTAGTTCGGAACGATTACCGCATGAATTGGCAACATCATCTGCACAATGAACAAGTAAAATAGTATATCACGCCAGCGGAATTCCAAGCGTGCAAAAGCAAAACCTGCCACAGTAACCGTCACCAGCTGGACCAACAAAATGCCGAGGACAACAACGACCGTGTTAAATAGATACAAGCCGAAGGGAGCATATCGAAACACGTCGAGATAATTGCTCCATTGCCACGCGCTGGGAAACCACTGCGGCGTTGCCGTAAATATCTCCGTGCGAGCCTTCAGCGACGCCGCCACCGCCCAAAGGTAAGGCACGAGCCATAATACGGATAGACCCCCCACGGTCACGTGCATCAGCAGCGTCTGCGCTCTCCGCCGTAGCAAAGCGCGGAGATTTCTTTCGAATACTGCAGGAACCGACGGCACCCTTCGCACCTCGCGACTAGACCTCATAGAAAACCCGCCGCTCCATCTGCCGAACTACCGCGGCGATAACGGATAGAAGCCCCACGACGAACAACACCGTGAGCGCACTCGCCACCCCGATATCCCAAAAGCGGAACGCCTGCTGGTACAAGTAATAGATGACTACGTTCGTCCGATCGGCGGGACCGCCCTGAGTCATGATGTGTACGGCGTCAAAAATTTGGAAGGAGTTGATCACAGAGACGGCCACTACGAAGACCGTTGTGGGTCCCAATAAAGGCAGGGTGACATGGCGGAGACGTTGCCAGAAGCCCGCGCCTTCTACACTCGCCGCCTCGAGGAGATCGCGAGGAATCGCCTGGAGACCGGCCAAGTACAGAATGGCGAGATAGCCTACGTTCTTCCAAATCCAGCTGATCATGACCGCAGGAAGCGCCCACGTCATATCGTATAGCCATTCTACACGCGGTATCCCGAGCCTTCCAAGATAGTAATTAACGAGGCCAATGCTAGGATTGAATAGCCAGACCCAGAGCATTGCCGCTGCGGCCATCGGGACCATCGTGGGGTAGAACACGGCCGCGCGGTAGACGGGACGCAGCGAGCCCAAGGGCTCATGCAAAAGGACGGCGAAGAGGAGTGCCAATGCTATACTCAGCGGGATTGCGACTAGGGCCAGGAGCAGGGTATTCCGCATCACCAGGTGGAAAACGGGGTCTGCAGCTAACACGATATAGTTACGGAGCCCGGCAAATCGCGGCTGCGGATGCGAGATGTTCCATTCCAGCAGGCTTGTAGCGACGGCGCGCACGATCGGCCAGTAAGTAAACACAGCGAGAAACACGAGCGAGGGGAGGAGGTAAAGCAGCACCTCCGTGCCCCGCGCCCGACTATAGCAGCTGGCCTCTGGAGGCATGGGACTGGCCCGATGAGCTAGCGTCTCAGCCAGGCACTAAGAGCCTGCTCCGCCTCCTGCTGAGCTCGACGCAGAGCCGCCTCGGGTGCCAGGCGACCTCCCGTCGCGTCGTCGAGCGCGCGCTTCAGAATTTCGCGCAGACGCTGGAAGTTCGGCGCCATGATTTTACCATAGGCATATCGGAGCTGTTCTCGTGCGACCAGGTACTCGGGGTTCTTGGCGACGAAGTCCTTCATAGTGGGCACTTCGTACGCAGACTGCCGGACGGCGATGTAGCCGGAGGCCATGGACCAGCGGGCCGCGCGTTCCGGAGTCACCATCCACCGGATGAACCTCCATGCGGCGTCTTGATGAGCTTTGGGGATGTTCTTGAAGACGTAGAAATTACCGCCCCCGACTTCGACGGCATACTGCTTTTTCCTGGGGAGGAAGGCTACTCCAAACGGGAAGCGCGCGGAGTTCTTGAGGAATGTCAAAATGCCAGTGGAATGGTACAGCATCGCCGTGCGGCCAGCTACAAAGTCAGGAGGAGTGGAGGCCCAGGTACTGTGAGGCGGGGCTACTTTGAGCTCGGTCGTTAGCCGAACCCAAAATCGCAAGGCCTCCACCGCTTCGGGGCTATCGAGTCGCAGTTGCCGGCGACCGTAGTCGAGGAGGACGCCACCGTTCTGTCGCACGAAGGCCTCGAATAGCCAGTCATTCCATCCGCCGCTGATGGTGACGCCCCACCGCTGGATGCTCCCAGCAGCATCGCGCTTGACGAGACGTTTAGCGTACTCTTCCAGCTCCTCCCACGTGGCCGGTGGAGTCTCCGGATCAAGACCAGCTTCCCTAAACGCATCCTTGTTCCAGTAAAGGACCGGTGTGCTCCGTTGAAAGGGAACGGCGTAGAACCGTCCGTCGGAGTAGCTGTTCTGCAGGAATGCCGGGAAGAAGTCGCGTAGCCATTCGCGGCCTTCGGCGCGCGCGTACGAGTCGAGCGGAATGATGGCGTTCATGGCTAGGAGCGTGGGCATCTCCGAGATCTCCACGATAGCGATGTCGGGCGGGTTCCCCGCCATGACTGCAGTTTGTACCTTTTGCATGGTTGGGTCGTAGTCGCCGGAGTAGACAGCGACGACTTCCACATCGGGCGTCTGTCGGTTGAAGTCGGAAACCATTTCGTCGATCACGCGGGCTAGCGGCCCGGCCACGCCTACGGGGTAGTAGAAGGTGAGGCGAACCAGGCCTCGGCTAGGCCCGCCAACCGCGGTAGTTGCTAGGAGGCCGATCAGCAGCCCAGCCATTCCGAGCTGCCAGGACCGCAGTCGCATTCTCCCCATTGCAGTCGCCCCCTTTCTAAGGCTACAGAGCAATGTGCTTTCGCATGACGCCGACGGGTCCGATCCTGGAAAACCTATGTTAAGGGCCCGTAAAGTCAAGACCCGCTCGACCCCTCCTCCGGGATCGAGCGGGTCCTCTCTTGTCTCTCCCGCCCCTGCTGGGTTTTTCTGAGACCACTATGCGCCGGGGCTCCGGGGAGCGTCAAGGCTTCGGGGCGGCGCCCGCGGGGATCCGTAGACCCCACAGCCGCCTCGCGCTGGCGGACACCCCCACCGCCCCTGACCGAAGGATGGCCGCCACCTGCTCGGGCTGGGTCACCAGCGCCGCCCCGATCACCGGCTGGGGCACGGAAGCCCGCAGCTCCCGAATCACGTGGGGCACGGCTAGCCCGGGCAGGATCTCCACCAGGTCCGGCTCGGAGGCCCGTACCGCCGCGGTGCCCGTCCGCAAGGCCTCCGAGTCCACCATGAACACCCGGTGGATGGCCAGGAGCCCCGCTGCCCTGGCCTCCCGCAGCAGCGGGCCCCGGGTACTCACCACCCCCGCCGCCCCCAGCTCCCTCAGGAGCCGGATCCCCGCCGCGTCCTCCCCCCCTTCCACCAGGTCCAGGTGGACGTAGACCGGGATCCCGAAGTCCCCGCAGCGCGGCAAGGCCTCCCGCAGCCCGAACACATCACCCTTGAAGAAGAAGATGGCCGCAGCCCCGCGGCGGCAGGCCTCCTCCACGTCCTCCAGACTGCGGACCGCGGGCACCACAGGCAGCTCCCGCAGCCGTGTGAGAAGCTCCTGGACCGCCGAGCCGGTGTGCCCGTGCGTCGCTCCCACAGCTCCTTCCCAAAGACGCGCCCAGCGGCGGGCGGTCACAGATGGACCATTCTACTCCGTCGGCTCCCTCTCCTCCGGCGCCGCGAGACTCCCTTTCCACGGCCGCTCCGGTGGCGCACAATGGAGCCGGAGACCGAGTCCCACAACCAACCACGGAGGTCACGCCATGGCGCTCCGAGAGGAAGCCCTCGACTACCACGCCCGCGGCAGGCCCGGCAAACTGGCCATCCACATCACCAAGCCCTTTGCCACCCAGCGAGACCTGTCCTTGGCGTACACGCCCGGGGTAGCGGAACCCGTCCGGGAGATCGCCCACTCGCCTCTGGAGGCGTACCGGTATACGGCCAAGGGGAACCTGGTGGCGGTGGTGTCCAACGGGACCGCGGTCCTCGGGCTGGGGAACGTGGGAGCCCTGGCCAGCAAACCCGTCATGGAGGGTAAGGCGGTCTTGTTCAAGCGCTTCGCGGACGTGGATGTGTTCGACATCGAGGTGGAGACCACGGACCCGGAGGAGTTCGTCCGGGTGGTGCGGGCCATCGCGCCCACCTTCGGAGGGATCAACCTGGAGGACATCCGGGCGCCGGATTGTTTCTGGATCGAGCAGCGACTGCGGGAGGAGCTGGACATCCCCGTGTTCCACGACGACCAGCACGGTACGGCCATCATCGCGGGCGCGGCCCTGCTCAACGCCCTGGAGTTGGTGGGCAAGCGGATCGACGCGGTCCGGCTCGTGATCAGCGGCGCGGGGGCCTCCGCCATCGCCTGCGCGGAGTTCTTCCTGCTGCTGGGTATGCGGCGGGACCAGATCGTGTTGGTGGACACCAAGGGGGTCGTGTACCGGGGTCGTACGGACGGGATGAACCCGTACAAGGAGCGGTTCGCCGCAGACACGTCCGCCCGGACCCTGGCGGAGGCCCTGGCGGGTGCGGACGTGTTCGTGGGCCTGTCGGCTCCCAACATCGTGACCGGGGAGATGCTGAAGACCATGGCAGACCACCCCATCGTCTTCGCTCTGGCCAACCCGGATCCGGAGATCCCGTATGAGGAGGCTTGTGCTGCACGGCCAGACGCCATCGTAGCCACCGGACGGTCCGACTACCCGAACCAGGTGAACAACGTCCTGGGCTTCCCCTTCATCTTCCGGGGCGCCCTGGACGTGCGCGCCCGCGCCATCAATGAGGAGATGAAGCTGGCCGCCTGCCGGGCCCTGGCCGCCCTGGCCAAGCAAGAGGTTCCTGACTCCGTGCTGCGTGCCTACGGCCTGGAGAAGCTGGCCTTCGGGCCGGACTACCTGATTCCCAAGCCCCTGGACCCGCGGGTCGCGTTGTGGGTCGCGCCCGCGGTAGCGGAGGCAGCCATGCGCACCGGGGTCGCGCGACGACGCGTGGACCTGGAGGCTTACCGCGAGGAGCTAGCCCGGCGCCTGGTGCGCGGTCGGGAGGTCATGGGGGTGGTGTTCCAGAAGGCCCGCCGGGACCCCAAGCGCATCGTGTTCAGCGAGGGCGAGGAGCCGAAAATCCTTCGCGCCGCGGCCATCGTGGCCCAGGAGGGGATCGCCACGCCGTTGCTCATCGGCCGGGAGGCGGTGGTACGGGCGCGGATGCAGGAGCTGCGGATCAACGGCGCCGTCGAGGTGGTGGACCCCGACCGGTTCGACCGGCTCGAGGCGTACGCACAGGAGCTGTACCGCCTGCGCCAGCGCAAGGGAGTCACCCTCCGGGAGGCCCGGACCCTGATCCGCCAGCCCAACTACTTCGGGGCCATGATGGTGCGCAGGGGTGACGCGGACGGGTTCGTGGCGGGGCTCACCTACCACTACCCGGACGTGATCCGGCCCGCCCTCCAGGTCATCGGCCCGGGGCCGGGAGTCAGCCGGGTGGCGGGCCTGTACCTCATGATCCTGAACGGGCGGGCCTACCTCTTCACGGATCCCACGGTGAACATCGATCCCACCGAGGAGGAACTGGCGGAGATCGCCATCATGGCCGCGGACAAGGCACGGGAGTTCGACCTGGAGCCGCGGGTGGCTATGATCTCCTTCTCCAACTTCGGGTCCACCCGGCACCCCCGGTCCGACAAGGTGGCCCGGGCCACGGAGCTGGTGAAGGAGGCCCGCCCGGATCTCATGGTGGACGGCGAGATGATGGCGGACGTGGCCCTGTCGCCGGAGCTGCGGGCGGAGGACTACCCGTTCTCCGCGCTGGTGGGCGAGGCCAACGTGCTGGTGTTCCCCAGCCTGGAGGCGGCCAACGTGGCCTACAAGCTGGTCCAGCGTCTGGGAGGTGCTGTCGCCGTGGGGCCCATCCTCATGGGGATGGCGAAGCCGGTCCACGTGCTCAGCCGCGGTGCGGAGGTCAGCGACGTGGTGAACATCACGGCCATCGCGGTGGTGGACGCCCAGACCCCGAGGAAACCGGTGGGCGTCCGCTCGCTGTCGGGGGTCCGGCTGTGAGGGCTACTCCTTCTTGCGCTTGGCCCGCTCCACGTAGGTGCTGGTGGCCACCTCCACCCGCACCCACTCCCCGGGCGCGATGAAGGGAGGCACCAGGATCACCAGGCCGTTCTCCAGCCGCGCCTCCTTCCAGACGTTCTCGTTGCCCACCGAGCGCGTGGGGGGCGCGGTCTCCACCACCTGGAGCTCCACCACGTCGGGGAAGACCACGCCCACGGCCTGGCCCTCCGAGAACTCCACGGGAACGGTGCTGCCTTCCGTGAGGTAGGCAGCGGCCGGGCCCAGCCGCTCGTTGTCGATGGACACCTGCTCGAAGGTCTCGCTGTCCATGAAGTGGGTGGCCTCCGCGTCGCGGTACAGCACCTGCATGGGACGGCGTTCCAGCTGGACGTCCTCCAGGGTCTCGTCAGCCCGGAAGCGCACCTCCCGCACAGCTCCGGTGTGCAGGTTGCGCAGCTTCGCGTGAGTCACCCCGCCCATCTGCCCACCCCCCGCGTGGTAGGACGCCGTCACCACCTTGTACAGCTCCCCGCCCACCCGGATGGCCATCCCGCTGCGGAGTTCGGACGCCACCACCATGTCCCGTCCTCCCGCCCGCGTCTCCACGCTTTAGTATAGGGAGGCGGGCACCTGCGCGGCGAGTCAGGTCCGCCGGAGCTGCCTCCACAGGCTCACGGCTTCCTGGGTCTCGTCCAGCTCCACATCTACCAGCTGCACCACAGAGCCACGGGCTACCCGAGACCGCACCCGTACCCCGTGCGCCAGTCCCACGGGTAGGGCACCCAGCTGATCCGCCTCCTGCGCGGGCAGCAGCCTGCCGAACACCGTGTACCCACCCTCCCCGTCCAGGACCTCACCTGGCTGCAGGTCCCGCTTGGCCACCGCCACCACCTCCGCCACCCGCTCCACGGGCTGGCCCGTGGCCTCCCCCCGCAGCACCGCCCGGGCCACGCTCACACCGACCTCCAGGCCCACCCAGTGGGTCGGGCGGTACAGGGCCGCGTACCTTCCGGAGGAGTCCGTCGGGATCCCGTACTCGGAAAAACAACGCGCCACGTAGTCGGAGCCCGCCTCCACCACCACGAACACGCCCCACCGTAGGTCCCCGGGGACCGGGCTGCCGTCCGGGTTGAGGCTGGAGACCACCTCCAGGGTGCCCGCTCGCTCCAGGACTCCGCCCGCCTCCCGCGGCTTGCATACCTCTGGCAGTCCGTCCACCCCGCAGGCCGGAAACTGCAGGCCCCCGCTCTGCGGGAGGAGTCCCGTAGCGTTGGCCACCGCCGCCATCTCGATGGCGGACTTGGTGCCGTCCAGGAAGGAGGTGAACATGCGGGCGTTGTAGTCGCCGGCCGCCACCATTTCTGGAGTGAACCCGTAGTGCTCCCACACCTGGTCGGGCGTGACGAAGGCGTAGTGGGGCAGGTAGCGGGTGCCCTTTCCCGCGCAGACGACCTCGAACCCGCACACCCAGGCCCAGTCCACCAGCTCGCAGATCAGCGCCGGCTGATCCCCGTACGCCAGGGTGTAGACCACCCCCTGCTCCCGAGCCCGCCGGGCCAGCAGCGGCCCCACCAGCACGTCCGCCTCCACCGTGACCATGACCACGTGCCGGCCGGCGCCAATGCCTTCCACGGCGTGCCGGACGGCGGCCGCGGGAGAGCCCGTGGCCTCCACCACCACGTCCAAGGCGGTGGCCCGGATCAGGGCTTGAGCGTCGTCGGTCACCCAGGTTGTCCCCTGCCGCAGCGCCGCGGCCGGGTCCGGTGCGGAGAACCGTTCCTCCGGCCAGCCCGCGCGCCGCAGGCTCTCCCTGGCCCTGTCCAGCGACAGGTCGCAGACCCCCAGCACCTGCAGCCCCGGGGTGCGCAGGGCCTGAGCGAGGAACATGGTCCCGAACTTCCCGGTGCCCACGAGTCCGACCCGCACCGGCCTGCCCCGCTCCGCCCGCCGGGCCATCTCCGCAGCGAGCCCGCCGAACCCTGGGTTCTGTTCCCGCGCCATGCTGCCTCTCCGTCCGCGCCTGGCCTCGGCAGGGAACTTGCGCCCCCGCGTAGTACCATCATGACCGTCACGGCGACGGACAGGAAAGAAAAACCGGGAAGGGAGGCCTGGCATGAGGCGTTACGGGTTCCCCGGATTGGTGGTGGCCGCGCTGCTGGCGGCCTTGGTGACGGGGGCTGACGGCCCGGTGGGAGCCCAGTCGATCCCGCGGCAGCTGCGCATCGCCATCGGCATCGACGCGGACCGCCTGGACCCAGCTGAACAGACCACCACCACCATCGCCAACATCGTGGACTATATGTTCGAGACCCTGGTGGACCTGCACCCCACCAAGCAGCAGATCGTGCCGCGACTGGCGACCCGGTGGCAGGTTTCCCCGGATGGGCTCACCTACACCTTCACCCTGCGCCGCGGGGTCCGGTTCCACGACGGCACCCCGCTGAACGCGGAGGCGGTCAAGTTCAGCCTGGAACGGCTGAAGGACCCCAAGGTGGCCATGGCCCTGAGGTTCCTCGTCCAGCCCGTGCAGTCCGTGGAGGCCGTGGGCGAGGATACGGTCCGCATCCGGCTCAGCAAGGTCACCCCGACCTTCCTGTCAGACCTGTCCACCACGCAGTTCGCCATCGTCTCGCCGACCGCGGTGCAGCGAGCGGGAGACCGCTGGCGGTCGGCGCCAGTGGGGGGTGGCACGGGTCCGTACCTGTTCAAGGAGTGGCGTCGCGGGGACTCCATCCTTCTGGAGCGTAACCCCAACTATTGGGGCAAGAAGCCCCTGTTCGACGAGATCCTGTTCCGGGTGGTCCCGGATGCCGGCACCCGTCTGACCCAGGTCCTGGCCGGCGACGTCCACCAGGCCATGCTCCCTCCGGCGCCGGACGTCAGGGGCCTGCGGCGCAACCCCCAGGTGAAGGTGGTGGAAGCGCCCAGCGACCGGGTGATCTTCGTGGCCCTGAACACCCAGTGGGGCCCCTTCAAGGACGTGCGGGTGCGCCAGGCCATGAACTACGCCGTCAACAAGAAGGCCATTCTGGCCAGCGTCCTGTTCGACCTGGGCACCGTGTCTGAGTCGCCCTGCCCGCCCATGATGTTCGGCTACCACAAGGTCCGGGACGGCGGCTGGCCCTTCAGCCCCCCACGGGCCAAGGAGCTGCTGGCGCAGGCGGGCTACCGGGACGGGTTCGAGGTGAACTTCTTCACGCCCACGGGTCGGTACATCCAGGACTTCCAGTTCGCGCAGGCCATCGCGGGCCAGCTCCGCAACGTAGGCGTGCGGGCGAACGTCAGCACCATGGACTGGCCGAGCTATGTGGCCATGATCCAGACACCCCTGGAACGGACCCGCATCCAGATGCTGGTGCTGGGCTGGGCGTGGCCGGTGCTGGACTGCGACGGCGTCCTGTACGGTCAGTTCCACTCCTCCAGCCACCCGCCGCGCGGCCTGGGCCCGGCGTTTTACAGCAACCCGCGAGTGGACCAGATCCTGGACCAGCAGCGGCAGGAGCCCAACGTGGAACGCCGGAAGGCCCTGCTCAGGGAGGCACAGGAGATCATCTGGAACGACGCCCCGTGGATCTGGTTGTGGAGCCAGAAGTGGTACGTGGTGACCACCCGGAACCTGGAGGGGGTGCTCATCCACCCCATCGAGAAGTGGACCGCCCTGTGCGAGCCGCAGGAGCCGGCGGTGGGCCACCACTGCGTGAACTGGAGGTGAGGGCGTAGGCCGCTTTGGGCGCGTACATCCTCCGCCGGTTAGCCCTGGCGGTCCCGACCCTGGTCGGGGTCACGGTGGTGGTGTTCGCGCTCATCCGCCTGGTGCCGGGCGACCCCGCGCGCTTGGCGCTGGGTCTGCAGGCCTCGGAGGAGGAAGTCCAGCGGCTGAGGGTCCAGCTGGGGCTGGACCAACCGCTGCCCGTACAGTACGTGAGGTTCCTCGGGCGGCTCCTCCAGGGTGACCTCGGCCGGTCTGTGGTCACGGGTGAGGCGGTAGCGCGGGAGATCGCCGCCCGCCTGCCGGCCACGGTTCAGCTGGCGGTGGCCAGCACCCTGCTGGCCACCGCCGCCGGGATGGCCGCGGGAGTGATCTCCGCCACCCGGCAGTACTCGTGGGTGGACTATCTCGTGATGACTGTGGCCCTCTTTGGCATCTCCCTGCCGGTTTTCTGGCTGGGCCTCATGCTCATGCTGCTGTTCAGCGTGCACCTCCGCTGGCTGCCCGCGGGAGGGTACGGGACGCCCGCACACCTGGTCCTGCCCACGGTAACCCTGGCGGCGTTCTCCGTGGCCATCATCGCCCGCATGACCCGCAGCAGCCTCCTGGAGGTGCTGCACCAGGACTACGTCCGCACCGCGTGGGCCAAGGGCCTGGGCGCTCAGGCGGTGGTCCTGCGCCACGCCCTGAAGAACGCCTTGATCCCGGTGGTGACCGTCATCGGGCTGCAGTTCGGCGGCCTGCTGGGCGGGGCCATCCTCACCGAGACGGTGTTCGCGTGGCCGGGGATGGGCCGGCTCCTGGTGGGGGCCATCGTGGCCCGCGACTACCCCGTGGTCCAGGGCGCGGTGCTGGTGTTCGCCGCCCTGTTCACCCTGGTCAACTTGGCTGTGGACGTGCTGTACGCCTATGTGGACCCGCGCATCCACTACGGTTAGCTGGGCCGGCGCCCGGGAAGCCGTCCGCACCCCGCCCACGGTGTGGCGTCGGCTGCGTCGCCACCGCACCGCGGTGGCCGGTCTCGCCGTGCTGGCCACGCTGGTGTTCGTAGCCGCTGCGGCGCCCTTGCTGTTCCCCGAGGACCCCACCGAGCCGCGCTTCGAGCGGGTCCTGCGGCCGCCCTCGTGGGAGCACCCCCTGGGTACGGACAACCTGGGCCGTGACCTGCTGGCCCGCATCGCCTACGGGGGCCGGGTCTCCTTCTTCATCGGCGTGCTGGCGGTGAGCTTCAGCGCGCTGGTGGGAGTGCCTGTGGGGCTGCTGTCGGGCTACTACGGCGGGAAGTTCGACCTGGTCGTCCAGCGGCTCGTGGACCTGCTCCTGGCCTTCCCGGGGTTCCTGCTCGCCCTGACGTTGGTGGCCGTGCTGGGGGTCGGGGTCACCAACGTGGTGGTGGCCGTGGGCCTCGCCTCCGCTCCCGTGTACGTGCGGCTGGTCCGCGGGGTGGCGCTCTCGGTACGCAATCAGACCTTCGTGGAAGCCGCCAGGGCCCTGGGCGCTTCGGACCGCCGGATCCTGTTCCGGCACGTCCTGCCGAACTGTACCGCGCCCGTGATCGTACAGTCCACCCTTCAGCTGGGCACCGCCATCCTCACCGCGGCCGGGCTGGGCTTCCTGGGGCTGGGGGTAAAGCCGCCGACGCCAGAGTGGGGGACCATGCTGGGAGAGGGTCAGACCTACCTGTTCTCCTCCTGGTACATGGCCACGTTTCCGGGCCTAGCGATCTTCCTCACCGTGCTGGCCTTCAACCTCCTGGGGGACGGCCTGCGGGACGCTCTGGATCCCCGGATGAAGCTGACGTAGAGGAGGCCCTGATGAGCAGGAGCGTACGGCTCGAGGACATGACCTGGCCCGAGGTCCAGGCGGCCCTGCAGGCTGGCGTACGGACCGTGGTGGTGGTGGCCGCCTCCACCGAGCAGCACGGGCCCCACCTGCCCCTGAGCACCGACGCCCTGATCGCGGAAGCCGTGGGGGAGCGGGTGGCCCGCCACCTGGGAGCCTTGCTGGCGCCGGTGATCCGTCCGGGGTGCTCCGACCACCACCTGGCCTTCCCCGGCAGCCTTTCGCTCTCCCCCGGACTGCTGGTGGAACTGCTGGCCAGCTACGTGCGGTCCCTGGTACCCCACGGGTTCGACACCTTCGTGCTGCTCTCTTCCCACGGTGGCAACTTCCGGCCTTTGGAGGACGCCGCCCGGCGGCTCCGGGACGAGTACGGGCCGACGGGCGTCCGAGTGGTGGCGGTGGCGAGAGACGCGGCGCTGATGGACATGATGCGGGAGATGGTGGACGTGGCCGCGCGCCTGGGAGCGCCCCAGGACGTGGACGCCATCCACGCGGACGCCTGCGAGACATCCATCGTGATGCACCTGCGGCCGGACCTGGTGCGCGCCGACTGCATCGAGGCGGGTTTCACCGGCCGGCTGGACCTAGACACCCTTTTCCGGCGGGGGCTGCGGGCCATCACGGCCAACGGAGTCCTGGGCGACCCGCGGCGTTCGAGCGCCGAGATCGGGGCCGCGGTCCTGGACCGTTTGGTGGACCACCTGGTGGACCGCGTTCGCGCTCAGCTGGGCGCCTGACTCCTCCAGACTGGGAAGGCGTGGCGATCCTGCCCTTCCGCGCGCTGGGCCGATCACCCGAGCCCCGGGGGGAACTCCGTGTCCACCTTCCGGGCGGAATGGACCAGTTCCCTGGCGGCGGTCACGTAACCCGAGAGCACTCCCACGCTACCCTTGACGATCTTCAGCTCGCCGCGCATCACGGCCGTCAGCGGGTCCAGCTGGCCCTCCATCACCCGCTTCCAGGTGGAAGCGCTGGCGCTGACCACGTAAGGGGCGTTGGCAAGATCATCCTCCGCGGCCACCCTCGCGTCGCGGCACTCACCGCGGTAGAGGTCGAGGAGGATCGCCCGGCTCTTCTCGATGCCGACGGACGGGTCGGCCTCAAGGACGAGGACGAGCGCCCACTCCCAGGCGCGGGCGGCCTCGCGGTAGTTTGGGTTGGCGTTGATCCGCTCCTTGTAGGCCCTGGCCCACTCCGCCGAGAAGGTCTCGTATGCCATGGGGCCTCCCCTTTGTTCGCCTGACGGGACAGGCAGCGGTCAAGGACACAGTCGGAATCTCCGACGGCTCCCCCGGTCCCACACTGGGCGGCCGCCGCGTGAAGCCGCACAAGCCCTGCCTGCCTGAAGAGCGCAGATCACACCGCGATCGCCCCGGCCCGGAAATCCGAGGTCCCCATCCGGGCGTTCACCAGAGCCGGCTTGCCCGAGGCCAGTGCCCGTTCGAGGGCGGGCCGAACCTCCTCCGGCCGTTCCACCCACTCGCCGTGGCCCCCGAGCGCGGCAACCACTTGGTCGTACCGGGCATGGCTGAGAGCCGTGGCCACCGCACGCTCGAGGCCGAACAGCTGGACCTGCAGCCGGCGAATCTGGGTCCACGCCGCGTCGTTCCCCACCACGGCTACGAAGGGTAGCCCCTGCCGGACCGCCGCCTCATACTCCAGCAGGTCCAGCCCGGCCGCACCGTCGCCGAGGAGAACCACCACGGGTG
>CALIMJ010000015.1 GCA_938028835.1 uncultured bacterium | reverse complement strand
GTCGAGCGGACACGACAGCACGGCCGGACACCAGGCCACCGAGAGCGCTGTTCCGTCCGAAGCCGCGAGTGGCAGCGACGCAGGCCCCGTTCCCGGGGTGCCCCCCGGGAGCTCGCAACCGCGGATCCCTCTGTGCTCGCTCTTGCCCCCAGGCTCGGGCTGGCGTGGCCTGAGACTCAAGCCGCTCCGATCTTTCCCGGTCGCAGGCAGCTCCGGTTCTTCCTTGCCACCCGGACCAGCCTACACCCCGCCGTAGAGGATCCTGCCCGTCTCCAGCACCTCCTGAATGAACCGGTTGCCGCTGTCCCGCATCTTCTGAAACTCCTCCGGAGTATAGCCCACCGGCTCCAGAGGAAGACCGATACCCTCATTCAGGTCCATCAGCAGGCGGATCCGGTCGAGGAACGGTACCTTGAAATCCGCCACGACGAGGATATCCACGTCTGACCCTTCATGGACGTCGCTTCGCGCGAAGGACCCGAAGAGCAACACACAGCGCGGCCTGAGTTTCTCGGCGACGCGCTCTGTGTACAGCTTTATGCGGTCAAATACCTCTTCACTTCTTGCAGGATCGACCCGGCGTAGCTTACGCACCGCCGCGCCACCTCCTCGGTATAGAACCTGTACGGCGGCCCCGCAGGGTAGAAGTCTGGGTAGCGGGACCCGATGTAGTGCCTGTCAAGCTCCTTCCCCAAGTCGAGGAACGCACGGAAGCCCGTCTGGACTTTCTCCGCCTCCTCCAGCAGCTCCACCACCGAATGAGTGATGAGGGCCCGGTAGCCACGGGTGTACAGGAAACCCTCCAGCGCCTTCTCCGCTGCCTGCTGGGCAAAGAATGCGGACGCGTAGTAGTTCCCATCGTCCACACAATCCCGGGCCGTCTTCAGGTCCGCCTCGGCTTGGTCGAGCCACCTGAGTCCTTCTTCCCTGTTCGACATCGGCAAACTCCGTGGCCACGAGTCTTCCGCTCTCCTCTCCGCACTTTACCACACGGGCTGCAGGGCAGGCTCCCCGCCACCCCGCAGGTGCGAAGGTCACGCCAACACCACCGCGTCCGCTCGAACGTGGACCCGCATACCGGCCACGCGCAGGCCCTGGCGCGGGCGGTGTTGCTGGGCGTCCTCGGCTAGCCCATGTTTAACAAATTCGCGGCTTTCGGCGCCCTCGCGGGAGGGGGCCTTTGAGCTGAAACCCGCATCAGGCCTGGATTTTTTGCCTCGGGGCTAGCTTGCGGCAGCCCAAGGCCCCGTGGAGTACCTCTACCTGACAGGGTCCAGGGAACAAGGCCCAGGGAACAGCGGCAGGCGGGCCTTGCGCGTGGAGGCCCCGCCCCGGGCGGGGGCTGCCAGGCGACCAGAGTGGTGTGTTCCTGGTTGGTCACCATGGCCCAGGGCCACCGCGCCCTGCCCCGAGACCGGCGCTGCGGGCCGGGCGCTCGCTCCCGCCTGTCGTGCTCAACCGGGTCCGTAAGCGGGCACCTCCGGGTGGCCTTGCGCCTCCGTGGAGCGGCCGCTGACCTGGGCAGCGCCATAGGGGTAGCCGCGGAACGGATGTCGCGGGCCGGGAGTCCACTTCGGACCCGCGAAATCTGCCCGCGGTATCCCGTCGTCAGGGGAAGGCCATGCGGGCGCACGCCATCCACCACGTCCAGATCGCCGCCCCGCCGGAATGCGAGGGGGCCGCGCGTCGGTTCTACGGTGAGCTGTTGGGCTTGGAAGAGATCCCCAAGCCACCGCACCTAGCGGCCCGAGGAGGCGTGTGGTTCCGCTGTGGAGGGCTGGAGCTTCACATCGGGGTGGAGCAGGACTTCCGCGCTGCACGTAAAGCGCACGTGGCCTTCCAGGTGACCGACCTTGAAGCGTGGCGCCGACGCCTGCAGCAGCACGGCGCCACGGTGGTCGAGGACGCGCCTCTGCCCGGTTTCCGGCGCCTGTACACGGTAGACCCCTTCGGCAACCGACTGGAGCTGCTGGAGCCGGAAGGTTGACCTTGCGGTGTCACGACTTGCGGATGTCGCCGTCCGGCCTCGAGCGGCTACCCCGTGGCGTAGTACAAAAGTGCCGTACCGGCACGCGGTCATGGAGGGTAGACGAACGGATCGCGTGCTCCAGAAACTGTCGGGAGTGCATTTCGATGTGCAGGGGGTGAAGTGCTGCCTGCGGGAAATCCACCGTAGCCGAACTGACTTCAACATCACGGCCGCAGGAGGGGCGCACAAGACCGGCAGGCGGCCACGGAACCGTGACTGGGAGTTGCCTGAAACCCTGTAATGTCTGGACTTCAGCTGGCGCGCCCGGAGGGATTCGAACCCCCGACATGCTGCTTAGAAGGCAGCCGCTCTGTCCCCTGAGCTACGGGCGCCCGCACCCATTCTACCCACCCGGCTGACCCTTACCAACCCGGGGCCTGGGCGGGCGAGTGGCCTCCCACACCAGGTGACCCAGCTCCGGCAGCACCAGCTTCTCCATGGCCAGCCGCACCGCCGCGGGCGAGCCCGGCATGGCCAGCACCACCTTCCCCCCTACCACCCCGCCCACCGCCCGGCTCAGCATGGCGGCGGGCCCCACCTCCTGGTAGGACAGCACCCGGAACAGCTCCCCGAACCCGTCCAGCCGCTTCTCCAGCAGTCCCGACACCACCTCGCAGGTGCGGTCCCGGGGCGCGATGCCCGTCCCGCCGGTGGTCAGCACCGCCTGCACGTCAGGGTCGGCCAAGGCCTGCTCGAGCCACGCCCGGATCTCGGCAGGCTCGTCGGGAACGATGCCGCGCCGGACCACCACGTGACCTGCGGACTCCAGCAACTGCACCACCAACCGCCCGCCCTCGTCGGTGTCCAGGGTCCGCGTGTCGCTCACGGTGAGGACCGCACACCGGACGGGCCCGCGCCCTCTCTCCCTGTGCTCCCGGACACTCGAGCTCGCCATCTCGCCTCCCGGTCAGTCCCCGTCCGCGGGCACCTGACCCGTCACAGGCTTCGCCCCCACCGCCAGTCGGTCCTGTCCTGCCAGCTCGGGAGCCGCCAGCCACGCCGCCACGGCGCTGGCCAGCACCAGGAACCCGTTGACCGCGAGGCTCGTGACCACCCCCGCCGCGTCCGCCAGCCAGCCCGCGAACAGGCTGCCAGCGGGCCCACTGCCGATCAGGGCCAGGGTGTACAGGCTCATGACCCGGCCCCGATAGCGGTCGTCCACCAGGGACTGGATGGTCGCGTTGGTGGTGGACATGTAGGCGATGAGGAAGAAGCCCGCCACGGCCATGGCCGCGCAGGCGGACCACAGGGTCCGCGTGGCGGAGAACAGCATCAGTCCGACCCCACTGGCCGCCGCCAGACCTACCACCGCCCGCCCGGGGCGGAACTGGCGGGCGCTGGCGACTGCGAGGGCGCCTAGGGTGGCCCCCACGCCCACCGACGCAAACAGCAGTCCGTTCTCCGCGGGTCCGCCTCCGAGGACCCGCACCGCGAAGGCGGGCATGACCACCATCCACGCGAAGCCGAAGGTGCCCACCGCGGCCAGCAGCAGCAACAGCGCCTGCAGGGGCGGGCGGTTGCGGACGTAGCGGACGCCGTCGGCGGCCTGCCGCAGGATGCCCCCTTCCTCCACAGCCGGGGCTCCTTGCGGGAGCCGGACCCGCCACATGGGGACGATCACCGCGAGGTAGGAGACCGCGTTGGCCGCGAAGCACCAGGCCGGGCCCACGGCCCTGTACACCAGGCCTGCCACCGCGGGCCCGAACACCCGCGAGGCGTTGAAGGCCGCGGAGTTCAGGGCCACCGCGTTGGGCAGGTCCTCCCGGTCCACCAGGGCAGGGACCAGGGCCTGGCGGGTGGGGTTGTCCACCGCCATCACCACCCCATTCCAGAAGGCGAAGGCCACCACGTGCTCGAACCGCACCGCACCCGCGAAGGTGAGTCCTGCCAGGACCGCGGCCGAGACCATGAACGCGCTCTGCGCCACCAGGAGGAGCCGGCGGCGGTCGTACCGGTCTGCCACCGCTCCGCCCGGCAGGGCGAACAGCAGGGACGGCAGACTGAAGGCGAACACCACCATCCCGGTCCGCAGCGCCGACCCGGTGAGCTCGTACACCAGGTAGCTCTGCGCGGTGCTCTGCATCCACGTCCCCACCAGGGAGACCAGCATGCCGGTCCAGTAAGTCCGGAAAGCAGGGTGACGCAGCGCCCGGAAGGTCCCCACCTTACCGCCCTCCGGACTCGGTCTCGCCACGCCCGCCCAGCCGCACCAGCGCGCGGGCGACCTCCTCCAGGGCCTGCGGGCGGAGCTGGTAGTACCGGACGTTCCGGCGCTCCACCACCCGCACCAGCCGCGCGGCCCGCAGGGTGGCCAGGTGGTGCAGGGCGGTCACGTGGCTGGTACCGAGGGCTTCCGCCACCTGCTGGGCGTACAGCTCCCGCTGCGCCAGCATGCGGAGGATGCGCAGCCGGCTGGGGTCGGCCAGGGCCCGTGCGACCCGGACCACATGTTGTTCCGGTGACTCGTCCCCGGGGCCGCCGCCCACCGGAACCACGTAGGTCCGGCTCCCCACGTGGTCCGCCACCAGGGTGTACGGGCGGACGTGCCACGAGGGTGCCACCACCGCCTCGGCCACCACCAAGGGGTCGGGCACCATCCCGCCCGTGGCCTCCTCCAGGAACGCCTCCGCCGGCAGCTCCCCCAACCGCCGGCGCTTGGCCTCGGCGTCCCGGTAGACGTACTCCCGCACCCGCGCCTCCTCCGGCGCGTACACGGCCTCGTAGAACCGCCGCAGCAGGCGGACCAGGCGGTCTCGAGTCGCCCCTGGGTCCGCGCGCGCCAGGCGCAGGGCCTGCGGACGGCCCAGCTCTTCGGGGAAGCCCTCCGCAAATCTCCGCAGCGCCTGTTCCCGGGCGGCCCCTCCGCTGGCGAGGGCTTCCCGGAGGTGTTCCCGGGCGGGCCGGGCCGCGCGGGAGCTCGTGAGGAGGACCAGCAGCAGCTCGTCCGGGGCCACCGTCTCCACCTGCCTCAGGAAGCCCGCCACGCCCGCGTCGGAGGCCTGCCGCTCCAGCAACGCCACCAGGGACACGAACAGCGCCCGGCCACCCGCAAACGCCGCCAGGTCCCGTAGCGCGGAGGCCCCCAGGGCCCGCCGGGCGGCCCGCACCCACGAGTCCGGACAGTCGAACTGGAGCCCCCGGCCGTGCCGGTGCACCGCCAGCAGCGCCGCCAGGAAGTCGTACACGGGAGACGCCTCCACCCGCACGTGTACCCCGGGAGCGAGGGGAGACAGTACGATGGCGGAAGCCGGCCTGTGGGTCACCGGGTCCTCCCGTGGGTCTGCGCGGCACCGCAGAGAAATTCCTACACCTACGTAGATTCTAGGCTACATCACGCAGGCAGGCAAAACGGGCGGCCTCGGGCGTCAGTTGCGGCGTGGGAAAACGCGGGCCCGCCCGGAGCGGACCCGCAGGCCCACCGTCTGCCCCGGGCGGAGCGGCGTGGAGGGGTCCAGGCCGCGCACCTGCAGCCGCGTGCCGTCCGCCAGCGCCACCTCCGCCTGCAGGGTCCAGCCCAGGTAGTCGGTGGCCAGCACGGTCCCGCGGAGGTCGCCCGCGTCCCCGACGGACAGCTCCAGGTGCTCGGGCCGCACGGACAGCCACACGGGCTGCCCGGGTGCGGCTTCCCCTTCCACGGGTGCGGCCACCCGGGCCTCTCCGGCCTGTACCTCCACCTCCGCGGCCCCGCGGCGCACCACCATCCCCGGTAACAGGTTCGCCCCTCCCAGGAAGTCCGCCACGAACACGTCCCTGGGGTTCTCGTACAGCTCCCGCGGTGTGCCGGCCTGCACCAGACGGCCGGAGTCCAGCACCGCGATACGGTCCGAAAGCACGAGGGCCTCCTCCTGGTCGTGGGTCACGTAGAGCGTGGTGATGCCGAGGTCGCGCTGCAGCCGCGCCAGCTCCGCGCGCATCTGCACCCGCAGCTTGGCGTCCAGGTTGCTGAAGGGCTCGTCCAGAAGCAACAGACCGGGCCGGACCACCAGGGCACGGGCCAGGGCCACCCGCTGCTGCTGTCCGCCGGAGAGCTGCGAGGGGAATCGCCCCTCCATGCCCGTGAGCCCCACCTTGTCCAGCGCCTCCGCCACCCGGCGCCGCACCTCCGCCTTCGGCACCCGGCGCTCCACCAGGCCGAAGGCCACGTTGTCGAACACCGTCATGTGGGGCCACAGGGCGTAGTTCTGGAACACCATCCCCAGGTTGCGGTCCCAGGGGGGCAGGCGCGTGACGTCCTTCCCGTCGAACAGGACCCGCCCGTCGTCGGGCTCCACCAGTCCCGCCACGATCCGCAGGGTGGTGGTCTTCCCACACCCGCTGGGCCCCAGCAGGGTGCAGAACTCACCGCGTCCCACGGACAGCGACAGCCCGTACACCGCCGCGGTGGCGCCGAACCGCTTGGTGAGCCGGTCCAGCTCCACCTCCACCGCCAGGACCCGTTCCGTCGAAACCGTCTCCACGACCTGCCTCCTCACCACGTGAGGGCGGGCCTCCGCCCGCCGATCCGGTTCGCCAGGTACGTCCCCGCGGCCACCAGCACCACCGCCACGGTCCCCAACGCCGCGGCTGCACCCCGTCCCCGGGGGCTCTGCGCGTACAGGTAGATCCCGTAGCTCAGCGGGCTCTGCTCCACCCGGCTGATGAGCAGCACCGTGGCGTCGAACTCCACCGCCGCGGTGACAAACACCAGCACCCCGGCGGCCACCGCCCCACCCAAAACCAGGGGCAGCACCACCCTCCGGAAGGTCCGCCACCGCCGCGCCCCGCACACCGCGGCCGCTTCCTCCAGGGTGGGGTGTACCTGCGCCATGGCCGCGGAGGTGGCGCGCACCGCGTACGGCAGCCTGCGCGCCACGTACAGCATGGGGAAGATCAGCCACAGGGCCGTAAGGGGCACACCCAGCCAGGGGACCGTCCACCGGTCGAACACCCGCAGGAACCCGATCCCCAGCACCACTCCCGGAACCGCGATGGGTGCGGTGGCGGCGAAGTCCAGCAGCCCGGGCGCCGGCACCCGGCCGCGGTGCTGCAGGTAAGCGATACCCACCGCCACCGCCACGGCCACCCCTGCCGCGGTGGCGCTGTACAGAAGCGTGTTGACGACGAACTGGGGAGCTCGGAACAGGATCTCCGCGTAGTGGTCGAGGGTGTAACCCGTGGGCAGGTACGTGAGACTCCACACGCGGCTCACGGACATGAGCACCACCCCCAGGTGCGGGAGGAGGCCCAGAAATCCCACCAACACCGAGAGCGCCAGCAGCAGCCGCGGTCCCCAGCCCCGGAGGGGCCGGCCGGCGGCGCGGGCGCCGGTCTGCAGGGTCGCCACCTCCCGCCTCTGTCCCAGCCGGGTGGCCAGCAGCACCGCTACGAGCGCCAGCGCCAGCATCACGATGGAGATGGCGTACCCATCCGGGTCCTCCCGCGCGATGGTGGTGATGCGGAAGTACGCCTGCGGGCCCAGCATGTTCTTCACGTTGAGGATCAGGGGCGTCCCCAGGTCGTCCGTGGACCGCACGAACACCAGGATCGCACCTGCAGCGTACGCGGGAGCCACGAGGGGAAGCGTGACCCGCCACAGCAGGCGCACGCCCCGGGCGCCCGCCACCGTGGCAGCCTCCTCCAGACTGGGGTCCACGTTGGCGAGGGCGTTGGTGACGGTGAGCAGGATGAACGGGAAGTAGTGCAGCGCATGCGCCAGGATTACCCCCCGCAGGCCTTCCGCGGCCACGAACTGCACGCCCAGCCGGTCCTCCAGGAACAGGGTCAGAGCCCCGGCCCGGCCCAGAGCCTGGTTGAGCCCGATGGCGCCCACGAAGGGCGGGATCACCAGCGGGACCGTGAGCCACGTCACCAGCAGCGCCTGGCCCCGGAACTGGTACCGGCCCAGCAGGAACGCGGGCGGCAGGGCCAGCAGGCTTGCCAGCAGCGTGGCGCCGAGCCCCGCGTACAGACTGTTGCGCAGCGATTCCAGGTACAGGGGAGTGTAGAAGAACCGGACTACGTGCGCGAGGGTGAACCCGCCGGAGTCCACCAGGGCGCCCCGGAGCACGGAGGCGATGGGGAGGACCACCAGCACGCCCACCACCAGCAGCAGCGCCGCGTAGAGCGCCAGGTGCGCGGGCTCGTAGCGCCAACGCGGCCGCCACAGAGCCGCGGGGGACGGAGCCGTGACCGCCCGGGGTTCCAACGGGTCCTAGCCGACGACCGCTCGCAGGGCCCGTGCCAATGCCGCGCGCATGGTTCAACGTCCCCGGGCCAACTGGGCCGCCTGTCCGGCCAGCTGCAGGGCCCGGCTGTACGCCTCGCGGGCCAGGGCCTCCCACTCCCGCTCCTTGGCCGCACGGTACGTGGGGTCGCGGTCCACCTGCTCGGCGATCTCCATGGCCGTGGCCTCACTCACCGGCACCAGCCGCGCCGAGGCCTTCGCCTGCCGCAGGAGTCGCTCCGCCTGGGCCACGTCGCGACCCTGGCGGCGGGCCTCCTCCACCGCCCGCTCCGCCGCGTAGATGGCCTCCCACGCCCGCCGCAGCTCCGCGTGCCGGAAGGTGATCACCTGGTCGAACATGCGGGTCACCAGCTGGTAGCGGGCCGCGGACAGGTTTGCGTCGAACTGCACCCCGGCCGTCATCCGGAACGGGTTGGGGAATCCCTTCGGCGCCTGTGCGTACAGGCTGGCGCGCACCGGCAGTCGGCCGATCTCCGGCCGGAACAGGAGCTTCTGCCCGTCGTCGCTCAGGAGGAAGTTCACGAACCGTCGGGCACCCTCCGGGTTCGGCGCGCCCCGCACGATCCCCACGTTGGCGGGCACCAGGGACGTCACCTTGGGGTAGATGAAGCGCACCGGCTGTCCGGAGGCGATGGCCGACAGCCCGAAGAAGTCGATGACGATCCCGATGCCGTACTGGCCCGCGATCACCGCCTCGGGAACTCCGAAGGAGCGCTCCGTGAGCGCGCCCATGTTCCCCGCCATCTGCACCAGCAGGGGCCAGCCCCGGTCCCACCCGTATCCCTGGAGGATGGTCTCCACGGTGAGGTGGGTGGTGCCGCTGCGGGCGGGGGTGGACATGATGATGTGGCCGAAGTACACGGGCTGGAGCAGGTCCTCCCACTCCTTCGGCTCGGGGAGCCTGCGCCGCTCGAGGTACACCGTGTTCCACATGATCCCGTAGCCGCTCACCGCGAACCCCACGAAGTACCCATCGGGGTCGTTGATGGGGAAGCCCGCTACCCGGTCCGGGATCCCGCGCCGCAGCTCCGCGGGCGGCGTGTAGCGCTCCAGCAGGTTGTTCTGCTTGAGGTACACGAAGGCGTCCACCGAGCTAGCCCAGAACACGTCCACGTCGGGACGGCCGGCGCGCTCCCGGATCTGCGTGATCCCCGCGGTGGTAGGCTTCGACACCACCACCATGGACCATCCCGGGTTCGCCCGCTCGAAGGCCGCCTTGTACGCTTCGAACAGCTCCCGCGGGAAGGAGGTCAGGACCACCACGCGGTTCGCCTGAGCCAGGGCTCCCGCGGGCAGCAACAGCGCCAAGGCCGACAGGAACAGGATTGTCCGGCGCACCTTCATCACGTCCCTCCCTTTCGATCGTTCTGTATCACCTGAGCCGCCACTAGCGGACGCGTTCGAGGTACTGGCCGGTGCGGGTGTCCACCCGGATGCGGTCTCCCCGCTCCACGAACAGGGGGACCTGCACCACCGCGCCGGTCTCGAGGGTAGCCGGCTTGCTTCCCCCGGTGGCCGTGTCGCCCCGCACTCCGGGAGGGGTGTCCACCACCTCCAGCTCCACGCTGTTCGGCAGCTCCACCTCCAGGGGGATCCCTTCGTGGAAGACCACCTCCACCGTGGTCCCCTCCTTCAGGAAGCGCCGGGACTCCCCCACCACCGAGGCCCGCAGGGCGATCTGCTCGTAGGTGGCGGTATCCATGAAGTGGTACTGGTCCCCGTCATTGTACAGGTACTGCATCTCCTTGCTTTCCAGGAAGGCCTGCGGGACCCGCTCCCCGGCGTTGAACTTCCGCTCCACGATGGCTCCCGTGCGCATGTTGCGGATCTTCGCCCGCACGTACGCGGAGCCCCTCCCCAGCTTGACGTGCTGGGCCTCCACCACCGTGTAGAGTTCCCCCTCCAGCTGGATGTGCACGCCCGGCCGGAAGTCGTTGGTCGAGATCAACCGCGCTCCTCCTCGACGTGTGTTCTCGGCGGCCGCGGTCCGTCCTGCACCGGCCGCACCGCCTCCAGGCTCATTCTACAGGGTCGCCCAGCTCACGCCGGTGCCGAGGCCGGCCGCTACCGACCCAGCCGTCGGACCCGACGTCCGGGCCCGGAGGAGGACACACCCGGACGGTCCGGTGGCCTACGCGGGTTCGAACACCAGGGACGTGTTGCCGCCCAGACGCCGCGCCGTGTCCAGGGCCTCCTCAGCCCGGGCCAGCAGGGTCTTCGCGTCCTGGGCGTGCAGAGGACAGCACGCGGCCCCCACACTCACCGTGGCGCCGTGGGGCGCCGACGCGCCCACGGCCTCTCGCACCCGCTCCGCGATCAGGAACGCGTAGTCCGGGTTCGCCTCGGGCATGAGCACGTAGAACTGGTCCGGCTCCACGTAGAACTTCGTGTCCACCGCCCGGGTCACCCGCTGAATGGCTGCAGCCGCCTCGCGGACTGCCTCTTCCGCCACCCCTTGCCCCCACCGCCTGAGCAGCGCCTCGTAGTTGTCCACGCGCGCGGCCAGCAGGCACAGGGGGTGTCCGTAGCGCACGGCCCTCTGGATCTCCACGGGAAGGGAGATGTCGAGGTACCGGCGGTTGAACAGGCCGGTGGCGGGGTCGCGGATGCGTTCGGCTTCCACCTGCGCGTCGCCCGCGGCCCGGGCCAGGGCCTCGAACCACCTCGCCAGCTCCACCGCGGCCCGGTCGAAGGCCGCGTGCAGGGCCTCCTTCTGCGCATCCGTGAGGTCGGGGAGCCCCTCCATGGCCGCGACCCGGAACAGGAGGAGCTGCCGCAGCTCCTCCGCCAGCGACTGGATCGCAGAGAGCCCCCACTGGGGGTCGCGGCGCAGGCACTCCACCAGGCCGTCCAGGTCGCCTCTCAGTACGGCCTCCGTACCCTCCAACAGGGCCCGGCCGCGGGCCTGCAGGGCCACCCGGGCACGGGCCCCACTGCCCTCCACCGCCGCCAGCCAATTGTGCACGATCCGGTCGCGAACTCGGCTCTCCAGTGCCGCTACGGCGTTCCCGTCCACCGCGCGCACCTCCCTACCGTACCGCGGGGATCTCGCTCCTGGGCAGCAGGAGCCGGCTCAGGTCTGACAGCAACGCTTCCGCAGCCTCCCAGTCTCCCCGCAGCCTCAGCAGGCCGTACAGGGCGAGCAAGCTGCCGAGGTGTCCCGGCGAGGCCGCCAGGGCGGCACGGAACTCAGCCTCCGCGGTCCGGTGGTAGTCCCGCCCGTACGGGATCAGACCCGTTTCGAACTGCCGCCACGCGTTGAAGTAGGCCATGCCCAGGCGGTACCGGGCCTGGGCGTCCCGGGGGTTCTGCTGCACAGCCTGCCGCATCGGTGCCACCGCGGCGTTGAACGCTGCCTCCGACGGGTACACCGCGGACAGCTCCTGGGCCCCCGCCAGCCCCGCGGACAAAGCCACCACGCAGAGAGCCGTCAGCAGCGCCAGCCTGCGCTTCATGCCCCACCTCCAGGGGTTCGCACGGGACATGTTCGCCGCTGGGAGCGCCCGTCTCCTGCCGGCAGTCGCGGGCGAAGCCAGACCCGAAAGGGCCAAACCGCATTGTCCCTTCGTAGGACCTTCGCGGCAGCCTTCTCGGCACCACCGTCCGACCTTCCAGGCCCGCGGGGACGCCTCTGCCGGGCCGGTTCGGCGGCGCGACAGGCCGGCCAATCCGGTTCGGCGGAGGGTGCCCTGCTCGGGCCCGGCCTTCTGCGGCGGCAGGCACGGCCTGCCCACTGGTGCCAACCGCGCGGCCCGCCGTGGGCGGCTCCCGGTCCCTGCCGGGCGGGTGCTGGGACAAGCCCGCGGCCCGCTCGGCCACCACGCAGGCCGGCTGGGGGGCCCTGGAGAGTCTGCACGCGCTCCAGCTGCCCGCCGGTCCCTTGGGGCGCACTCCGGAACCCGCCCGGAGCCTATTTTTTTTGCGTAAGGTACGCTGACCGCTTCCACCTCCTCTCCGCGGGGTGTCGCCGGCTTCCCGCTCCGATGTATTGAACGCTGGAGGAACGGATTTTCGACCGCCTGGGACGGGTAACATGAAATCCGGTATGCCACTGCCGCCGGTACGGGTCGCGGTGCTGGGTGCGGGCGGGGTGGGCGGCTACTTCGGAGGCCGCCTGGCCCAGGCGGGTGCCGAGGTGTGCTGGATCGCCCGGGGAGCCCACCTGGAGGCTATCCGCCGGGAGGGCCTGACCGTGCGCAGCCCTGCAGGCGACTTCCGCGTCCGCGGCTCCGCCACGGACGATCCCGCAGGTGTGGGTCCCTGCGACTACGTCCTGTTCTGCGTGAAGTCCTACGATACCGAGTCCGCGGCCCGCCTCCTCCCCCCGCTGCTGCACCGGGGCACCGCAGTCCTGACCCTGCAGAACGGAGTGGACAACCCCGACCGCATCGCGTCGGTAGTGGGCTGGGATCACGTGATGGCGGGTGCCGCGTTCGTGTTCGCGACCGTGCGGGCTCCGGGCGAGGTCGTCCACACGGCCGGGCCGGGGCGCGTGGTGTTCGGCGAAATGGACGGCACCCGCAGTCCCAGGGGCGAGCGGCTCCTCCAGTGGTTCCAGCAGGCCCGGGTGCCCGCCGAGCTCGTTCCGGACATCCGCCGCGTCCTGTGGGACAAGTTCGCCTTCATCTGCGCGCAGGCGGGCCTCACAGCGGCCACCCGGCTGTCCGTGGGCGAGCTGCGGGGCCTTCCGGAGACGGTGGACCTGTTCCGCCGGGTGGTGCAGGAGGTGTGCGCTGTCGCTGCGGCAGAGGGAGTCCCACTCCCTCCAGACACCGCAGACCGCCACCTGGAGTTCGCGCGACGCCTCGAGCCACAGTCCACCTCCTCCCTCCACCACGACCTCGTCCACGGGCGCAGGATGGAGCTGGAGGCTCTCCACGGTACCGTGGTGCGCCTGGCGCGCAAGCACGGTCTCCCGGTGCCCGTCTGCGAGACCCTGTACGGGCTCCTGAAACCCTGGGCGCTGCGAAACGAGCGGGGATGGCAGGATTAACCGGGACCGCGGGACGGCGCCGCGGAGGCACACCGCACGCAGTCCGGCCCACAGGGCTCCACGTGGATGGTGATGTCCGTGCCCGGCAGCCGCGTCCGGATCTCCGCTTCCAGCTGGTCGCACAGGGCGTGCGCTTCGCCCACGGAAGTCGAACGGTGCAGGACCACGTGAAGGTCGAGGAAACGCTGCGCTCCGACTCGGCGTGTACGCAGGGCGTGGTAGTCGAGCAACGCGTCACGCCGCGCGTCCAGGACCGCTCGAATCTGCGCTTCCTCGTCCCGCGGCAGGGCACGGTCCATCAGCCCGCCCAGGGCCTCGCGGTACACGCCGACACCCATGGCCACGATGTGCAGGCCCACAACGGCGCCCACCGCCGGGTCTAACCACTGGACGCCCGTCACTCGGACCACTCCCACGCCCACCAGGGCAGCGAGGGATGTCAGCACGTCCGCCAGGAGGTGCTTCGCGTCTGCTTCCAGGGCCAGGGACGCCCTCTCCCGCGAGACGCGCAGGAGGTAGCGGGCGGTGAGGAAGTTGCCGGCTGTCGCCACGGCGATCAGGGCTAGTCCCCAGTCGAGGTCCCTCAAGGGTACGGGCTGCAGCAGACGTCGGACCGCCGTGACCACCACCGCCGCCCCCGCCACGGCCACCAGGGCCCCTCCGTGGCCCCGCTGATGTACTCGGCCTTCCCGTGACCGTAGGGGTGTCCTGCGTCCGGGGGTCTGGTGCCCGCCAGCACGGCCAGAAAGGCGATGTTGGCCCCCACCACGTTCACCACGGACTCGGCGGCGTCGGAAAGGAAGGCCACCGAACCCGTGAGGAGGTAGGCAACCGCCTTGAGGCTGAGGATCAGCAGACTCACGGCCACCGACACCGCGGCGGCGCGGAGCTGGGGTGGGCGAGTCGTCTGCGGGAAGTCGAAGGGCCGCATCGCCGCTCCAGGTCCGTGAGGGTACGAGTTCTCGTTAGTAGACGCCACCCGGGTTTCCTGCCGGCTGATCCCTGGCTACCGTCTCGCGCCGGGCAGGTGGTTCAATCGAACACGCTGAAGGCCGGCCCGCGGACCGAGAAAGACCCCAGTCGGGCACGAGGCCTGGGCCTCTGGGTTTCCCACCGAGGGCCCCCTACCTACCGCAGCGCCGCGCCCAGGATGCCCACTTGCGCCACCAGCGACGTGGCGAGGATTCCCACCAGCCACCGTAGCCATGCACCAACTTGCCGTCCAAAGCGTCCAGCCGGGTGGCCACTTCGTCCCGGTAGCGGTCCCCTTTCTGCTCTACAGCCTCGATCCGGACGCTCAGACTGGCCTCCACGCGATCGGACCGCGCCGCAAACTCCTCCCGGTACCGGTCCACCTTCTGGTCCAGGGCATCCATGCGGCCGCTCAGTCGCTGGACCAACCCGTCGATTCGGGCGCCCAGCCGCTCGTCCATCGCGCCCAGGCGTAGCTGCAAGCCGTGGATGTCCTCCCGAAGCTGCCCGTACCCTCCGGACAGCTCCTGGACACGGCCCTCTGCTCCCCCTTACCGTACGTCGGCGGCTACCCTCCGTCTACTGAGCGTCCCACCGCGCCCTTTTTTCTGGCAGCGCCTCCAGGAACCGGAGGCTCGCCTCGGCGCCCAGGTTGACGCCGCCATTTGCTTGCAGCTATCATCGGTAGCAGACAAATTTCAGACATAGGCACGGCCGTGGCAGACGGGTCTCAGGTCCAGCTGATCAGCTACCTCCGGCAAACCGTCCGGGAGCCTGGCCGCGTACCCAGGTACGAGCGCCTCGCCCTCCACCTGGCGCGGGAGATCCGGCATGGTCGCCTAGCCCCGGGCACCTGCCTGCCCCCGGAGCCTGAGCTCGCTTCCCTCCTCGGCGTGAGCCGCCAGACCGTTCACCAGGCCCTCACAACCCTGGCCCGCCGAGGCCTGGTGGTTCGCAGGCGGGGGGTCGGCACGTTCGTAACGTCTTCACAGGTGGAGCAGCCCCTGCCCGGGCTGTACAGCCTCTTCAAGACCCTCACGGCTCAGGGCCACGCGGTCTCCTCGCGACTGCTCGGGTTCCGGGTGGCCGCAGACGAGGACGCCTCTCCCCTGCTCGCGGGAGGTCCTGCCCGGCCCGTCTACGAGCTGACGCGCCTGCGCCTGGTGGACGGGAAGCCCTTTGCCTTCGAGGCGCTCTACCTGCCCCGTGCGGTGGGCGAGGCCCTCCCGGTAGACCGCATCGCCCGCGAGCCCCTGTACGACCTCCTGCGGGAGTGTTGTGGGGTGGTGGTAGCCCGCGCGGAGGAAACTCTGCAACCCATGGCGCTGGACCCCCTCCTGGCCAGCCTGCTGGAAGTGAAAACCGGAGATCCCGCGTTCCTCGTGGAGCGGCTGGGCTACACGGAGGACGCCCGTCCCGTGGAGCTGCGCCGCAGTGTGATCCGAGGTGACCGTTACCGCTTCCGGGTGAGCCTTGCAGGCCCCATCCAGGAGCCTGGCGATTCTCCGCAGGGGACGAAGGAGGGCTTGGTACCTTGGTAGGCGCGCTGGCGGTTCTGGCGGGGCTGTTCTCGGCCGCCGTGGTAGCCGGTGTGGTGGGCTCCCTGGTGGGGCTGGGCGGCGGCGTTCTCATCGTACCGCTGCTGACCATCGGATTCGGCATGGACATGCGCCTGGCGGTGGGGACGAGTCTCGTGTCCGTGATCGCCACGAGCAGCGGCGCTGCGGCCGCCTACCTGCGAGACCGGCTCACTAACCTCCGCGTCGGCGTCCTGCTCGAACTCGCCACGGTCACCGGCGCTCTCGCGGGTGCGTTTCTGGCTCCCCACGTGGATCCCCGGACCCTCTTCCTGCTGTTCGGGTTCGCCCTGCTGGTCTCCGTGGTGCCGACCGTGGCCAAGCTCGGGGAGGAAGTGCCACGAGACGTGCCGCGGGACCCTCTGGCGGAGCGTCTGCGACTGGGGTCCTCCTACCCGGACCCGCACGGGCGCCGCGTGCCCTACCGCGTCGGTCGGGTACCCGCGGGCCTGGGGCTCATGTACCTGGCCGGCGTGCTCTCGGGTTTGCTGGGAATCGGCTCCGGGGCCTTCAAGGTGCTGGCCATGGACATGGCCATGCGCCTGCCCATGAAGGTGTCCACCGCGACCAGCAACTTCATGATCGGGGTCACCGCCGCGGCCAGCGCGGGGGTGTACCTGTGGCGCGGCGACGTGCCTCCCCTGGTAGCTGCGCCCGTAGCGCTGGGCGTCCTCGCGGGTGCGGCGGTGGGCAGCCGCCTGTTGCAGCGTTCGACCAACCGAGCCGTGCGTGCGGTCTTCGTGCCGGTCCTCGTCGCGGTGTCCATAGAGATGTTGCTGCGCGGTCTCCGGGGAGTGTAAGGTGGACCGACAGGCGTACGGCCCTGCGGCTGCGGAGTCGGTGGAGGTACGGCTCGGCTACCTCCTGCTGGCCGGTGTCGCTCTTGCGGCTGCGTTCCTACTCGCGGGACTCCTCGCGTTCGTCGTGCACCTGGCCCGGGAGGGCGCTCCGGCGGCGCGGGACCTCCTGAGCCACACGGACAGCGTCACCCTCCCTTCCCTCCTTCGGGATCTGCGTGCCGGGGCACCCACGGCCCTGATTCAGGTGGGGTTGCTGGTGCTCATCCTGACCCCCGTCCTCCGGGTGGCCGCCACGGTGGTTTTCTTCGCCGCCGAGCGTGACTGGCCGTTCGTGGCCATCACCTCCACCGTCCTCGCCCTCCTGTCCCT
>CALIMJ010000014.1 GCA_938028835.1 uncultured bacterium | reverse complement strand
CCGCCGGGCAGCACCCGCCCCCGGCCCGTTTGACTTCCGCAGCCCCTTCGAGGAGCTGTTCGAGGCCTTTTTCGGCGGGCCCGCGCCGCGTCAGGAGCGCGGGCCGGAGCGCGGTGCGGACCTCCGGTACGACCTGGAGGTGACCCTGGAGGAGGCCGCCCGAGGGGTGGATCGGTCCGTGGAGGTCACGCGGCTGGAGACGTGCCCGTCGTGTTTCGGAACCGGCGCGGAGCGGGGCGGGGGGCTGCGGAAATGCCCGTCCTGCGCCGGGTCGGGCCAGGTGCGGTACTCGCGGAGGACTGCGTTCGGCCACTTCACCCAGATCACGACGTGCCCCCGCTGCGGCGGCGAGGGCACGATCCTGGTCAACCCGTGCGCCCGGTGCGGAGGTGCTGGGCGCGTGGAGGCACAGCGCACGGTGACGGTGCGGGTGCCGCCGGGGGCGGAGGACGGCACCACCCTGCGCCTGCCCGGCGAGGGCGAGGCGGGTGTGCAGGGCGGGCCGCGGGGGGACCTGTACGTGGTGGTACACCTGAGCCGGCACCCGGTGTTCCACCGGAAGGGACGCGACCTGTACGCGGATCTCACGGTCTCCATGGTCCAGGCGGCTTTGGGGGACGAGGTGGAGGTCCCCACCCTGGAGGGTCCCGACCGCATCACCCTGCCCGCAGGCGTGCAGCCCGGGGAGGTGCTGACGCTGAAGGGCCGCGGCATGCCCGACCTGCAGGGGCGCCGGGGCGACCTCCACTTCCGGGTGCGGGTAGAGATCCCCCGGCAGCTCACGGGGGAGCAGCGTCGGCTGCTGCTGGAACTGGCCAGGACCATGGGCCTGGAGGTCAAGCCGCAGCGTCGCAGGTTCTCCGACCGCGTGAGGGACCTGCTGTCGTGAATCTACGCAAGGCCAGCTCCTCCTGGCTGGAGGTGTCCGTGGTGACCTCGCCGGAGGCCGCCGAGGCGGCCGCGGCACAGCTGGTCGAGCTGGTGCCGGGGTGGGCGGAGGAGCGGGTTGACGGCGGGGTGAGGCTGGTGGCGTGGCTTCCCTGCGACCCGGTGTCCCGCCGGTGCGTGGAGACGCTGCGTCGGCGGATCCGCCAGCTGGCCGCCTGGGGGCTGGGCCCGGGCGTCGGCCAGGTCCGGGTCCGGACGGTCCCCGGACAGCCGTGGGAGACCGCGTGGCGGCGGCACTTCCGGCCGTTCCGGGTGGGCCGGTTCCTCGTGCGGCCCCCCTGGGCTCGCCACCGCCGTGACGCTGGGGCGGTGGTTCTGGTGCTGAACCCGGGCATGGCCTTCGGTACGGGCCTGCACGAGTCCACGCGGCTGTGCCTGCGGGTGCTGCCGGAACTGGTGCGGCGCGGGGCGCGGGTGTTCGACGTGGGGACCGGGTCCGGGATCCTGGCCATCGCCGCCGCTAAGCTGGGCGCGCGGGTGGTGGCGGTGGACTGCGACCGGCTGGCCTGCGAGATCGCGCGGGCCAACGCGCGGGCCAACCGCGTCAGCGACCGGGTGGCGGTGCGGTGCGGCGACCTGTTCGGACCGGTTCGGGGCCGGGCGGACGTGGTGCTGATGAACATCACCGCGGAGGTGCTCCTGCGGGCGGTGCCCCTGGTGGGCCGTTACCTGCGGCCGGGCGGTGCGTGGGTGGTTTCGGGAATGGTGGCCGGCAACGCGGGGTCGGTCCTGGAGGCCGCGGGTGCGCACGGCCTGCGGGTGGAGCGCCGGCTGCGAGACGGGGAGTGGAGGGCCGCGGTGCTGCGCGCCGCGGGTGGGCGGAGCCGTGCGGCGCCTGCTGGCTAGACCCGACCCTGGCGATCCCACCTGGCTGCTCCTGGACCCCCGGCAGGCCCGCCACGCGGTGCGGGTGCTGCGGCTGCAGCCAGGCGACCGGTTCCTGGCCTTCGACGGCGCGGGCAGCCAGTGGGAGGCGGAGCTGGTGCAGGTGGCGCCCGCGCGGGCGCGGGTGGTGCGCGCCTTGCCTGTGGCCCAGGTCCCGTACCGTCTCACCCTGTATCAGGGCGTGCCCAAGGGAGAGCGCATGGACTTGGTGGTGCGCATGGGTACAGAGCTCGGGGTCGCAAGCTTTGTCCCGGTGCGGACCCGGCGCACCGTGGCCACCGGAGACCGCTCCGACCGCTGGCGCCGGGTGGCGGCGGAGGCGGCGAAGCAGTGCGGCCGTTCCACGGTTCCGCAGGTGGAGCGCGTGGTGGACTTCCCCCAGGCCGTGGAGTGGTTCCGAGCGCACCAGCTGCGGCTGGTCCTGTGGGAAGGTGGGGGACGCCCCCTGGCGGCGGTGGTGACGGAGTCCTCCGCCCAGGAGCTGGCGCTGTTCGTGGGGCCGGAGGGCGGCTTCGAACCCGGGGAGGTGGCCTGCCTGGAAGAGGTGGGCACCCTGTGCAGCCTGGGGCCCCTGGTGCTGCGGACGGAGACCGCCGCGGTGGCCGCCGCGGCGGTGGTGCTGGGCCTCCGGGGCTTTACTTGCCCCACCGACCGCTGATAGACTACGCGAAAAGCCATGAAGGCTCTCCGGGAGGGAGCTATGGCTGGGAACCTGCCCACCCGACGGATCATCCCCACCCACACGGCGGTCTTCTTCCGCCCGCCCGCTGCGCGGACGCGCCGGTGACGCGTCTCCGTGGCGTTGCATAGATATGCAAACTGGTGCATACTCATGCCACGGAGGTGGAAGGTGACCGAGGCGTACCTGGCGCTGGAGGACGGGCTGGTGCTGCGGGGCCGCAGCGTGGGCGCGGAGGGCGAGGCGGCAGGCGAGGTGGTGTTCACCACCAGCATGACCGGTTACCCGGAGGTCCTCACGGACCCCTCGTACGCGGGGCAGATCGTGGTGATGGCCTTCCCCATGATGGGCACCTACGGGGTCGAACCCGGCTGGGCGGAGTCGCGACGGCCGTTCCTGCGGGGGTTCGTGGTACGCCACTGCAGCCCGTACACGTGGCACTGGGCCGGCCGCACCACGCTGTCCGACTATCTGAAGCGTTGGGGCGTGGTGGCGCTGGAAGGCGTAGACACCCGGCGGCTGGTCCGCCACCTGCGCACCGCGGGGCTCAAGCGGGGCGTGCTGGCCACGGGAGCCCGGGACCCCCAGGAGCTGGTGGAACAGGCCCGGTCGGTGCCGGACCTGTCCTGCGTGGACGTGGTGGAGGAGGTCTGCCCGCCGGCCCCCTTCACGTTGCCCGGCGAGGGACCCAGGGTGGCGGTGGTGGACTGCGGGCTCAAGCTGGGCATCGCACGGGAGCTGCACGCCAGGGGCTGCGAGGTGGTGGTGGTCCCGCACCGGGCCACGGCCCGGGAGATCCTGAGTTTAAACCCCGACGGTGTTGTGGTGAGCAACGGCCCGGGGGACCCCGCACGGCTGCAGACCACGGCCCGGGAGATCCGGGCCCTGTGGGAGCGCGTGCCGGTCTTCGGCGTGTGTCTGGGCAACCAGCTGGTAGCCCTGGCCGCAGGGGCGAGGACCTTCAAGCTGCCCTTCGGACACCGGGGTTCCAACCACCCGGTGCTGGAGGTGGACTCGGGGCGGGTACGCATCACCACCCAGAACCACGGCTACGCGGTGGACGAGGCGAGCCTGGCCGGCACCGGCCTGCGGGTGACCCACCGCAACCTGCACGACGGCACCGTGGAGGGCCTCGCACACGAAGCTTTGCCGGTGTTCGCGGTGCAGTTCCACCCGGAAGCCCGACCCGGGCCCCGGGACTCCCGGGACCTGTTTGACCGCTTCCTGGAGCGCCTGCAGTCCGCGCGTCCCACCGCGCGCGCGGCGGGGACCGCCTGACGTGCCCAGGCGAGCCGACCTCCGGAAGGTGGTGGTGATCGGCTCTGGCCCCATCGTCATCGGGCAGGCCGCGGAGTTCGACTACTCCGGGACCCAGGCCTGCCGGGCGCTGGCGGAGGAGGGGGTGGAGGTGGTGCTGGTCAACAGCAACCCCGCCACCATCATGACCGACCCCGAGACCGCAGACCGGGTGTACCTGGAGCCCCTTACCGCGGCGTCCGTGGCGCGGGTCCTGGAGGTGGAGCGACCCCAGGGGCTTCTGGCCACCCTCGGAGGGCAGGTGGGACTCAACCTGGCCGTGGAGCTGGCGCGCCTGGGTGTGCTGGAACGCCTGGGTGTGGAGCTCCTGGGTACCCCGCTGCGGGCCATCCGCGACGCGGAGGACCGGGAGCGCTTCCGGGACCTGATGGCCCGCATCGGCCAGCCGGTGCCGGAGAGCACGGTGGCCTCCGCCCCCGAGGAGGCGGTGGCCTTCGCGGAGGCCCTGGGTGGCGAGGTGGTGATCCGGCCCGCCTTCACCCTGGGCGGCACCGGCGGCGGTCTGGCGGAGGGGCGGGAGGCGGTGTACGAGGTGGCCGCCCGCGGGATCGCCACGAGCCCCATCGGCCAGGTGCTGGTGGAGCGCAGCGTCCGCGGCTGGAAGGAGATCGAGTACGAGGTGGTGCGGGACGCGGACGACAACGCCATCACCGTGTGCAACATGGAGAACGTGGACCCCATGGGCGTGCACACGGGGGACAGCATCGTGGTGGCGCCCAGCCTCACCCTCAGCGACCGGGAGCACCAGATGCTGCGCAGCGCGGCGTTGAGCATCGTCCGGGCCCTGGACGTCCGCGGGGCGTGCAACGTGCAGTTCGCCCTGGACCCCACCTCCGAGCGGTACTACGTGATCGAGGTGAACCCGCGCCTGTCCCGCAGCAGCGCCCTCGCCAGCAAGGCCACCGGCTACCCCATCGCGCGGGTGGCCGCCAAGATCGCGGTGGGCTACCGCCTGTGGGAGATCCAGAACCCCATCACCCGCGGGACCGCGTGCTTTGAGCCGGCCCTGGACTACGTGGTGGTGAAGATCCCCCGGTGGCCGTTTGACAAGTTCGCCGACTCCGACCGGCGCCTGGGCACCCAGATGAAGTCCACGGGCGAGGTGATGGCCATCGGCCGGACCTTCACGGAGGCGCTGCTGAAGGCCGCGCGGAGCGTGGAGGCGGGTGCCGTGGGCCTGTACCACCCGCAGCTGGCGGCGCTTCCCGAGGACGCGCTGTGGGCGCGGGCACAGACCCCCTGCGACGAGCGGCTGTGGGCCCTGGCGGAACTGCTGCGGCGCGGGGCGGACCCACAGGAGCTGAGCCGCCGCAGCCTGGTGGACCCCTTCTTCGTGTGGGAGCTGGCCCGGGTGGTGGAAGTGGAGCGGCGGCTGGCCCGCGACCGATCGCCGGAAGCCCTGGCGGAGGCCAAGCGCGTGGGGATGTCGGACGCGGAGGTGGCGCGGGTCTGGGGGACCCCTGAGGAAGCGGTACGGGCGTACCGGAAGTCGCTGGGGCTACGGCCCACCTACAAACTGGTGGACACCTGCGCGGGCGAGTTCCCCGCGGCCACGCCGTACTACTACAGCACCTATGAGGAGGAGGATGAGGCGGAGGACGACCCGCGGCCCTGCGCGGTGGTGCTCGGCTCCGGGCCCATCCGCATCGCGCAGGGCATCGAGTTCGACTACAGCACGGTGCACGCGGTGCGGTCCCTGCGGGAGGCGGGCCTGCGGGCGGTGGTGGTGAACTGCAACCCCGAGACCGTCAGCACCGACTTCGACATCTCCGACCGGCTGTACTTCGAGCCGCTGTCGGTGGAGGACGTGCTGCACGTGGTGGAAAAGGAAGGGCCGGTGGGCGTGCTGGTGCAGTTCGGGGGCCAGACGGCCCTGAACCTGGCCGGCCCTCTCCACCGGGCGGGTGTGCCCGTGCTGGGGACTCCCGTGGAGAGCCTGGATATCTCCGAGGACCGGGAGAAGTTCGACGCCCTGCTCAGCCGCCTGGGGATTCCGAGACCGCCTGGGGGCGCGGTGCGGTCGCCGGAGGAAGCGCACGACCTGGTGGCAAGGGTGGGCCTGCCGGTGCTGGTGCGGCCCTCGTACGTCCTGGGCGGGCGCGCCATGCGAGTGGTGTACTCCGCGGAGGAGCTGGACCGGGTGGTGCGGGCCGCCCTGGCGGTGGACCCCCAGCACCCGGTCCTGGTGGACCGCTACCTCCCGGGTGTGGAGCTGGAGGTGGACGCCATCGGCGACGGGACCAACCTCCTGGTGCCCGGCGTGATGCAGCACGTGGAGCGGGCGGGCGTGCACTCCGGGGACAGCATGACGGTGTTCCCCGCGCCGCACCTGCCCCCCGAGGTGGCCTCGAGGGTGGTGGAGATCCTGCAGTCCCTGAACCGCGCGCTGGGCGTCCGGGGCTTTCTGAACGCGCAGTTCGTGGTGCACGGCTACCGGGTGTACCTGCTGGAGGCGAACCTGCGGGCCAGCCGCACGGTGCCCTTCGTCAGCAAGGTGCTGGGGATCCCCCTGGTGCAGGTGGCCACGAGGGTCATGCTGGGCGCGTCCCTGGAGGAGCTGGGCTTTCCGGGCGTGTACCACCTGCCGGCGCCGCGGCAGGTGGGGGTGAAGGCGCCCGTGTTCAGCAGCGAGAAGCTGCCGGGAGCCGAGGTGGCGGTGGGGCCGGAGATGCGGTCCACGGGAGAGGTCATCGGGCTGGACCGGCACCTGCCGGGCGCTCTCTACAAGGCCTTCGTGGCCGCGGGGGTGCGCCTGCCCCTGCAGGGGCCCCTCCTCCTGTCGGTGGCGCGGCGGGAGCGCCCCGAGGCGGTGCGGCTGGCGCGGCGTGCGGTGGCCGAGGGGCTGTTCCTGTGGGCCACGCCCGGCACCGCGGAGGCGCTCCAGCGCGCGGGACTGCCCCACCGCCGCGTGGACTACGAGGAGGCCATCGCCGCGGTGCGGGGCCGCGTGGTGGCCGCGGTGGTGTGCGTGCCCACCGTGGGCTACGACCCCACGCGGCCCGGCTTCCGGCTTCGCCGGGCGGCGTTCGAGGCCCGGGTGCCGTGCCTGACGTCCCTGGAAACCGCTTGGGCGCTGCTGGACGCTGTGGAGTTCGCCCAGGGGGCGCCGATCCCGCAGCCCACCGCGGGCCCCGCGGCCCTGGGCTAACCTTCCGGCCCGGGGAGCGCGGCGCCGCGGGCCGTCGTATCATCCTAATTGGCCGAGAGGAGGCGGGCTCCATGGGCACTCGGGAGATCACCGTGGGCGGGCTGCTGACCGCCGTGGCTTTGCTGATCCCCTTCGCGTTCCGGGGAACGCCGCTGCAGTTGTTCATCCCCGCGCTCAACTACTCCGCCACCTTCGCCTCGCACGTCCCGTCCATGCTGTCCATGCTGGTGAGCCCCGCGGTGGCGGCGCTCGTGGGGCTGGGTTCCGCGGTGGGGTTCACCATCACCCTGAACCCCGTGATCGGCGCCCGCGCCTTCACCCACGCGGTGTGGGGGGTTGTGGGCGCGCTGTTGATCCGGAGGGGCTGGCCCTTCTGGGCTGCGCTGGCGGCAGCCCTACCCATCCACGCGGTGGGCGAGGGGCTGGCGGTGTGGTGGCTGGGGACAGGTTTCCAGGCGGGACTGTTCGTGGCTGCGGGCACCGTCCTGCACCACCTCGTGGACAGCGGGATCAGCCTGGCGGTGTTCCGCTTGGTGCTGCCGGTGCTGCGGCCCCAGAGGGCGGCGTAGGATGCCGCGCTACCACGTCATCACCTACGGCTGCCAGATGAACGTCCGGGACTCCGAGACCCTGGCCGGGTTGCTGGAGTCCATGGGATACCAGCCCGCGGAGCGTCCCGAGGACGCGGACGTGGTGCTGGTGAACACGTGCACCGTCCGGGAGGGCGCGGATGAGCGCGCGTACGGGCGGCTGGGCGAGCTGCGGCGGCTCAAGCAGCGGAAACCCGGCCTGATCCTCGCAGTCGCCGGGTGCCTGGTGCAGAAGGACCGGGAGGAGGTACTGCGACGGGTCCCGCACGTGGACCTGGTGTTCGGGGTTCACAACCTGCACCGGCTGCCCGACCTGCTGCGCCAGGTGCAGGAGGGCTGCCAGCGGGTGTACGAGGTGTGGGATCGCCGGCCCGCCGACGAGCCGCTGCCGGCGCTCCCGGCGGCCCGCCGCGGGCGGGTGCGCGGGTACGTGAACATCATCCACGGCTGCAACAAGTTCTGCACCTTCTGCATCGTGCCCTTCGTGCGGGGCCGGGAGCGCAGCGTGCCGCCCGAGCAGGTGGTGGCAGAGGTGAGGGAGCTGGCGGCCCAGGGGTTCGTGGAGGTCACCCTGCTGGGCCAGAACGTGGACTCCTACGGGCACGACCTGCACCCCCGCACCGACCTGGCGGACCTCCTGGGGTGGGTGCACGAGGTCGAGGGGATCCAGCGCATCCGGTTCACCACCAACCACCCCCGTGACATGACGGAGAAGCTGGTGCGGACGGTGGCGGAGCTCCCGAAGGTGTGCGAGCACATCCACCTGCCCGTGCAGTCTGGGGACGACGAGGTGCTGCGCCGGATGCACCGGACGTACACGGTGTCCGACTACCTGCGGACGGTGGACGTGATCCGGCGCTACCTGCCGGACGCCAGCATCACCACCGACCTGATCGTGGGGTTCCCGGGCGAGACCGAGGAGCAGTTCGAGAACACGTTGCGGCTGGTGGAGCGGGTGGGCTTCGACGCCTGCAACACCGCCAGCTACTCCCCGCGGCCGGGCACCAAGGCCGCCACTTTCCCCGACCCGGTGGACGAGCAGACCAAACAGCGGCGCCTGTGGGCCCTCAACCAAGTGGCGGAGCGGGTGGCGTACGCCCGGAACCAGGCCCTGGTGGGCACCACCCAGGAGGTCCTGGTGGAGGAGGTAGGGCGGGCTGGGGGCGTGGTGGGCCGGACCCGCACGAACAAGGTGGTCACCCTGGACGGGCCCGCCGACTGGGTGGGGCGGGTGGTGTCCGTCCGGATCCGCGAGGCGGGCTCGTGGGTGCTGCGGGGTGAGGCGGTCGCCGAAGTTGCCGTAGTGGGGTGACGCGGTGGGCGCGGTCCTGGACCGGCGCATGACCGTAGCGGAGTACCTGGAGACCGAGCGGCGTAGTTCCGTCAAGCGGGAGTATGTGCAGGGCCGGGTGTACGCCCTGGCAGGCGCCAGCGAACGGCACGCCAGGCTGGTGACGAACCTCGTGGGCCTGCTGTGGTCGGTGGCCCGGAAGACCGGTTGCTGGGTCTACGCGGCGGACATGAAGCTGCGGGTGGGGCAAGACCGGTTCTACTACCCGGACGTGATGGTGGTGTGCGACCCGGAGGACCGGGAGGAGTACTACCACGACGCGCCCGTGCTTCGTGGCAGAGGTCCTCTCCCCCACTACGGAGGGGGTGGACCGACGGGAGAAGCTGCTGGCCTACCTGGACATCCCCACCTGCTGGGTTACCTGTTGCTGGATTCCGACCGGGCGCACGCCGACTCCTACCGCCGGGATGCGGACGGCCTGTGGTGGCGGGAAGAGCTTCGCGGGGCCGGCGTGGTGAAGGTAGACGGTCTTGGTACCGACCCCGACCTGGAGGAGGTGTACGAAGGGCTGTGAGCCGGCGCGGTCACCGCCGCAGGAACCACCCCTCCAGTCGGTCCAAAGGGACGACGACCAGGGTCGGCCGGCCGTGGAAGCAGGTGTAGGGGTCGTCGCACCGCTCTAGGTCCTCCAGCAGCGCACGCATCTCCTCCACCGACAGGGCGTCCCCGGCCCGCACCGCGCTGTGGCACGCCACCACGCTGGCGGCGTGCTCCAGGGCCCGCTGGCCCGCGGTGGGGACTCCGTCCCACAGGCCCTCCCGCAGGCAGGCGCGCAGCACCGCCTCCGGCGGCAGCCAGCCAGCGGAGGCGGGCACCGAACGCACCAGCACCGTGGTGCCGCCGAAGGGCTCCACCTCCAGGCCCAGCTCCCGCAGCACGGGCGACACCTCCGGGAGCACCGCCGCCTCTGAGGGGCTCAGGTCCACCATCACCGGTGCCGCCAGCAGCTGCGCGTGGGATCCGCGGGCGCGGTCCCGCAGCAGCCGCTCGTACAGGACGCGCTCGTGGGCCGCGTGCTGGTCCACCACCACCAGCCCCTCCGCGGACTCCGCCAGCAGGTAGGTGCCGGCCAGCTGGCCCAGAAGCCGTAGGCGCGGCAGCCGTCTGGGCGGCTCGGCCTCCAGCACGGCCAGCTGCGCGGGCTCGCGGACCTGCCACCCCCCGGGCGGGGACGTGGTGGCGGGAGGCGAAGACGCGGAGAGGGGGACCGCCCGCACCAGCGGCCGGGAACGGTACGCGTCCCGCACCGCCCGCTCCACGGCGGCGAACACCCGGCTCTCCTCCGCAAACCTCACCTCCAGCTTGCGCGGGTGCACGTTGGGGTCCACCAGCTCGGGGGAAAGTTCCACGTAGAGGGCGCACGCGGGGTGCTGCCCCGTGAACACCAGGGTCCTCGCGCCCTGCTCCACCGCGCGGCTCAGCAGCGGGCTGGTCACGGGCCGCCGGTTGACGAAGAAGTACTGCCCGGAGCGGCTGCGGCGGGCCAGGGACGGCGGCGCTAGGAAGCCCCACACGCGCACGCCGCCGGCCCCGGCCTCCACCGCCAGCAGCTCCTCCGCGGGCACCCCCAAGATCCGACTGGCCCGCCGCAGCGGGTCCTCCGCAGGCCACGCGGCCACCTCCCGGCCGTCCCGCACCACGCGGAAGGCCACGTCCGGGCGGGCGAGGGCGTGCCGCTCTGCCGCGTCCAGGCACAGGGCTGCCTCCCGGGCCACGGACCGGAGGAAGTTGCGGCGCGCGGGGGTGTTGTAGAACAGGCGCCGCACGGTCACCACGGTGCCGCGGGGACCGCTGGCCGGCTCCGTGCGGGGTTGTGAGCCGCCCTCCGCGCGCACCCGGGTGGCCACCTGACCGTCGCAGGTGAGGATCTCCACCTGCGAGACCGCCGCGATGCTCGGGAGCGCTTCGCCCCGGAACCCCAGCGTGCGGATGCGGCGGAGGTCCTCCGGCGCCCGGAGCTTGCTGGTGGCGAACCGGCGCAGGCACAGGGCTGCGTCCTCAGGGTCCATCCCCTCGCCGTCGTCGGAGACCCGCACCAGCTCGAAGCCGCCGCCGGAGAACTCCACGGTGATGCGGCGGGCGCCCGCGTCCAGGGCGTTCTCCACCAGCTCCTTCACCACCGAGGCGGGCCGCTCCACCACCTCGCCCGCGGCGATGCGGTCCGCCAGCCAGCTCTCCAGCACGCGGATGCGGGGCACGTCAGCGCCTTGGGGACCTGGGGCGCATGCGGACCACCTTGGACGGCTGCGGGCTGGCCCGCTCCCGCACCCGCTGCTGCAGCTCGTGCAGCTTGTTGAGGGCCTCCAGGGGCGTCATGGACGCCAGGTCCAGGGAAGCCAGCTCCGCCTCCACCTCCGACGGCACGGACAGGGGAAGGGCCATCTGCACTGCGCGGCCCCGCCGGGCGAGGGTCCCGTCCCTGCGGGCGAGGCCCTGCAGTTCCTCCAGCAGCTCCGCGGCCCTGCGGGTGACCTCTTGCGGCACGCCCGCCAGCTGGGCCACGTGAATGCCGTAGGCGCGGTCGGAGGCGCCCTCCACCACCCGGTGCAGGAACACCACCCGCTCGCCTTCCTCGCGGACCAGCACGTTCAGGTTGAACACCCCGTCCAGGCGCCCAGCCAGCTCCGTGAGTTCGTGGTAGTGGGTGGCGAAGAGGGTCCGCGGCCGTGCGTGGGCCTGCAGGTACTCCACCACCGCCCACGCGATGCTGAGCCCGTCGTAGGTGGCCGTCCCGCGGCCCACCTCGTCCAGGATCACGAGGCTGCGGGGCGTGGCGTTGCGCAGGATGTTGGCCACCTCCTGCATCTCCACCAGGAAGGTGCTGCGCCCGCCCGCCAGGTCGTCGGCGGCGCCCACCCGGGTGAACACCCGGTCCACCAGACCCACCCGGGCGGACCGGGCGGGGACGAAGCAGCCCGCCTGGGCCAGGATCACCAGCAGGGCGTTCTGCCGCAGGTACGTGGACTTGCCCGCGAAGTTGGGGCCCGTGACCACCGCGATCCGACGCCTGGGGTCCATGCGGAGGTCGTTGGGGACGAAGGGCTCCTCCAGCAGCCGCTCCACCACCGGGTGCCTTCCCCCTTGCACCTCCAGGACGGGCTCGTCCACCAGCTCCGGACGCGTGTAGCCGTAAGCCTCGGAGGCCTCCGCGAACGAGCACAGCACGTCGAGCGTCGCGACCGCGGCGGCGGTGGCCAGCAGCGCGGCGCCTCGGGCGGCCACCCGGTCCCGAAGACCGCAGAATAGCTCGTACTCCCGCTCCCGCTGCCGATCCTCCGCGTGCAGGATCAGGGCCTCGCGCTCCTTCATCTCGGGGGTGACGTAACGTTCGGCCCCCACCAGGGTCTGCCGGCGCTCGTAGTCCGGTGGCACCCGGTCCCGGTGGGGGCGGGTGACCTCGATGTAGTAGCCGAAGACCTTGTTGAAGCCGACCCGCAGGCTCTTGATCCCGGTCCGCTCCCGCTCCCGCGCCTCCAGGTCCCGGATCCACCGCTTGGCATCACTAGCCGCGTGCCGCAGCTGGTCCAGCTCCGCGTCGTACCCCTCCCGGACAAAGCCTCCCTCGCGCGGGTTGCCCGGCGGGTCGTCCACCAGCGCGCGTTGCAGCTCGTCCCGCAGGTCGTCGTGGCTGTCCAGCTGGGATTCAAGCTCCCGGAGCAGGGCGCTGCGGGACCCGGAAGCCTGTCGGCGCAGCTCCGCCACCGCGGTGAGGCTGCGCCGCAGCGCCACCAGGTCGCGGGGCGTGGCGGAACCGTGGCCGCACCGTCCCACCAGCCGCTCCAGGTCCGCCACCTGTTCCAGCCGCTCCTGCAGCTGCCGGCGGTCGGCGCGGCGCAGGAGCTCCTCCACCGCGTCCAGACGCGCCTCGATGCGGGCCCGGTCCACAAGGGGGGCCAGTAGCCAGCGCCGGAGCAGCCGGCCTCCCATGCTGGTGCGGGTCCGGTCCAGCACCCCCACCAGGGTCGCCCTGCGGTCCGTGCCCACCAGGGGCTGCACTAGCTCCAGGCTGCGCACCGCGCCGGGGTCCAGCAGGAGGGTCTCCTGCGGCCGGTACACCTGCAGGCCGTGGAAGTGGCGGAGGCCGCTACGCTGCGTCTCCCTCAGGTACTGAATCAGGGCGCCCGCGGCGCCGGTGGCCAGCGGCAGGTCACCGCAGCCGAAGCCCTCGAGGGAGACCACCTGGAACTGCTCGCACAGCACCCGCCTGGCCTCCTGCAGGTCGAACCGCCACGGTTCGTACGGCGTGCGGGCGCCACGCACGGTGTGCGGGAGCTCGCTCCCCTCCGGGTGCAGCACCTCCCGGACCGAAAGCCGCTCCAGCTCCTGCACGGCCGCTTCCGGCTCCAGCTCGGTGATGCGGAACTCCCCGGTGGACAGGTCCGCCACCGCCACGCCCCATCGGTGCGCGGTGGGGTGGACCGCGGCCAGGTACACGTTCTCCCGAGGCGGCAGCAACGCCTCCGAGGTGACCGTCCCCGGTGTCACCACCCGGACCACCTCGCGGCGCACCAGCCCTCTGGCCTTCCGGGGATCCTCCACCTGCTCGCAGATGGCCACGCGGAAACCGCGTTCCAGCAGCCGGCTCAGGTACGACTCGAGGGTCTGGTGGGGCACCCCGCACATGGGGACCCGCTTGCCCTTGGCCACCGGACGCGAGGTGAGGGTGAGGTCCAGCACGCGGGAGGCCACTTCCGCGTCCTCGCCGAACAGCTCGTAGAAGTCCCCCAACCGGAACAGCAGGAGCGTGCCCGGGTAGGCCCGCTTGAGGGCATGGTACTGACGCATCATGGGGGTGTCCATCGTTGTACGGTGTTCTCGGACCGTGGACCGGACTCCTGGTGGGCGCGGCGTGCCTCTGTTGGTGGTGGTGGGACCCACCGCCGTGGGCAAGTCCGCGGTGGCGGTGGAGCTGGCGGAGCGGCTGAGTGGGGAGGTGGTGTGCGCGGACTCCCGCACCGTCTACCGGGGCATGGACATCGGGACCGCCAAGCCCACCGCGGCCATGCGGGCCCGGGTCCCCCACCACCTGCTGGACGTGGCGGACCCGGAGGAGGTGTTCACCGTCTGGGACTTCCAGCGCCTGGCCCGGCAGGCCATCGCGGCCATCCGCGCGCGCGGGAGGGTACCGATCCTGGTGGGCGGGACGGGGTTGTACGTGCGGGCCGTGGTAGACGGCCTTCGGATCCCGCAGGTGCCGCCGGACTGGGCGGCCCGCCGCGCCTGGGAGGAACAGGAACGCCACGAGCCCGGCGTGCTTTACCGGCGCCTGATGGAACTGGACCCCGAGGCCGCCTCCCGCATTCCTCCGCAGAACCTGCGCCGGGTGATCCGGGCGCTGGAGGTGATCGTGTACACCGGACGGCCCTTCAGCGAGATGGCGCGGCGCGAGGGGGGCGAGGACGCATTCCAGGTCGGTCTCACCGTGGACCGGCCGCGGCTGTACGAGCGGATCCGCCGGCGCATCCACGAGCAGCTGGCCGCAGGACTGGTGGGGGAGGTGCGGGCGCTGCTGGACCGGGGTGTGGATCCCTCCCGGCCTGCCATGCAGGGCCTGGGCTACAAGGAGCTGGTGCCGCACGTCCTGGGCCAGGTGAGCCTGGAAGAGGCCGTGCGCCAGCTGGAGCGCAACACCCGCCGGTACGCGAAGCGCCAGTGGACGTGGTTCCGCGCCGACCCCAGGATCCGCTGGGTGGAGGCGGATGACCTGCCCCCGCAGGCGGTGAGCGAACGTGTGCTGGAGGTCCTGCGGGCGGAGGGCGTTCCGCTTGGGCTATCCTAGGGCTGCGGGAGGATCGAGGAGGTGACGATGGAACCCACCACGCGGCAACGGGAGTCGCAGCGGCTGCAGCGCGTACCCCCTTACCTGTTCGCAGACCTGGACCGCCGGACCGAGGAGCTGCAACGGCGGGGAGTAGACGTGATCAGCCTGGCGGTGGGCGATCCCGACCTCCCCACCCCGGAGCACGTGCTGGAGGCCATGCGCCAGGCCGTCATGGACCCCGCCACCCACCGCTACCCGCCGTACCCGGGGACTGGTAGCTTCCGAGCTGCGGTGGCGGAGTGGTACCAGCGGCGGTTCGGCGTCCAGCTGGACCCTGACCGACAGGTGCTCGCCCTCATCGGGTCCAAGGAGGGCCTGGCACACCTGCCGTGGGCCCTGCTGGACCCCGGGGACGTCGCCCTGGTACCCGATCCGGGCTATCCCGTGTACCGGGTGGCGACCCTGCTGGCGGACGGGGTGCCCCACCGCCTGCCCCTGCGGCCGGGTTTGGGGTTCCGGCCGGACCTCACGGAGATCCCCACAGAGGTGGCACGGCGGGCTCGGCTGATGTTTTTGAACTACCCCAACAACCCCACCGCGGCCACCGTCGAGCTGGGCTTTTTCGCGGAGGTGGTGCGGTTCGCGCGGGAGTTCGACGTGGTGGTGGCGCACGACAACTCCTACTCGGAGATCGCCTACGACGGCTACCGCCCGCCGTCGTTCCTGCAGGCACCGGGGGCTCTGGACGTGGGGGTGGAGTACCACTCCCTGTCCAAGACGTACTGCATGACGGGCTGGCGGCTGGGCTGGGTGTGCGGGAATGCGGAGGTGGTGGCGGCGCTGGGCAAGCTCAAAACGAACTTGGACAGCGGGGTGTTCGTGGCCGTCCAGCGGGCCGGGGAGGCGGCTCTGCGCGGGCCGGAGGAGCCGGTCCGCCGGCGGGTGGCGGCCTTCCAGGCGCGCCGGGACCTGCTCGTGGACGGGCTCCGGGAGGCCGGGTGGCGGGTCGAGCGCCCTCGCGCCACCTTCTACCTGTGGGCGGAGGTGCCTGACGGGTTCGACTCCGTCACCTTCGCGCAGCACGTGCTGGAGCGCGCCGCGGTGGTGGTTACGCCGGGTGTGGGATACGGTGAGGTGGGTGACCGGTACGTGCGGCTGTCCTTCACCACGCCGGAGGACCGGCTGAAGGAGGCGGTACAGCGCCTGTGCCGGCTGCGGTGACCCTGTGCGGCTGCCGTTCCTGATCGGCAACACCCACCGGCTGTCGAAGGAGGCCCGGCATCTGGCCGCGGCGCTGCGGGGTCGGAGCTTCGCCGCGGACCTCGTGTGCGACCCGGAGCTGGCGGCCCGCCTGGCGCAGCTGGCTCACGTGGCGCGTCGCGAGGTCGGAGTGCTGCTGTCGCGGAACGCCCACTGCGCGCACGTGCTGCTGGGGCGCAACTGGCCGGGACTGGAGCTTGCCCTGCAGCGGCGCCGGGACGGGCGGCCGTGCGGCCTGCGGCTGGTGCTGGTCTACGACCAGCCCGAAGCGTATCCCACGGACGCCGACCTGGAACTGCTGGAGGGTGCGCGGCTGGACCTTCTGGTGACGATAGGTCACCGCCGCGGGCAGGTGACGGAGGCGTGGGTGACCAGCGCGGCCGGGTCCCTGCAGCTGGAGGGGCCCTTCGACCTGGAGATGCTGGGCCACCTGCGTGCCGCGGAGCGCATCCGGGCCGTGGAGGAAGCTTCGCGGGGCGCGCCCGCGGGCTCCGAGCGGCCGGAACGGGCGGTGCTGGTGGGGCTCGTGGTGCCGGGACGCAGCGGGTACTCGGACCCGGAGTCCCTGGAGGAGCTGCGCCGGCTGGCGGAGACCGCGGGCGCGGAGGTGGTGGACGTGCTGACCCAGGAGCGCCCGCGCCCGGACCCGGCGACCCTGATTGGTCGCGGGAAGGTAGCCGAGCTGCGCGTCCTGGTGGAGCGGGAGGCCGCGGACCTGGTGGTGTTCGACGAGGAGCTGACCCCCGCGCAGCAGCGCAACCTGGAGGAGGAGCTGGGGGTCAAGGTGCTGGACCGCACCGCGCTCGTGCTGGACATCTTTGCCCGCCGCGCCCGGACCCGGGAGGGCCGCCTGCAGGTGGAGCTGGCGCAGATGACCTACCTGCTGCCGAGGCTGGTGGGCAAGGGGGTGTTGCTGTCGCGCCTGGGCGGCGGGATCGGGACCCGGGGCCCCGGGGAGACGCAACTGGAGACGGACCGCCGGCGCGTCCGCCGGCGCATCGACGAGCTGCGGACCCGCATCGAGGAGGTGGCGCGGGCCCGGCGGACGCAGCGGCGCGCCCGCCAGCAGGCGGAGGTCCCCGTGGTGGCCCTGGTGGGCTACACCAACGCGGGCAAGTCCACGCTCCTCAACGCGCTGTCCGGTGCGCACGTGTTCGTGGAGGACAAGCTGTTCGCCACCCTGGACCCCACCGCCCGCCGTGCACAGCTTCCCGACGGCCGGCCCGTGGTGCTGGTGGACACCGTGGGCTTCCTGCGGAAGCTTCCCACGCAGCTGGTGGCGGCCTTCCGCGCCACCCTGGAGGAGGTGACGGAGGCAGACGCGTTGGTGCACGTCCTGGATGTGTCCCACCCCGCCTGGGAACGACAGCGCCAGGCGGTGGAGGAGCTGCTGGAGGAGCTGGGGGCCGACGGCAAGCCCACGGTGCTGGCCCTCAACAAGACCGACCGGCTTCCCGCGGACCGGGTGGCGGAGGTGGTGGCCCGCACCGGCGGGGTACCCATCAGCGCCCTGCGGAGGACCGGGCTGGAGGAGCTCCTGGCGCGGGTGGCGCAGGCGCTGCCGGGCTGGCCGCGCACCCGCCTCCGGATCCCCTACGCGCAGGCCGGGCTGCTGGCGGAGCTGCGGCGGGGGGGTCGCGTGCTGCGCGAGGAGTACCACCCCGATGCGGTACACGTGGAGGCGGAGCTGCCCCGGGCCTTGCTGAGCCGGCTCAAGCCCTGGGCGGCGACGTAGGACTTGGTCGGCGCACGGCGTATCCTTCCCTGGAGGGATCCGGATGCCGCTGGTGGAGGTGCAGACGTTCGTCCGCGCGCCCGCGGATCACGTGTACACCGTGGCGAAGGATGTGGAGCAGTTCCCGGAGTTCATGCCGGACGTGGAGAGCCTGCGGGTGGTCCACCGGGAGGGGAACCGTACGGTCACCGCGTGGGTCGGTAGGATCCAGGGGCGGCGGGTGGCGTGGACCGAGGAGGACGAGTGGGACGACTTGCGGCGGGTGTGTAAGTTCCGGCAGCGGGAGGGCGACTTCGACCGGTTCGAGGGAACGTGGAGCTTTGAACCCGCACCGGGCGGTTGCTCGGTGCGGCTGGTGCTGGACTACGATCTCCGGATCCCGCTGCTGGGCCCGCTGCTCACGAACCTAGTCTGGCACCTGGTGCGGAAGAACGCGGAGGGGATGCTGGAGGCCCTGCGCAGGCGGGCGGAGGAAACCGCGGGGGCTTCCGGCGGAAGTTAGGACAAACGGCGCGGAGGTGAGCGATGAGCGAGTTCCTCTACGCGCAGGTACGGGCGTGGCTGCGCCGCTGGCTCGGCGACCGCTCGGGCCAGGCCGAGCTGCTGGTGGTTCTGCTGCTGGCGTTCCTCATCTGGGTGCTGGCCACCAACCGGAGGGTCGTGATCCAGTAGCGGCCGTGACGACTCGGCCGCTGCGGGACCGGTCGCAGAAAAGGGTGAGGGAGCTGCGCCGCAACGGGCGGGCGCGGCGTCCCGGCGTGGGGTAGACCCCTCTGGTGGCGGCCGGAGGGGTCGCTTCGTGTCTGCGGAGGTACTAGTGGACTGGGTCCCCATCGCCCGACCCGTGGTCACGGAGGAGGACCGCCGGCGCGTACTGGACGTGCTGGCGTGCGGAAAGCTGAGTTCGGGCGAGTGGGTGGAGCGTTTCGAGGCCGCCTTCGCCGCGTACGTGCAGGTGGCCCACGCGGTGGCCACCTCGTCCGGCACCGCGGGCCTGGAGGTGCTGCTGGAGGCCCTGGGGGTTGGACCCGGCGACGAGGTGGTGGTCCCCGCGTTCACCTTCGCGGCCACCGCCAACGCGGTGGTGCACCGGGGCGCGCGTCCCGTGTTTGCCGACATCGACCCGGTGACCTTCAACGTCGACCCGTCCTCCGTGGAGGACGCCCTGCGTCGGCACCCCAGGGTGCGCGGGATCATCGCAGTCCACCTGTACGGGCTGCCTGCGGCGGCAGACGTGCTGGCAGAGCTAGCGGACCGGCACGGGGTCTGGCTGGTGGAGGACGCGGCACAGGCCCACGGCGCGGCCCTGTGGGGTCGGCGGGTGGGCGGGTTCGGGCTCGCCGCGGTGTTCAGTTTCTACCCCACCAAGAACATGACCACGGGCGAGGGCGGCATGGTGGTCACTCAGGACCCGCGGCTGGCCCGGCGGGTGCGGCTGCTGGTGCATCAGGGACAGTCCGAGCCCTACCGGTACGAGGTGGTGGGCCACAACTACCGGATGACCAACCTGGCCGCGGCCCTGGGGCTGGGGCAGCTGGAGAAGCTGGACGAGCGCAACGCCGCGCGCCGCCGAAACGCGCAGACCCTGACCCGCGCCCTCCGGGACCTGCCCGGGGTCCTCCCGCCCACGGAGCCGGAGGGGTACCTCCACGTGTACCACCAGTACACCGTGAGGGCCCAGCGCCGCGACGAGTTGAGCCGCCACCTGTGGGCGCGGGGCGTGGAGACCCGCGTCTACTACCCAGAGCCGGTCCCGCACACGGAGCCCTACCGCCGGCTGGGGTACACGCCCGGCGCGTGGCCCCAGGCGGAGCGCGCGAGCCGTGAGGTCCTGTCCCTGCCCGTGCACCCGGCTCTGAGGGAGGAGGAGGTGCGGCGCGTGGCGGAAGGAGTCCGGGAGTTCGCGCAGCAGGTGGTGGCTTGGCCGTGAAGCCGGAAGCGGTCCGCGTGGGCGTGGTGGGCTTGGGGAAGTGGGGACGCCACCACGTCCGCATCTACCACCAGCTGCCCGAAGCCCACCTGGTAGCGGTGGTCTCCCCCAACCCGGAGGAAGTGGCAGAGTTCAGCGCCCGCTACGGCGTCCCCGGTTACCTGGACCACCGGGAGCTGGTGGGAAGGGTGGACGCGGTGAGTGTGGTGGCGCCCACCGTGCACCACTACGCCATCGCCCGCGACCTCCTGCAGGCGGGTGTGCACGTCCTGGTGGAGAAGCCCATCACCGCCCGGGTGGAGGAGGCGCGGGAGCTGGTGGCCCTGGCGCGGGCGCGTAACCGAGTGCTCCTCGTGGGCCACGTGGAGCGGTTCAAGCCCTCCGTGGAGGAGCTGCTGCAGCGCGCCCGGGACCCGGTCTTCGTCCAGGCGCGGCGGGTGCGCCCCTACCAGGCGGGCCGGGCTACCGACGTGGGCGTGGTGATGGACCTCATGATCCACGACATCGACATCGTGCTTTCGCTCACGGGGTCGCACGTGGCGCGGGTGACGGGGATCGGCGCGCGCCTGTACGACGGGGACGAGGACCTGGCGGTGGCGCACCTGGTCCTGCAGGACGGGTGCGTGGCGAGCCTGGTGGCGAGCCGGGTCTCTCCGCAGAAGGCCGCGGAGATCGAGGTCACCACCGCGGACGGGTCGGTATACCTGAACTACCTGCGGGAGCACATGGTGGTGCGGTCCGCGGCCAGCCGCCGGGAGTTCCCCGTCCGGCACGAGGAGCCGCTGCGGGCGGAGCTGCGGCACTTCCTGGCCTGCGTGAAAGGAGACGCGACCCCCCGGGTGCCGGGGGAGGCAGGGCTGGAGGCCCTGGAGGTGGCGCAGCGGATCCTGGACGAGATGACGGTGGTGACCCCGCGCGTGCGGGTGTGACGTAGTCCGTCCGGCGGCGGCTGCCCCCCCCCGTGCCATCGGCCGGCCCGAGGTCTGGACCACACGCACCGCTTCCTACCGGAATTCCCGCCGAAGAGGGGATCTGGTCCCGGGCATCGTGGACTCCCTTTCGGGAGGGCGTCACGGTGAGGCCGCGGCGGGCGGCCCCGGCGTTGGCTTCCTGCCCGGGTCGTGCGGAGGACCCCGCGTCCGTGACTCGCCAGCGCTGGCTTCACTACGGTACGCTCGGTATGAGATGGCGTTCACGGTCCGGGACTTCCACAGCCTGGTCAGGCTCCTGGAGGAACGTCCGGAGTGGAGGGCCCAGCTCCGCCGGCTCCTCCTGAGCCAGGAGCTGCTGCGCCTGCCGCGGCTCGTGCGCCAGCTGTCCGCGGACGTCCAGCAGCTGCAGCAGACTGTCTCCCAGCTGGTCGAAGCACAGAAAGACGCCGAACGGCGCCTGCAGCGGCTGGAGGAGGTGACCGCCCGCCTCGCCGGGGCGCAAGAGCAAACCGAGCAGCGCCTGCAGCGGCTGGAGGAGGTCACCACGAGCCTCGCGGAGGCGCAGCGGCGTACGGAGCAGACCGTGGCACGGCTGGTGGAAGCCCAGGAGGGCACCGAACGGCGCCTGCAGCGCCTGGAGGAGGTGGTAGGGGAGCTCGTGGGGGCGGTCGGCGCCCTCAAGGGGGAGAGTCTGGAGCGCCGTTACCGGGAGAGGGCTGCGTCTTACTTCCAGCGAGTCCTGCGGCGGATCCGCGTCGTGGACCACCAGCAGCTGGGCCTCCTCCTGGACGACGCTGTGGACCAGGGGCGCATCACGGCGGAGGAGCGGGCGCAGGTCCTGGAGGCCGACGTGGTGGTGACGGGCCTGTTTGACGGCCGCGAGGTCTACCTCCTGGCGGAGGTCTCCGGCACGGTGACCGCCCACGACGTACGCAGGGCCCGGGAGCGTGCTGCAGCCCTGGAGAAGGCCACCGGGTGCCCGGTGCTGCCGGCGGTGGCCGGCCAGCGGCTGTCCGAGGACCCGGAAACTCAGGAGGAGGCCGTGGCGGTCTGGCGGGTTCTGGACGGCCGCGCCTGGCCTCCCTCGTAGGGATGCAGAGTTGCCCACGCTTGCACGCGCTCTACCGGCCGCGTAGGCGCGTAAGCGGACACGCGCAGGACACGGAAGGCCGAGACCCTCGGGGCTTACATCCGTCAGGCTCGGGTGCGCCAGGGCGTCACCCTGCGTCAGCTGGCGGGCCAGCTCGGGATCACCCCTTCGGTTCCCCTCGTTACAGGACCTCCTGCTGAAGCCGCCCTAATTCCTCCCGGGAGTTCCCGCCGATAGGGCCGCTCAGGGTGTCCCATCAAACCCGGGGACTGGGACTGGGGCGCCCGGCTTCGCGCTCCGCCGTGGGACGGGCCAGCCGGAGTGACCTTGTCCGTCTCGGAGGCTGTGGCGCCTGCGCGGCGTCCGTTCAGCCCGCGCGGGCCCGGAGGGCCTCCTGGAGCAGACTCCGGATCTCCCGCAGGTCCTCCCGCAGCTCGCTCAGGCGGGCGTCCACCTGCGCAAACCGGCCGTTCATGTCCGCCCGCAGGTCGTCGATCCGCCGGTGAACTTCGTCAAAGCTCCGGT